>NZ_LDZY01000013.1 GCF_001029285.1 Desulfosporosinus acididurans
TGTTGATTTAGAAAACCTTTATGCTAAAAAGAATAATCTCACACCTCTCGAAAGCGTTGAGGTTTTCCTTTCGGAGCAACAACGTCTTCGGACGGAAAAGCAAAATCTAATTCGCAGAAGAAGAGCAAATCTACCGGCCGAAAAAACCCTGGAAACCTTCGACTTCGGATTCCAACGCAGCGTATCCAAGGAACAGATGCTAAGGTTGTCCGATATGACTTGGGTTGAGCAAGCGTTTAACATTTGTTTCCTGGGACCACCTGGTATTGGGAAAACGCATCTGGCCTTGTCCTTAGCGGTACAGGCTTTAAACCTAGGTTATGCCGTAGCTTTTACGACCTTGGATGAACTCATAATTACACTAAAAACCTCGCAAATCTCGACCGCCAGTAAGAGACGAATAAAAATACTCAACTCGGCATCACTGGTTATTATTGATGAAGTTGGCTTCATGCCACTTTCTACAATAGAAGCCAATTTGTTCTTCGGTTTCGTGTCTTCAATGTCCGAGAAAACATCACTCATCATTACCTCAAACAAAGGATTCGATGAATGGGCTGACTTTTTAGGGGATGCCACCATTACAACTGCGATTTTAGACCGACTTATACACCACTGCGAGATTTTAAACATGACGGGAAACAGCTACAGACTCCAACATAGGAAGACTATTACACAGTAACAAAATGTTGTATGGTTTGTGGCGAAAAGTTGCTGGTTTTACTTGACTGCTTACATTTGTGGAGAGTTAGAGTAAAATACTATCCTTTTTATGGAAAGACCGAATAGAGGTGAGGCCGAAATGGGAAAAATGAAGGTTTTAATCTTTGGAGGAACGGGTTTTGTTGGAAGAAACCTAACTGTGGAATTACATGCGAATGGGTACCAGGTCTACGTAGTAACAAGGAATCCTTCCGAATCCACAAATACCTTAGAACATGGGGTTAAGGTCATTAAATGGGACAATCATTCCCCTCTAACTTCTATGAATCAGTTACCTGAAATTGACGTAGTAATTAACTTAGCGGGCGAGTCAATTGGCAATCGCCGATGGTCTAAGTCAATTAAGCAGGAAATACTAGAGAGTAGGATTAGAACTACTGAAGCCATTGTAACAGCCATAAATAATCGTGCCATTCAACCAAAACTTTTAATCAATGCTTCAGCCATTGGTTATTATGGAGACCGTCAGGATGAAGAGATAACTGAGTCTGAAAAAGCAGGCGAAGACTTTCTAGCTCACGTTTGCCGAGTTTGGGAAAACGAGGCCAACAAGGTTCAAAGTGATTTAACTAGAGTAGTAACTCTACGGATAGGTGTAGTCATTGGAAAAGAGGGTGCTCTTAGCAGAATGGCAATGCCTTTTAAGTTTTTCTTGGGTGGTTCGTTGGGAGAAGGAAATCAATGGATTTCTTGGATACACATTCAGGATTTAACAAGTATGATAAGGTTTATTATCGAACATCAAGAGCTAACAGGTCCTGTAAACGCAACAACGCCATACCCTATGCGAATGAAAGAGTTCTGCGAGACTTTAGGTGAGGTTTTAAAGAGACCGTCTTGGTTGCCGATGCCTGAGTTTTTATTGAGAATAGTATTAGGACAAATGGCGGATATGTTATTACACGGACAACGGGTTATTCCGAAGAAACTTCTTAACACTGGCTTTGAATTCAAGTTTCCGAAGTTAAGGTCTGCACTAGAGAATGCTATGGGGAATAAATGAACATGTCACATCATTCGTCGGGGTCATCGTGTACTGAGGATTTATCATTGGTCAGGCCATAAGAGTTCAAGCTTGAAGAACCTTTAACCTATATCTGAGCATTTTTGCGAAGGTAATACAGGGTTTTAAGTTTATCGCTGTAATTTCGGATGGAGGGAGTGTCAATGATGGGTGGGAATCCAATAACATTTGATTATACTCTCGTTTTGCATTTGCTTTTGAGTCTTGGGTTATTTGCATTCGTTGTTGCGTTTGTTGTTTATTTTATGGTTAGTACTTTGCGGTTTTTCAAACGTAAAACCCAAAATGATAAAGAACTGCTAGTTAAGCTGGACGAACTAATCAAGTTGCAAACGCATCAATCTGAAAAACCTTCTGCTAAGTTGTAAGGGGTGTGATAGGTGGACTGACTTGCTTGACCCACTTGTCAAAGGCAGAGGCGCCTAAATCATATTCCCGGATTATTTCTGCCCCGGGTTTACCATTAAGATAAGCTGAACCCTTTGATTTTTAAATTCGTCAGTAAATACTCTGCGTTCTCGCTTGGTCATAGCAATCTCCTCAACTTTCATTAGTGTTTTAAAGTGCTCATCTATGGACGGGGTGAACAATGGCAATCGACAGGCTTACTGGTTTCGGAGCCTTTGGATTTATTAAATTCTATTTTAAATCCAGACTTTTCCGACGCACATGTAATTGGAAAGGGATACTCCATATGAATCTTGGCCTATTGGGTTTATTTTGAACAGGAGATTGAAGTGTGGAAAGAATACCCAGAGGACTGATTGTAGACCATGTTGAACTTGTCGCGGGCAACCCAGAATAGTTTGAGTAGCGAAGTTCTTATACGAAGGAGGGGGCATTTTGATAAAATCAATAATCATTGGTCTAGGGATATTTATATTGGGCTTCCCCATAGTGAGTCTTAGTTCAAGCCTATTTAATAGTGGCAATGCGGAATACTCATATTTTTATGCAATGATTTTTTCAATACTGTATCTTTCTTCAATTGTAGGGTTTTCCACATCGGTGATACTTAGTGAGTTAAGAGCCCTAAAACCTTTCGATAAATATTAGGCTGGTTTCCCTAATTTCGGTTATTCTTTTACCCACAAATACAAATGTCCTCCCTCTTATTTTGCAAATATTTGACCATTTGGGGGTTCAATATGGGTGCGATGACTTCTTTTGTTAAAGATAAAAGCTGGATTATAAGAATAATCGTCACATGCCTCATTTTATTTATTAGTTGGTTTGGCCAATGGGGATTTACAAGCATCAAAGCGGCTGATGCTATTGAAATTCAAAAACTAATTTTAGATTCCGTCAAAATGGGGCAAACAGCAATTATCCTTCCAGAACCTTACCGTTTAAATCCTAAAATCCGTATTCCAGACGAAGTTATTAGAAAAACGAACGAGGATATTGAAGGAAAGCTTTCTAGGTTCTACATCCCCAATTCGCAAATATTAAAGAAAATGGTTGGCCAATCAGAATCTTTATTAGATGCTCAGGAAACAGGTAACTATAGATTTTTAGACGGCGGGATTTCTAAATATAGAAATATCAAGATAAGTGGACATGGCAACATTGCTACTGTCAGTGCTGATATTTGGGTTTGGGACAAAGTATTAATTAACAACGTCATTGCCCACCCCGAAATTGGATTGCATTATCAGTTTTCTGTGGTTCGAATAGGGGAAACGTGGGCAATTAGTGACGATAGCTCAGATGTCATACCTGGCGAAGGGGCATAGATTCATTTACCGAATTGAATTTGATGGAAAATAGAATTGCTGAAGTGTAGGTAGGGGAGGTTCATCCAAGAACTATCATACTTGAGCAAACATGTCACATCATTCTTATGTTGCGACGAATTCGTAGGATATTGTGTATTAAGAGGAAGGGAATCTATGAAGAAACTAATGGTTGTCATTGCTATAATTGTCCTGGCCCTAGCTGTTGTTCTTCTTCGTGGTATTGGAACTTATCCAAAAGAAGCGAAAGCCCCTTAGTCCAACATCGTGTTGATTGTCAAGGGAACGCTTCGCCGAGCGGGAGACGCTCTCCCTTGACAATCAAGCCTCGATTGACTGCGTTAACATTCATCGCGGTCATCGGAAGCATCACGCGAAAGTTCTTATCCGTTTCCATACTCTCAACGTTAAATTTTACTGTTGGGCTAGCATTAATATATTTTGCTTTTAGGATGTTTTTCAAGAAGACATGATAAGATTTTACTTCTAAAGGAGTGGGGAGAAATTGGTTCCATTACCTCTGATGGTCTTCATCTCAGTCTTGCAGGATGGTCAGTTAGTCTCATAGTAATGGTTATATTGTCGTAGATATATTCGCAATTCTTGCTTATACTCAGACGAATTAGGTTGAAAAAAATAGAAGTACTCCCCAGTGTTTGCTTATCGATTTTTATTGGGGGAATTGAAGTTGAAAAAAATATATATTTTTTTCATGTGTATAATGTTATTATCAATTACTGGTTGCTCATATAAAAAAGAAATAGTTAATCTGAATTATACTTTTAAAGGAGAAAATGAATTTTGGTCTGCTGAATTTCAAGTAAAAGGGACAGGAATATCTAGACAAAATTTATTTGGTCAAATTAATTTTGATAGTAATTTGACCAAAACATTAATAGTAACTTATAAAAAAGATATATCTCAATTATCTTCAGTTAAATATCTTGAAATATCATATTATGAAGAAGATAATCCTCTATTGAAAGGTAAAATGCTCGTAGAAGATTATAATAATGGTTCTCATGCACGGAAAACATATACTTTAAGCTCACATACTACAGGCTCGGCAGTTGAGACCGGAAATTCTATGATAATAGTAACAATAAATATTGATAACAAAATACAAACGTTTAAATTGAAAAATGAACAATATGGTAAGGGAAATAGTGTTAAGGCCGACAGAATAGTAGACCCATCCATTGCAGTACTACTCAGTAGTTAAATTCGTCCGCTCTAATCAGTGTTGGACGGACACTTATAGAACCAGGCGGAATTGTCGCTCACTAGATAAATTTCAACCTGTTTAGGAGGCTTTTTCAATTTTAACAATAGTATGTTATTTCGCCATGATTCGCAGTTAATATGGGATATAGTTGTTATGTCTAAAGTTGCTCTCGACAAAGATCTCTTGCTCCTGAAGGAGATGCTGCTAATGAAAGAGGATTCCATGGTGAATACAAGGCATCTAAGAAGATTAAGATTTATTGAAGCCGTTATATTAAATATTCCCTTTATCTTAGTGTTGTTTCTTTATTGTGTAATGCCAATCAATTTGGGGTTTTCGCAACGAATCACTACTAGTTTGGTTCTGGCTTTGGTTTTGTGGTCCATTAAATTTGGCAAATCGTTAAATAATCTTTACTATTGCAGCATATTGCCATTTATGAAACCTCTATGGGAATACGAACAACAGAAATTGATTTCTGACAAAGGGATTAAACGAAGAAGGAAACAAAAATACGGTAATGCTTTAATAATTATTGGATTGATAATTATAATAATTTTCCCACTTCCAATGCCCCGACAGTTCAATTGGTACTCATTCAGTGGTAGCTTAATTGGTTATAATATCGGAATGATGTTGAGAGTATTTACAGAAGAGTTTGATACTGTGAGCATGCCTTGAAAAAGAAGCTCATTGTTGTGGTCACTACCATGATTGCTGGCTGCAGTATTTTCATAGGGTATGTTATATCCCACGCTCATACCACACCACAGATGGCAATTAGAACATATTTGTTTCTGTCAGAACACCCAATTAGTGCCTTGACCACAGGAATTGTTGAGAATCGGTTTCAGACTGAATTAGATAGAAATAGTCTGGAACTGCAAAACGCGAAAATTTATTCGTTGACGAGACCGCCTCTCGATGTATCAGGAAACCATTTAATTAACGTTAAAGTAATCAAAAAAGGTGCGAGTTATTATGCACAATCTTACGGCGAAGCCTAATTTCCTTTTACTTGAGTGACAGTTTATCAGCAGAGATGATTCATATTGCGAGAAATTAACTGAATATTAACACATATAAGTAAGCTATTATCCTGCTTTCTGCTTTGTAGAACAAAATTTCAGTTATTCAAAAATATGAGCCATAATTTGGATAAGACTTGAAATCAAATAGAATAGTTTTGGAGTGTTTATTGTGAGCATTAATTACAAACGGATAGAACGTCCTCGTCAGCGTTCAAGTATTCGGCTGTTTTGGGGCAAGTTGGTTTTTACCTTTCGACGTTATGTACATTGGTATTTGAGCAGAACCACTAAATTTGCGTATAAATGCTCACCCTCCCCGCTTCAATACATTATTGCAAAACATCAAACGCCCCTTTATCGTCAGCTTCGGGATGTAGACATGTGGCTACAGGAGAATAAAGTTGTCAATCTTAAATTGGCAACCACCAAACTACACGGTTTAATTCTTAAGCCTGGCGAGACTTTTTCGTTGTGGCGACTTGTGGGTAAACCAACCAAGCGAAAAGGTTATAAAGAAGGAATGGTACTTTCGAACGGTACATTTCAAGCTGGGATCGGAGGAGGACTTTGCCAGTTATCTAACCTAATATATTGGATGACTTTGCATACTTCGCTAACAGTGACAGAGCGATGGCGACACACACACGATGTATTTCCCGATGTCAACCGTACCCAGCCTTTTGCAAGCGGTGCAACCATTGTTTACAATTATGTTGACTTGCAGGTCAGAAACAATACTTTAGATGATTACCAATTGCTTGTGTGGCTGGATAAGACACATTTGCATGGAGAATGGCGTAGTAAGCGAACTTGTGAGAAAAGGTACGAAGTTTATGAAAGCCACCACCAAATTAATCAAGAGTGGTGGGGAGGGTATACCAGGAATAATATAATACGCCGTAAGGTTTATGACGGTAAAGAGAACCTAATAAACGATGAGTTTATAACAGAGAACCGTGCCATCATGATGTATGAGCCGATGCTCCAAGAATGAATGATACCGTCTTCCGGTATGCTGCTGATTATAATTGTTTGTTAATGTCCTTATGGCTAATGGATATACTTATAGAGGAACTAAATCTAATTAAGAAAGCTCTCATTCTTTATCTTTATATTATTTATCGATGCAATGATGCCTTCATTCTGTTATTTATTCAAAAACAGGTGAAGGCTTATCTTTATTTTGGAATCACTCACAGCTTTCTATCTTTCCCAATACACTATTAAAGAATCTAAGATTGGGGGGAGTGACATTGAATGCCGTTGAGGTACATAACATCAGTATGAAATATCAATCCCTGAACGGGGAAATTGCGGCTCTTACAAACATCGGATTTTCTGTTCAGGATGGGGAATTTGTGAGCATTGTCGGCCCCAGCGGGTGTGGAAAATCAACACTCTTATCGATTATATCCGGCTTGCTCTCTCCGAGCTCAGGGACAGTGTGGCTGAGTGGAGAAAAGGTCACGGGGACCTCAAAAAAAATCGGTTATATGCTGCAAAAGGATCATCTTTTCAATTGGCGAACCATATGGCAAAATGTCATGCTTGGCTTGGAAATTCGCAAGGCTGTGACCCAGGAGGCCAAAGAGCGAGCTCGGATTCTTCTTAAAACCTACGGGCTCTATGAATTTAAAAATAGATACCCCGATCAGCTTTCCGGCGGGATGAGACAGCGGGCGGCGCTGATCAGAACTCTCGTAACAGATCCGCAGATTCTGCTATTAGATGAAGCTTTTTCAGCCCTAGATTACCAAACTCGTCTTGCCGTCAATGATGATATCTATTCTATTATCAAAAAGGAAAATAGAACCGCTATTCTGGTTACCCATGATATTTCGGAAAGTATCAGCATGGCCGATCGGATTATAGTTCTCTCAAAAAGACCTGGAATGGTTAAGAACATCCATGAGATTAAGTTAAGCTGCAGTAACCGAACTCCATTAACTTGCCGGGAAGCCCCTGAATTTCGGCATTATTTTCAGGAGATATGGAAGGAGCTGGATGTTCATGTTTGAAGATGAAGAGGAAAACATACCTGCCATTTCCCAAGCCCTGAACATTTCTTTGGAACGTCAGGAATACTTACGTAAGGAGAGGTTAGGTAAAATCTCTGTTCGCATGACTCAGATTCTCCTTCTAGTTTTAGGTCTTGTCCTGTGGGAAATCATGGCGGATGCTAAAATTATTGATCCTTTTATCACTAGCCAACCTTCAAGGATTGTAAAAACAATTGTCCAGTTATATAAGGAGGGGGTGCTTTTTTATCATATCGGAATTACCTGTCTGGAAACTATAGTTGGTTTTACTTTAGGCACACTCCTGGGAACATTTCTAGCTGTTATTCTATGGTGGTCAAAATTCATATCCAAAGTAGCTGAACCGTATCTGGTTATCCTCAACAGTTTACCTAAGATTGCTCTTGGTCCGGTGTTCCTCGTCTGGATTGGAGCGGGCCCGGCATCCATTATTGTCATGACTCTGGCGATTTCCCTTATTGTTACAATTTTAGAGGTTCTAAACGGTTTTTGGGGGATTGATCAGGAAAAGATCAAACTGGTTCAAACCTTTGGCGGGAACAAATTTCAAGTTCTGACAAAAGTAGTGCTCCCCGCTTCCTTCCCCACCATAATTAATGCTTTAAAGATTAATGTCGGGTTGTCATGGGTCGGGGTGATAGTGGGAGAGTTCCTGGTTTCCAAAGCTGGATTAGGTTACCTTATCATTTACGGCGGACAGGTTTTTAAGTTAGACCTGGTAATGACCAGTGTAATAATTCTGGGAGTAGCTGCAGCTATCATGTATCAGGGGGTGGTTTATCTTGAAAGACTGCTTGTAAAAAATAATGATCTCAACTATTAGTACATAAGTTTCTTTATAAAAAGGGAGGAGCCAATATGAAACGATTAATTATAGTTTTTAGTGTATTGCTTTTAGGACTTTCTACTGTGATCTCCGGCTGTGGCACTCAAACCGGGCTTACAAAGGTCAAACTGTCTGAGGTGACTCATTCTGTTTTCTATGCTCCCCAATATGTTGCTATAACTCAGGGCTTTTTTAAGGAAGAAGGGTTGGATGTCGAACTGTCAAACGGTCAGGGAGCGGATAAGGTTATGACAGGGGTTCTATCTGGGGAAGAGGACATCGGTTTTGCCGGACCTGAGGCCAGCGTGTATGTCTATAACGAAGGCAAAGAAGATAATAGTATTGTATTTGCTCAACTTACCAATGGAGATGGGACGTTCCTGATGGGCAGACAGCCCGATCCCGGTTTCAAATGGAGTGATCTGAAAGGGAAAACCATTATCGGCGGACGCAAGGGCGGAATGCCGGCCATTGTTCTTCAGTACGTTTTGGGTAAAACCGGTCTTACCCCGGGTCAAAATGTTACAATTGATACAACGATACAATTTGCGGCAACGGCTGGGGCCTTTCTGGGAGGCAAAGGAGATTATGTAATTATTTTCGAGCCCACAGCATCTGCAATGGAGAAAGAAGGCAAAGCCTATATTGTAGCTTCTTTAGGTAAGGAGAGCGGCGAAGTTCCGTATACAGCCTATTTTTCCAGGAAGAGTTATATTGAGAAAAACCCGAATACTATCCAAAAATTCACAAACGCCATTTATAAGGGGCAAGTCTGGGTTGAAAAACATTCTCCTGAAGAGATCGCCAAGGCTATCAAGCCCCAATTCCCGGATGAGAATGAGGAGATTTTGACCAGTTCTATTAAACGATATAAAGAACAGAACACGTATAAGACAAATCCTGTTCTTCAGGAAAAGGATTTTTACCTCCTTCAGCAGATCATCAAGGATGCGGGAGAGCTTAAGCAGATTGCTCCTTATGAAAAAGTGGTCAATACAAAATTTGCCGAGACAGCAATCAAGAATATCAAATGAGTTCTTTCCAGCAGGTATAAATTAATTTCTTGAAACTATAATTATCATTATGATTCGGATTTATTTCAGAACGAATATTTGAATATAAATGGTTCAGCCTTAATTGGCTGAGCCATTTATAAGATATCTGTTATTTTCGAGAGGTTGATACGCTTTTCCTTGTCACCCTGCAACATACGCATAGCTAAGATTAAGCAGAAACAACCGTTATAATTGATCGTTATCTGAATTAGTGATAGGGGCTAGCTATTAAATCCCTGCTTCATATTGAAATAAATGCAAGTTCGTGTTAGACTGATAACATAATTAGTAATATTTTGTCGATTTACTAATATTTTCTGGTTTGTGAATTATTTAATTAATTCCGATTCTACAAAAAGGTGGTAGATGAATATAGCTAGAGACGTAAAAGTTAGTCTAATGCAAAAAAAACAAGGCTTAGCGACTATTGAACACATTGCTAAGGAAATTGAAGGTATTTTAAACCAATATGACGATTGGAAAAGTGCTGTCAAGCCGCTAAGAGAAGCGATCGATCGAAACCTTGGCGACAACGAATTTCTTAGTCTATTTGATTTAGATGGATTGGCTCTGGTTCACTCAAATCGTTTGAGAGAGGGTATTTACTTTAACAACGAGACGGAACTTCGGGGAGCGCGATGTACAGAACCGATTACTCAGATTTATCATCGCAACACTGGCGAAGTCCTGTTTGAAGTTGCCAGTCCAATCTTTGTTAAAGGCAAACATGCCTATGCTGTTCGCTTGGACATGCCTCTCAATAAGGGGCAACTCACGAAACAAGTGTATAGCGGCATGATTCCCACACTTTTTCTTGCAATTGCCTGGATAATTTACAGCTCCTTTTCACCAGCAGCCATTATTTCTTCTCTAATTGCTTTAGGGATTCACGCTTTTTACAGCTTTTGGTTTAAAAACAAACTGGCAACTGCTCTTCAAGAAACATTCAAGGTAACAAAATCCATTGCCAAAGGAAATTTGAAATCCAGAGCTGAAGCTCATTCGGATGATGAATTAGGAAACTTATCATACGAGGTAAACAAAGTTTCCATCGGAATGACATCTATAATTACAGATCTCGCTTCTATTACCGAGAAAGCTCAGGCAATGAGTCACACTCAAGCAACTCACGTTAACGCGTTAGTTGAAAATCAAGAAACGTTTGCTGCCACATTAGAAGAGTTTAGCGCAGGAGCTGCTGAACAAATTCAGAGTATAAAGAAGTCTCAAGATGAAGTCGATGAAATTGAAGCTGCCGCCCAAAGTATCTTGGAAAGCACTCAGAAGGTTCTATCTCTAACGACGTCTGCCAAAGCTACAAGCCAACAAGGAACCTTAGCTGTTAAAGAAGCTGTTCAGGAGATGGAAGCCATTTATCAAGTCACTGAGCAAGCTAATGAATCGATCTTGAGTTTAGCGGATCAGGCGCAAAAGATTGGGGATATTATCTCAGTAATTAATGGGATCACGGATCAGACAAATCTATTAGCTCTTAATGCTGCCATCGAAGCAGCCAGAGCTGGGGAACATGGTCGAGGTTTTGCCGTTGTCGCTGAGGAAGTCAGAAAACTCGCGGATAGTTCGGCACAGTCTTCGCAACAGATCATGCAGCTTATTTCCAATGTTCAGAAAATGGTCAACACAACGGTGACGAATATTAATCAAGGAATGGAGGTCGTGAATCACGGCAAAACTGTGATTGAACAAGCAGGAGATGCGATCAACTCACTTGATGAAGTGATTAACTCCACCTCTATAAAGGTGGAAGAAAATCTTTCAAATGCCGATCATTTATTAAATCGAAGTCAACTGTTAGCAGAAGCCCAGAGATTAGCTACTTCAATCGCCTCTCAATTTGCTGAGGGAGCAACTCAATCAGCGACTTCAGCTGAGCAGCAGATGATTTCAACGCAAGAACTAGTTGCAATTGCTGCAGAATTGGCCAAAACCTCTGAACATTTATATCAAGTAATTCAAAGGTTTGAAATTTAAAGTCTAGTAGACGCTTCCTTCATATTATAAATTTACCGTTTAGGTTTCGAAATGTCCACCCTAACAAGACGATGCTATTGCCATCAAGGATGCAGAGAGAGAAGACAGACATCAAATTTGTAATTCCTCTCCCTATATGATCGAGTTTAAAGATTATGGACTCTCGTTTTATTCACTAGTTGGGCAAAATGAACTGTAGACAAATGGCCCATTAGCATTATATGGATACAATACAGTTGATTCTATACATTTAAGTTCAAACTAACGTAAAGAGACGACGGCTGACCATTATCCTTAAAGATAAGTTGGTTAGACCGTCTTTTTTGTTACAGGATTGCAATTAATGGTATGTGTCCTTTAATTTTTAAAGATAAATTATGATTTGTACCGAACTCTACGGAGCGTTGATTTAAAAAATCATAGTTATTGATTACAATTGATACATGGAGGTAGTCGTTATGCAAAACGTTAAGGTCGGCAGCATCATTCGAACACTGCGAATAGAAAAAGGAATGAGCCAAAAGCAGCTCGCAGACAAAATGAATATCAGTGACAAAACAATTTCTAAATGGGAACGCGGCCTTGGTTGCCCGGATATTTCACTGCTTGCAGAGCTGTCCGACCTGCTTGAGGTTGACATTGGAACGTTATTAAGTGGTGATTTGGTTGCGAATAATTTCGTTGGAGGCAATATGAAAAAATCAAAGTATTATATCTGCACTGTGTGTAACAATATTTCGCTCTGTACAGGTAATGCTGAGATATCTTGCTGTGGCAGGAAATTGGAAGAACAAATCATGCAAAAGGCTGATGAAAGTAACAAGCTTTCTATCGAGGTAATTGAAGATAACTGGTTTATTACAAGTAATCACCCAATGAAAAAAGAGCATTACATTTCGTTTGTTGCCTTTGCAACAGGTGACCGTGTGCAAATTATCAAACAATATCCTGAATGGGATATGCAGCTGCGAGTTCCCAAACAGGAGCACGGAATGCTTATTTGGTATTGTATACAGCATGGATTATTTTATCAGTTGGTCTAAAGGAGATTTGAGCATGAAAGTAATTGTTTTTAACGGCAGCCCTGCAGCGGCAGGAAGTAATACAAATGTAATTGCCGAAGCTTTTTTAAACGGCGCAAGACGGGCAGGTGCTGAAACCGAAACTATATTTTTGATAAAGAAAAATATAGGGCATTGCCAAGGTTGTTTTTCGTGCTGGTTTAAAACTCCAGGAAAATGTGTTTTGCAAGATGATATGCAGGGACTGCTTGACTTATATAACTCTGCCGATCTTGTATGCTTTGCTACACCTATCTACACATGGAATATGACAGCTGCCCTTAAGAATTTTGTTGACCGCTTAGCGCCTTTAAAATGCCCTGTAATTGTAAGTAACCATGATAATTTTGATTTAGCTGACTCTGTCGCTAAAAATCAGCGGTTTATGGTCATCTCAAACTGCGGTTTTCCGGGCAACAATAATTTTGAAACAATGAAGGTTGTATTTGCATCTTGTAATCCTGTTTTAGAGATTTATAGAAACTGCGGCAAGCTGCTGAAAAGTAAGGATGAGAAAATTAGAAGTGTTGTAGACGATTATTTGAATTATGTCGAACAAGCAGGCTATGAAATGGTGAAGTACAATAACGTCACGTCAGATACAAAAGCAGGACTTCAAAAAGAGCTGATGTCTATACCGGAATATGTGAAATATCTTGGAATGTAATATTGAATATTGAGTTAACAAAAAACGCCAGATTATGATCATCTGGCGTTTTTTGTTTTTTTGAATAGGTGTATTTTTTCTAATAGTTGTAGGTGCCCTTGAAAATTAGATTTGGAATTATATAATTAAATCATAATGCGGTAATATAATTCTTAAATTATATATAAGTTATATTTGTCGCTTCAAACTTTAACTAAACCTTCAGGGGGGGAGCCAAATTGAATTACCAATTGTTAAAGAGTGCTGCCCAAGAGGTTAGAGATGAGTATCTGAGAGGAGAACTAGGAGAAGAAAAATGTGAGATATTAGACAAATATCAATTGAAAAGCAACGCTAACCTTTACTGGGAACGGCGTCATGAGCACCATCCTGTTCAACAATATTTCAGTCATAAGTTTGCCAAAAAAGCCTCTCCATTGGGAATGATCTTTCACATTTATAAGCTTTGCTATGCTAAAGTAAAGTATTTTGACAAAAACTGGAATGAGTTTGCTCCATGTAGTGTGATGTAATTAGACATTACATTTTGCAATACCAATGGCTTTTTTTGAGCTAAATAATGCTTAGGAGAGTAGTATATGGAAAAGATCAGAGTCAGATTTGCTCCGAGCCCTACAGGTTATTTGCACATCGGGGGAGCAAGAACAGCATTATTCAACTGGTTGTTTGCTAAAAAGCATAACGGTCAATTGATACTTCGTATTGAGGACACAGACACAGAACGACTCAAGGAAGACTCTGTAAGTCAAATTTTAAGTAGTCTCAGATGGTTAGGGATTGACTGGGATGAGGGGCCAGAAAAGGGTGGCGATTTTGGCCCTTACTTTCAATCCCAACGGCAAGAGTATTACACTAAAGCAGCCCAAAGGTTAATCCAAGAAAATAAAGCCTACCATTGTTTTTGCAGCGCAGAAGAATTAGAAGAAGAACGACAAAAGCAACGAAAAGAGGGGATGCCTTTTCGTTATCAGGGAAAGTGTCGAAACTTATCCCCTGAAGAAGTTCAAGATAGATTGAAGCAGGGGATTCCTTCTGTAATAAGGATGAAAGTTCCGAACTCAGGTCAAGTTGTTGTTGAAGATCTTATTAGAGGAACTGTAAGTTTCAATGCTAAACAATTCGATGACTTTATTATTGCTAAGTCGGATGGAACACCTGCCTATAATTTTGCCTGTGTTGTTGATGATCATGCCATGCAAATTAGCCATGTGATCCGAGCGGAGGAACATTTATCCAACACCCCAAAGCAGTGTTTAATCTATCAGGCATTAGGTTACGAGATACCATTATTCGCTCACCTATCGATGATTTTAGCTCCTGACCGCAGCAAATTGAGCAAAAGACATGGTGCAACCGCTGTTGGTGAATTTCAAGAAATGGGTTGTTTACCGGAAGCTTTAGTCAATTATCTGACACTGCTTGGATGGTCTCCGGTAGAGCTGGAAAGTGAACTAATTTCTCCTGCTCAAACTATTTCTGCTTTTTCTCTAGAAAAGGTTTCTAAAAACGCTGCCGTATATGACGTTCAGAAACTAATTTGGCTTAATGGGCAATATATGACCACCTGTGATTTGGATAGGCTAACTCTACAAGCCATACCATTTTTTATTCGGGCTGGTCTAATCAATAACATAGATGCTGAAGATAATCGAGACTATATTCGTGACGTTGTCAACACGGTTAGAGAAAGAGTAAGGACTATAGGAGAATTGACCGAAGGAAGTCGTTACTATTTTCAAGACGTTGTTTCCTATGATGAGAAAGGCCGCGAAAAGTATTTTGTAAAACAAGAAGGCGTTGCGGCTTTGCTCACTAAGGGCAGAAATTGTTTGAATACCGTAGAACAATTTGATGTAGAAAACGTTGAAAGTGCTTATCGGCAATTAATGAGCGAACTTGAGATTAAAGGTGGTATTATTATTCATCCCACTAGATTAGCATTAACGGGGCAAACCGTCAGCCCAGGCATATTTGATGTTATGGCTTTATTGGGGAAAAAGAAATGCTTAGAACGTTTAGATAAGGCTATTGAATATATTCGCAAAATCTAGATATGCGCATTTGCCCGTGAAAATACAATATATATTTATTTCATTATCGACTAGCTATGGTGCGAACGGCATCGATAGCGGACTCTGTCTCTTCTTGCGTGTTGAAATGCGAGAAAGAAAACCGAACGGAGCCGGGTAGTTTAAGTCCATCATGCATCAATGGCGCACAATGTGCCCCCGCTCGCACTGCAATGCCGTATTTCTCAAAAAGCAGACCGGCGACTTGAGCGGCATCATACCCTTCGATATTGAGAGAGACTATGGGTGTGCGGAGAGGCGCAGCCAAATCGCCGTAGAGTGTAACGCCTGGAGTATCTGCCAGTGAATGAGCAAAGAGGCGGGCCAGCCGATCCGCCTGGCTATGTATTGTGGATAGCCCGGTGGCCTGTATATATTGAACGCCAGCCAATAGTCCTGCGATCCCATGTGCATTTTGCGTACCAGCTTCCAGCGCATCGGGCAATTCCCGAGGATGTTTGAAGTCGAAAGAATGATGGCCGCTTCCTCCAACATACAGAGATTCGGGCATGTAATTGGGTCCTAAGCAAAGCCCGCCGGTACCTTGCGGTCCGAAGAGGGATTTATGACCTGTAAAGCAAAGCGCTGATATGTTTTTCATATCAATAGGCAAAAGTCCAGCGCTTTGTGAAGCGTCTACAATAAAGTGCACGCCTCGTGCTGCACATAATTCCCCAACAGACTGTATATCGAATACGTTGCCTGTGACATTGGAAGCATGTGTAAGTACTACGGCTTCGGTGTCTGGCCGGATGGCAGAGGAAATAGCTTCCGTCGAAATGCATCCTAGGTTGTCACAAGGAACAATGGTATAATTGTCCTGCCTGTATATGGGCCGCAGTACTGAATTGTGCTCTGCAGCGGTTGTAACGATATGTCCCTTGATGCCGGAAATGGCGATGTTTAAGGCGACAGTGGCATTGGGGGTGAATACAACGCGCATTGGATCGTCAGGAAGCCCAAAGAGTGAAGCCAAGGCTATCCGTGCTTCCATCAACATACGCAGGGCGTCAAGCGCTGGCCTATGTGCCCCGCGTGAAGCGTTGCCAAACGTATCCATGGCATGCAAAACGGCCTCCTTGACGCAATCAGGTTTTTTTAGAGTTGTAGCAGCGTTGTCCAGATAAATCATTTTTTTCTCCAATCTGTAAGCAGTGATTATTTTATCTTAGTATAATGCAAATACCTATGATAAGGAAGGGATTTCCATGATGAGTTTATTGTCAAACTGTACGTCCGGCGGCTGCGGTGCCAAGATTGGCCCGGGCGAATTATCCAAGGTCTTGTCCGGTATGCCTGTATTTGGCGATCCTAGGCTCTTGGTCGGTTTTGATGCCTCAGATGATGCCGCTGTTTATCAAATTGATCAAGACACTGCTATTGTTTCTACTGTGGATTTTTTCTCGCCGATGGTTGATGATGCCCGCTCGTTTGGCCGAATCGCAGCTGCTAATGCTTTAAGTGACGTATATTCCATGGGGGGTACACCACTTTTCGCCCTGAATCTCGTTTGTTATCCTGAGAGAATGGAATTAGACGCTTTGGGTGAAATATTATTAGGCGGCGCGGAAAAGATCCAAGAGGCGGGAGCAGTACTTTGCGGAGGTCATTCTATCTATGATAAAGAGCCGAAATATGGATTGGCGGTCACTGGACGTCTCGATCCGCAACGAATCTGGCGTAATAATACACCAGCTCCGGGGGATCAGTTGATCCTTACAAAACCACTCGGTATTGGTATCGTCATGGCTGCGCTGCGTGGAGAAATGGCAGATGAACAAGCTGTTCAGGCAGCGATTTCTTCCATGCAGCGGCTCAACAAATATGCTGCGGAGAAAATGCACAGTTTTCCGATCAGTGCCTGCACTGATATCACTGGTTTCGGACTGTTAGCCCATGCAAGAGAAATGGCGGGGGAAGGTACATCGCTGGTATTATATAGTTCGGAGCTGCCGTATATCCCTCAAGCTTATAAGTATGCCGGAGATTATCTGATAACTGCGGCTGCACAGCGCAATCGGAATCACATGCAGGGTTTTGTAGATCTTGGCGATACACCCTTTGCCTTGCAGGAATTGATGTTTGATCCGCAAACCTCTGGAGGACTGTTTCTCAGTGCCCCGAAATCCTGTGCCCAAGAGTTGTTAAGTGCCATTCAGGAAGTGGAACCACTGGCTAGAATCGTAGGAGAAGTGCTCCTGCCGCAAAATTCACCGATTTTAGTACGTTAAGGAGGAATAGTCATGAATAACATTGATTGCATTGGACAGGTCTGCCCTATCCCGGTCATTCGGGCCAAAAAAGCGCTGGAGGGCTTGGGGGAAGCCGGCGGCGTAGTAGCCGTTTTAGTAGATAACGACATTGCCCGTCAAAATCTTCAAAAGATGGCAACGGGTTTGGGTTATCAAAGCGAGTATGAGCAGAAAGAAGACGGTAATATCGAAGTTACTATCGTTGCAGGAGAAGGCTGCACTGTGGAAAGCTGCGCGACAGACGGAGATTCAGGGCTCGTCGTTGCCATTGGCAGGAATACCATGGGGGAAGGCAGCCAGGAGCTGGGCCAAATACTGATCAAAGGTTTTATCTTTGCTCTCAGGGAGCTTGTGCCGCCGCCCACACATGTTCTGTTTTTCAATTCGGGGTCATACCTTACCAGCAGTGATTCAAACTGCTTAGAGGACTTGCGCGCTCTGGAAGCAGCGGGAACGGTTATCCTGACCTGCGGAACTTGCACTAATTATTTCGAGATCACGGAGAAGTTAGGGGTCGGCGAGATCACCAACATGTACGGCATCGTCACAGCTATGGCTGGGGCGAAGCGGCTTATTAATCTTTAGGAGGGTATCTGTGTCTTATATTCTAACGTTTGCCAACACACATGCGGCTATTTTTGCTGAAAAGGCGTTTTTACAGGCTGGGTACTCGGTAGGGGTAATGCCATTGCCATCCGGCATCAAAGCTGGATGCGGCATTGCGCTTCGGGTAGATGATTATATTGCGTCAAGCGAATTTTTGAAAAAGAATAACATAATTGTAGCAGCTGTCTATCAAACATCGGCAAATGCACATGAGACTGTGTACAGCGAGGTAGTGCTGTAGATATGTTTTAGGCGAGACAAGTGAACTCGTTCAACTAAAGCCGAACAACGGGGCTTCGGTGACGAAAGTGTTCTGTGGACAGTTTCGCCGAAAGCGCTTAGCCAATAACAAATGCTATCGGGCTGAAGAATGGGCCCGGACATTAAAAAATTTCAAAAAGGACTAGACATATTAGTTGTAAATGGATTATAATAAAGTCCGTGACATAATCCAATTCAAATGATTATGCATAACGTAATGATGATGTCTGTTGGATTTAAAGGCATCTAGTATTCCGGGATTGTGTAGTGGTAGCACGTGTGACTCTGAATCACATAGCCTAGGTTCGAATCCTAGTCCCGGAGCCAAATTACGGCCCCATAGTCAAGAGGCCTAAGACGCTGCCCTCTCAAGGCGGAAACACGGGTTCGAATCCCGTTGGGGCTACCAATTTACGCGCCACTAGCTCAGCTGGTAGAGCATCCGACTCTTAATCGGCAGGTCCGCGGTTCGATCCCGCGGTGGCGCACCAGAGGAATGTATTATCCCGCAAGTAATTGCGGGATTTTTTGCGTCACAAATATTACAAAGTATTTAAACTTCGCCGGATACAATCGATGACTTTGAAAACTTCCTTTTCTATGTCGAAATGGCTAAAGCCGAAACGTACGGTTCCGTGTGGAAAAGTATCCAAAACCCTATGTGTTTTCCCTTCAAATACTTTATTGACGTCAGAGCAGCAGATACTTCGCGATCAGACCAGCTGTTAGTGACTTTTGGCGTACTTTAAAATATACTGATTGCTTTTAATATTGTATAGTTGTTTAATATCCTGGATTAACAACATACTCAAATCTCCTTTATAGTAAAACTCCACTCCTACTGCGCAACTTGTGCTAATATTTCTGGGTACTGGCTTAACTTCTGCCACTATGTTATTGTTACGCAAAAACCTATTAAATCTTATTGCCCCAGAAGTGGTGAAAAATATTGCAAAATATAGTTCGCTTGATTCCATTTTGAGAAGTCTCCTTCTAGCAAAGTCTTTAAGTGCGTTATAAATATTGAAACGTGAACTCATTAGGAAATGATTATTACACTATATAAATATGTAGATCTTTTCGGACTGGAACCATATTAAAAATAATATTACTGTTCTAATTTCAAAAATGATAAACAACAAACTGAATTATACAGGCAGAAACTATTGGACAGAGTAAGAGGTATGGAAATGGAAAATAAAAAAACAACAACAGGAAGAATTATTATAGCAGTTGGGAAAAACTCTGATTAGCGTTGTTGGAATTTTCATAATAAATATTCGAGAAAGACTAGCTTATAAAGTTTTGAAAGGCTATAATAAGTTCTATAAGTTAAATCAAATGACAATACATAATGATTATGTTATGATTGATTATGAATGAGGAGTGAGACATTTTGGAGTGGTTTACTTTAACCATTGATGGACGAGAAGTCAGTGTCCCAAAAGGAACGACTGTGCTTGAAGCCTGTCGGATGCATGATATCTCAATTCCGACCTTGTGTCATGACCCGGAACTCACCTCTGCTGGTGCTTGTCGTTTGTGTATCGTCCAAATTGAAGGGATGCGTAATCTTCCCCCATCTTGTGTGACTCAGGTTGCCCAAGGCATGGCCGTTCAAACTCAAAATTCCAAAGTTCGGGCAGCCCGCAAAACAATTCTGGAACTGTTAGTAGCGAATCATCCGTTAGATTGTATGACATGCCAGAGGATGGGAAACTGCTCCTTAGCCCAATATGCTTATGAATATGGTGTCACCGGAACGCTTTATCAAGGCGAGCGTCGTAATCTTTCTGTGGACGAAGGGAATCCCTTCATTTTAAGAGACCCCAATAAATGCATCTTGTGCGGTAAATGCATTCGGGCGTGTGATGAGATCCAAGGACGGAGCGTTTTGGATTTCTCTTTCCGTGGTTTTGATACCCAAGTTGGTCCGGCGTTTAATCTTCCCTATCACGAATCCGATTGCGTCTTCTGTGGTTCCTGCGTCTCTGTCTGTCCGGTCGGAGCGTTAACCGAAAAGAAGATGGCCGGCAAGGGGCGTCCCTGGGATGTTACGAAAGTTCAAACCACTTGCCCATTTTGTGGGACAGGCTGCAACTTCGATCTTAATGTGAAAGACGGTAAAGTCATTGGTGTAACCTCAAACCCCAATGCCCCGGTTAATGGTAAAGCCTTATGTGTCAAAGGGCGGTTCGGGATGGATATGATTTACAGCCAAAACCGTTTAACAACACCTTTAATACGAAAAGAGGGGGTATTAGTTCCTGCAGAATGGGATGAGGCCTTAGATTTAGTAGCGAAAAAGTTTCGGGAAATTAAAGACAATTATGGAGCGAACGCCCTTGCTGCTTTAAGTTCAGCTCATTGCACGAACGAAGAAAATTACCTCATGCAAAAGTTCATGCGTGCGGTTATCGGGACTAACAATATCGATCACTGCGCCAGAGTCTGTCACGCCCCTACCGTAGCTGGTCTGGCGGTTTCGTTTGGTTCAGGAGCCTCAACGAATTCCTTTAACGAAATTCCGGATGCCAAAGTCATGTTTGTTATTGGGGCAAACCCTACAGAAGCTCATCCTGTCGTTGGAACAAAGATGAAACAAGCCTTAGCTAAAGGGGCAAAGCTTATTGTCGCCGATCCTCGTAAAATAGAACTGGCAGAGGGTTCGGATCTATGGCTTAGACTTCGCCCTGGGACGGATGTTGCTCTCATTAATGGTATCATGAACATTATTCTAGCTAATGGTTGGGAAGATCGTTCGTTCATTGAAAAACGTACGGAGGGGTTTGAAAAATTCCGCGAGAACCTTGAAAATTACCCGCCGGAAATAGTGAGTCAGCTCACTGGAGTTCCCGTGGAACAGCTTATAGAGGCTGCCAGAATCTATGCGACTGCTGAACGGGCCATGATTTTCTACACTTTAGGGATTACCGAACACACAACGGGCACGGATAACGTGATGAGTTTGGCAAACCTTGCTATGCTAACGGGCAATGTGGGGAAGACGTATTCTGGCGTTAATCCCTTGCGCGGGCAAAATAATGTTCAAGGTTCTTGCGACATGGGTGCATTGCCTGGCGACTATCCAGGGTACCAGAAGGTTGTGAATCCAGAGGTGCAAAAGAAATTTGAAGAAGCATGGGGCGTAGCGCTAAGCCCAAATGTTGGACTCATGCTTCCTGATATGTTTCCGGCAGCCATTAACAAGGATTTACATGCTATGTATATTATGGGCGAAGATCCGGTGGTTACCGATGCCGATGCCAATCATGTACGCAGGGGACTAGAATCCCTCGATTTCCTCGTAGTACAAGACATCTTTATGTCGGAGACCGCTAAAATGGCGGATGTTGTTCTGCCAGGAGCTAGTTTTGCAGAAAAGACCGGAACATTTACTAATGCCGAACGACGAATTCAAATGGTTAATCAAGCTATTCAGCCTATTAGTAATGCTAAAACTGATGGAGAAATCCTTTGTGAACTCGCCAACCGCATGGGATATCCGTTTTCCTATAATTCTTCAGCAGAAATTATGCGGGAAGTGGCAAGGCTTACGCCTTTGTATGGAGGGGTTACACATGAGCGTCTTGGGACGCAAGGCCTGCAGTGGCCGGTACCAACCCTTGAACATCCCGGGAGCAAGGTCTTACACCAAGAAACATTCTCGCGCGGTAAAGGAATCTTTATGGCAATTTCCTATCAGGAGGCTAACGAATTGCCTGATGAACAGTACCCGTTCCTACTCAGCACAGGCCGTAAACTTTCTCATTATAATGTTTTCACACAGAACTCAGAAGCACTCGACAGCTATTCTCCGGAAGAATTAGCAGAGATTAATCCGTTGGATGCTGAAAGGCTGGGTGTTGAAGATGGGGAACGAGTAAAAGTGACTTCCCGACGAGGGGAACTAGAAACAAAGATTCAAATAACGGATCGTGTTCCATCTGGTATAGTCTTTATGACGTTTCATTATATGGAGACGCCTACTAATGTCTTAACCAATGGAGCTTCTGATAAAGTTTCCAAAACCTACGAATATAAGACCTGTGGCGTAAATCTTACAAAGATTGGTTAAATCAAAAGTGTAAAATTTGAATATAGTTTAAAAAGGAGTGACGCTAGATGGTTAAAATAACTGAACTTGCGGCCCAAAAAGTTAAAGAAATTCTAAAAGCTCAAAACCAAGAAAATTCATCTCTCCGTCTTTATCTTGCGGGGATGGGTTGCAGCGGTCCTAATTTCGGCATGGCTCTGGATGATTCGAAAACAGATGAGGATATTCTGGACGAAGAATACGGTGTTTCAATACTCATAGAGAAGAAACTCTCTAATTATCTAGAAGGAGCCGTCATAGACTATATGGAGACGGAAACCGGCGGAGGCTTTGAAATACGTCCGGCAAAACCTTTTAATGGCGGAGGATGTGACAGCGGTTGCTGCGGAGGATGCGGCGGCAGTTGTTAATACTGAAATTGCGCTACCAGCTCAGCTGGTAGCGCAATGTTTTTTAGATGAGGAAAGATAATTAGCTCAATATGTTAATTTCGTTCATGTACGATGCTGCAGATGTTTGGGCCGAATTGGATATTGTGATTACATCATAGTCGTAAGCATCCCAATCTGTTGGAGCAGTGCCAACGGTGTAGGTAAGAACCGCTTTGCCGCTGGAGTCGAGGGTTACAGCAACAGGCGTAGTGCTGATATTCTTTCCACTCGCAGCAAGCGTTCCTTTTTTATCAATAACACCAGGTGCAAATGTTACATAAGCTGTGCCGCTGGCTTTGACAGGGTTGCCTGAAGCATCAGTAGCTGTGATAATCAGGTTGTAAGTTTTTCCAGACTGAGCGTTCTTAATGGTCTGATTAACAAGTGTTTTGAATTCTGGAGAAGTAATTGTTTCAGGTGTGCTAATTGACAAGGAGTTAGTTCCAGCGTTATCGTCACTTTTAATCGTAATATTCATTGCCGCGGGGCTGCTTTTAACTTTACCAGCGGTTGTGGCGGTGTTGGAATTGGTATTCAAACCACCAAGTTGGTCTGGTGCCTCGCTTGATTGGAACAAGATTTGGTCTGATTTATACTGGACAATCTTCGCATTAAGAGCTTTTGCCAAGTTATCAATTGGCAGATAAATGAAGCCAGTCCCATTTACGATTGGGGAGCCTAATTTCACAGGCTTTGTGTCAACCGTTACAGTGTCTCCATTGGACGGGATATTGACCAGATGGTTTCCATACATGAACCATACATTATTGCCACTTTGGTGCGGCTGAACATCCAGGCTCTGTTCAAGATCCCCAAGAGTCATGTAGAGCAGTCCGTTTTGTTTAAATGGTGCAATTTGTGCTGCCGGCTCGCCCGAATTTGGATTAAGGAACACAGGGGGGTTAGAATAGCCTTGGCTAAAGTCAAACATATCATTTAGAGAACCTGCTTCAGCATCAAATGACCCGCCGCCAATGCGCCCGAGGTTCCAGTTATCCTCAACGAAACGGAGCACAGAGGATTGGTCGACAGTTGTATTAATGACGGCGTTGTGCTTAGCATAGGGTGAAATTACAACCATCGGAAATCTTGGCCCATATCCTAAACGATCTTTTTCGCCATTTAAGGGAGCTTTAGTCCCTGCGTTATTTCCTTCTAACGCATCTACAGCCGGATCGTTCGATTGATTCACAATGGGAGGCATAACGTGATCATACCAGCCATCGGAGTCATCATAGCAGACAAAAATGGCGGTACTTTTCCAGCTTGGTAAAGATTCTAATTTATTGACGGTCTGAACAAGGAAGGTTTGTTCGTCAAGGGGATCCGAGTATTCGGGGTGTCCGTCTTGATAAGCAGGCGCCTTCAGGAAAGAGTAGTTTGGCAGGTTTCCGGCATCTGCTGCTGCCCAGAAATCAGTCATATCATATTGATGATTGGCCTGATCATCTTGACCGATCGTGGTCGCAAAGGATGGCTTCTGGTGTTTGGTATTCGAAGTTGCTCCATAATATTGAAATGGTTCGTGGTGGGGGATATAGTCCGTCACTTCGTCTCCGTGAATGTTCTTATGCTGGGCTGCGGGGTTGTCGTATCCGCCAAAGAAACATCCCCAGGTGAGCCCTTTGGCATTCAATAAATCACCGACGTTTTTACCAGCCATGGAAATGGTTTTACCCTTGGAAGCATAATCGTAATACGGGTCTGAATCACCAATAACTGTGCCATTGCTGGTAACTGACTTCGGATAGTCTTTGGGTTGCAATTCCTTTCCGCCATTTGCCTGGTTGTTGCTATACACCGTGGCTCCCCCCGTCTCACCCGAAACAACATTGAGAGCTCCCGGGGTGGAAGGACCTAAGTCTGAGCCAAAGTAGCTGTCGTTCAAGGCAAAGTGCTGGGCATAATTCCAAAATGCGGTTACAGTATTTCCGCCAAAATAATCCATAACCGTTGGATCACCGTGCCCGTCATTTTCCACAAACTTGTCCATTAATCCGCCGTCAAATGACTTTTGTTCCGAAGTATAACCGTGATCCATATCTTTGGTCCAGGCCTGAGATCGGTCTAAACGTTGAGGATTCGCGCTGTTGGGGTTATTGGTCAATAAAGCAGCAGTCAGTCCATTAACAGTGGGAGTGCCTGGTGTTGCATAGAATGGAGGCTCGCCGTTTGGATTTTGTGCAACTGGGTATGTACCGAAATAATGGTCAAAGGACTCATTTTCATTGAAAATAACGACGACGTGTTGGATCGGAGTATTTGCTTTTGCACCACTGATTACTTGTGTATTGTTCGGTGTCGAGGTTACATCTGCTAGTGCGGGCGGCACAGTGCCTGCTGTTACTAGTGTGCCGATTAGGGCGGTACTTGCGAGAACAGTAAAGGCTCTTTTAATTATAACTTTCATTAAATTGCGATCCCTCCTAAAATTAATGGTATTTTTTAATCAAAATATATCCTACTACATATTTGTAAAGGGACTCGGAAAATAATGTTAAAATTCATTAACACAATGTAATAAATTTGTAAAATACTCATTACAGATATTCAAGCTAGGCTGCTTTAATTTCCTAGACGATTGGGGAAGAGTGTCGCGTTATTAACAAAATCAAAGAGAGGAAAACCATTAAGTTGGTTTTCCTCTCTTTGATTTTTGAGGTTCTTATATTTATCATATGATTGGAAATAATCGAAACTTTAACGGTACCGAGTTTATCCAGTTTTTAAGACCCTCACTTCATGTGAGTGGGGGTGGGGCCTTCGTAAACTTCAGGTGGGGTAGAGCCCTCCTTCGCCGCTAAGTATTCCTATTGGGAAAGGCGGCTCGTCAATAATGTCCATTGGACATTATTGTATCTGAAGCCCTGATGTTCAGCTTTAGCTGAACGAGTTCACTCAATGTAAATTGCTTTTCCTGCTTCATAAGCCTTTACTAAAAGTTCTTTATTATTAGCTGCAGTACTGGGGTCGTTGCCGCCTGTAAGTAAAATAGTATTAACTACATTTAAGCCAAACATTTTAAGCATGGATTCATTGGTTTGAAAGGATGTTTGAAAAGCTTGTGCGTTTGGATTTCCTTGAGAATATACCATAATCAAGTTTTTAACAGCGTACCTGGGCTTGTGGTTTTCATCAAACAAGCCGCAGAGTCTATCCCATAACAATTTCATTTGTGCTGAGACATGCCAAAGATATACGGGTGACCCGAAAACCACAACATCGGCATCGATAATATAGTTAAACATGTTCTGAAAATCGTCTTGCATGACACAGTGTCCAGTTTTGCGACAAGCAAGACAGCCTTGACAGGGTTTAATGTTCATATCATATAGGTTAAAAATATTTGTTTCGGCACCAGCATCCTGTGCTCCCCTAATAACCTCTTTAACAAGAGTGACCGTATTGCCATTTTTTCTTGGACTCCCCATAAAAGCAACCACTTTTTTCATGCTCTAATTCCTCCATAATATAAAATTTAAGGTCATTATAGCACAAAAATAATCCGGTCTGTAATTGTTCTGTGTCGGGATTTCAGGCAACAAATGGTTTAATTTGACTGTTTTTGTATTAATCCACGTAACGAGCGATTCCACTGGAATTGCGACACTTAAGTATATCATATCTGGTTAGACAGTATGAAAGAGGCTATATGGCTAATACTATCAAAGTTTGGTATTAAGTGGAACTCATTTTACATAAACAAAGGGAGTGAGTTTATTGTCTACGGGTTTGAGTGTCGTGGTTTTCGCTTTCTCCTTGTTTGCTGGCTTTTTAGGATCATTACTTGGTTTAGGAGGCGGAATCATTATTATTCCTGCCTTAACGTTGGCCTTGGGCGTCCGGATTCATGAAGCCATCGGAGCCAGTATTGTTTCGGTCATTGCTACCTCAAGTGGTGCTGCGATTGCCTACGTCAGGGATAAAATAACCAATATCCGCATTGGTATGTTCCTGGAGACAGCGACAACGTTGGGAGCTATTACCGGAGCGTTTATTGCAGGTCTGATTAGTACCAGACTTTTATCCATTATTTTTGGTCTGTTATTACTCTATTCTGCATTCACTATGTTCAAAAAGCGATACTCTGATTTGCCAACGAACGTCAAGACTCATCCCTTAGCTGAACGTCTTCATCTCAATAGCGAATATTATGATAATGCTCTTCATCAAAATGTTAAGTATCAGGTAACTGGAATTTATCCCGGATATGCTGTAATGTACGGAGCCGGAGTCATCTCTGGACTGTTAGGAATTGGCAGCGGTGTTTTTAAAGTATTAGGAATGGACGTTTTTATGAAACTTCCAATGAAAGTATCTACAGCAACCAGCAATTTTATGATTGGGGTAACCGCGGCAGCCAGCGCAGGTGTTTATTTTTCCCGCGGAGATATTGATCCTCTAGTTGCGGGACCCGTCGCTCTGGGGGTTTTACTAGGCGCCAGGATAGGAACAAAAGTAATGGAACGCTTAAAAAGTAAAACCTTGCGCTTCATCTTCATCCCAGTCTTAATTTATATTGCTCTGGAAATGCTCTGGAAAGCTAGGTGATAATTATGAGTAAGAAAAATGCGGCTAAAGATTTATTTGATGCTGAGTTATTCATTAGCTCCAGTCTGCGTACAGGGGTTTATTTGTCAGCAATGGTAGTAGTAATTGGTTTATTATTGTATTTTGCAATTGGTCAATCCGGCTATCAAAGCGGTGAATTTCCCACAACCATCGGTATGGTACTTGCAGGGATCTTACGTTTTAAACCTGCATCGATAATTAGCCTTGGGCTGTTACTTTTAATCGCCACCCCTGTTTTTCGTGTTGCAGCCTCGGTTTTGATGTTTGTTTTAGAAAAAGATTACGTATACACAATCATTACGTTGTTTGTATTATGTATTCTTATTATTAGCTTTTTTTTAGGAAAAGCTTTATAGATTGCTAGATGACCATTGTTGGATTAGTAAAGCATCATGCTTTGGAATGGTAGTTATTTGAAAGGAGTAAATCACTCAATGGCAATGACAGAACCTAAAAATGAACCTCTTCCCCCGATTTCCACCAAACTAGAAGATAATATAAACTACTTGAATGAGTTGTTGGGAGTAGGGCAAGGTCCGGGACATAGCTGGGATATTATGGCGAAATCATTTAACTTCTCTAAGCTTAATATGATGTCATATGTTTTAAATGGGTATTTTCTAACGATGAATGTTGTGCTTATTCTTGATGATCTGGAGAAGCGTATTCAAACGTTTGTGACAGAAAACGAATCTTACACGCTTCACGATCTCATGAATTATCTGAATACCAATGTTGCCTTCGTCCAGGTGCAGCCTGTAACGAAGATGGAAGATGTTGTAAGGTTTATTCTTTCAGGTCCCATGGTTACTTTCGTCGATGGATATGATGCTGCACTGCTCATTGATACACGTATTTATCCGATGCGCAGTATCCAGGAGCCGGAAATTGAACGTGTTGTCCGGGGTCCCAGGGACGGGTTTACGGAAACCATGTTAATGAATACGGCGCTAATCCGGCGTCGGCTGCGGGAGCCAAGTTTACGGGCAGAACTGATGCAGGTCGGGCTTCGCTCAAAAACGGATGTCAGCTTAATGTATTTAGAGGATGTGGCCAATCCAGATACGGTAAAGACCATACGTGAACGCTTAGAATCTATTCAAACCGATATTGTGGCGATGGCTGAACAGTCCGTTACTGAGCTGATTGGCAATGTTAAATGGAATCCTTATCCGATTGTGCGTTATACCGAAAGGCCGGATGTGGCGGCGACCGCTCTTGTCGAAGGGCATGTAGTGATTGTTGTAGATACCAGTCCGGAGGTGATTATTGCACCCATTACCTTCTTTCAATTGCTGCAACACCCTGAGGAATATCATCAATACCCAAGCGTTGGCACATACAGACGTTGGACAATGCTGATTGCCGCTTTTATTACCATCTTCCTTCCAGGGTTGTTCCTTCTGGTTAATTTTCATTCTGAATTGGTGCCCAAGCAACTAGCTTTTTTCAAGGCCGATAGGACCGATCCACTGCCACTTTGGCTTGAATTAATTGTGGCTGAGGTGGCGATAGATATTCTTAGACTTGCGGTTATGACTTCTCCCTTAACCTTAGCATCTATGGTTAGTATCATGGCGGCAATCATCTTTGGCCAATTTGTGTCACAAATACACCTGTTGCAACCTGAAGTCTTAGTGTATATGGCGTTTGTGATGGTTGCCCAATTTTCTCTAACCTCGTATGATCTGGCATCAGCTAATCAGCTATCCCGTTTGTTTATTCTCGTATGTACCCAGCTTGGGTTTGCCTTCCATTTGCGGGCTGTGGGATTCGGCGTTGCTGTATTTATATGGTTAGTATATGTGATGACCCGCAAGTCGTTTGGTATCCCATATTTTTGGCCTTTGATGCCGTTTAAATGGAAAAATGGTATGGATAATGTGCTTTTACGTAAACCATTTACAACGATACATGGTCGACCGGGCGTACTTCGCCCTAAAATACAAAAGCGTGACGGTTGACAATAGAGACACTATGGAAATCAAAAGAATCCAATCGGAAATAACGCAGTTGTTGATGTGAAAAGCAATATGGGCCGTTGCCAAATGCATAAACGATCCTTATTAAACAAAATCCTGCATAAATAGTGGTTTAAATCCTCTACATATGCAGGATTTTTATTTATAAAAACGGATGGATATTCATTATGCAACGGCACCTTTTAAGCTTTTAAATAAAGGAATTTTCGGCGAAAATATTTTGTACTGCTTTAAGCAGGAAATAGTGAAAAATAGTGGAATTAGGAAAAAAAGAATGATCAAGGATAGCCGCAAATAATGCACCTTAATTATTTAACATGGTTTAATTTATTTTAGATGATTAACTGCATATTCTGTATTAATGTTGTTTTTACTAAATAACCTTAGGAAGTGATTGTAATTATGGTATTTGGTTCTAGTGTAAATTTTCTAGAGGGTATTTACATAATTTGTTTAGCTGTGGGTTTTATCCTCAGCGTCTTAAGCTTAGGTTTTGGAGGACACGGCGGGCATATGGGTCATGTTGGTCATGTTGGTCATGCCCCGCACACTACTGTCCATGCGACAAATAATAGCAGCATTGCTAATGAAAGTACGTCAGTTTATACCGTGCCAATTTTAAATATCCAGGCTATATTTGCTTTTTTGCTTGGTTTTGGGGCAGGCGGTCTTATAGGTTTTCAAGTCTTTAATATAGTTTTACTCACTCTTCCTCCTGCTTTAGTTGGGGGTATAGCATTTTGGTGGGTAGTTCGAGCAGTAATAACAGTAATGCTAAGGAATCAGACTGCTTTTTTAGACACAAAGGATACCGATGCAGTGGGGGTAACTGGTTTGGTTATATCTAATATTTCCCAAAATTCAATGGGTGAGGTTTTGTATCCTTTACAGGGTACGGATAGAATTATCCGGGCAAAGGCATTAAATGGAGGTCAAATTAATAAAGGCGTAAGTGTGGTAATAGTAAAAGTAGAAAGGGGAGTGGCTTACGTATCTTCTGCCGACTCATTTGGCAAGTAAAAAAGATTTAGAAAGGGGTAAATAAGATGATATTTTCGAGTATAATAATCGTTATTGCCGTGGCGGTTGTGGGTTTGTTAGCTATCTTAAGTATTCTTGCCCGTATGTTTCAGAAAGCAGGTCCAGATGAAGCATTAATTGTCTATGGTATGGGTGGTTCTAATGTTATTACGGGAGGCGGTCGTGTCGTCTGGCCACTTGTGCAAACCTGCAAGCGCATATCTTTAGCCTTGATGTCCTTTGACATTGCTCCGGCCAATGATTTATACACGACTCAGGGAGTGGCGGTAACTATTGAAGCGGTGTCTCAAATTAAGATTATTGACACCTCAGATGCTATTAAGACAGCGGCAGTTCAGTTTTTGTCCAAAAGTGATGAAGCTCAGGAGATTATGATTAAACAGGTCATGGAGGGTCACCTTCGCAGTATAATCGGCCAGTTAACCGTCGAACAGATTGTTAAGGAACCGGATATGGTTCAAACAAAGATGCTTGAGACCTGTCAGGGCGAGTTATCAAAGATGGGACTGGAAGTTCGCTCATTTACAATTAAGAGTGTCAAAGATCGAAATCAGTACATTGAAAACATGGGTAAACCAGAGATTGCTCGTGTACTTAAGGAGGCCGAGATAGCTAAGGCTACAGCTTTTAAAGAAAGTGAAATCCAGAAAGCAGCAGCCGAGAGGGACGCTGCCATTGCCAGAGCTGAGGCACAGCAAAAGACTGTAGAAGCTCAGACTCAATCTGAAACGCAACAAGCGGAGAATATGAAAAATCTGAATTTGAAGAAGGCTCAATATGATGCTGAAGTGCAAAAGGCACAGGCTGATAAGGAAAACGCTTACAAGCTGCGCGATGCTGAACTGCAACAGGAATTGACCAAGAAGCAGTGGACTGTTAAACAGATTGAACGTCAGGGCGAATCTGCCGTCGCTGAAGCCGAAATTGGTCGTAAACAAAAAGAATTGGAAGCTGATGTGATTAAACCTGCGGAAGCCGAAGCTCAGGCTGTGAAAATTAAGCAACAAGCTCAGGCCGAGGCGAATGCTCAGGTTACTGTGATTGAGAATAAAGCTAAAGCTGAAGCCACCGCTCTTAACATCAAGATGGAAAGCGAAGCAAAGGCTGAAGCCACCAAATCTGTTGGTACTGCCGAAGCAGATATTATTCGTTCCAAGGGTCTTGCCGAAGCTGAGGCTATTCAGGCAAAAGCCGAAGCCTTTGCTAATTACTCACAAGCGGCCATCTTAGATAAATTATTAGCCGGCTTGCCTGACCTTGCTAAAGCTGTCACGGCACCTCTTGAAAACATCGATAAGATTACGGTTGTATCTACCGGTGGGGACAATTCTGGGATGCAGAAAGTCACCCGCGATGTCACGAATATGATTGCTCAAGTTCCTGATCTCGTGGAAACTTTAACCGGCATAGATATCAAAGATGTTATTTCCAATCTGGGCGATATGAAGAAAAACATTGGTACTGCTTCAGTAAATGCTTATGATGAAGATAAAGTTGATGGAAATGTTTAAGCCATAACTATATGGGTTAGTTACTATATGAAAGGAGATTGGCGTCTATGGGGTTGTTTAGTAAGGTAAAAGATCTGCTACAAGCCAATACTATGGATCTTATATCAAAGGCTGAAGATCCGGAAAAAATGTTAAATCTTTACGTAGAACGAGCAACGGAGGAAGTTCGCAATTTTCAAATTCAAGTCAACCGTGCTTTAGCGGATAAAATTCTACTTGAGGAACGCATTGAAGGCTTGAATAAGGAAATTAAAGTACGCGGCGAACAGGCTGAACTTGCTGTACAGCAGGGAAAGGATGATTTGGCTAGGAATGCCTTAACGTATAAAAAACAAGCTGAGATCAGCAAGAGTGATTATGAGTCTCAACTTCTAGAGCAGACCAAATCAGTAAAAGATCTTCGGGATAATCTCCGTGTACTTTCGGAGAAACTGGAAAAGGCTAAGCTGGAACGTAATGATTTGGTTATGCGTCAACGGCGGGCGGAAACAATGAAAAAGGCGAATGAGGCTGTATCCGGACTTTCCTCCCATGACCCGTTAGGAGATTTTGAGCGAATGAAAGATCGGGTTGAACGTATGGAGGCAGAAGCCAAGGCATCTGGAACAATGGTGCACACCAGTACAATTGAAAGGCAATTTGCAGAGCTAGAAGCGAGTAAGGTCAATTCTCAAATTGAGGATGAGTTAGTAAAACTTAAACAAGAAAATAAAATCGAATTAAATAAGAATTAGGGTAACTCCATTAAATATGCTACAGTAAAGAGAGGCTTAGAGTAAAAAGTCTGTTTCCTGGATTTTAGGAGACAGTTTTTTTTTTTGCATTTTTCAGCTATAGAATATATCTTATTCATGATATCATGGATCAAGATGTTTGGGTTAGATTAGAGTTGACTTCTTCTGATCTGACGTATCGGTAGAAGTTATGATTTAAGATTATATTTAAAGGGGATGGGTAATAAAAAATGAGTATCGATAGTATTATTTTTGATTTAGATGGCACTCTCTGGAATTCAATAGCAGGAATTTGTGAAGCATGGAAAACAGTATTAGCAAACTATCCAAACATTACAACGGTAATAACTCCTGAAGATATGGAGAGATGCATGGGGCTTCCAATGGATGAAATACGCAAAAGGTTATTTCCGGATCTAGATGAGAAGTTTCAAATCAAATTATTAGAAGAATTCTGTGAAACCGAACAAGTTTTTTTAGGTGAACATGGGGGGATTTTATTCCCTAAACTAGAAGAAACACTTAAAGAGTTATCAAAAAAGTACAAGTTATTCATAGTTAGTAATTGTCAGGATGGCTACATACAATGCTTCTTTAAGGCACATAACTTAAGTGAGTATTTCGATGATTTTGAGTGTTGGGGGGCAACAGGATTATCAAAAGGAGAAAATAATAAACTTATAATGAAAAGAAATAAGCTGAAAAAGCCAATTTATGTAGGTGATACTAATGGTGATGCCGAGTCAGCAAAAGTAGCAGGAATTCCTTTTGTATATGCAAGTTACGGTTTTGGGAATGTTGAAGAATATGATTATGCTATTGATAGCTTTGAAGAATTATTAACTTTATCCAATCATAAGACTATCACTTCGTAAGTGGGAGTGGATCTCCCCCACCGAAGTCTCGTTGTTCAGCTCTAGCTGAACAAGTTCACTCTGATTTTGCAATATAGAAGTTGGTTCTACTTAACCCACATGCCGGTTGAGGCGGAGAGTCGCCATGACCGGTATTTTTGTTTTGGATTAAAAAGATGTAAGCTTCCTAGTGACCAAATATAAATGAATATAACTGTAAATAAACTAATAAAAACTAACAAAAACATATATAAATGAACTGGACAAAGACTTAAATAACGTATAAATTTAATACATAGCAAACTAACACTACAAGATCAAACATAACTCATCCAGAGAAATGGGGAGAAGGTTGTTATGAAGCTGATAACAGTTGCCGGTCCGCCATCTTCAGGCAAAACATCTGTCATACTTAAGCTGATCGAATGTATGAACTGTGATAAAGGCAGCATCGGTGTTGTGAAATTTGACTGCCTGACTTCTTTTGATAATCTCAGCTATGAAGAGGCCGGAATTCCCGTGCAAACCGGATTTTCCGGGAAAATATGCCCAGACCATTATTTTGTGAGCAATATTGAGGACGCAGTACAATGGGGAGTTCACTCCGGTTTTGAGATGCTCATCACGGAGAGCGCCGGCCTTTGTAACCGCTGTTCCCCCTATATCCGGGGAATTTTGGCAGTTTGCGTGATAGACAATCTGTCTGGAGTCAATACTCCCCGCAAAATAGGACCCATGCTCAAATTTGCGGATATTGTGGTTGTGACTAAAGGGGATATTGTTTCTCAGGCTGAACGGGAAGTATTTGCTTTTAATATAAGGCAAGTGAATTCAGCGGCCAAGGTGATAGTTGTCAATGGGATAACCGGGCAAGGAGCCTTCATTCTGGCGAAATATTTGCGGCAGGCCGTGGAGATCCAGAGCCTGACAGATACAAAACTGCGCTTTACAACACCTGCTGCCGTTTGCTCTTACTGTACCGGGGAAACTAAAATAGGAGCGCCTTATCAGATGGGAATGATGAAGAAAATGGAGTTTAAGAACCTATGACATTCAATGATTTTATGATGATCTTGGACAGCAAACCACTGGATGAGGTTTTGAAGGAATATCCCATTGGCTGGGATTTCTTGGCCAATTTTCGCCTAAACAATTTAGCAAAAGAACTCCCTTTCTCCCAGGCCCTGCTGAAGGTGGACGACGAAGCTCTTGCCGAATTCGGTTTAGATCGGTTCGAAGCTTTAAAGACCTTTGGAGTGTTTCTTGAGCAATTCACCCCCAAGGAGAATCTTCTGGAAGAGGTTAAGTCGATTACGATTAGTGGTGGTTGGGATAAATCCAGGACGCCGGAAAATATCAGCCTGACCATTTCCGCCGGGGAAATCATCAGCATTGTCGGGCCGACAGGCTCAGGGAAAAGCCGCCTTCTCAATGACATTGAGTGCTTGGCTCAGGGAGACACTCTCACTGGCAGGAGAATCCTGGTCAATGGGGCCGAGCTGGACGAACTTCAGCGCTTCGAGATGGAAGGGAAATTGGTTGCCCAGCTTTCCCAGAATATGAATTTTGTCATGGACCTGACGGTTCGTGAATTTCTGGAGATGCATGCCAGATGCCGGCTTACTCCCAATATTGGCGAAGTGGTGGCCATCTGTTTTCAACGTGCCAATCAGCTGGCCGGGGAGAAATTCTCTGAAGACACGCTAGTAACTCAGCTCAGTGGTGGGCAGTCTCGGGCTCTGATGATCGCAGACACCGCATATATGAGCGACTCTCCTATCATCTTGATTGATGAAATCGAAAATGCCGGGATCAACCGGCGTCAGGCTATTGGGCTGCTGGCTAAAAGAGAAAAGATTATATTTGTTTCCACTCATGATCCTCTTTTGGCACTGAGTGCCCATAAGCGGATCATTATTAAAAACGGAGGGATTGCCAAAGTCATCGGCATTTCCGAGGAAGAAAAGAAAAGTCTGGGGATGATTGAAAATCTCGATAATACTATGCAAAGGTTGCGTACTGCCTTGCGGGCCGGGGAATTAATTCATATGAAGGATTTGAACGGGCCGAGTTTTTAACTTTTCAATATCAGTAATAAGGTTTACAGATACTATCAAGGGAGGACTAAAATGTGGGAATTATATGATGCTTTAATAGAAGGGATACCCGAAGATTATTTGATTGACGAGCTGGTATGCGGTTACCACTATTCCTATGTCCGCAGCGGAGAGGGTTCTGGGGTGGCTGCGGGGCGGTTTTATGATCAGCGGATGCCCATGTTCAGTAAAAACCTCTTGGGTGCACCTCTGCGCGAAGTGGCAGCTTGTGTAAAATCATGGAACTTAATAGAGGCGGCCCTAGGTGCCGCGGCCCTGAACGCTTACTACAACAATCCTCAAGTGGCCAGAGACAATGGGGTGGAGTTCTCCGATGCCCAGCGCGTGGAAGACCGGCGCTATGATCCATTTATCATGTCCCAAAATGTTGTGAAAGGGAAAAGGGTTGTGGTAGTCGGACATTTTCCTTACCTGGAGAATCTGCTGGAACCAGTCTGTGACTTTTCTATTATTGAATGGGACCCCTTAGAAGGAGACTACCCTATGCCGGCCTGTGAGTATCTGCTTCCTGAAGCAGATTACGCCTACCTTACCTGTACAGCCCTAGTGGATAAAACCCTGCCCCGGCTTTTAGCATTGACCGAAAACGCTGTCCGAGTCAGCTTAGTGGGACCTGCTACCCCTTTGGCCCCAGTGCTTTTTGATTACGGGGTTGATGAATTGTCCGGATTTCTCATTAAAGACAATCAGCGGGCGTTCCGGGTTGCCGCCGGAGCAGAACAGGTCAAGATCTTCGCCACAGGGCAAAAAGTCGCGTTTAAGGCAGAAAGACGGCGGAATCATGAATTTTGAATGGAATCCCCAAACCATCCGCTGGTATGAAGAGGCCAACAATTATTCCGGGTTTTTCGGAAATTTGGCGGGGCTGATTGCTCCCAGGCTGCAAGGCTATTCCAGCCTCTGCGATATCGGCTGTGGGTTAGGCCTGCTTGATCTGGAGCTCAGCCAGAGCATCAACAGGATCACTTGTATCGATATTAACCGTAATGCCTTGGCAGCCTTACAGAAAAATATGGAGACCAGAAACATTACCAACATTACCCCCCGGCTCCTGGATTGCCGGAATCTTGAGGGAGAGTGGGATGTCATCTGCGTTTGTTTTTTTGGCAGCAAAGAAATTGAAGAATTCCTCTCTCACTGCCGAAAGCTGATTGCCGTAGTGGGGAAACAGCAACAGACAGAGCTGTACCCAGAGAAATACCGGGAATTTCGCAAGAATACCGCTGAAAATCTGGAGTTGGTTCTCAAGGAGCAAGGGAGGGATTACCTTCTTACGGAAGCTGCCTTTGAGTTCGGTCAGCCCTTTCGTTCTCGGGCCGATGCTGATAGTTTTATTCGAACCCATTGCCCGGCCATCATTTCGGAGGAGTTACACAGCTTTCTAAGCGAGTCTCTCCGAGTGACCGGGGATCCTCAGTTCCCCTTAATCATCCCTCGCTTGAAATCCTTTGGGGTATTCGAGATTAAAGGCGGGTTGTAAGCAATGCATATCTTTCTAACCGGCGATATCCAAATAGGCAAAAGTACAGTCATTAACAAAACTCTGAATTTATTAAAGATAACTCCTCAGGGCTTTCGGACTTACTTTGGACCTGACCGGGCTATGGAGGACAGGCTGCTTTATCTGAATTCCGCGGCGTTGCCCCAGGTCTGCTGTGAAGAAAAGGCTATTGTACGTTTTGGGGCAGGGCGGCCGCCGGAGGTTTTGAGCGAAAGGTTCGATGGCTATGGAGCCCAGCTGATTCGTTCGGTCAGGGCTGATTCGGATTCAGCCCTGATTTTAATGGACGAATGTGGCAGCCTGGAGAGCGGGGCTCTGGTATTTCAGCAGGAGATTTTAGCTGCCCTCGCAGGCACCAAGCCTATACTCGGGGTCATCAAACTGGCCAGCACCGGCTGGACGGACCAAATCAGAGAGCACGCCAAGGTGACCCTGCTTACGGTAACCCGTGAAAACAGAGACCGACTGCCGCAGCTACTGGCTGATTTACTCAGCGATGTTCTTTAATTTTTAGATCGGGATTATGTAAAATAAATATAAACAAACATAAACAAAAAAATATAGATTGAGGAGAGTCGAAATGAAAAGTAAACGGTTTAAATTTATCGCCTGGGCTATATGTGCTGTTATTCTGACCTTTTCTATCGCAGGTTGTTCAACTACTTCCGCCACACAGCCGGCCTCGCAGTCACCTTCAGCCGCAGCGTCGGATAAGCGGGAAATAACCGACATGCTGGGCAATAAAGTTAAGATCCCGGCTAAGGTCAACAAAGTATTCTGCACAAGCCCGATCGGGACCTACATTGTCTATACCTTAGCCCCGAATAAGCTGCTGGGCTGGAACTCCAAGATGTCGGAGGACGAGCTTAAATACATAAGCCCTAAATACAAAAACCTTCAAGTTCTGGGCGGAAATATGGGCGGTCAAAACACGTTCAATACGGAAGCAATCACCGCCCTTTCTCCCGACATCATTTTGGACTTTGCTTACAATGGTCAAACCAGCGACATGGTAACTGAGCTGGGCAAGCAAACCGGAATCCCTGTTGTAATAATGGACGGTGCCTTGAAATCGACCGCTGCTTCTTACCGCTTGCTGGGGAAAATACTTGGCGTGGAAGATAGAGGAAACATGTTGGCCGATTATGTTCAGAAATCTCTCGATCGAACTGCCGCTATGGTCGCCAAAGTCCCTGCCGACGAAAAGGTCAAAATTTATTATGCTGAAAGCGCGGATGGCCTCAAAACGGATGGCAACGATTCAATGCATACTGAGGTTATTAATTTCGTAAACGCAACCAATGTTGTCACTATGGATACATCATCGTCAGGCAAAGGTGCTTCCGTTTCCATGGAGCAGGTCTTGAAATGGAACCCCGATGTTATTCTGGCCAACTCTCGGATGGGCGGGAGTAACTTCCTTAAAACTATCTATAGCGACAAAACCTGGGCCGGCGTTAAAGCTGTTCAGAACAAGAGAATTTACGTACCCGCTTCATTGCCTTTCGGTTGGTTTGACCGTCCTCCCTGCATTGCGAGAGTTATGGGCGTAGAATGGCTGGCAGCTAAATTGTATCCGGAGTATGTCAAAGTGGATTTGAAGAGTGATGTTAAAAATTTCTACAAGACCTTCTACGGTGTAGAGATCACAGATGCTCAAGCAGAATCGCTAATTAATAGTTAAATGGGCAGTATGAAAAAATTAGAGAGTAAAATAAAAACTTCTCGACAGCGCCCGTTAATTTCGGTGATGGCGGCTTTGGCCCTTTTACCCCTTGCCGCCTTTTTAGTATCCCTTAGCTTTGGAAGATACGGTATTCCGCTGCCGCAGCTTATGCAGATTCTTTTCGGTAAATTGTGCGGACTGACTCCGACCTGGCCGGATACGTTGGAGAAGGTTTTATTCAACGTTCGGATTCCCCGCATCCTGTGTGCCATGATGGTAGGGGCGGCTTTGGCAGGCTCCGGCGCTGCTTATCAGGGAGTTTTTAAGAACCCTATGGTTTCCCCGGATATCCTGGGAGCATCGGCCGGAGCGGGCTTCGGAGCAGCTTTCGCCATCCTGAATAATTACAATGTTATAGGCATTGAACTAACCGCTTTTCTCTTCGGAATAGCGGCCGTCGCTTTAACTTATTTTCTAGGGCAGGCTATAGGACGAAATATGAATACCGTACTTATTCTTGTGCTTACGGGTATGGTTGTGCAAAGTCTTTTCAGCGCTTTTACTTCAGTAATAAAGTATGAGGCTGACCCGAACAATAAACTGCCCGAAATCACGTTCTGGCTAATGGGCGGACTTACATCGTCGACGCAGAAACAGGTTTGGATGATGGCTTTCCCTTTTCTTGCCGGATTAGTGATACTTTTTCTATTGCGCTGGAAAATAAACATTCTCTCTTTCGGTGATGAGGAAGCCAAGGCCCTGGGAATAGATACTCTGAAAATCCGGGTTATTTTAATAATGGCCTCAACTCTACTTACTTCAGCATCAATAGCCATCTCAGGTATGATAGGCTGGGTGGGCTTGATCATCCCTCACCTAGCGCGTCTTATCGTCGGGCCGAACTATAAGGTTTTACTGCCCGCTTCCGTCTTGATGGGAGCGGCATTTCTTCTGCTTGTTGACGATGTGGCCCGGACGGTGCTCGTAACTGAAATACCCTTGAGCATCTTAACGGCGATTATCGGTGCCCCGTTTTTTATCTATTTATTGCTTAAAGGAAGGAGCTCTTGGGAATGAAGCTGGAGGTATGTTCCGCTGTTTGCGGATACGGCAAGAGAGATGTGATAAAGGGAATTTCTTTCAGCGTTTCATCCAAGGAAATTTTTTGCCTGCTCGGCCCTAATGGGGTGGGCAAGACCACATTGTTTAAGACAGTGCTCGGTTTTTTGAAGCTGCGGGGAGGCTCAATTAAAGTGGACGGAGAAGATATCAGCCAATGGTCAAGGAAAAAATATGCTCAGGTCATAGGTTATGTCCCCCAAACCCATACTCCTCCCTTTCCTTTCGCTGTTTCAGATGTAGTTATTATGGGACGGACGGCTCACCTGGGTTCTTTCTCAACTCCTGCCCTGACGGATAGAACCATTGTTAGGAATGTAATGGAAGAGTTGGGTATAATGCATCTTAAAGACAGGATATATACAGAGATAAGCGGAGGTGAGCGGCAGATGGTCTTAATAGCCAGGGCACTTGCCCAGCAGCCCCAGTTTCTTGTTATGGACGAACCAACTTCTAATCTTGATTTTGGCAACCAAATGCTGGTGCTTCGTCAGATAAGAAAGCTGAGCTCTAGGGGAATAGGAGTCATAATGACGTCTCATTTTCCAGATCACGCCTTTTTATGCTCCTCAAAGGTAGCCCTGCTCCGTAAAGAAGGTTTTGAGATAGGCAGGCCCGACGAAATAGTGACGGAAGAAAATCTTCAGGAAGTATATGGCGTAAGTGTAAAAATAACCAGCATACCGGTGCCCGGCGGTTTAGTCAAGGCCTGCGTTCCGCTGATTTAAGGAACCCAAAGCCCATTTAATATCGTGCCCCCTCCGAGCAAGGTCTTGAGCAATATGCTCAGGCAATTGATGCTCAATTTCTACTGTTTTTCCTTCAATCCACTGCCAGCGCGGAGCATCTAAAGCCGCTTGGGGGTTTAAAGCAAAATCCAGGCAATTCATGATAACCTGCACATGGCCTTGCGGTTGCATAAAGGCTCCCATCACTCCGAAAGGTCCTACTGCCTCTGATATTCTATTGCTAAGAGAGGAGGTCATTAAGTGGATTCGTTAAAAACGAGAATGACGCATTAACTTATATTGAGGAGAATCTTACCAATGATATCGAAAATCAATCGATCGGAAATCCGCCTCTTTGCCGAAATCAGCTGGTGACCGCTCTTGTATCGTGTTACTACAAATGCCGTCCACTCTGTGTAGTGAACGGCATTTGTAGTATAATTGGGAGTCTATTTCACTTATTGGGCCTTTACTACCATGAACATCCGTCGAATTCTCCATCCCAAGTACCCTAATGCTGTCCCACAAAGCAATCCGAACAAGGACGGTAAAATGATTAGAGGGATGAGAATTAGAACCTGAGTTACCGAATGAATATTTTGGTTATCAAACCATAAATATGCGTAAGACACGAAAAAACCGAAGACAGCTCCCATCCTATATGAATCGTTTTTGCTCGTCCCAAGCCAGGCGGTTACCAAAAGGACTAAGACACCCCATGGTACTGCATTTACCAATGCTTTTCCTTGGGCAATGCTGAGTCGACTAAAAATAAACCCGGTAACTAAGGCAAGAAGTATCGTAAACCAATATCGAGTCGGTGGTTTAGTATAAGTGTGTTTCATTATATACCCCCTAACGTAAACTTCAGGTGGGACAGAGCCCGAGTTCACTCTTGTATAAACTGTTCAAATTGTACGACTGTACCACGTTTAAATCCAATTACAGCAAAGATTGTACCAAGTGACATTATAATAATGCCTGTAATGAACATCGTGCTGCTCACATCTTGTGTGATAAATAATTGGGGTGCGTTAGCAGTAATCCTGGTGATTAAGATGGTTGATAGAACTAGTGATGCTAACATGCCAAACAAGATTATTATTTCGGGGATATATACGAATTTCAGTTCGGATAATTGAAATTCAGTTCTTGCTATTACAAATGAAACTGCGACGATTCCCACAACTAAAAGGAGAGCCGAAAGTAAAAGGTATCCAATCAAAATGTTATAAATATGAGCTTGCGGGTGCCAAATTGCAAGGATTACCGTTATAATTGCGAATAAGAGCAGGCATGAAACAGCTACCCTAAATGAGCTTAACACATTTTGTTTTCTATCCCTGTATGCTCTTCTAACCGAAATATAGAAAATAGGTAAACCGCCTATCAGAAATGCTAAAAAAGAGATAAATCCAACAATAAAAATTGCGTTATGCATGACTCCAAATTCAGGATGAATTGTATTTATCATTTGAAAATCCGGAATTGGGTCGTTAAGACGTTGAAGTAAACTCCATCCGATTCCATATAACATAAAAGAACAAAAAATCATCACAATTCCTGACCGCACACGATCTAACATAAATGAAATCTCCTCCGTAAAACCATTGTAATGAAAATTAGCATCTAAAGCCCCTAATAGTAAGTCAAAGACTGTAGATGGTGTAATTTTGTGATCTTCTAGAACTGTCAGCATTTCATCTTCGTAACGTTCACGCCAAACACGGGGATAGAGTTTTAATAACCATCGCATCAAAATCCCTCCAGTGTTGCTAATCGTTTTTTTCCAACCATGGAAACTTGTTCTAAGGTTGCAACTTGCTCCCTAAGAGCTATTATCCCTTCACTAGTGAGGCGATAAGGGCGACGCCTTTCCTCAGTAACCAGAGCTTCAATCCATCCCTGTTTCTCTAGCCGCGAAATCGCACCATAGAGTGTACCGGGCTCTAGCTGAGTACCACAAAATAACTTAATATCTTCCATCATAGCGTATCCATGTTTCGGTCCATTTGCTAGACTTGAAAGGATAAGAAACGACGCATCCGAAAAACGTCCTAATTCATTACTTCTCATAAACAATTCCCCCTCTTTATTAAGCAAAACTTACTAAGCCATACTTACTAAGTACAACTGAATAATAGCGTATTCTTTAACTACTGTCAATATTTATCAGATCGTAAGACATCCACTTTTACAAATGGGGCTGGTTCTCATACCTGGGTAGAGTCCATCTTTCAGCGCGATAGCATTTGTTATTGGCTAAGCGCTTTCAGCGTTAGCTGAACAATTCTTTGTATTGTTCATAATAATATGAAGGTAATCGATTGAAGCATAGAGAATCTCTAAAAATTGGTATGTCATCGAGTATGTATCAACTTCATACAGATATTCTGAGGAATGGAGGACTGAAAGATGGAGAAATACCCTTTACCCGAGGATGATAAGTTTAAGACGTGGCAGAAACGACTTAAAGCAACATGGTTCATAGGGCTCGTTCTAATCATTTTTACCAGCCTTGGAATTAGTCTTGTATGGAATAGAGCAGGAAGTGCGGTTTATAAAGATATCCTCTCAGTAACAGATGTTAAACACACCGTCATGCAATCCGGTTTGTCATTAACTTCAAATTTAATGGTGAACCCAGCTGATTACAAAATGGGTCAAGTTGAACCCCAAATTTATGAAATCAAGAATTTTGATGGAATGCTATTTATCTATAAGTTTACTTCTATTGGGGAGAGGGATACAATCTATGATCAATGGCAAGACACTAATGAGAAAAAAAGTAATGGTTCAAACTTAAATATGTTTTCGCCAAAATGGCAATATAATCTAGCTTACGCCGCCAAAAATACAATCATAGTTGTTTGTTTGAGTCAGTTTCCCGGCGAAGAGTATGCGCAGAAAATTTCACCGAGACTAAGGAACTTAGGTAAGGCAATTTTTTATAATTTAAATGAAGGACAACAAATAGTGTATCAAGGAGAAGGAAATAATTGGCGAGGAAAAGTCATCGTAAATTATTACAATCACTTTTGGACAGATGATAAAGGGGTTCTCCGAGATGATTGCTGGAATCATAGGCAACCCGTAATGGAGTTTAAAGGGGACCCTGGTAATATTCAGGGAGATTTTAGTTATGAATTTAAGTCTGCCATTGATGAATTTGGGGGAACAGATTCTAAGGGGTTTGATGCAAGCCGATTCACTGGAAATGATAGTGCTGCGAACTATGGTTGTGTAATACTTGGTTTTGGAGGGATAGGTGGGAGCGGGGCGATGCCTCCAAAAGATAATGTTTATACGCTTACAGTTAAATGGAATAACAAGCAGGAGACTTTCGATTTAAAGGCTTCCGAGTAAGACAATATATGTTATCCAATCGTAAGACTCCCACTTTAAGCGGGAGTGGTTCCCATACCTTGCTTGTTTAGCTTTAGCGTGAACGAGTTCACTTACCTTGTTGATTGACTATTTTGTTGAACTTGATTCAAAGCTTTTGAGAACACCATTAAGATAATGTACATACTGATCCTTTACGCAAAGAAACCCCCATCACGAATGATGAGGGTTTCTTTGGCAGTCTCATAAAAGACTAGTATAAAAACGGTGTCGCATAATTATTTTGATATTTGAGCGCAAAAAGCAGAATACTATAAAATGATGTCGAAATATTAAAATTTAGGCTAGGAGGTAAAGTGAATGGAAAAGAGAGGTTTGGATCATTCGGCTTACGGTGGAGTCAATGGAGAAGATTACATCCCATACATACCTGCCAGCGAAGCCATGCCTGAGATCACAGTAGTTTCGTTAGTCATGGGGGTTTTATTTGCCGCACTATTTGCTGCCGCCAATACATATCTCGGACTTAAGGTAGGCATGACAATTGCCGCTGGGATTCCATCGGCGGTCCTGGCTACAGGAATACTTAAAGGACTTTTCAAACACAACAATGTCTTAGAAGCTAACATGATTCAATCCATTGCCGCTATGGGTGAAGCTTTGGCAGGCGGGATAATTTTTACTTTACCGGCTATTATTATTTGGGGGTTAGAGTTAAAATTATCAACGATCATAGTCGCTACATTGCTCGGGGGATTGATAGGTATTTTCTTCGTCGTTCCCTTGCGTAAATATCTGACGGTTGAAGAACACGGGAAACTTATTTTTCCTGAAAGTATGGCAGCTGCCGAAATCCTGGCTACCGGCAGTTCCGGCGGCACTGGATTTAAGACGGTACTTACAGGTTTGTTGTATGGCGGCGGTTATAAACTGTTATCCGGTGGTTTTGCACTCTGGATGGAGGAACCGGAATGGACAATCAAACCCTTGCAGAGTACTGTCTTTGGTGTCGATACATTGGCATCGCTTGCCGGAGTCGGTTTTATCATCGGTATCGAAGCTGCTCTATACATGTTTGCTGGTGCACTGGTGGCCTGGTTCGGGTTAATCCCTTTAATTAAATACGTAGGTGCAGGGCTTACTACACCATTGTTCCCTTCCACGACCTTAATCTCGAAAATGAGTGCTTCAGCGATCTGGAGCAGTTATATCAGATATGTGGGGGCAGGAGCTGTGGCAGCAGGTGGATTTATCAGTTTAGGCAGATCATTGCCCACGATTGGCCGCTCATTCAAATCAGCGATGGGGGGACTGGGTAAAGGAACTGTCAGTGATAAACGTACAGATATAGATGCGCCGATAATTTGGGTTATTGGGGCGGCAGTCTTTGTATTCCTTCTTGCTTGGTTATTGCCTATGATTTCTATCGGACCGATTGGGTCTCTTCTGGTTGTTATTTTTGCTTTCTTCTTTGCCGTGGTTTCTGCGCGGATGTGCGGAATCGTCGGTGCTTCCAATAATCCGGTTTCCGGAATGACCATCGCTTCCTTGCTTTTTATCACGGCTGTGTTAAAAGCTACAGGGTTAACTGGTCAGCAGGGGATGGTCGCTGCTATCCTGGCAGGTTCTATTGTCTGTATAGCCATTGCAGTATCCGGTGATGCGGCCCAAGCCCTAAAGACTACCCATATCATTGGGGGGACGCCGAAACGAGTGGAATTCAGCATGTATGCCGGTGTAGCATTCGCCTCTGTTTTTTCCGGTTTGGTTTTGCTCATGCTAAATCATACCTACGGGATTGGTTCCGATGCTGTTGCTGCACCTCAGGCGACCTTGATGTCCATGGTTGTTAAAGGTGTTATGACAGGTCAAATACCCTGGATTCTTGTTATTATCGGTGTTACGTTCGGTGTGATGTGTGCCTTAATGAGATTGCCGGTTTTACCAGTGGCACTTGGTCTCTATTTGCCGATTCATCTCAGTGCTGGTATCTTAGTAGGAGGTTTGATCAGAGTTTTTGTTGATCGGAAGTTCCGTAATAATAGTGATCAATTAAAGGAAAAGGTGGAAAAAGGAATCCTGCTGGCCTCCGGGCTTGTTGCCGGGGATGCGATTATGGGCATCGTGATTGCGGTATTTGCTACGTTGAGTATTAATATCGGCTTTGGAGCTAATATTTTACCGGGAATTACCGGAAGCCCCTATACGGCAATGCTTCTTTATATTCTGTTAGCTGTCTGGATGTACCGGGTTACTGTCAAGAAAGATACGAAACAGAATGGGTGAGACTATATCTATGATTAAGAAGAAAAAAAGAGAAGATAATTATCTATGTTACATCCCATGGAAACAACACCAGGAATGGGAATCAAGAAATGGAAAAGTGTTTCTCTTCTTTGAACATGATAAACTGATTGAGAAGTTTGCCCGCTGGTTAGTGAAAAAGCCGTATGTTAGTGATGTTGAATTGGATGAAATAGGCTCACGGGTTTGGTCCTATATTGATGGCAAGTGTACGGTGTTCGAGATCGGACAAAAACTGCAAAAACTCTTTGGGACTGAGTTTGATCCCAAGTATCAAAGACTAATTTCCTATTTGAACTATCTTAACAAAAAAGGCTGGATCTTCTTTAGAAGAGGTTCGCAGCTACAGGGGGATTAAAGATGGAACTAAACCAACAAATAGAACAAGATAAAAATGATCTGGTCCAATCTGTTCAGGAACTTGTTCGAATCAGAAGTATCCAAGGTGAGGCACAGGAAGGTAAGCCCTTCGGTGCTGACGTAGACGAAGCCCTTAATAAGGCGCTGGCAATGGCTGAGAAAATGGGATTCAGAACCGTCAATTTGGATGGCTATATCGGTTATGCCGAGTACGGAGAAGGTGAAGATTATGTAGGTATCCTCGGGCATCTTGATGTGGTGCCTGAAGGCGATGGCTGGCTTTATCCTCCTTATGCCGCGGAGATTCATGACGGGAAAATTTATGGTCGAGGAACTATGGATGATAAAGCGCCAATTATTGCTGCTCTTTATGGCCTTAAAGCTATCAAGGATCTCCAGCTTCCGCTGAAGCATAAGGTTCGAGTAATATTTGGCACGAATGAAGAAAGCGGTTGTCAGGAAATGGAGTATTATCTCGCCAGGGAAAAAGCACCGGTCTCCGGTTTTACCCCTGATGCTGAATATCCAATTATCTATGCCGAAAAAGGGATTACTTTTTTTGACTTGGTGAGAAAGCTGGAGGCAAACCACGAGGGTGACGTTGTAATCAAGACTATTAAAGGCGGACAACGAGCGAATATGGTGCCTGATTACTGTGAGGCACAGATTGTGACGAAGGATTCAGCAAAACTTATTAAAACCATTGAAGAATTTGCAGGCAGTACTGGTTATGCTGTTTTTGCAGAACCACAAGATAGGGGAGTAGTTATTAAGTCGAAGGGTGTTTCAGCTCATGGCAGCCTGCCACATCTTGGTAAGAACGCCATCATGCAAATGATGCAATTGTTAGAGCAATTGCGACTTGGTGACAATGACACAACCAGATTTATTGCCTTCTTAAATAAGTATGTTGGGATGGAGACGGACGGAAAATCATTTGGGGTTGACCTTGAGGACAAGGAGTCCGGGAAGCTGTCTTTCAATGTTGGGATTATTTCTTTAGAGGATAACGAAGTACGTTTGGGGTTGAATTTACGTTATCCGGTGACCTTTTGCTTAGAGGATATGATGGATTTAATCTATAAACGCCTTGAGGGGACAGGAATCCAGGTTGAACTTAATCTGCATCAACAGCCTTTGTATTTTTCAGTTGATCATCCCTTAATTAAATCTTTGCAAAAAGTTTATACGGAACAGACCGGCATGGAGGCCACGTTATTAGCCATTGGCGGCGGTACTTATGCTAAAGAAATGCCTAATATTGTCGCCTTTGGGCCAATAATGCCTGGTGAGGAGGATCTCGACCATCAAGCTAATGAATATATTAAGATAGAACATTTAGTGCTTAATGCCAAGATCTACGCTCACGCAATTTATGAGTTAGCTAAGTAACGAAAGCTATAAAGTAAGAACTATATTTACAAAACAAATAAATCCCGGTTTAACTTAAGGAAAAGTTGACCGGGATTTGCTATGCTTATTTACCCGAATTTCTAAAATTGCGAGGGAATTTATTTTAAAGCTCATAGGGAATGTTCTTGACCGAATCGGTTTAGAGAGGTATACTTGCGTCAACCGATTCGGTCGAAAAACTTCGGAGGTGAGATTTTGGAGAAATTTTTAAGTTTATCTCAAGAGAAACGAAATGTCATCATTGATGCAGCTCTTAGAATGTTTGGCGCTAATGGCTATAAAAAAGCCTCTGTTAGTGATATTGCTGCTGCAGCTGGTATTTCCAAGGCTATGGTATTTCATTACTTTGGCACCAAAAAAGCTTTATATCTCTATCTGATCAATTTGTGCGGCTCTATCATGATGAATGAAGTTAATGAAAAGTTTGATAACAGCATTACTGATTTTTTTGACAGAATTAAAATGTCATCACAAATTGAAGTTTCCGTTATGAAAAAGCACGCTGCGATACCCTCTTTTTTAGCGAGTATGTACTTTGAAAATGATGAAGAAGTAAAAGACGATATAAAAGCTATTTTAGATGGCGGAGACGATTTCAGAAATAAAATAGCCTTTGCAGGTGTGGATACTTCTAAGTTTAAAGACGAGATTGATCTTAAACTTGTAATGAAAATGCTTTCCTGGATAGCTGATGGGTATACAAAACAACTATCCAATCAATCAGAGTTTGATTTTGATACTATGTTGAATGAATTAAATGAATGCTTAGATATGCTTAAAAACAACTTCTATAAAGAGGAATTCGTGCGAATTGAGTAAGTTAAAATTGTCTGGTGGTCAGTTTTCGGATAGTTATTTCTAAAAGTAGTAAATGGGAGGGAATAGCTATGAATTCATGTTTATTAGGCTTTGAGGATATTGATAAAACACAGATTGCGATAGTTGGAGGCAAAGGGGCAAATCTGGGAGAACTGTCTAGAATTGAAGGAGTTCGGGTTCCAGAGGGTTTTTGTCTTACAACGGAAGCCTATAGAAGAATCGTGGAGGATAATACGGAGTTTATCAGCCTGGTTGAAGAATTATCTCTTCTTAAAGCGGAGGATTGGGGAAAGGTAAGCGAAATCAGTGGGAAAATCCGCAATTTAATCGAAGGAATAATAATTCCCCAGGATATAGACGAAGAGATTATGGATTACCTTAAAAGGTTGGGGGAAAAGAATGCTTATGCCGTTCGGTCAAGTGCGACTGCCGAAGATTTACCGCTGGCTTCTTTTGCGGGACAGCAGGATACCTATTTAAATATCATAGGAAAAGATGCTATTCTTCGCCACGTCAGTAAGTGCTGGGCCTCACTTTTTACGGACAGAGCGGTGATTTACCGCCTGCAAAACCACTTTGACCATTGCAAGGTCTATCTTTCTGTCGTTATTCAAAAGATGGTTTTTCCACAGGCTTCAGGGGTCATGTTTACGGCAGATCCTGTAACCGCTAATCGAAAAATCACCTCCATTGACGCCAGTTTCGGTCTAGGTGAAGCACTAGTGTCAGGACTTGTGAATGCTGATATTTATAAAGTCAAAGAAGGCGTGATTATTGATAAGAAGATTTCAAGCAAGAAATTAGCCATCTATGGGTTAAAACAGGGGGGAACTGAAAAGAAAGAAATTGATATTGCCCGACAGAATACGCCAACCCTGACAGAAGGGCAGATATTACAGCTGGAACAAATGGGCAGGAAAATCGAAAAGCATTTTGGCCGTCCGCAGGATATCGAGTGGTGCATTAGTTGGGGGCATTCCTCAGACCCAGGAGCCAATCCCTCGAATGAGGTGTGCCCCCTTTCCTCTGAAGATAAGATCTATATTGTCCAAAGCCGCCCGATAACAACATTGTATCCTGTACCGGAAGTAAATACTGATAAGAACCATGTCTTCTTTTCTTTCGGTCACCGACAGATGATGACTGAGGCCATGTCTCCCTTAAGCATAACGTTCTTTCAGGTATTATTTAAACAGATGACTGGCTCACCAATGTATGAAGCCGGCGGAAGAATATATGTCGATGTCTCTAACGAAATGAGATCACCGCTTATGAGAAAGTCTTTTGTTAAAGGGCTATCGGCCATCGATGTGCTTATGCAAAAAGCCTTTTACAATTTAATTAAACGAGAAGATTTCATGAAACATCTTGCTAAAAGTAAGAAGCCAATGGTTGGAGGCAAAGTGATTGCTAGCTGGCTTCTTAAGACGATAGAATGCTATAGAAAAAATGATCCTGCTATAGTTGAAGGTTTTATGGTCCGTAATAGGGCAGCCTTAATGGACTTGGAACGGCAGGCTCAGATGATTTCCGGAAAGGAACTTTTTGATTTCGTTGATCAGAGCATGGTTCAATTAAAGGATATAATCTTTGACACTTATGGAGTTGTTTTTGCCGGAGCCTATGCAACGAACTGGCTAAATAAGCATATGGAGAAATGGTTAGGAGAAAAGAATGCCGCAGATACTCTTGCCCAATCTGTAGCCAATAATGTTACCTCAGAAATGGGACTTGAACTTTTGGATGTCTCCGATGTCGTTAGAAAGTACCCGGAGGTCATGAGCTATTTGGAAAACCCGAGTGATGAAACCTTATTAGAGGATCTAGCGAATTTAGAGGGAGGGCCTGAGGTTTGTGAGGCCATAAGAGGGTATCTGGAAAAATATGGCATGCGCTGCTCTGCGGAAATAGATATTAGCAGAACTCGCTGGAATGAGAAACCTTCTATATTGGCTTCTCTGATCCTTGGCAATATTAAAGTTTATCCGCCGAATGAGCATATTGCCAAATTCGAGCAAGGCTTGAAGGAAGCTAAGCAGAAAGAGCAGGATCTTATTGGCAGGCTTCAGCAGCTGCCAGGTGGCAGCTGGAAAGCTAAAAGGACCAAGAAAGCAATCAGCGTTCTTCGCAATTATGCCGGATATCGTGAGTTCAATAAATATGTCCTAGTTTGGTATGAATGGATTGTGAAGCAAGTTCTTATGAAAGAGGCGGAAGCTTTAGTTCGGCGGGGGCGTCTGGAAGAAATTGAGGATATATATTATCTTAGATTTGAGGAACTGAAACAAGTCATAGAAACGAACGAAATCGATTATCAAATGATCAAGAATAGAAAAGAAGACTATGAGATTTACAAGAAGCTTACCCCTCCACGTGTCATTACCTCTGACGGAGAAGTTATTTCCGGTGAATATGATACAAGTAATATCCCAGAAGGTGCTTTGGCTGGGGTGCCTGTTTCAGCGGGAATTATTGAGGGAAGGGCAAGAGTAATACTCAGAATAGAGGATGCCCAAATCGAGGAAGGGGATATTCTAGTTACTACTTTCACCGATCCCAGCTGGACGCCGGTATTTGTATCAATCAAAGGATTGGTTACGGAGGTTGGAGGGATGATGACTCATGGAGCAGTCGTTGCCAGGGAGTATGGTCTTCCGGCAGTGGTAAGTGTCGAAAATGCAACTACGCTGATAAAGGACGGACAGAAGATCCGAGTAAATGGTAGTGAAGGATATGTGGAAATACTTTCGGAGAAAGAACACTAGAGTGGTATTCCTTGCAATTTTAGAGAGCTATAGCAGAGGGAAATAATTTCTTGGCAAATGGCCAAAGGCGTTCTCGCTTCAGTTTAGTGGAGTGAGAACGCCTTTATTTAATGGCAGAGCTCATTGAGCCATTGCGCCATTTGTATACTATAAGGAAAAATGACTTGCAATTAAAGCGAATTAATCTTTTTGTTCTATTTCGGTAACACATTCGCATTTAATCTTTTCAACGAGGGATTGCAGGGCGTCAACGACATGTGGTCTGATGTCACCGCCAATCAGCACATACATTATGTCGTCGCCAAGTTCTAGCTGCCCTTCGTTAAGCCAAACCCTGACATGGAAGATGCCGTCCATCTTATAGGTTTCGGAAATCGCTGCATCAACCTTTGCTGCATCATAACTAAAGATCATTCCCGTCACCACTGAACCATCGTCAATTCCATGGCGTACCTTGGCTTTGGGAGTTTGGCGCACAACCCCATTATGAACTAAAAACATTCCTTCCTGTGAAGACGCTCGATCAGCTTTTGCCTCTTTTAGCCATTCATCAATTGATGGCGAGAGCTTTTTAATTTTTCCTTTAATCATAATTTAAAAACCTCTAATTTTTCAGAAGATTAATACCAATACATGCTATCAAAAATAGAGCAAAGTTTCAATCTATAGGATTCAAAACTTTCAGATCTAATGTCAAAGTCATACCTTTTTGCGTAATGTAATTTTAGTAAAATGATTAGGGAGGCACTATAATGATTAAACCGACAATGCTTGCCCCCGATTTCTCAGCCGATGCCTATTTCCTAGGTAACAGAACTACAGTTACATTAAGCAGTTATAGAAACGATTGGGTTGTTTTGTTCTTTTATGCCAGCGATTTTACCTTTGTTTGACCAACAGAGTTGGGAGCCGTGGCTGCCCATCACCACTTCTTTGAGCAATTAGGAGTTAAGGTGCTCGCAATTAGTACTGATAGTGTATTTTCTCATAAAGTATTTGCTGAAGTTTCTCCATCTGCCAGAACTATACAGTATCCATTACTCTCCGATAGAACCCACCGCATCTCTCTTGAGTATGGAGTTCTGAGAGAAGAATTAGGATTTACATTTAGAGCAACATTTATTATAGCTCCTGGTGGGGAAGTTAAATATTCCTGTCTGTATCCCCCTGAAGTTGGGCGTAATGTTTTAGAAATAATCCGAGTAATTCAGGGACTTCAGTATGAAGAAGCAACTGGATTAGGTGTTCAGGCCGGCTGGCGTCCAGGACAACAAGGGCTTCGAAAGGATTTTAATTTGGTGGGTAAAATATAACATTATCCATCCAGCAGCTTTAAACTGGCCTTGTTTTACTTTTCAAATGCTTAAAAAACAAAGGAGAGCAATATCATTCTACTTTAAGAAAGTAGTTTGCAAAGCTCCCTTTGTTTTTGCCAGTTCTATTTTGGCCTTGACAATTTCTTATGCTTGAATGTCAATCTTAGCCCCCAAATTTGGTTGAACGGACAATTCCATAGATTTAGTTGCCTCACTTAACATAGAAACAAGGGAATTACCATTAGTAGCTGCAACACCCATAGCCATTTTCATGACTGATACCCCTACTTGTTGCTGCAAATTGCTTTGACTCAACATTGATGACATTGCTGCAATATCCAATGTATCTCCTCCTTTGTTTTAGATATCGACAGAAATTTAATATAACTTTAGAAGTGCAGCAACAATTCACACATGCAATTAGAACTAAATTGTTGGATATTTTTATGAATGAGGGTTTTTTCAAAAAAGGGTTCTGTTTTCTACGTTTATATTGAATTATAATGAAGTGAATACCAAAATTTAGAAAGAGGGGAATATCATGGTAAGAGGAGAAAAGGTGATTGCCTTAGCTGTAACGTTCTAGATCAAGCCCAGGCAGCTAATTATTTGCAGGTTACAGAAGATCGCTTGTTAGAGGTAGTTGATGCTATCCCACATGTTCGGATAGGCGGACAAAATATATTTAGCAAGAAAGCTCTGTCAGAATGGGTTGAGAAATCAAACTTTAAATAGAATAGCAATAGAATCAGGCACTTTAATTCCTGGTCTTATCTCATCAATTATCCTTCCATTTCTTCTTTGGTTTTCAAATAATCAAAGATATGTTACTTTAAGAGAGAAGGGAAAGGAAACAATTAATTGTAAAAGTGATAAGGAGGAATTTACAATTAAAAAGTAGAAATTTACATAGTGAAATGAAACCGGAGAAGGAGACTAGGGCAAAGCAATACGAAGAGTATTAATCTATTTGTATAAATAAATAAGGGTGATTGTAAATGAACGAAGCACTATTTGACCATGTCGCGGCCCATTATGATTCCTGGTATGATACTGAGCTAGGATCACTCTCTGACCAAACTGAACGTAATCTGGCCCAGTCGATGTTTAAGGCGCCTGGCCCGAAGGTTCTGGAGATTGGCTGTGGCACTGGACAATATACGAGTTGGCTTGTGCAAGAGGGTTATGAGGTTACTGCTGTCGATATTTCCGGTGAAATGATGGCTTTGGCCCAAAAGAAAATAGCGCTGCTTGAGGGAAGCACTTCAAAAGCTGATTGTGTTCACTGGTGGCATGCTGATATTACAAAAATTCTTGATCAACTTGAAACCTACGATGGGATTTTCTCTATGACTGCTTTTGAATTCGTACCTGAACCGGAAAACGTCTTAAAAAAACTTTTTAGTCAATTAAACCCCGGGGGCTGTTTAATGATCGGAGTTATCGCCGGTATGAGTGCCTGGAGTGAATACTATGCTGAGGCTGCTCGTAAAAAACCAACGTCTGTCTTCAAGCGTGCAGCTCTTTATACCCAAGAGGAAATACGTTCCTGGCAGATCGGTGTATCCGCCGAAATCGGAGAATGTCTATTCTTCCCGCCGAATGTTCAAACTAAATCTGAGGCCCTTTCTCTTGAGGCCAAAAGGGAAGGAAATCCTGGATTTGTGGTGGCAAAGTGGGTAAAACGCTAAGAAATGCAGAACAGTCCAGTAAGCACTGGGCTGTTTGTTATTTTGAAAAAATGTACTAATAAGAAAATAAAGACAGAAGGAAATAACATTATGGAAGAAGCAAAGCTCTTTGAGTTGCTGCAGAATAATCCTAACGCTATAGCCTATATCAATAATCCTACAGATGAGATGAAGCTTTTGGCTGTTAAAAGGAATGGACTTACTTTAGAATACATAGACAATCCCACTAGAGAGATGCAAGAATTGGCAATAGTTAGTAATCCGCGGGCGATTCAATTTATAAATAACCCTACAGAAGATATGATGATTAAAGCTATCGATGCTGGCTGGGTTAACTTAGAGTATATTAAAAACCCAACCGATAAACTTATAAAATCAGCGTTAAATCAAGCTGGATGGGCTATTAAATATGTCCATAATCCAAGTGAGGAATTGCAGCTATTAGCTGTTAGGAAAAATTACGATGCCATAAAGTTTATTAAAGAACCTTATGAAAGTGTACAAGAGGCAGCTGTTAAAATAAGTTATGATGCCTTACGATATATTAATTCACCGACACACAAAGTAGAGCGTATAGCAATTAAGGATAATGAAAAAGCTATTACATTTGTAAATGATTTGGATAAAAATAAACTGCTTGAGTTTTTAAAAGTAAATATCTTAGTGATTAAATATGTTGCCATAGAAATTGGTAGTGATGAAATAGAACAAGTGTTAAAAGAAGCATTAGCAAATGAAGATGTTGACGAGAAATATGTTAGGGATTATTTGAATTGCAGTACCTTAGATAAAAATAGCGCTATTTTGCCTATGGACAAGCTCATGTTTATTTATAAATATGGAAGCAAAAAGGCGAAAAAAATAACTGTAGATGAAAAATTGAAGCTGATATAGGTGGGAGACATAATGAATTTTTCAGACACGCTAAAAAGTGTTAACTTAGTATTATCTATTGGGGAAGTGCCTCTAATAGTTGGCGAAAGCGGAATAGGAAAAACAGCGTTAGCCAAGCAAATTGCGAAAGAAAATAATTGGAGTTTAATTGTTATTAATGGCAATCTTCTTAAAGAAGGTGAAATAGGTGGTCTTCCCACTGTTGAATCTTATACAGGTTTCAAAGATGATCATGAAAAGAAAACTACTGTATATGCTGTCCACCATAAGCTAAGGGAAATTGATGAAGAAATATCTCAAAGGAAAACTGTTCTTTTATTTATCGATGAGATAAATCGTTGTGAACATACTGTGCAGCAGGAACTTATGAATTTAATTTTAAATCGAGAAATTAATGGCTATGAGTTACCTGAAGGCGTAAAAATATTGGCTGCCATGAATCCTTCAAGTAAATATGGTTCGGATTTTGATTATCAAGTTGTGGATATGGATGCGGCTCAAGAAAATAGATTTGTCTGGTTGTATATGGAACCTGACTACAACCAATGGATCGATTGGGCATTAGAAGCTGGAATTGAGCAAAAGGTTATAGAGTTTATTTCAACCTTCCCTGATTATCTGCATAAGGTAAACGAAGATGATATACGGGCAACTCCGAGAAGTTATGAAAGAATTTCAGGTATTTTTAAAATTTACAAGGAGGGTAAAGATTCAATACCCAGATCTGTGTTTTTAAATGTCATAAGAGGGAATGTAGGGAGGTTAATTGCTGAAGAGTTTGTGACCTTCATTGAATCGGATTATAGTTCATTGATATCTTTTAAGGATGTTTTTTCAGGAGATTCTCTTTCTGAAATAATTAGCGAAAAAATTAAAAAGGAAAGTCATATAAGACTTTACCTGTCTGCTAAGAATATACTTAAAACCTTAGAATCTAATATAGAAAGTTATGATTTTGATTCAACTTATTATATTGGAAGACTTATTGAATTTTTAAAAGCTTATCCAGTTGATTTAATGATTGGAATTATGAAAGAAATTAAAAATAGCTATAAGGAAGTTTATAAATATGCCATAGATAATGAAGAGTTTGTTAATTTATATTTCGAATCTTATAATTTAATTAGGTGATAACTGTGGGAACTTATTTTGATAATCAAGTTAACGAGCTGCATGAAAAAGCTGAAGAAATCGTCGCTGTATATTTAAACGCTAAACGTTTAGATAATAAGGTTCAAATCGATATTCCGAAAGATTTTCGAGAGAAATTTTTTAGGCTTGTCGATAATGTCAATTTAAGTCTTATGGAAAACAAAGACAACTTTTATGGATATTTTTTACTGCAAATGTCTAGAGAGATAAGATTCGATATAAGTAGTTCTACTGCTCTCAATTTTAGGGGAGCAAACTATGTCATATCTTTTAATCCTTTACTATTTTTAAATCTTAATCTAAAACAAATGGAAAGTACTATTAAACATGAAATACTTCATATAATATCGCTTCATTTAATAAGGGCAAAGAAACTTAAAGCTGGTTATAGTAAATTGGCGATTAATATGGCAATGAATATAGTGGTAAATACATTTTTAGACAATTTGCCGCCATATGCTCTTACTTTAGAATGGGTAAATTTAAATTATTCCTTAGAACTCTTACCCTTTAAACCTTTTGAGTATTATGCGGAAAAGCTTCAAGCTGCGATAGACCTCTTAGAAGCAGATGAGGATGACGATGACGATGAGTCTGCGGATGAAAGCAATCAAGATGATAAAATCGAAACAGACTATAATCCGGAAAAGGCCCATGATGTATGGGAAGAATCCAGTGATATCGATGAAAGAATGCTTAAAGAATTTACTGAGAAGATCATTAATGATTCTCTAAAAGGTAACCTGCCAAATTACTTGGCAGGCATGATATCATTACTTAGAAATAGTAAAGGTGAATTGCCTTGGAATTTATATCTCAAGAGGTTAATGGGAACTGTTGAAAGTAATAAAAAGAAGACTATAACCAGAAGAAATAGAAGACAGCCTTATAGACTGGATTTAAGAGGTGAACTCAGAAGTCATAAAGCAAAAATTATTGTTGCCCTAGACATAAGCGGAAGTATTAGTGATGGAGAATTTTGTCAAGCAATTAAAGAAGTACTCGATATAGTGAAAAATTATAACCAAGAAATAACCATTATCGAATGTGATAATGAAATAAGACGTGTTTATAATGTCAAATCTATTAAGGATGTAAGAGATAGGATTAATATCAGAGGAGGTACAAAATTTAGCCCAGTTTTTGAATATGCTAATCAGAATAAGGCTAATTTGTTAGTTTATTTTACGGATGGCAAAGGTGAAGATAAGCTTCTCGCAAAACCTAGGGGGTATAAAACGTTATGGGTTATTTCCGGAAGAGGAGATAAGCTTTCCTTAAAAGAAGCTTATGGACCTGTCAAAAAACTTAAAACTATTGAAGAAAAAGATGACTCACTAAATATGAGTGATGTTAAAAGAGACGGGTTTTCAATGAACGACCAAGAAGAAATACATATCTAAACCAGCTATCCGTTAGATTGAAAGGGGTTCCGTAACAAATATGGCTATCAAAATCAATAGTAAGAATAAGAAGATCCTTTTAGTATTAATCACACTTTCCCTTCTTTTAACAGGATGTGGAAATGCAGAAAAAGTATCTACTGCGACTGTAAGTGATGCATCAGCGAAATCTTCGGCAGCGAAGAAATCTTCACCGACAACTGTAACCAATGATTCGGTTGATTATAATCAGTATGTTAAAAAGGTATGGAAGCTGAAAAATAATAGCGATATGTCATTCGTGATTTCAAAAATTGAAAACAGTAAGGCGATAGGCAAATTAAGTGTCCTCAACTATACAACTGCAGATAAAAATTTACAAAGTTTCGAGGCTGATTTTGAGGGGGAAATTAATAAAGATACTGCTGTCTGCCAGTATAATGATTCCAAGGGTAATAAGGGATCCTTGAAATTAGTCTTTAAATCCAATCAGGAAATTGAAGGAACTATAACTATAGCAGATAAAGCAAAGGCAACAGTTCAACCGTCACTTGGAACTTTTTATTTTGCCCCGGAAACTATTAAAGATATAAAGGGGTTTAGCCCGATTGAAAAACAATCGTTTATGGTCAACCTAAATTCTTGGGGTAACATCAAATTTGTTTCAGGAAAACTTACGGGCGGCAGTCACGTACCTGTGGAATTCTATTTAACGGATAAAGATGGAGACATCCTCTATGATTTCGCTGCTACACTCCCCTATAGAGTCGATGTCAAAGCCGTTTCTTTTGAGGATGTAAACAAAGATGGGTTAAAAGATATAATCATTATTGTTAACGATGAAGATGATTCAAGTAATTGTTTGGCAACAGTCTATTTTCAAAAGGCAGATGGTTCCTTCGCTAATGATATGAAATTGGATCAAGAAATAAATGAATCAAAAAATAACAAAGACGTTAAAACAGTACGGACCTTTTTAGCCTCGAAATTTTAATGGTTTAACGCCCTCACTTACAAGAAGGGGGAGTCTTAAAAACTGGATAAATGTGAAAATGCTGATTCCCTTCCATTATGAACGGGGAATCAGCATTTTCTTAAAGTTGATGATTAAAAATCGTAAAATTCTTACATTTTGATGGCCATATGACGTCATCCTTGTCTCGTAATAGGGAAAAACAGACAGCGTTTATTACCTGCCGCCATAAAGTGTTTTTAATTGCTCGTCGTTCATCGTAAAACTATGTTGATCATCGGGGAAAAGTTCACTTCGTACTTCTTTAACGTATGTCTGTATGCCGTCAACAATTTGTTTGTTTATAGCCGCATAGGGTTTAACAAACTTGGAAACGCGTTCCACACCATAGGTGAGGACGTCATGGTAGACAAGGACTTGTCCGTCTGTATGCACTCCCGCACCAATCCCGATAGTAGGAATCGTTACAGATGATGAAATTTCCTCGGCGAGCTGTTTGGGAACGCATTCGAGGACAATCGCAAATGCTCCTGCTTCCTGACATCGTTTTGCATCCTCGAGTAGTTTTCTGGCGCTTTCAACGTCTTTTCCTTGTACTTTAAATCCGCCCAGGACTCCTACTGATTGCGGAGTAAGTCCCAGATGAGCAACAACTGGAATACCGGCTTTAACAAGTGCTTCGATGTGTAAAAGTACTCCATCAGCGCCTTCCACTTTTACCGCCTGGGCACCGGTTTCCTGGATAAGCCTTGCTCCGTTTAAGAGTGTATCCCTAACAGATAGATGATAGCTCATAAAGGGCATGTCCACGACAAGAAACGTGTTACTAGCACCGCGTTTTGCTGCCTTTGCATGATGAATCATGTCCTCCATGGTCACATAAATTGTTGAATCATAACCAAGAACAACATTGCCAAGGGAATCACCAACGAGAATCATGTCCACATCTGCCAGCTCAGCTTGTTTAGCGGATGGATAATCATAAGCCGTCAGCATGACAATTTTCTTTCTTTGCCGTTTCATTTCCAAGAAGTCTGTTGTTGATTTCATAATTCTTCCTCCTTTTTTCAGGAGAGGCGAGAAAACAAGTTAATTAAAAAAAGTTCCTAAGCCAGAAGGAACTTTTTTACATAACAGTTTTATCCCTCTGTCCTTGCCTGTAGCAGGTCTAGGCAGAACCATTTAAATTGTCAAAGTTCCATAGGTGCAGTTCAAATGATACCGCCCAAAATGAGTATATCAGGTTATATTTCTCTTGACTATGGTTGTTTGGTTATTTTTGAGGTTTTCCAACGCATTCTCTTTAATCCTGGTATATAATAAGGCTTATATTTAATCAGAAAAGAGATTCATCCATGTCAAGGGCAGCTAATAATTTCAATGTATTAATACATCGAAATTAATTTTATGTTACTATAGATCATAGTGTTGCTAAATTGATCTGTTCAAGAGCAGAAAATAATGTAAGCGAGTGAACTATAAAGTATAATAGTTAAGTGCTTGTTAATCAAATCAAGATAGATGTATTGCCAAAACTCGCTGTTGAACTGCCTCGATAGGATCTAAGATAACAAACATAGTAAGATAACAAACATAGATGGAGGAAAACAGTCATGGGTAATTTTAAAAGAGTGATGGTCGCCAATCGAGGTGAAATTGCCATTAGGGTATTTAGAGCCTGTAATGAACTGGGAATAAGAACTGTAGCAATATACTCCAACGAAGATAAATATTCTCTCTTCAGAAGCAAGGCTGATGAAGCTTATCTTATCGGCGAAGGCAGAAGCCCTGTTGATGCTTATTTGAATATTGAGGAGATCATCAGTTTGGCAATTAAGAAGGGTGTGGATGCTATTCATCCAGGATACGGCTTCTTGTCGGAAAACCCTGAATTTGCTAAACGATGTGAGCAGGAAGGTATTGAGTTCATTGGACCAACTGCGGAGATGATGGAGCAGTTGGGGGACAAGATTACGTCAAAGATTGTTGCCAAGAACGTCGGTGTTCCGATCATTCCTGGTTATGAGAGAGACATTAAAACTGTGAATGAGGCAGGAGTTCATACAGCAGAATGTGGTTACCCCTTGATGCTTAAGGCAGCTGCCGGAGGCGGCGGAAGGGGAATGCGTATTGTCAGAAATGAGAGCGAGTTGGAGTCTGCTTTCTTAAGTGCCAAAAGTGAAGCTAAAAAAGCCTTTGGTATTGATCATATCTTTATGGAAAAATTCATCGAGAAACCGAAGCATGTTGAGGTGCAGGTCCTTGGCGATAAGTACGGTAACATAGTTCACATGTTTGAACGTGATTGTTCAATCCAGAGAAGGCATCAGAAGGTCGTGGAATTTACGCCGGCTTTTTCTATCCCTCAGGAAATCCGAAACAATATTTACCGGGATGCCCTGAAGATTGCTCGGGCCGTAAATTATAGGAGCGCGGGAACCTTGGAATTCCTGGTCGATAATCAGGGGAATTATTATTTCATTGAAATGAATCCGCGGATTCAGGTTGAACATACGGTTACGGAGATGGTGACAGGGATAGACATTGTTCAAGCCCAAATTAAGATCGCCCAAGGATATGCTTTGAATTCTCCTGAGATCGGGATAAACTCCCAGGAGGACATTAAACTCAATGGGTATTCCATTCAATGCCGAATCACAACCGAAGACCCTGCCAATAATTTCGCTCCCGATACAGGGAAGATTGAATCATACAGGACTGGTTCGGGATTTGGGATCAGGCTGGATGGCGGCAACGGATTTACAGGGGCTGAAATCAGCCCTTATTATGACAGCCTCCTCGTTAAGAATATCTCTTGGTCCAGGAGCTTCCAGGATGCCATTAAAAAATCCATTCGTTCAATTACTGAAACTCAGATTACAGGCGTGAAGACGAATATCGGTTTTCTGATTAACGTCCTCAACCATCCGCAGTTTATGCAGGGTGAGTGCCATACTGGTTTCATCGAGGAAAATCCTGACCTGATCTCGTTCACGCATAAGACTGATGACGAAAGCCGGCTTTTGAAATTTCTTGGCAATGTCGTTGTTAATGAGACGATGGGGATAAAACTGCAATACGATGTCCCTAAGGTACCGCAGATTCATGATGTTAGTCCGAACGATCTGAGCGGGACCAGACAGATCCTTGATACTCAAGGCGCTGAGGGACTTGTTAACTGGGTAAACGCCCAAAAGAAGGTGCTGCTTACCGACACGACCATGAGGGATGCACATCAATCGCTGATGGCGACAAGAGTTAGAACGAAAGATATGATCAAGATCGCCAAGGCAACTTCTGTTTTGGGCAAGGATTTATTTTCTCTGGAAATGTGGGGAGGCGCAACGTTTGATGTGGCCTACAGGTTCCTGAAGGAATCTCCCTGGGAAAGGCTGGAGCAACTGAGAAAAAGAATTCCAAACGTTCTGTTCCAGATGCTCATAAGAGGTGCGAATGGGGTAGGCTATAAGAATTATCCGGACAATGTCATCAGAGAATTTATTAAAGAGTCAGCGCTTGCGGGCATAGATGTTTTTAGGATCTTCGACTCTCTAAATGAGTTGAGAGGCATGGAGATTTCCATTGATGAAGTATTAAAGAACGGGAAAATTGCCGAAGCCTGCATTTGTTACACGGGAGATATCCTTAATAGCCGGAAAGAAAAATATAACTTGGATTATTATATTAAGCTGGCGAAAGAGATCGAAAAAACCGGTGCCCATATTCTCTGCATCAAAGACATGTCAGCTCTTCTGAAGCCCCATGCGGCCCATAAGTTGGTCAGCGCCTTGAAAAGTGAGATCGGAATGCCTATCCATCTTCATACCCATGATACTACGGGTAACGGGGTAGCTACGGTTCTTATGGCTGTGGAAGCAGGTGTAGATATTGTCGATACTGCCTTTAACAGCATGTCAGGTTTGACGAGTCAACCAGCCATGAATTCTATTGCTGCGGCACTTAAAAATACGGAAAGAGACCCTGGGATTGACCTGCAAGGAATTCAAAAAGTATCTGATTACTGGGAAGCAGTGCGGCCGGTATACGGCAAGTTTGAGTCGGGTTTGAGGTCTGGATCGGCCGAGATCTACAAATATGAGATTCCTGGAGGCCAGTACTCTAACCTTAAGCCTCAAGTTGAAAGCTTCGGACTTGGTCATAAGTTCAATGAGATTAAAGAAATGTATAAAAAAGTGAACGGGATGTTGGGGGATATTGTAAAAGTCACTCCTTCATCTAAAGTTGTTGGGGACTTCGCCATATTTATGGTTCAAAATCTCCTCACCCCAGAGAATATTTATGAAAAAGCCAAGAATATGACATTTCCTGATTCCGTCGTAGCCTATTTCAAAGGTATGATAGGCCAGCCTATGGGGGGATTCCCTGAAAAACTTCAGGAGCTGGTCTTAAAGGGAGAACGACCGATAACAGAACGTCCCGGTGAACTCCTTCCGGCTGAGGATTTTGACGAGATCTTTAAATATTTAAGAGATAAATATGGTTTTGAACCAACGAAGAAAGATATTCTGAGCTATGCTTTATATCCGGAAGTGTTTGAAGGATTCTTGAAAGTTATGGCTGAATATGGAGATTTGAGCAGGCTTGGAAGTGATGTCTTTTTCCATGGTCTTAGTGAAGGGGAAATTATCGAGGCTGAGGTTGCTGAAGGAAGAAGCTTGATGATTAAGCTTCGTTCCCTTGAGAAACCAGATCTGGAAGGATATCGAACTCTCGTGTTTGAAGTCAACAGGAATCGAAGAGAAATTAAAATCAAGGACAAGAACTGGAACAACAGTAACCCTCTCACTCAGTCGGGCGAATATAGTTTGACGGAAATGGCAGATCCTGAAAATAAAAACGAAATAGGTTCCCCTATTCCGGGGACTGTTGTGACATTGATGGTTAAAGAAGGAGACAAGGTTACGGAAAACCAAACTCTTGTGGTTATCGAAGCCATGAAAATGGAAACAAGAATAACCAGTTCCTCCGCAGGGATCGTCAGCTCAGTCAATATTAAAGAAGGACAGCAAGTCAAAGCCGGAGAACTTCTTATTGTTATAAAATAGCTGGTAAGGGAAAGTTCCTCTCTTATTCTCTAAAACCCACCCCAAAGGCCTCTGCCACACTGTGCAGAGGCCTTTAGCTTTACCCACTAATTAATCAGACAAAATAGATCCTTATTCTGTCTTCCTTGACTTAAGTGTTGATTGTAAACGAAAATTCTCCTTAAATTTATTGACAATATTAGTTTACAAATGTAATATAATTATCAACTACACATGTAAACCTTACGCGCGATCTTAAACTACCTAACGCTAAGAAAGGATGTTGTTATATTAATGAACAAAATACCTAATATATCAGATGCCGAGTGGGAAGTTATGAAGATCTGTTGGTTATCGGCGCCATGCAGTGCCAATGAGATCGTAAAGTCCTTAGAACAATCGACGAATTGGAAACCGAACACAATTAAGACTTTAATCGGGAGGCTTGTAAAAAAGGGAGCCCTTGCTTTTAAAGAAGAAGGAAGATCTTATAGCTACTATCCACTGATAACTGAGGAAGAATGCATTAAAGCTGAGAGTAAGTCTTTCCTGACACGTGTTTTTGGCGGCGCTTTAAAGCCGATGCTTGTCACCTTTCTTAAGGAGGAAAAACTCTCTCAAGTTGAAATTGAAGAACTAAAGCAACTCCTTGAAATAAGGGAGGAATGAAGATGCTGTTGCAACAACTGGTGAATTATCTCAGCCTTTTTAACTGGGTTATGATGATTTCTGCCAAAGCGAGCATCTTTGTGATTTTATTGTTAGGGGTAAAGTTTGCCCTCAGAGCTAAACTAGGAGTTCGCTATCACTATATGCTCTGGTCAGTTTTACTTATCGGTTTGCTGTTGCCTTGGACACCCGCTAGTTCTGTTAGTGTTTACAATTTTCTCGATTTTTCTCAATTACAGCAAAGTATTGCAGCAATCTTTAACCAGTCACATCAACTCGATTATGAAAAGAAAGAAGTACAATCTCATTTAGACAATACTCCTGTAGCCGTAAGCACAGACAATAAGGCGATATCGACAGCGACGGCACAGAGGTCAAGTAATGGTGTTCCCATTATTATTCAACTAATATACATAGATTGGTTCTCCGGAGTTTTGCTTTTATCAGTCCTTACTGTTATTAGTAACAAACAGTTTTCCGCAAAAATCGGAAATGAATTAATAACCGACGAAAGACTGCTTTCGAATTTTAATAACCTCAAATTGAAATTGAAAATAGATACAGAAATTCCCTTGGTTAGAACAAGATATGTGCAGAGCCCAGCCTTATTTGGCTTATTCCGTCCGCGTATATTATTACCCTTTGGTTTTGAACAAACATTTAATTCAGAACAAATAAACTATATTTTATTACATGAGTTAGTGCACTTTAAACGAAAAGATCTATGGGTAAATTGGATAGCACGGTTATTGGTCACAATTCATTGGTTTAACCCTTTACTATGGTATGCCTATTTTCGAATGAAGGAAGACCAGGAGATGGCCTGTGATGCCAGAGCGATATCTCGTATCACCCCTGAGCAGGCCAACGATTATGCATATACCTTGATCAAATTGGCTGAGACATACTCTTCAGCTCCTCGAATGGCCTGTATAGCAAGTTTAGGCGGCTCAAAGTCTCAGATTAAGAAAAGACTTCTAATGATCGCTAAGCCTAAAAAGACTTCGGTTAACTGGTTATTGCTGAGTGTTGTAGTTATAGGTGTGATAGCCTTTACGACCTTCACCAGTCCCAAAGTAAGTGCGGAGCCAATATACAATCAAAACGCCAATAATAGGCAGATAGATGGGACAGCAAAGGCTATCGACTCAAGTTCGGGAATTACAATCGAGGATATAACAGGTCCAACCTATAGGGGCAAAGTGATGCTGATTCAAGACCCCAAACGGGTTAAATTGGCAGTTACTAAGAATATTGGGATCACAGGAGAAAGGGTCAGTGATTTCGTTAAAGACACGGGAGCAATCGCCGGAATTAATGCCGGAGGCTTCTATGATCCTGATGGCAAGGGTAATGGAGCGATTCCCGATGGGATAACGCTGCAGGATGGAAAAATAGTCTCTAACAATATAGGAGACAAGGCTGTTAACATTGCCGGGTTTGATAAGCAGGGGAAACTTGTTCTTGGCCGCATGACTGCAAAACAATTACAGGATAATAACATGCGTGAAGCGGTAACCTTTAGCCCCAATCTGATGGTTAACGGCAAAGTAGTGATTGCTGGAGACGGCGGCTGGGGAATTGCTCCCAGGACAGGCATTGGGCAAAGGGCGGATGGAACGGTTATTTTTGTTGTCATTGACGGCCGCCAACCCTCATGGAGCCTGGGAGCGACTTTGGGCGATCTGGCCAAAGTCTTTGAAAATTATCATGCGGTCAATGCTGTAAATCTTGATGGCGGCTCCTCTTCAGAAATGTTCTTTCAGGGCAAGGTTCAGAACCGGCTTTGGAATGTTTTTGGTGAACGTTATCTTGCTACGGCTTTTGTCGTAAAGTAAAGGAGGCATTATGTGGAAGAAAAGAAAGATACGCCTAACTAAGATTGTTGGCTTTATTATTTTTAACGTCCTTTTTACGGTGCTCCTTGCCCCTTTTATCACGTTCTGGGGGCCTTTTGAAGCCACTAAAACAATAGCTGTGGGGTCTGTTCTAACGTCACGCCACCCTCAGGTTGTTAAGGCCTTTCTCTCTGATCAGGAAATTAGCGATATTGTAAACAATTATAATAATTCAAACCTGAACTCGAATACCCCAGTTCAGAGTGCCGTGACCGATACCTCTGCTGGAATCACAATAGAAACGATTACCGGCAAGACGTTCAAAGGCAAAGTCATGCTCATCAAGGATCCTAAACGGATAAAAGTTGCTGTGACTAAAGATTTAGGTGTTAAAGGGGAACGGGTGAGCGACTTTGTGAAAGATACGGGGGCTGTCGCCGGAATTAATGGCGGAGGGTTTTGTGATCCTAACGGTGCGGGAAACGGGGGATTTCCGGATGGGTTAACCGTACATAAGGGGGAGATTGTCCAAAACAACATCGGCAGCAATAGCACAGACATTGTAGCTTTGGATAAGGAAGGCAAACTGATTGTCGGACAAATTATGGCAGATGAAGTTAAAAAGAAAAATATTCAGGAAGCGGTGTTTTTCTGGCCTCCTTTAATCCAAGATGGAAAACGCTGTGAATTTAAGGACTCAGAATGGGGAATAGGGCCTCGCACAGCAATCGGACAGAAAGAAGATGGCACGATTATCTTGGTTGTCATTGACGGACGTCAGCCGCTTTGGAGTTTAGGGGCCAAAATGAGTGACCTCTACAATCTGTTCAGAGATTATGGGGCAGTCAATGCGGCTAATCTGGATGGCGGTTCTTCTTCAGAGCTCTTCTATAATGGAAAAGTGCTTAATAAACTCTGGGATTGGGCCGGTGAACGTTATCTGCCAACTGCCTTTGTGGTTATGCCGAAGGACAGCAAATAATGACCTTTAAATTTTAAACACTGACCCCAAAGGAGAATAAGGCATGAACAAGAAACTGCGTACCCTAATTGTCTGGATAGTCGTTTCCCTTATCCTGCAATTTGGAGGGTACTCTTTGTTAAACAAGCAAATGGAACAAGTTTTGGGAACGTCAGGTACAGATAATGAACCAGCCATAACGACCAAGTTTGAAGCAACGGTCCCGGGTACGGGGTTATCTAATATCCAGGTTTCTTATGCCAAAGATTATGTTGCGTATATGGAAAATAATGTACTGAAGGTTTTTAATCTAAAAAAGGGAACCATTGTGTTTGAAAAAAAACCGCCCTCAGCTCAAGATCAAACATTAGGGGTTCTTAATTACCAATGGCTGCCGGATCGCAATATTTTGCTTTATTTTTATGCCCGAAAAAACCCCAATGCTGTTACGACTGTAAAAGTCTATCCGGCCAAGTCTGAAGTTTCAACGCTTACAATTTCGCCCAATACCGAAGACCCTAAGCAAGAAAAAGCAGTTCCCAAGACATCACTTCAGCCAAAACTGGAAAAACGGTATGGTAATCCTCAGCTTACGGAACTATATTCTTTAGAACTTCCGGATAGTGATGAAGATGCAGCCCCGGATGATCGTTTGAATCCGTTTGAGAGCGGCAGTAAAGAGTTCCCTGCAGGCGGAAAAATCGAAAACTTTGTTGTTTCACCAGTTACAAATTTGATGTATCTGACCGTGAAGACAGGTTCCAAGCAGCAGCTTATGAAGATAGATGTGATGAAAAAGGTTAGTATTCTAAGTCAATCACAAGAACAAATCGATAATATGGCTGCCTCTGACCGCTATGGAACCCTTTATATTGATAGTAAGATAGGTGCGCTTCAACAGATCACAGCAATCCAATATGATACTGCTTTGCAAAAGAACAAACGTTATACTATCACTAAAAATACTTCAGATCGAATCCTCGGTGTCAGAAAAGGAAAAGTCTATATCGGAGAAGTAAAGAACAATCAACTTGTAAAGATAAAAACTACGAATGACCTTCCAGATGTTAAAGAAAACCCTTCTTTAACAACCGAATGGGAAGGTTCGATTCCCTTCAACTCAAATACACATGCGATTATAGGTGTTGATGGACAACTAATTGTCTGCAATAATCAGAAAGCCTATGTTGTTAGAGATGGACATCTTAAAGAGGTCACATTGCAGGGGGATGAAAATTATTGTTCCGCTGATGGAGCTGAGCTTATCCAGTTGAAAAAGAAAGGCACTTCAACTTTAGTCAAATTGCAGCCATTAGAGCAATTGCCTTAGTTTCTGTAAAGGATGTATCCCGAAGAACCTATTTACCAGCAAACTGTAGATGATATTATGACTTAAAATGTCTCAAAGTCAATTCATTAAAATAATTATTTTCTCACATACTACCAAAAAAGAAAACTGCCGGAGAGTAAAACTATGTGGAAAAAAATTATTTTAAGTGCTGCCTTTACGTTTGTTGGCTTATATGCTTTGTTTCAAGTCGGTTATTATGCTACCTCAACTCCACCCTTTTGTGGTTCATGTCATGAGGTGAATAAATACTTAATCTCATGGCAAACGTCTGCCCACAAAGACGTAAACTGTCTGGACTGTCATCAACCACGAGGAGAGCTGGGAAAAGTTCAGGCCAAGGCGCGGGGTCTAAATTACGTATTCCAACATTTCAGCGGCGATTATACGATTCCTACCCAGGCAATTGTATCCGATCAAAATTGCCTTCAATGTCATCTAGGGGATGATAAGTCATTTCCTAATGCAGCTAAACTCAAAAACACTCCCCGAGTAGATCATTATCAGACCATAAAAAAAGCCCAATCCTGTTTAGATTGCCATCGAGCAACCGGCCATGATGTCGACATCTATTTGACACGTGATTTAAAAGGCGTAAAGCAATTATAGTCTGGCCTCTGGCGCCATTCTTACGAGGTGTCGCAAAACGAATTTGATTAGTTCGTGGAGCGACACCCTTTTTATGCTTCAAAATAAATAAGCGTTGCCAATTTGTCCAGTTTTAAGGCCTCCACTTTTTAAGTGGGGGGGATCCTTCGTAAACTTCAGGTGGGGTAAAGTCCCCGCCTGAAGCCCCGATGTTCATCTTTAGCTGAACGAGTTCACTTTGAAGTTATTAATACCAGAGGATGATTCCGTTCAACTGCAAAGCCATATTTGGGATAGATCAAATTTTTACTAAGCATTATACAGGACTTTATTTAGGCATAATGGTAAAGTTAACTTTACATCTGACAGGATTCGCGTTATCATAGCTTATACGGAAAGTGTCCTTTACAATTTATGTTTGGAGGCATGTTCTTGAAAAATAAACTTGAAGAAATCAGAAGAGAACGCGGAATTACACAGGAAGAACTTGCTGATAGATTGGAAGTATCTAGACAGACAATTAGTTCTTTGGAAAATGGCCGTTATAACCCGTCGATCATGTTGGCCTTTAAGATTGCTCATTTCTTTAATCTGAGTATCGAAGAGATATTTTTCTATGAGGGGGAGTAGAAGTGAAGAAAGGTAAATTGTGGTTATATGCTTTTTTAACAGTCGCAGGAGCCGTCCTGTTTTATGTGGGAGAATTTGTTTTGGTCAGTGAAGCAGTAAAACAACTTTCTGGGTTGGGCATTGGGCTTGGCGCAGCTTTGTTTTGTCTCGGAATAGGAAAGTTTTTTGATGATCTTTTGGTATCAAAGACCGAAGGTGAAACAAGGAAACACAGAATAGCCATTGAACGTAATGATGAACGAAATATACGCTTAAAAGAAAAGGTTGGTGCTAAAGTCAATCAAGTGTTGATTTATCTCTTAAGTATTTTGGTTTTGACCTTAAGTTTTATGGGAGCAAAGAGTGTCATTATCCTGATGGTTGCAGCGATTATAGTTATTCAATTGTTTTTAGCAATTTTTCTTTTTTATTATTATGGGAAGAGAATGTAAGGATAAGTTCACAATTATCATAGATTGGCGACTTGTCTCATAGTCATAACTAATATACTTTTCTTCATCCAATTGTGAGAATCCCGCTTCAAGTGGGAGTGGTTCCTTGGCAGAATGATTAAAAAGTAGGAGGGGCGTTATGACTAAAGAGCAAGAAATCCTCGATTTTCTGGAAGTCAATTTATTTAACCCTATTTTGCAATCACCAACTTCTTCAGAACGGTTTAAGAAAGCGACTCGTGGTTTGCGTTTACGAATGAAACAGAGAGATGCTCAAGGGATGATACAGTATTTCTGGAATACAGTTATCGATACTAAGACGAAGCAGGCAAATTACGGGCGTTTGCTTGAAAATGAGGGATTTTCTGAGTTCGAGGAGGTTGTTGCCAACTTTCGGGTTCGTTTTAGAGAATTGTAGGCAGCAAAACTCTCTACTGGAATAATATACCAAATTCGTTCAAATAGGACACGTTCGTCGTTTAAAAGTGCATCAGCAGCATGCTCACTTCGACACTCTTCATTTCTTCAGCATGAGATAATTATCTCGATAATTGAAGGAGTGAGTATTTGATGAGCAAAAAGATGATCGCGTCTATCATTATCGTTTGTAACACAATGATGGCAGGGTTCCCGGTTTATGCTGCAACGAATAATTCAAGTTCGGATATTAGTATGTCACAAAGTGTTAAGATGAATCGTTTAGCTGGGAAGACAAAATATGAGACAGCCAAGGCCATTTCAGAGTATTATTGCAGCGGCAAAGTGGATCATGTTATTCTGGCAACAGGAAATAACTTTGCTGACGGAATTTCAGCAAGCGTATTGGCTCATACTAAAGAAGCTCCTATACTCTTAGTTAATTCAACTGTTGAGAATTCGCAAGATGCCTTTGACTATATTCGCCAACATCTTGATCCCTCTGGAACAGTTTATATTATTGGGGGGGTGGGAATTATTGGGGATGAGTTTGAAACTGAACTTAATGAACTAGGATTTGCCCAAATTGTACGAATTGCCGGTTTAGATCGCTATGATACATCATACCGCATAGCTGAATCTCTTCATACTACAACGGGATCATCCGTTGTAATTTCATCAGGTGAAGACTATTCCGATGCGTTAAGTATTTCGAGCTTTGCTGCTAATAAAGACTGGCCAATTCTTTTGTCACCTGCCAAGGAACTCCCTGAACAGTTGAGAAATTATTTGCGGGAACTAAAACCGGCGAAAGTTTTTGTTACTGGCGGAGAAGTTCTAATCTCGAATAATATAATCTCCGAAATCAGCGATCTTCTGCCTGGGGCAAGTATCGAGCGGTTAATGGGGCAATCACGATTTGATACCAATGTGATTATTGCTAAAACTTTTGCGACCAATCCGGCAACGGTCTATCTCGCCAACGGTTATGGCTTTGCAGATGCCCTGGCCGGAAGTACGGTGGCTGCTCAAAAGGGCGAACCCATAATTATGGTTGATCCTTCCATCCCTACATTGCCCAAAGCAACAGCCGGCTACTTTGAGAATTTTTGTGCGAATAACCTAAGTCCCGATTTAGTTGCCTTTGGCGGAAGCGGAGTGGTATCAGACGAAATAATGGCAAACTCAAAACGTTTGATTTCAGGAGCAGTGAAAGGTACGAGTATCTATTCCATAGCTGACCTTAATCAAACAGTAACCCAAAATGAAAGTTATTCTTTACCCACAACAGTCCCCGCAAAACTCTATAATAGTGATACAGAGAATCTGCCTGTCCAGTGGAATCCGCAGACGATTGATACCAGTAAAGTAGGTACCACAGTTTACACTGGGGTTATCAATGGTTTTGCAAATACTATAAAACTTAACCTTACTGTCCGGGAACCATTGCCGATCGCCCAATATACGACCTACTTTGATCCTGGCTTGGCCAATAGAACGGAGAACATTCGCTTGGCAGCGAAAGCACTTGATGGGAAACTTTTAGCGCCTGGAGAACGGTTTTCCTTCAATAAAAGTGTCGGAGAACGAACTGCTGAAGCGGGGTATAAAGAAGCTCTGATTATAGAAGGAAATTCTTTTACTCCTGGACTTGGCGGAGGGGTTTGTCAAGTTTCCTCCACACTGTATAACGCGGTAATTCTTGCAGGCTTACAAATTATTGAACGACATCGCCATACTTTGCCCATCAGTTACGTACCGCCTGGGCAAGACGCAACTGTAGCTTACCCAGAACTTGATTTTAAGTTTAGAAATAATACTGCAGCTTCTATTTTAATTCGTAGTTTTGTTGGAGATAATTCTTTAACGTTCAAGCTTTATAAGAAGTAAAACGTAAAACTTCCTGTCTACACTTTGTTAAGAATGAAAACTCTAAACAACCTCACCGCTTAAATCGGTGAGGTTGTTTGTTTGAGAAGCAAGCTTTTTCTTAGAGCTTGCTTTATCTTGCTTACTGTTTCTCTTGAGGCTTTACTCTAGCTATAACATTTTTCTCTAGCTAAATTCCCCCAATACTGGGTGGATTTTTAAATACAATTGTTGGAAGGCAGCACAATTTTTCAGATGGATTTATACCCTTCGTATGACCAAAGAATGTATTTTGTTTCCGTAAATTGGTTTAACGTTATTGTGAAATATGTTGTAGAATATAGATATTTAAGGTATTGTGTTTTCTCCAAGAGAATGGAGGTAAAATGAGTAATACAGGAATTTCTCGGTCATCTGACCCAAGGGGAAACCAGAGGCTGCAGCGGAAACCTGCCGGAATTTATTATTACAGCCGTAGGAAAAAACGGCTAAGGCAGGCTTTTATAGGGATGTTTGCAAGTTTCTCGATTTTCGTCTTGTGCTTTTTAGGATTTTTGTTTGCACCTGTTGAACCTTTTGAGTCCCTTCGTGATTTATGGGTAACTAGTGCCATGACTACGCTGCATCATCAATATTTGGCAACCTTTTTATTTAGTGAAGCGGAAATCAAAAAAATAATGGATAGTAATAAAATAGCCGATTTGGGGAATTCTCATCCTGATAATATTCGAACTCAAGGAACGGTCAATAACAGTGGAACGGAACTAATTGACATTAGTCAAAAGGGATTTAAGGGTTATTTGCTTAAGATTAATGATCCGGCCCGTGTTCAAGTCGCTGCGACGCGTTATCTGGGTAAGGTAGGAGAAAAAGCTGAGGATATTGCCAAGGAGAACGGAGCAAGTGCTGTAATCAACGGCGGGGTGTTTGATGATCCACAAGGAACCGGCAATGGCGGGCAGCCCCTCGGCATTCTTATTTCTGACGGTCAGATTCTTCATAAAGATCCCGTTTCATCCTTTGATATCATTGGGTTAAATCGCGATAATGTATTAGTTCTTGGACATTATACATTAACCCAAATTAAACAAATGGATATCCGGGATGCAGTTACCTTTAGTCCGTTTCTTGTCGTCGATGGCAAGCCTTCAATTACTTATGGAGACGGGGGATGGGGGATTGCTCCCAGAACAGCCATCGGACAGACTAAGGATGGCACAATCTTAATGCTGGTTATTGATGGGCGGCAAGTTGGCTCTTTGGGTGCAACCCTTAAAGATGTACAGGATATTATGCTTCAGTATGGCGCCTATAATGTTGCTAATCTGGATGGCGGTGCATCTTCAGTTCTTTATTATAACGGTAAGATAATTAATCATCCGTCAAGCCGCTATGGCGAACGTTCTATACCATCGTTCTTTATTGTTAAATAGTTTTTAACGAGAAGTTAAAGTAACGATTTGCTTGCGGTCTTATAGAGCTGCTTATTAGTGCAGTCAGAGACAGCGGGGGAATGGAGGTGATTTATGGTTGTTACTAAGGAAAAGTCCTTTTTTGTCTATGGTCAAAAAGAGATAGACTATCTGCTTTATCGTCATAGCAATGTATTTTTAATTTCGATCTTTAAAACAATGTTTTATTTTATCTCTAAAAGAACCACTAAAGAATTGAATTCTTTTGCTGATTAGAGTAATATGTTGAAAGGAAATATGGAATTATGATTGGGGAGGGGAGATTATGAAGCAGGATGAAGTTTTAGGTCTAATTGAGAGTCTAAGGTCTCAACTCGTCAAGTTAGCCCAATATAAGTCCTTGAATGATCCTGAAGTGATCAATCTAAGCCAGCGTTTGGATTCGTATTTGACACTTTATCATAATATTATGTCAAATTTTGTTAGTTAAGAGATTTTGGGAGATGCCATTGCTGCTGATGGAATAGGAATTTTGTAACGTTAAATAATTATGAATTTAGGGGTTTGCCAGATGATGAGAAAAGCGGTTGTTGAAGACGTTCCGCAAATTATGGACATTGTCCAAAAGACAATTTTAGAAATGCATTCATATGGGAATTATCAATGGGATGAGAATTATCCACAAGCCGATGATTTTACGATGGATATTAAGGCAGGAAACTTATACGTACGAGAAGAGAAGGGTAATCTTGTGGCGTTTATCTGTATTAATAGGGTTGAACCCGAAGAATATTCTCATCTTCATTGGTCTTCCAGGGAAGGGATGGTAATCCATAGAATGTCTGTCCATCCCGATTATCGAAGGCGCGGTTTGGCTGTCGAATTGCTTCAATTTGCCGAGACCTTGGCTCGAAGCAATGATTTACCTTATTTGAAAACTGATACAAATTCGAAAAATGAAAAGATGAACTCTCTCTTCAGGAAATGCGGTTTTCAATTTATAGGTCAAATTAATTTTATGTCTAAAGAAACTCCCTTTTTCTGTTACGATAAAGTTCTTGAGTAAAAGCGCTGAACATCAACTTTCGATGTTCAGCGCTTCTTAATTTGAGGATTAGCTTTTAAGGGTGTGGGAAATTCAATTGGCTGCCAATCTTTAATCCCATCATCTTCAATAATGCCTAATGTTACATCTGTGACATCTTCGTACGCCAATAAATTGTCTCGAATTTTGGCTTTGATTTTATCTGCCTCTGCTAAGGAAAACCCTCTGTGCAGTTCAATGTAGCTTTCAACGTGATAAAAACGTCCTTCCTGGAGGATACGCATTTTATTAATATCCGTTACAGCAGGATCGGCCAAAATAATTTGAGAGACTTTATCTTCCACCTCTTTGGGGGCGGAAACTCCAATAAGTCCCACCATATTGTCATACCCCACTCGAAAGGCAACTCCGAACATGAGCAACCCGATTATGATTGCGGCAAATCCGTCAAGAGCCTTGAGAGGAGTAAAGCGTGTGAGTAGGATGGCTCCTAAAGCCAGAACTGCTCCGGAGGTGGCTACAAGGTCTTCATAGAAGACTAAACGGGTAGGGGGAGAAGCCTGCTTGACATTCTTGAGCGCAAAAGGGATTAGATTTAGCCCCTTTTTATCACTGTGAGTCTCTTTGCCAATTTCACGGATTGCCTTAAGGAGAACATAACCATCCGTTGCCATTGAGGCAACAAGACTAAAAATAGTAAATCCCAGAGTTTGAAACGACGAGGGATGCTTAAGGAGATGGATTCCTTCGAGAACCGTTTCATAAGCCATAATTGTTACAACGATTACAGCCCCCATACAAAAGACATTAATGAGCCTGCCAAATCCAGTAGGAAAACGAGGTGTTGGTTTTCGTTCCGCGAGGATGCTGCCGACAAAGACAAAGATCTGGTTAACCGTATCGGCTCCAGTATGCATAGCTTCAGCAAACATTGCCCCGCTTCCGCTGGTGTAAGCGGCAATACCTTTAATCACAACCAGAATAAGATTTCCTATGGAAGCATATAAGGATGAGGAATTCCCCTTTTGAATAAATTGCCAGAGATTGTTCACGAATATTCACACCAATCAATTCAATTGTTTCTTCTTAGCTTCTCTGAAATAAGGGTGATTATTCGTCAGGCGTGACAGAAATGGATTGGAAATCATACCCTATTAGAAAAGAAGAAGCTTTGGAAAGCAGGTGTGAATTTGTCGTTGTATCTGGCCTTGGGGGACTCTATCACTGCTGGGTATGGGGTTGGAACGACTTTCTCGTTTCCGTCGATATATGCCCAATTTTTAAGAAGGCATGAGCCGAATTTACTGTTGCGTAACTTTGGGGTTAATGGTTTGACGACCGGCGGACTTTTAGTTTTGTTACGGCAAAACGCAGCAGTACGCCGCTATGTTTGTCAAGCTTCGTTAATAACGATTACGGTTGGTTCAAATGATCTTCTTCAATTATTGAGAAATTCTTCTTGGAGCTTTAATCCTGCTCAATTGTCTTTGACCCTCGTTTCTATGGAGAAAACCGTATCTCAAATAGGGGAAGAAATCAGAAAGATTAATCCAAAGGCGATACTGAAAATAGGCACCCTTTATAATCCTTTACCGGCAGGACCCTATGCGCGGTTCTCTTCGCAAGCGCAGCAAATAATTGACCAGGTCAATATGATGATTGTCGCCTGGGCAAATCGTTATGGAGGAAACGTTGCTAATATTAATCGAGAATTCCGCGGCAAGGAGCAACAATTAATAGGCCCGGATTTTGCTCACCCAAACGTAATAGGATATCAGAGGATTGCCAGGGCCTTTAGCAGAGCTTAAGATTTTATCCACGAGACAGCCTTCATTTAATCATTGCATGAAGGCTTCTTATAGTTTATGATGAAGTTCGCAACTAAGTACTAGGAAGGCGGATGAATCGTCGTTCAAGAGGTGTTTTGAAGATGGAGGGGGAACTTTAGTGGGTTTTTGGCATTAATGCTGGGGATCTGTACTATTAGTTGTGTACCAATAATAAATTATTAAGCCAAAAAGGATTATTCCTATGCCTAATGAAATAATAAGCCGGCCTGGATGGTGGGAAGCTCGCCAGAAATCATGGCCTACCCAAGATTCCCAAATAATCATTGGGAATTTTCCGCAAAGAGTAGCCAGTAAGAAGGATGGAAAAGGCATTTGGGATAATCCGGCCGAATAGTTGACGGCCGCAGAGGGAAGTATGGGAATGAGCCTGGAGAGAAAAACAATTGAAAAGCTATTCCCTTCGATGAGCTTTCCCCATTTTCCCAATTGGGCGATTTTAGGCTGGGCCCAAGTTTGACCTAGGGTCCGAGAGAGACAAAAGCCAAGAGCAGCGCCTAAAAGGCTCCCTGTAAGAGAGAGTAAAAAGCCACCAAGACAACCAAAGAGGATGGTGTTCACTCCGGCAATCAAAACAAAGGGAACTACAGGAAAAAGCATTAGCAGTGCAATTATTAATATATCGATCAAAAGGCTTAGGTTTCCCCATTGTTTAATAAAGGTTTGAAGAACAAAGGGATGTTGAAGTTTGGGATAGAGGATAATCACCAGAGAAAGAGATAGCAACAAGGTGAGGAATGAAAAATACTTTTTTTTCAAGAGATATCCTCCCGCTGAAGAGTTTAATTGCACCTATTGTTTATCCTAACATATTATGTACTCTTTTGAATAGAAGTGATATTCAATCTTGAAAAGACTTTTTCTTTTCTTGGTTTATGATAAAATATGGTTATGACATGAGAATGAAAGGGTGATAAGCCCATGCTGCCGGCCCAATCGAAAACGTATCGTCTCAAACCTGAGGACGTCTTTGGTCTTCTTCAAGAAATTAATCACCAAGAGAATCTGGAAGACGCCCTAAAATTACTTGCAAAACGAGGGCTTGATTTTTTTAATTCGACGATGGCTGGTATTTGGCTATTTGAAGAACGAAAATTTCATTCTCTGACTATTAGTACTCTTACGGAACAACAAGAAAGATTTTTAAAGCATAGCTTTCTTTCTTCGGATTTAAGGAATTTCTTTAAAGGCAAAATAGAGAGCGATGCTTTTTTTGAGCCTTCAATTACGCTCCATGAAATTGACGAGCAAGGGTATGAACATGATTTCGGAGAATTAAAGAAGGGGTATCGTTTCACTGAGTGGAGCGAAAATCTAAGGGAATTTGCAATCCGGCGAATTTTATGTGTCCCTTTGGTTCATTATGGCCAGTTTTTTGGCTTGCTGGCGCTTTTTAGTGCTGATCCTTCAGCCTTTGATGAAAACAGCGTCTATTGGCTGGAGCAACTGATGCCTTTAATTTCTTCAAATGTCTATGAGCAGCAGCTGCGTTTAGCGGCTTTGGACCGTGAGCAGGCTTTGTCACTGCTTTTACGGGGAACTGAAATCTTAGTTAAAGCTGTTTCTGAGGATCAATTGTTAGCCGAAGCAGGGGAAATGGCTATGGAAATTTTATACCTCGAAGCGGGTTTTTTTCATATGGAGCAAGAGGGGAATTGGATCATACGGTCGCCTTTTGGGCGGCTAAAGCAATTAGAAAAAGTTTGGCAGGAGTGGATGAATCGCGATAAGCAAATCCATTTCCCGGCGGGGTATGTACCACGTTCGACACCAAGGTTAAGGGTTCTGGAAGAATCAGATCAAAGAGATATGCCATATCCTGTAAAGCGGATTTACATCCATCCGATCATAGCTCATCGCGGGATTGTTGGAGAGCTCTGGCTTATGGACTCAGGAGTTAGGAATCTTGAACAAACTCAAGAAATACTATCGGCCTTTGTCAGGATTTTAAGTATGTCTTTGGAAACAATACGCCAAAGGCTGGAGCTTAGGCGCTTGGCAACAACAGATTGCTTAACGGGGATTTTAAATCGTCAAGGTTTTGAACAGCGGATGTTGGGAGAAATGGCGAATACCTTGAGGCGGGGGACGACCTTTCAATTTTTGCTTCTTGACTTAGACGGTTTTAAATATTTGAATGACACCCAAGGACATCCTGCGGGAGATCTTGCCCTCGTTCATGTTGCTCAAAACCTGCAAAAATCTGTTCGCTTAGGCGATATTGTTGCTCGAACAGGCGGTGACGAATTTGCCGTGGTCCTTACGGATTTAAAGGCGGGTACAGACGCCATTAAAATTATTGAACGTTTAAAGAAAAATTTAGACCTAGAAAAATTTGGTCTGGGTATTACCATTGGGGTTGCTGAATTTCCTACGGAATCTCAAGATTATGAAACATTATATAAAGTTTCCGATCGCCGACTTTATATTGGAAAACAAAATGGCAAAGGACAAATTATTGTCAAAGACTAAGCCCTAAATTATCTCATAGTTAAAAGCTAATCTTGAAATTCGGCCGGCCGTATGGCGGCCGTTTTTTAATACGGAAAAAATTTGTCTATATTTAGAAAAAAACCAATTATTAGCAGGATTTTTACTGAATCTTGGAGAATGGATTTCTAAGGAGGAGATCCATGATGAGGGTTAACCTGAAATGGGACAATTTAAAACAAATTACCCCCTGGCGCTTAAGTAGCTTATACGCTTTAATCGGTGGCTTTTGGATACTTTTTTCGGATCGCATTTTAGGCTTTTTTATCCACGATCAGACATTATATGTTCAGTTATCGACCCTAAAGGGGTGGCTCTATGTTTTTGTTTCTTCGATTTTTCTTTATCTTTTCTTTTACTGGGGGTTAAAATCGCTTCAAGATTCTGAAGAAGCACTTCAGGAAAGTTATCAACAACTACAGTTAAAGCATAAGGAACTTGAAATTGCCCATGAAGAAATGGAGGCGACTCATGAAGAGCTTGTGGCCGCCGAGGAAGAGCTAAAGCAGCAATTTTATGAAGTTCAGGAACAAGAGGCGTACTATCGAAGGGTTTATGAGGGGATTTCCAGTGGAATTATCGTGCAGAATCGCCATGGACAGCTTATTCATGCCAATGATGCTGCTTGTCGTTTGTTGAGGCGTGGCCGCTCCCAATTGAGATTGCCGTCCCCTACTGATGGTTCTTGGCAAGCTTATTTTTCTGACGGAACACCTTTTAAATGGAAGGAATTACCTCAATCTGCTTTGGCTCATAATGCAAAATCACCTCTTTATCGTGAACTAGTAATTTCAGAGGGGAGTCAACAGAAATCCTGGCTATCGATTCATTCTGACATTATTCAAAATCTAAATTCGGATCATGATCAGGAGATCATAACAACCCTCGTGGATATTACAGAAGAGAAAACGTTGGAAATCTATGAACATCTTTTAAATGAGATCAATCAAATGGTGTTATCTGAAAAGTCCTTGCCGGAAATTAAAAGATATCTTTGTGAACAGCTTGTCAAGCAAATGGAGTTTCCTTGGGTTTGGATAGGGGTAAAAAAGGACGATGGAATGGTTGAGTTTCGGGCAGAAGCGGGCCTAAAGTATTCGAACTCTAATCCGATTCGTTGGGATGAGTCTTTATATGGGCAAGGAGCAGTAGGACGGGCTATTCAAACCGGTTACAAACATGTGGAAGTGTTAGAGGGTAACCCCATTTTCGAAGCTTGGAAGGATTTTATTGAGAAAAATGGACTTCGTTCTGTAGCAGCTTTTCCTTTGATTCATCAGGGAGAAACCTTTGGAGTTTTGACGTTATACTCGCAAATAACTGACTATTTTAATGAAAAGCGGCTAGCTTTTTTGGAACATTTTTCGTTTCAATTAGCGGTTATGTTTAATTCAGCAAGCGATCGGGAACATATGGAACGCTATCGCCTCTTAGCCGAGGACTCTTTGGAAATGATTCTTTTTATTCAACCGGACGGACGGATCATAGATGCCAATGAGGCTGCCATAAATCGTTATGGATATACTCGAGAAGAGTTAACGAGTAGGTATATCCAGGATATACGCTTACAAGATGACTGTAATAAACTTATCGAACAAATTAGACTAGCGCAAACTGGGATTCAGTTTGAGTGCATGCACCGCAGTAAAGACGGCAGTGCATTTCCGGTTGATGTCAGCTCTAAGGGGGCTCTTTTTCATGGCCAGTCTATTATCGTAAGTATCATCCGCGACGTCACAGAACGAAAAAATGCCGAGGCTATGATCTGGCTGGAAAAAGAACGTGCTCAAGTTACTTTGGATTCAATTGGGGATGCGGTTATTACGACGGATGTTCAGGGGAATGTTGAATATCTTAACCCTATAGCCGAAGCCTTAACTGGTTGGAGTAATCCTGAAGCAGTAGGTCGTTCATTAGAGCAAGTTTTTCATATAGTCAATGAAAATACCAATGCCTCTGTTGAGAGTCCCATTGTTCGCTGCTTAAGAGAAGGGCGTATCGTTGGTTTAGCAAACCATACTGTCTTAATCCATCAAAATGGGCAGAGAATTGCCATCGAAGACTCTGCTGCTCCAATTCGCGATCGGCAAGGTGCTGTTATTGGAGGAGTTTTGGTCTTCCATGACGTAAGCGACAAGCGAAATTTAATGAACGAACTTGCTCATCAAGCCCACCATGATTCTCTTACCGGCCTGCCAAATCGTCTTCTGTATAATGAACTCCTGAACCAAGCGTTGGCGCAGGCTCGGCGTAAAAAGAGTATGCTGGCAGTTTTGTTCCTTGATTTAGACCATTTTAAACTAATCAATGATACTATGGGACATAACATGGGTGATCTTCTCCTTCAGCTGTGTTCGGAGCGACTTAAACAAGCGATACGTGAAGGAGATACTATTGCTCGTCAAGGCGGAGACGAATTTTTGATTCTTCTTCCCGAAATTAGGCGGGGAGAAGAAGCTGCCTATGTCACTGACAGGATCTTAAAAGTTTTTTTCGAGCCCTTTATGCTCAATGGGAACGAAGTATTCATTAGTACAAGTGTCGGAATAAGCCTTTATCCTAATGATGGCAGTGATTTAGAATCTTTAGTCAAACAAGCAGATACAGCAATGTATTATGCCAAGGAGCAAGGCCGAAAAAACTATCAATTTTTTACACCTGAACTCAACAGCAGGGCACAGGAACGTCTCTCGCTTGAGAATAATCTGCGTAAAGGCTTAGAACGGGAAGAGTTTGTTCTTAACTATCAACCACAAGTGGATTTTAGTACCGGACGGATTGTTGGCATGGAGGCTCTGATTCGCTGGAATTCTGCTGAGAGAGGAATCGTTTCCCCGGATGTATTTATTCCTATTGCTGAAGAAACAGGTTTGATTGTCCCCATAGGGGAATGGGTACTGCGAAATGCCTGTGCCCAGAATGTTGCCTGGCAAAAACAAGGACACCAGCCCTGGCGCATTGCTGTTAATATTTCGGCGCGGCAGTTCCAAGAAGCCAATTTTGTTGAATTACTATCTAGAGTATTAAACGAAACCGAAATGGATCCTCAGTGGCTGGAAATTGAAATAACAGAGAGCATTGCTATGAAAAAAGGGGAATCTGCCGTTAACTTATTAAATCGTATTAAGGAATTAGGAGTTCGGATATCTATTGATGATTTTGGAACTGGATTTTCGTCATTAAATTACTTACAGCGATTGCCGGTAGATACCTTGAAAATCGATCAGTCCTTTGTTCGAGATATTTCCGAGGATGACAATGGAGAAGAAGTGATCACCACAATTATTTTATTGGCTCGAAGCCTTCACCTTCGAGTAATCGCTGAAGGGGTAGAAACGAAAATTCAGTATCATTTCCTCAAAGAAAAACAATGCGATGAAATGCAAGGGTATTTCTTTAGCAAACCGCTCTTGGCAGAGGACATCGAACGAAAGTTCTTATCCGGTTTTTAAGCCCCCCACTTCTATAAGTGGGGGTGGGCCCTTCGTAAAACTTCAGGTGGGGTAGAGTCCTACTTCGCCGCTAAGTATTCCTATTGGGAAAGGCGGCTCGGCAATAATGTCCACTGGACATTATTGTATCTGAAGCCCCGATGTTCAGCTTTAGCTGAACGAGTTCACTGTCCGATTAATACATAATAATTACAACAACCTGATATCTGGCAGGAAATTATTTCAGAAAGTAGAATTATATATAAGCCAACTATATAAAAGAGAGAAAAGTATCAAAATGTGACATATATCAGGCGACTGAGGAGGATTTAGGATGCGGTATGCAAAATGGATGGCGAATATGGGTGAAAGCTTTATAGGGGAAATGCTAAAAGCTGCCCAGAATCCAGATATGATTTCCTTTGCCGGCGGTTTACCGGCTCACGAACTTTTTCCGGATCAGGTCTTGCAGCGTAGTTTTCAGCGCGTTTTCGAGGAACAGGGAAAACCTGCCCTTCAATATGCTCAAACTGCCGGACATCCGCCCTTGAGAGAGTGGCTTGCCAAAGGACATCTAAGAAATGGTAAACCAGCTGGGATGGAAAACATCGTGATCACAACAGGAAGTCAACAGGGCTTAAGTTTGTTGGGACAAACCTTTTTAGATCCTGGTGACGTTGTGTTTTTGGAAATGCCGACTTATCTGGGAGCGATTCAGGCCTTTCAGGCTTTTGGTGCTCAATTCAGGATGATTCCCTGCGATGATCAGGGGATTATTCCTGAAGAACTGGAGAAAATGCTTGGAGAAGTAACACCCAAATTCTTATATCTTATTCCCAATTACCAAAATCCTACCGGCAAGGTGATGGGCCTTGCGCGCAGATTGCAGCTTTTACGGGTAGCTCAGATTTATGATTTGCTGATTGTTGAGGATAATCCTTACGGGGAACTGCGTTTTGAAGGTGAAGCCTTGCCCAATTTAGTGGAATTGGGTGAAAATGTCATTTACTTGGGCACCTTCTCAAAAGTTTTAGCCCCAGGACTAAGGGTCGGGTATGTTGTTGCGGATGCAGACATTGTAGATCACCTTTGCCAAACGAAAGAGGGGGTAGACTTACACAGCAATAATCTTACTCAACGTGCTGTCTTAGAATTTTTAAAGGAAGGTGTGCTTCCAGGACATATTCATACCTTACGAACGGTCTATAAGGAACGAAGAGAAGCTATGGTTGAGGCGATTGAAAAGTATCTCGGTGACCAGGTGGAAATGATTGTGCCTTCAGGAGGTCTCTTTCTTTGGGCTCGCTTTAAAAATATAGCCAACAGTTTTGATTATGTTGAGGAGACTATTCGTCAGAATGTCCTCTATGTTCCTGGCGCGGTCTTTTACACAGATCAACGGGTCACTCCGGAGATACGTTTGAACTATTCCTGCTCGACACCGGAAGTTATTGATGAGGGAATTAAACGCTTAGCACGAGCGATCGTAGGCTAGATAATTATAGTTCTTAGTTTATCTAAGATGATTAGTTGGGATAATAGGATGATTAAATAGAATTTGAGAGAACTAATTAATTTAATAAGAAACTGGGGCCGTAACGAAGATTAATTCGTTACGGCCTCTTCACAAACATAAGCCTATTTTTAAATTATCCAATCCTAAGACACTTACTTCTATAAGCGGGAGTGGTTCTCATACCTTACTTCGGTGAGGGTAGAGTCTAACCTTCAGCGCGATAGCATTTGTTATAGGCTAGGCGCATTCGTCCCTGAAGTGCTAAGGTTCAGCTATAGTTGAACGAGTTAGCTTAATGGAGAAAAGGAAAGGCTGTAAAAAGGCAGAGAACTTCAGAAAGCTCAATAATGGCTCCATAGAGATCGCCGGTCAAGCCCCCGATTAGGGAAGTGATTTTATGAGCCCAAAGAATTACCGCGACAACACAAACGAAGAAGGAGATTATACCTGCGAGGCCTGATAATAAATAGGAAATTCCACAGACTAGGGCACCTGAGATAAGAAGTGTAATCCACTGAGCTGCCTCGTGAAATCCCTTGCCTAATCCTTGGGAGCGAGCATAAGGAAAGGCAATGACACCTATTTGAAAAACCCAACGCGAAAGCATAGGCATAATAAGAAGGAGAGGAAATTTTGATGGGGTTAGACTTGCAAGTAAAGAAAATTTGAGGAGCAGCAAACCAAAGAGTGCCATTGAAGCGTGGGCTCCAACTCGGCTGTCCTTCATGATTTCTAAGATCCGTTCCGGGCTGCGGGCGGACAATAATCCGTCCATGCTGTCCATGAAACCATCAAGATGGAGCCCGCCGGTGAGCATCAGTTCGGCAGCTAAGAGGAGAGCCCCTAACACTAACGGCGGGAAAAATGGAAACAATCCTTTGGCCAAAAGCCAAAGAATAAACCCAATCAAGAGACCTACTAAGGGATAATAACGATAACTTCCCGTAAACTCTTCTGAGGTTACCTCCACCTTAGGTGAGGGTAAAGGGAGTCTGGTCAGGAAAGTGAGAGCGATGAAAAATCCACGCATTGGCTATCTCTCCTTGTGCAGGGATGAGAGTATGGCCTCGCCTGAATGCTTGATTTCCATGGGGAGACCCGCAGTGACCCAATAAACTTTATCTGCACTTTGGGCAAGAATTTGATTACTTCGTCCTGCTAAATCGCGGTAAGCACGGGATAAGGGGTTTTCCGGAACAATTCCCTGGCCGACTTCATTGGTAACGAAAATAACGGATGGCTGAATTTTCTGTGCCAAGAGCCCCACTTCTTGTACGAGTGATAAGAGTTTAGGTTCTATTGACTCATAAATGGTCTGGGTAAGGTGAGCTGATTGCGAAGCTTGTCCATTTTTCTCTGTCTCAGAAAGAAGAAGGTTCGTGAGCCAAAGGGTGACACAATCGAGGAGAATAACCCCATTAGTCTCTTTTAGTTTCTGCAAGGTGTTGGGAATATTTAATGGCTCTTCGATTAATTGCCAAGTTGCGGGCCTTTGCTGTTGATGTTTTTTGACCCGGTGTGCCATTTCTTCGTCTAAAATTTGAGCCGTTGCAATATAAATGACAGGTCGGTCGGGGTATGCCGTATGGGCAGCTAATAGTTCCGCAAAACTACTTTTGCCGCTTCGTGACCCTCCCGTTATAAGGGTGAATTGTGACATCGTTTTCAATGACTCCCCTCATTGTCTTATAAACCCAATCAAGTAGCCCTAATTTGCTTTTTCACTGACACCTGCATCTTCAAAGGTTGCCATTTCGTTTAAAATATGCAGGGCAGCTTCAACGAGGTGAAACGTCAAGGCTGCTCCCGTGCCTTCACCCAATCTCATATCAAGATTAAGCACCGGTTCCAGTTTTAGTTCGGCTAGTGCTTTACGGTGCCCAATTTCGACGGATCCATGGGATGGAAGCATATAAGCCACGCTCTTGGGAGCAAGTTTAGCAGCAATTAAAGCTCCTGCCGTGGAGATAAATCCATCAATAACGATGGGAACATGACTGGCAGCAGCTTGTATGATGCTGCCTGCGATGGCTGCTATTTCTAAACCTCCAACTTTCATGAGGACATCAAGTGCATCCGTTACGTCCGGCTTGTTCACTTCGATGGCTTTTTCAATAGCTTGGCATTTTCTTAAGAGGCCTTTGTCATCAATTCCAGTTCCCCGTCCCACAACGGACTCAACGGAAGAATTCGTCAGGAGGGCTACAATAGCTGAACTGGGAGTGGTATTGCCGATACCAAGTTCTCCAGTAGCAAAAAGGTTATAGCCGTTTTGGATTTTTTCTTGGGCAACTTCAGCCCCGGTGAGTAACGCTTGGAGTGCTTCCTTTTTTGTCATAGCCGGCCCTTTCGTCATATTCCGAGTTCCGTCGGCTACACGTCTATGAAGGCAGTTACCTTCGAGAGGAAAAGCAATTCCAACATCTGTTAATACGACATCAGCTCGGGCTTGGCGAGACAAGACGTTAATAGCTGCACCGCCGTTGATTATATTATACGCCATTTGGGGAGTTACTTCCTGAGGAAAGGCACTGACACCTTCTTCCACGACTCCATGATCTCCAGCCATTAAGAGGACGGCTCTTTTTAAGAGTTTAGGCTGAGAAGTGCGCTGAATTCCGCCAAGCTGTTTCGCAAAGTGTTCCAACTGACCTAAGCTTCCTTGGGGTTTAGTCAAGGAATTTAAACGTACTTGAATTTTGGCCATAGCTGCTTCGTCAAGGTCTGAAATTGAGGCAATGAGATGTTGGAGCTGATCATAGAGTTGTGCTTCGGATAAATTATTCATGACATAATCCTCCTTAATTTTTAGGTTAAAAAAAAAGTAAAGTCCCGCCACAGATAATGTGGTCGGGACTTTGCCGTCGTCACCGACGCTTCCCAATATGGGGAAGCCGTCAACATTTTAGGCAGGTCTCCTGGCTCTCGAGTCATTGCCGGTTCGCAGCCTTCCCAGCATAAGCCAGTGGTCAGCGAGGCTCATCGAATACAGTGGTGGGTCCGCGTCGTTTTTTATTCCGAACTTCCCTATTCTCCCCAAAGGGCACCTAAAATGGATTAATTTTCTTTAGCATATCACAATGGTTTATAATTCTCAAGACAGGAAAGCTCATTGGCTGAAAATAACAACAATTTAATGGATTAAAAAGTTTGAGTTTCCTTAAAGTTAAACTATTTTAACAAGCTAATCTAAACTGTACTACACTATACTAACTATCTTAAAAGAAAAATCATGCGTTATATATGATGGTAAAGAAGCTTACCCTAGAATTTGCAAGAACGAATTTTAGCGAAGAAAAATCTAACAGTATGCAGTAATTCTGCACGGGGAATTACTAATTTTAAATCTTGTCGACTAACTGCATTTTAAGTTAAAATTTGACATAGGGAGGGAACAGTTATGAAGAACTTCAAGATTATTTGCTTGTTCCTAGGAATTATGGTCATAGGTGCCGGCTGTGCGACGAAACCGACGGTTCCCACAAATCCTGCAGATAAGAATACACAGGTTCGACAATCAGTATCAAAATCATCATCGACAAGTTCAAATACAACACCTGCTCCGACACCGTCATCATCTACACCAACTTCCACGGGAAAAGATCTTTACGACAAGAATTGTGCCGCTTGTCATGGTCCAGCTGGAGCAGGTGGTTCAGCACGAGCCTTAAATACGGAAACAAGGTCCCAGAATGAAGTCGCAAATATCATACGAAATGGAAAAGGATCAATGCCCGGTTTTGGAACTTCTTTGAGTGTTGCTGATATTCAAACAGTTTCAGAATATGTTTCCGGTTTGAAAAAGTGAACTTGTTCAGCTAAAGCTGAACATCGAGACTTCGGTGACGAAAGTGTCCTGTGGACAGTTTCGCTGAAAGATGGGCTCTACCCTACCGGACATCTTATTTTTCGCAAAGATGTCCTTGTCCTTTTTTACAAGTCATAATGTATCATATATAATTGTAGTGTAATTACTAAGTAGAACAAATATCGCTATGAAAAAATTACGGAGTTCTGTATACAATATTAGGAAAGGAAAAGGTTAGGCTGTGTTCGAGAGAACACTTCTTAATCAGGGGAGCGTCATAGAAGGTCTGCTATGGAGCCTTTTTAAGGTTTTATTTGCTTTTCTCTTAGTTTTAATAAATGGTGTTTTTGTAGCTGCCGAGTTCTCGATGGTTAAGGTCCGAAAAACCCGTTTGGCGGAGCTGGCCGAAAACGGTTCCCGTCGTGCTCAGACGGCTTTAGAAGTCACCTCAAAACTTGATGCTTATCTATCGGCGAGTCAGCTGGGCATTACCCTGGCATCTCTGGGCCTGGGCTGGTTGGGTGAACCAGCTGTTTCCGCACTTATTGAACCTTTATTCAGAGGAATGGGGGGATGGGAGAAGCTTTATACTGAAACCATCTCGATAATTATTGCCTTTTTATTGATTACCTGTGTGCATATTGTGCTTGGAGAACTTGTTCCAAAATCAATGGCCATTCAGAAAGATGAAGGAACTGCTCTGGCGACTGCCGGTTTATTAAAAGGGTTTTATCGAGTGTTTTATCCGGTGATATGGACTCTTAACAGTCTTGCGAACTTTGTCCTGCGACTCTTAGGTATTCAACCGGCTAACGAACAGGATCTTGTCCACAGTGAAGAAGAACTGCGCATGTTAGTAGATGCCAGTCAACGACATGGCTATTTAGATAAAATGGAAGGGAAGCTTCTCGATAATGTCTTTGAATTTTCGGATCGAATTGCCAGTGAAGTTATGATTCCCCGCCAGGACATGGTCTGTATTTTCCTTCAGGATACGTTTGCCGAGAGTCTTGAACTTATTAAGAAATATGGGCATACTCGTTATTTGCTCTGTGATGGGGACAAAGACCATGTTCTGGGGTTAGTACATATGAGAGACCTCTTCTGGCTTCAGGAACAATCAGATAAAAAGGATATTATGAAGATTAAACGAGATGTACTTGTTGTTCCAGAAGGAATGCCAATTTCACATTTAGTTCAAGCTATGCGAAGTCAACGAACTCATATGGCAGTGGTCGTTGATGAATTCGGTGGTACTGCGGGACTTGTAACCATTGAAGATATGCTGGAGGAACTCGTTGGCGAAATTTACGATGAATTTGAATTGGAGCAGCCACCTATAGAAAAGCTTAGTGACCGGGAATACATTCTTAATGGCCGTGTTCTTATGGAAGAAGTATCGGAATTACTGGAAATTCAGCTTGAAGAAGAAACCGTATCTACCATCGGCGGTTACGTCTTTTCCCGCTTAGGTCGTAAGCCTTCGAAAGGCGATGTGATATATTTTGATGGTTTCCTCTTTGAAGTTCTTGAAGTCAATGGTTTTCGCATAACGAAAGTTAAGGTCACTAAAAAGCAGCCTCAAGAATCCAAAGAGGTTGAAGCAAATAATTTTGAAACTATAGAATGAGGCCTGCAAGTAAGCTGCAGGCCTTTGTGACGGTTAATCTAATCGTGAGACTCCCACTTCAAGCGGGAGTAGTCCAGAATCTCAGGTTACGAAAGAATTTGGATCTCTTTTTCTCTAAGCCAAAAATCGACTTGAATTAAAAAGGCAAAAAGCTGTGGAATATCCATTAACTGACCAAACCACGGGCGCCCTGAGGGCAGTGCATCTGAAAGTTTCATAAGATCTTTAAGTGCAGGAAGATTAATAAGAGGCAGCAGAGGAGAAGAAGGATCAGCAACAATTTCCTTTAGCCAACTGCGCACGGCTTGCAGATATGCGGGGTGATGTGTCTTTGGATACGGACTTTTGCGGCGCCAAAGGACATCTTCAGGAAGAACGCCGGTTAGAGCGTGACGCAGAAGCCCTTTTTCCCGACCTTCCAAGGCCTTCATCTCCCAAGGAATATTCCAAGCATATTCAACGATGCGATGATCACAGAAAGGCACTCTTACCTCTAAACCTGTGGCCATGGTCATTCGATCTTTACGATCAAGGAGAGTGGGCATAAAACGAGTGAGAGTTAAATAAGAGATCTCTCGGCTGCGAGCCTCGCGTTGGCGTTCTTCGACGGTTCTGCTGTCTTGGTGAACCGGTGCGTTGCCTGGAAGCTTAGGGATCTCAGCTAAAGCTTCTTCATATCGTTCGCGAATATAGTCATAGGGTTGAAGAAATTCTATTAATTCGGGGGAAAGTACCTGTAATCGATTTTCGACATGAAGTGCCCAGGGAAAGGTCTCTGCAGCTAGCGAGTCCGGGCGATGAAACCAAGGGTAACCTCCGAACACCTCATCCGCACATTCCCCGGAGAGTCCGACAGTTACATGCTTTTTGATTTCTCGGGAAAAGAGAAAGAGTGAAGAATCAACATCTGCCATGCCTGGAAGGTCACGCGCCGTTGCGGCTGTTTTAAGCGCTTCGACGAGGTCAGGAATCGAGAATGTACAATTTGTGTGTTGAGTGGAGAAGGCTTCCGACATTCGTTTTATCCATGGACCGTCCGCCCCGGGCTGAAAATCATTAGGCTTGAAATATTTGTCATTATCGGCATAATCTACCGAGAAAGTTGGTAAGGGGCCTTTTCCTTGATATGCCAACGTATTAGCGGCAATTGCGGTAATAGCACTGGAGTCCAGACCGCCCGAAAGCAGGGTGCCGATCGGCACATCAGATACCAGTTGCCGCTGGACAGTATCGAGAAAGAGGTTTCGGATCTTCGTTGACGTTTGGTCAAGATCATCAGTATGAATGTTATTTGGAAGTGACCAATATTGATAAATTTTTAAACCGTTGTTGGAATAAATCATGCTATGACCGGGTCTTAATTCAGAAATCCCTTCAAAGACGCCGTTTCCTGGAGTTCGGGCAGGGCCGATGAGAAAAACTTCCGCTAACCCATTTTTTCCAAGCAACGGGGAGATTTCCGGGTGTTTAAGTATGGCTTTAATTTCTGAAGCGAACAGCATATAACCCTTTTGTTCACTGTAGAAGAGAGGTTTTACCCCCATTCTGTCTCTTGCCGCAAACAAATGCTGAGATTTACTGTCCCAAATGCCAAAGGCAAAAATTCCATTGAGACGCTCAACACAGGAGGGCCCCCATTCTAAGTAAGAGATAAGGACAACTTCTGTATCCGAATGCCCTTCAAAATGATAGCCGAGACGTTGAAGTTCTGAGCGAACATCTTGTGTATTATAGAGTTCACCATTATAAATGAGGGTGTAAGTATATTCCCCGCGCTGGCGACTCATCGGCTGCAGTCCGCCTTCAGGATCAACAACAATCAGACGTCGATGTCCAAGGGCAGCTCGTGGTGAGAACCAGTACCCTTCTGCATCAGGTCCTCGGGGTGTAAGAGTCTGAGTCATACTGTTTAGAACTTCTTGCTGAGACGATAAATCACGTTTCCAATCAATCCAACCAACAATGCCACACATTATAATTTCTGCCTCCTTGTTTGAAGGGTAATTATTATCAATTAACCTCCTACACTTTATGTTCCAAACGCATAATAGTTTACGTATTCGCTGTATACTTGGGGAAAGACTTTTTGAACCATAATCGTCAAATCTCGAGTATATAGTTAAAGTTCACTCATAAGTTAGTATTTCCCTAAATGATTTATACGCTTTGACACTACTTAAATATTAAAAGGAGTCATGCTCCTAATGGAATAAAATGGAATAATCTATAGGTGAGTGTAACAACAGTTAGGAGGCTAAGCAATGACTGAAAATGAAACGAGTTGTTCTTGCCAATGTAAAAAGGAATCTAATAACATGCCTATCTTGATTGGCGCAATTATTGTCTATGAATTGGCTGTTGCAGTGGTCCTATTGACATTTATCCTTTGGGAACTTGAAAAACCCTGTGGGTGCAATTCCCGCGAATCTTGCTGTCAAGATGAATCTAAGGGGGATACTATCGAACTATCAACAGAAGAGTAGCAAATCCACTTCTACAAGTGAGCGTAGTTACTGTTCCTTGCTTCGGTGGGGGACTCTACCCCCACCGAAGCAGATTACGGGGGACCCACTTCCACTTCTATAAGTGGGAGTCTTACGATTGGATAAAATAAAAAGGGCATGAACATCCAAAGAACATGTATTATTCTGTTTGAGCATTGTATACTTAACTGATAGAGTTGCAAAATTTCCAATCAATAAATATAATTTGTAACAAGCAAGAGGAATAAATAAAGGAGTTTGAATACATATGGCACTTGTCAATGAAAATTATTTGAAGTTACCCGGGAGTTATCTGTTTTCCGAAATTGCGCGCAGAATTAACCAATTTAAAGCCACCAATCCGGAAGCGGATATTATTCGTTTAGGCATTGGTGATGTTACCCGCCCTTTACCGCCGGCCGTTATTGAGGCCATGCACAAAGGTGTTGAAGAGATGGGGAAGGCAGAAACGTTTCGGGGTTATGGGCCTGAGCAAGGTTATGAGTTCTTGATCGAGAAAATTATTGAACATGACTTTACTCCCCGCGGAGTGGAACTTTCCGTTGATGAAGTTTTTATCAGCGATGGAGCCAAAAGCGATACAGCAAATTTCCAAGAACTTTTTGGAGTTAATAATATAATGGCTGTGACCGATCCCGTTTACCCCGTTTATGTGGACAGCAACGTCATGGCTGGGCGGACAGGAATGTATGATAGTGATAAGGGACAGTATGGTAAAATTGTTTATCTTCCCTGCACGGAAGCAAATGGCATGAAACCTTCTCTTCCCAAGACACGCGTGGATATGATCTATCTTTGTTTTCCTAATAACCCCACCGGAATGACTCTTTCGAAAGACGAACTAAAACAATGGGTAAACTATGCGCGCGAAAATCGTTCAATCCTTTTATTTGATGCCGCCTATGAAGGTTACATCCGAGAAGAAGGAGTTCCCCACAGTATCTTTGAGATCGAAGGCGCACGAGAAGTAGCCGTTGAGTTTCGAAGTTTTTCCAAGACGGCTGGTTTTACAGGCACTCGCTGCGCCTATACCATTGTCCCGAAGGATGTAAAAGTTTATGATTCCAAAGGTGAAGCATACAGCCTTAATCAACTTTGGCTCAGGAGACAAACAACCAAGTTCAATGGTGTTTCCTATCCGGTCCAAGTGGCTGCAGCTGCTGTTTTCTCGGAAGAAGGCCAGCGGCAGATTAAGGAGACGATTAATTACTATATGGAAAACGCCCGGATTATTCGTGAAGGATTACAAGCTGCCGGCTATACTGTTTTCGGAGGCATCAATGCTCCCTATATCTGGATGAAGACCCCCAATACAATGGGCTCATGGGAGTTCTTCGATAAACTTATGACGAATGCTCATGTCATTGGAACACCGGGAGCAGGCTTTGGAGCAAATGGTGAAGGATATTTTCGCTTAACTGCTTTCGGTACACGTGAAAATACGTTGCAAGCGATTGAAAGAATAAAGACGAGAATGTAGGCGAAATATTAATAGAAATAGTTGGTTGTATAAAAACAAGGGATAATTCAAAGAATTATCCTTGTTTTTCTTTATTTTTCGAGATTGTTATTGCTAAATTGACGCTGTTTAGGTATAATTTGCATTGCTGTAAAAGTGATAGGAGGTTGTTGACATGGGGAAAGCTTTGATTATCGGTGCTGGCGGTGTAGCCAGTGTTGCAATTCATAAATGTTGTCAGAATCCGGATGTTTTTGAGGAAATATGTATTGCCAGCAGAACTTTAGAAAAATGTGAAGCAATTAAAAGTAAGTTATCCGGAAGCCGAACAAAAATCCAAACGGCACAGCTAGATGCTGATTATACAGACGAGGTTATTGAACTAATCAAGAGCTTTAAGCCGGATATTGTCATGAACCTTGCACTTCCTTATCAGGATTTGACGATTATGGATGCTTGTTTAGCAGCAGGTGTTGATTATATGGATACGGCTAATTATGAACCACCGGATATTGCAAAATTCGAATACAAATGGCAGTGGGCTTACAGAGAGAAGTTTGCGCAGGCGGGGTTAACAGCGCTGTTAGGGAGCGGTTTTGATCCCGGAGTTACCGGAGTCTTTTGCGCCTATGCCCAAAAGCATTATTTTGATGAAATCCATTCCATTGATATTGTTGATGCTAACGGTGGTGATCATGGTTATCCCTTTGCCACGAATTTTAACCCTGAGATAAATATTCGGGAAGTCACAGCAAATGGAAGGTACTTTGAAAACGGCTCTTGGATAGAAACGCCTCCTCTTTCCGTGAAGCAAGTGTATGATCTTCCTGAGATCGGTCCCAAAAACATTTATCTTATGTACCACGAAGAATTAGAGTCCCTGGCAGTAAATATTAAGGGAGTAAAACGAATCAGATTCTGGATGACTTTTTCGGATAATTATCTTAATCATTTACGAGTCCTCGAAAATGTTGGTATGACGTCCATCGAGCCTATTGAATTTGAAGGACGACAAATCATCCCCTTGCAATTCTTGAAAGCAATTCTTCCTGACCCTGCATCCCTGGGGCCTAGAACGAAAGGGAAGACGAATATCGGTTGTATTATCCAAGGGCTTAAGGACGGAAAACCCAGAACCTATTACGTTTATAATGTTTGTGACCATCAAGAATGTTATGCAGAGGTCGGTTCCCAAGCTATATCTTACACGACTGGTGTTCCGGCCATGATTGGCGCTATGTTAATGCTCAAAGGTGTTTGGAAAAAGGCCGGTGTCTATAATGTTGAAGAATTCGATCCGGATCCCTTTATGGAAGCCCTTAATAAATATGGTCTGCCCTGGCAGGAATCGTTCGTGCCAACACTCCTTGATTGAGGTATAACCATGGACTTTGATATAAAAGCCCTGCCATCTCCCTGTTACTTAGTGGATGAGCGGCTGATCTTAAAAAACTTGGAAATTCTAAATTCTGTACAGGAGCGTACGGGATGCCGTATTCTTCTTGCTTTAAAGGGCTTTTCGATGTTTTCTGTATTTCCTCTTGTGGCTAAATATCTTAAAGGGGTTACAGCAAGTTCTTTGTACGAAGCGAAACTGGGGCGGGAAGAAATGGGCAAAGAAGTTCATATTTATTCACCTGCCTACATTGAAGAGGAATTTGACGGTATCCTTGAGAACTGTGACCATATCGTTTTTAACTCGTTTTCTCAATGGAATCGGTATAAAGAAAAAGTGCAGCAATACGGAAAGAAGAAGATTAGCTGCGGTCTTCGCGTTAACCCGGAATATTCGGAGATTGAGACCCCTATTTATAATCCTTGTTATCAAAACTCCAGGCTGGGTGTGACACTGTCGAATTTTAGGCCTGATGAACTGGAAGGAATTGAGGGTCTCCATTTTCATACAATGTGTGAGCAGAATTCCGACACCCTGGAACGAACACTTCCGGTGGTCGATAAGAAATTTGGCCAATATATTAAAACTATGAAATGGCTTAATCTTGGCGGGGGTCATCATATAACAAGACCTGATTACGATATCGAAAGGTTGATTCAAGCGATTAAGTGGCTTCAAGATAAATATGGCGTGGATATATATCTTGAACCGGGGGAAGCGGTTGCCTTAAACACAGGATTTCTTATTGCCAGCGTTCTTGACATTGTTGAAAACGGCATGAAGATCGCTATATTAGATACTTCGGCAGCCTGTCATATGCCGGATGTGCTTGAAATGCCCTACAGACCAACTATAATTGATGCCGGGAAGCCTGGTGAATACTCTTATACCTATAGGCTGGGAAGTCATACTTGTTTGGCAGGAGATGTCATCGGAGATTATTCCTTTAAACAACCCTTAAAAATAGGACAGAGACTTGTTTTCTGTGACATGGCCCATTATACTATGGTAAAGAACAATATGTTTAATGGAGTTAATCTTCCTGCCATTGCACTTTTCAACGAAGAACAAGGAATTAAAGTCATCAGACAGTTTGGTTATGAAGATTTTAAACATCGTTTATCCTGAAATTTGTGCTATAATAAGTTTAAGACGATCAACTGATGAGGTATTTTATGTATGATTTAGCGGACTACCGCAGTTTGAAAAATCGAAAGCATGTTCAGGATTCTCCCGTGGGAATATTAGATGTAATTGAATCAGATTATCCGTGTCAATATTCACTGCTTCTTGATAATCAATCTCTTATGGCGACACTTTTTTCCAAAGAGGAATGGATTGACATATTAACTAAGTCGAGAAATTCTTACAAAGATCATATTCAACGACTTGATCTATCAAGGGAAATTATGGTTCGTAAAATTTAATCTTACGTTTGAAAAAGGGGTTTAGTTTGTGTTTCGGCACAATCTAGACCCTTTTTTATGTTGAGAGTCTAACCTCCCTCCTGAAACAATATATAACATTAGGATGTTCTATGAGGGAGGTAGGATTATAACTTGACTGCTGAATCATCTGAACGTGTTTTATTTGAGCATCGTTTTTGGATACAAGTTCTTGGTGATCATGGAGGGGTTTAGCCTCTTCAGCAATATGTATTGTGTATACAAAATGGGATGGTTTAACAATGTATCTATTTCAGTGCTATAATAAGCTATGAGAATATAATGGACAAATTATAAATGTTAGAAAGGTTGAAGGCAATGATATCCAATAAAATGAAAGAGCAGGTTAAAAGCAGCTCGATTATTCGGGCAATGTTTGAGGAAGGAAAGCGGTTGGCGGAAATTCATGGTGCAGAAAATGTTTTTGACTTCAGCCTTGGAAATCCAAGTGTTGAGCCTCCAGAGGATGTTAAGAAAGCAATCGTAGAAATATTAAATACAGAAAATTCCACCAAAATTCATGGATACATGAATAATTCAGGATTTGAGGATGTTAGGGCAACAATCGCTGACTCAATTAATGATAAATTTGGCACTGCTTTTGGAGAGAAGAACATACTGATGACTGTCGGTGCTGCAGGCGGTATAAACGTTATTCTCAAAACATTACTAAATCCTGGAGATGAAGTCATTACTTTTGCCCCTTTTTTTGGTGAGTACCGAAATTATGTTCATAATTTTGAGGGCCAACTGCTTGTGGTTTCCCCTAATACTCTTGATTTCCAACCAAATCTCGAAGAATTTAAGCAAAAAATCACTTCTAAAACTAAAGTGATAATTACTAATTCACCAAATAATCCTACCGGTGTGGTTTATTCCGAAGAAACGATTCTTAAAATGGCAGACATTTTAAGAGAAAAACAAAAAGAATTTGGTACTGATATTTATCTTTTTTCCGATGAACCCTATCGAGAATTGGCCTATGATAATATTAAAGTACCTTACGTGACAAAGTATTATGAGAATACAATTATTGGCTATTCTTTTAGCAAGTCCCTTTCTTTGCCCGGCGAACGAATTGGCTATCTTGTAATTTCAGATCAAGCGACTGATTTTGAAAATATCCTGGCAGCGGCAAATATTGCAAATCGTACCTTGGGGTATGTCAATGCGCCATCTCTATTCCAAAGAGTTGTGGCAAAATGTTTGAATGCCAAAGTGGATGTCGAGACCTATAATAAGAATCGTGAACGTTTCTATAACGGTCTCTTATCTTACGGCTATCAATGTATTAAGCCTGAAGGCGCATTCTACTTGTTTATTAAAACCCCCCTTGAGAATGACGTGGAATTCTGCAATTTGGCCAAGCAGAAGAATATTCTTATTGTACCGGGAACTGCTTTCGGCTGCCCCGGCTATGCACGTATTGCTTATTGTGTTGCTTATAAAACCATTGAGAACGCCCTGCCGGGCTTCAAGGCGTTAATTGAAGAACTTCAATAGGATATAAGTAATCCTATTTATCTTTCGATGATGAAAGACCCCAACTTCTATAAGTTGGGGTAGTTCTTCGTTAACTTCAGGTTGGGTAGATTCCTCCTTCGCCGCTAAGTAGTCCTATTGGGAAAGGCGGCTCGGCAATAATGTCCACTGGACATTATTGTATCTGTAGCCTCGATGTTCAGCTTTAGCTGAAGGAGTTCACTAAATGTTAACTGCGGGCTTTCAAAGCCCGCAGTTCATTTTTGTTGAAATAAAAGTTGTTGGCTAACGGACTTTCTGTCCCTTATCCACTCTGCGTTTTTTCCTTATTTAGAATAAAAATCAGACTCATGACTAGGAAACGAACTCCAGAATTTTTTTGTAGGTTTCTTTTGTGTCCAGATACCCGTTTTGCAATAATCCATGGAGCTTTTGGGGATTCTTTTCGATTCGCCCAACCTCTAAGGCTTTAGACGGCCTGATGACAAGAGCCTTACCGTCACTCTCAAGCTGCTCAATATAATCCAAGGTATCGTTGTAAATTTTATAGCGATTCAACATAGTTTCCACTAATGACGGGTACTTTTTGTAGGCTGCTTTGAGGAATCCGGTGAACTTAACCGGGCTTTTCCTGTAGCTGCGATTTCTTGTTAAGACGATGACATTTTTGGGGTTGCCGTCCTGAATAGATTTGCGAATTGGTATGGAATCTGAAATTCCGCCATCTAATAATTCGTACCCTTTATAATGCACAATAGGAGATATGAGAGGCAGAGAAGCTGAGGCTCTTAAAGCCTGAAATTTATCACCAATTTCTTCTTTCGTTAAATAAACAGGTTTGCCGGTCTTACAATCTGTAGCACCTACTAAAAAATTACAAGGGGAATTATAAAAGGTCTGAAAATCAAAAGCGACATACTTATTTGGAACTTCGTCAAAGATGAAATCCATGCCAAAATATGATTTGCTGAACAGAAGATTTCTTAAACTCATGTACCGCCAGTCTTGTGCATAATTGATAATAACTTTCTCATTACGTCCACGTTGCTTCGAAATATAGGAAACGGCATTGCATGCGCCGGCGGATACGCCAATGATATAGTTGAAATAGAGATCATTCTCCATAAAATATTCCAGAACTCCACAGGTATAGAGTCCCCTCATGCCTCCGCCTTCTAACACTAAGCCTATTTTTTCCATAGTCTTCACCTCAACACTATTCATCTAATCGTGAGACTCCCACTTCTACAAGTGGGAGTGGCTTTCACTATTTATAATAAAGCAATTTAAAAATGCTGTAAAACTGAATTTGCGTTAGTTTAATGAACTATATGATATTAAAACTCTAGTTGGCTATGGTTGCCAAATTCATAGAAGAATATCCCATCTTGTACTATAATTAATCCTAGACTATTAAGTAGGAACATAGAGGAGAGTATTCATGGCACATAGAACGTTGAAAACAGGATATGAGCAATTAAGCGAACGCTTAAATCGATTTCCGCAAGGGGCACCGCCTACAGAATATTTGTTTAAAATACTTAAGGTTCTCATGAGCGAAAAAGAAGCAAGGATTATGTCCAAGCTGCCGATTAAACCATTCACGGTACAAACTGCTAGTGAGGCCTTATCCATGAATTTAAAAGATACGGAAAAACTACTAATAGAACTCGCCTCCAGAGCTCTATTGTTGGATATTGAGGAACCTACAGGTGTGAGAACCTTTGTACTGCCGCCGCCGATGGCCGGCTTTTTCGAATTTTCCTTGATGCGGCTTAATGGGAATAGTAACCAAAGGATCCTTGCCGAACTATTTTATCAGTACTTAAATGTTGAGGAGGATTTTGTTCGCGATTTATTTGTTACCGAAACGAAATTAGGCAGAATTTTTGTCAATGAACAAGCCTTAAGCACTGTTAATGATCTTCACATCTTGGATTATGAACGAAGTAGTGAAATAATTAAAAAAGCCTCCCATATAGGAGTTGGCACTTGTTATTGCAGACATAAAATGAGTCATCTTGGCAAGGCATGTGATGCTCCTCTGGAGATCTGTATGACGTTTGGAGGAACTGCAGCCAGCCTGATTAAATATGGTTATGCCAGAGAAATCACCGTTTCCGAATGTATGAATTTAATTGAAAAGGCTTATGATTATAACTTAGTCCAAATTGGTGAAAACGAACAAGAAGGATTACCTTTTATTTGCAATTGCTGCGGCTGTTGCTGTGAAGCTCTCTTGGCAATAAAACGGTTCGGAACCTTAAACACCATTAATACAACAAATTTCCTGCCAGAGGTAGAAGAAGCCCGCTGCAAAGGCTGTGGAAGCTGTGTTCAAGCCTGTCCCGTAGACGCCTTGTCCCTTGAATCCCAAATAAAAGGCAACAACACTGTCCTTAAAAAAGTTAAATTAGATGAGAATGTCTGCCTGGGATGCGGTGTTTGTGTGCGAAATTGTCATCATGGGGCCTTAAAGCTTAAGCATAGGGATAAACGGGTAATAACCCCTGTCAACTCTGTTCATCGTATCGTTTTGCAAAGTATTGAGCAAGGCAAACTTCATAATCTCATCTTTGATAATCAGGCGTTGTTTAGTCACCGTGCCATGGCTGCAATTTTGGGAGCAATCTTAAAAATGCCTCCCCTTAAACAAATGATGGCAAGCGAACAGGTCAAGTCCAAATATTTATTAGCTCTTATTAAAAATTATAAGGTGTGACAACAATTAGGTAATCTCCTTTATGCCAGCAAAGGAAGAGACTTGTTGAAAGTTCTTCCTTTGTCGGTATTGATTCACCAGTTTTGGCTTTTTAGGGAAGTATGTAGCAGGCAATGATACATTATACTTCTTTAAGAATTAGTTGCTCTAGATCAATTCTCGGGCGTGGCTTAGGGCTTTGATCAGGATAGCCGACAGGGATTAAGGCCACGACACGATAATTTTCACTCAAATCGAGGATTTTCTTAACCTTCTCTTGATCGAACATCATGATCCAACACGTACCAAGACCAAGATCAACAGCTCGTAAAGTAAGATGATCAACAGCAATGGCGGCATTTAACCGCAGATAGCCTTCGGCAGCTGCCGGATCCATGGGTTTGCGTTTGGCATAGGCATCAGGGTCCATTTTTTCAAGAGGAGTATCGTTAAAAGCTCCTGCTTCTTTAAGTTCCCGGGCTCTTGTTCCCATGCCTCCGAAGGACTCCATGTCCACACAGCAGGCAATGACAACAGGTGCTTGGCTGACAAAGGGCAGCGGTGAAGCTTCTGTTAATTGGGCACGTGCAGCATCGCTCTTGATAACTACAAAGCGAGTAGGCTGAAGGTTACTGCCTGAGGGGGCAAGCCGAGCTGCTTCGATCAATTCTTTGATCGCCGTCTCAGGGACTGGATCTGTTTTGAATCTTCGAATACTTCGTCTGGTTTTCAGAGCATCAAGTAATTCCATAGAAATTCATCTTCTTTCCTTAGTAAACTCGCTAGTGCTTGGTATCGTATTCATATCAAGCAAGGCATATGTTCTTACTCCTAACTACTTATATTTTAGGGGATAAGCTCTCTGTTTGCAAATATTGTACTGATTATAAAAAAATGTAAGTTGTTATTTACGTTTAAGGAGAAAGCTTAAATAATTGGCAGTAATTAGAAGGTTATTGCTTTTTGTTGTCGAAATACAAAGGTTAATGATTATGTTATAGTCGGAGAAAAGCTGTTGTAAGAGATTATCTATTGAAATGGAGAGTGTCTGCCTATGAAAAATAAGACGATGAATACAAAATCGGGTATCAACTACGGGATTAGATTTAAATTACAAGCAAGCTTTTTTGCCGTAATTATAATGACACTTTTTGTCGGGGCAGTGGGATATTATGGTATTTACCGGCTTGATCAGAGCGCAAAAGATTTAGGTGATCATTGGTTAAAGGCCGCTAATGCCTTAGCACTGGTAGTTGAGGATACGGAAGATATGCAGCGGACGCTCCTCTTGGGCTTTTCGGAACGAAACGACGCAACAGCGTATCAAGGTGTTAAGTTCAGCTTTCTTAATAATAAAACGAAATGGGAAAGTGATTTTACGACCTATAGCAGATATGTAACGAGCTCCGAGGGGAAAACCAGAAATGAATCTATGAAAAAGGCATTCGATGATTACATAACAGATGCTAATCAGGTTTGGACGTTGATTGAAGACAATAACGACAATGAGGCTCGAACTCTTTTAATCAATAAGAGTAAGGAAAGTTTTGATCAAGTAATCAATGCTATGGAAGCTCAGATATATTTTATGGATAAAGGAGGAGAACAAGCGGTTGCTGACGCCCAGCTTACAAATGCAACTGGCTTAAAGTTTCTAATTATTTTTATTGCAGCCGCCTTTCTCCTCGGAATTGTGCTGACAATATTGTTGGCGAGAAGCATAAGCCGGCCCCTGAATAAGGTCACGATGATTGCTCAATCCGTAGCCAATGGTGATTTAAAGGTTAGTATTCCAGAGATAAAAAATCGGGATGAAATAGGCGTTTTAGCACAAGCCGTAGGGGATATGGTTCGTTCGCTAAGAGAAATTATCGGTGAAGTATTAAATCAATCGGAGAGTGTAGCGGCAACGAGTGAGGAATTGTCGGCAGCTGCCGAAGAAGCAACCACTGCGAGTGAACAAGTTTCCAGTACTTTGGTTCAACTCGCGACTGGTGCATCGAGTCAAGCATTATCGGTAAAGGATACTAGTGTTGTTATCGAACAGATGTCTTCGAGTGCTCAACAGGTGGCAGCTAATACGGAGATTGTTAATCAAAGCAGTGAGAAAGCAGCACAAGCAGCTGATGTGGGATCTCTCCAGGTGGAAAATGCAGTGCGAAAAATCGAACAAATTCGTGAAGCTTCGGTCCAAACCGCTGAGGCCGTATTTCACTTAGGCGAGCAATCGAAAGAGATTGGACAAATTGTTGATGTGATAAAAGGCATTTCGGATCAAACGAATTTATTAGCTTTAAATGCTGCCATTGAGGCGGCACGGGCAGGTGAACACGGAAGGGGTTTTGCGGTGGTTGCTGACGAGGTTAGAAAGTTAGCGGAACAATCTTCTTTATCTGCTACTCAAATCGCATCCTTAATTGATACAATACAACGTGACACGGAACGGGTTGTTGACGGGATGGAGAAAGGCAAGGATGAGGTCGCTGCCGGTGTTGAAGCCGTGAATCTGGCAGGGAGTTCCTTTAGAACTATTGTTGAAGAGGTTAATACTGTCGTTAAACAAATTCAGGAAGTTATTTCTGTTACTCAGCAAATGGCCAGCGGAGCTGTTCATGCTGTGGAATCTGTTAATAATATAGGCGTTATTGCCGAACAGACCGCGGCAAAAGTGGAAGAAGTTTCAGCAACTTCTGAGGAACAAGCGGCAACAATGAGTTCTGTAAGTCAATCTGCTGAGGCCTTGGCAAAGCTGGGTGAAAGTCTGGCTTTATTGGTGAGTAAATTTAACGTTTAGTGAAGATGCGTGTGATTTGAGTTCTGCGCTAAAAGATGTCTCCTGACGAAGAGTTCGGTCTCAGTTTGGAATTCGCTGTTATATAAAGGAGGAAGTATATGGGAACAATGATTGCGGGATTTACTCTGAATAAACTGTTGATGTTGGGCTTAGGTGTTATTGCTGTAGGCTTTATACTAAAAAAGTTGTTTAAGTTGGCAATTGCGGTACTTATCATTGCTGCACTTGTTTATTATGGACTGCCTCTAATTCATACTACAATTAGTACAATTCCCTAATATGCTGATCTCTTGTTCGTAAATCTTTAAATAGCTCTGTATAGATTGCTTTTCAGCGCGGGATATTATATCAATAGCCTACGTTGAAAAGGGGTATTTAAATGCATGGAACTGTATGGTCTTTGTTACCGTTTCTTGTGGTAATTCCACTGGCTCTGTTCACAAGACAGGTCTTGCCGGGCTTAGTTGCCGGTTTGCTAATTGGGGCCTACATGATTAGTCCTACGCCGTTTGGCGGGGTGGATACAGCACTTCAATACATTTTAAAAGAATTAGCTGTTCCGGACAATTTGCGTTTGATCGTCTTCATGTATGGTTTCGGAGCTTTCGTTGGCTTAGTTCGCATTACCGGAGGAGTCAGCGGTTTTGCTCAATTGATGGAAACAAAGATTCATTCCGGACGAGGTGCCTTTATCGTGACTTGGTTATCGTCTTTACTTACTTTCATGGCGCCTGATTTTCGGATCATTACAGTGGGACCGGTTATGAAACAAGTATTCTCGCGTCTTCAAGTTCCTGTCAATAAGGTTGCATTTGTGATTGACGCTACGGCGACACCTTTATGTGCGATTATGCCTTTAGGAACAGTCTTTATTGGTTATAGTATCGGATTGTTGGGGGTGGCGAGCCGGCACCAAGGAATTCCTATGCCCCCCTATAATTTGTTTTTACTCAGCATCCCTTTTAACTTTTTTTCCTTGGCGATGCTTGCTTTTGCTTTGGGCTATACGTTCCTCAAAAGTGATAAGGAACAGGAAAAAAATGTGGGTACTCAACCTGTTGAATCCACAGAGAAAATGAGATCAATTGGTTCGGCGAAATTAGCTTTTGCGGAAACATCGCTGGAATTGTCAATCCCTTCACCTATCTCCAGGGAGAGGAAAAAGAGGGGGCATGACCATGGTGATGAACTATTTCCTGATCCAGTAGAACTTGTCGCTCAAAAGGTTAAGCCGGATGCCCTTAATCTTATTGTACCCTTAGCTCTTTTACTAATCTTAACCTTATTTTTTACCTGGTGGGATGGCCATCTTCATTCTTCAAACATATTAGGGGCCTTTATCCAAGCTAATGCAGCAAAAGCGATGTTAGAAGCCTTGTTATCGACGCTGTTGTTCTCCTTTATTTGGTATGGCTTTCGAAAGGAACCTATCCAACGAACTCTTTTTGGTTTCATGCAAGGCGGCAATGAAATGATGGCTGTGAACGTTCTTTTAGTTTTTGTCTGGGCAGTTTCGGCAATCTCTACGGACCTTGGGTTTGTCACTTATACAGAACAGACAGTGGGACGGATAGTCCCGGCTGCGTTTATTGCACCGGCTTTTTTCGCGCTGGGATGTATGCTCTCCTATGTCATTGGCTCATCCTTCGGTACGTGGGGTATTTTAATGCCTCTGGGGTTTTCGCTGGCAACGACTGAACACGCAGCTTTGCCCTTAATTGCAGGAGCCGTATTTGCCAGCGGTACGTTTGGCGGATTTGTATCGCCCCTAAGTGATAATACTGTGGCCATGGCAACTGTCATGAAAATTCCGGTTATGGATTACGCAAAGTTAAAACTGCGTCTGGGACTTCTCGTTGCAGCTGCCTGTATGATCTTATATGCTCTCGTTGGCTGGTTTTATCGCGGAACATAATTTCAGTCATCTTGAGACGACTAAGGGGACGGTTCAAACAACACATTTTACAAGATGTTGTTTGAACCGTCCCTTAAGTTAGGAGGAGCTCTTACCATGGGCCAAATAAATATCCGAGATGAAATAATCCCCTATGAAGAACGACGGAGCGTTCGCTATCGAAGAATAACATTAAGCATCCTAAATGATCGAATTCGAATTTCAGCGCCCCCAAATGTGTCGAAAAGGCAAATCAAGGAGATATTAAAGGCAAAAGAGGATTGGATTTTAAAATATTGGTTGATCAAACGTCAAAAGCAAGAACATTCGGCAAAAAATTTTACTGTTGGTGAACAATTTCCCTTTCGCGGTCGGCAATTAATCCTATGTTTTCGAAGCCACAATTATCGTCGGATTCGAGTGAATTCAGATGGCCAAATGCTTATTGTGTCATTACCTCAGGACGGTCCTAATTCTCAATCTGCGGAAACTATTCGCAAGCTGATTATTGCTTGGTATAAAGTTCAAGCACGTAACCTTTTCAAGCAAAAGCTTGATGAGCAGGCAAAGAGAATGCAGGTTACATTCCAAAACTTTCGTTTAAAAGATCAAAGAACAAGATGGGGAAGCTGTTCCAGTCGTGGAAACTTAAATTTTAATTGGCGAATTATAATGGCTCCCGATAAAGTGATCGATTATCTTATTATTCACGAACTGGCTCATTTGACGCATCTGAACCACTCGCCGGAATTCTGGCAGCGTGTTAAAACCTTTATGCCGGAATATATGACCTGGAGAAAGTGGCTGAAAGACCATGGACATGAATTAGTGCTCTAGGATAACGGAATTTCCGAAACTGCGAACTACGAAATAGTGAACTCGTTCAGCTAAAGCTGAACATCGATAAAGTTAACAAGAGGACGATCACTAGATTTAAAAAATTCTTCGGCAAATTTCAGCCACAAATTTGCGGCATGTGACAAGGAACGTCCTCTTTTCCAAATGATAGACATACTATGAATGATTTGTGGTTCAGTTAATTGGACAGAGACTATACGATTAGGGTCTAATTCGGAACATACTGCACTTGGTAAGAAAGCGATGCCTAAATTTGCGGCTACCATTTGAGTCATTAGCTCAAGCTGAGACGTTTCAAAAATAATGTTTGGGGAAAAACCAACATTTCTGCATTGATTAATGATTTCATCGTGAAGACTAAAATCTTTACTATATAAAACAAAAAATTCATTAGCCAAGGCTGAGAGTTCAATGGATGGGAGTTGACTTATGGGATTCTGGGAGGAGACGATAACAAAAAGAGGGTCCTTGGAAATAGAAATAGAGTCATAGTAGTGATGATCTGGGACTATGCATACGACACCAGCGTCCAGAGTACCGTCTTTTATAGCAAGTGCCACTTTTTTGGAGCCATATTCAGACAAGCTAATATCAATTAAAGGATACTTCTGTTTAAACTCTCCTAATAATTCGGCAAATATGGTTGAACTAGTTATTGGTAATAAACCAATTGCAATCTTTCCTTTTGCCATTTTGATTTTATTTTCAAAATCAGTCGTTAAATTATGAAACATTACTACAACCTGTTGAGCTTGCTCTAAAAAAATAATTCCTGTATCTGTCAACTGGACGTACTTTGAGTTCCTATTAAATAAGGAAGTGCTAAGTTCAGTTTCCAAATCTTTAATCATTTTACTAATGGCGGATTGTGAGACATGGCAAACCAGAGCCGCTTTACTAAAGCTTTTTTGGCGAGCAACTTCGATAAAATATTCTAAATGTCGAATATCCATTAGTAACACCTCCAAATACAGTTTAATATGAATTTCCATCATAGTAAAGATAACAATTATATGTTTTGTTTATGTTTTACTGCGCTTAGAATAAAGTCAGAAATAACAACAAAGGATAAAAAATAAGTAACAAACATGTCTAAATTATCTGGGAAAGGCTGTGATTCGAATGAAGAAAGATAGCAACCCAACGGTTAAAGAACATGAAGAAAACAAGAAAAAGGAACCGTCTGATTTAACCCAAACAAAAGAATTTTGGTCAACTCTAGGAGTTATTAGTTAAAGCAATTAAATTTCTAGGTACCTTCTGTATTAATGAACGAAATTATCCATATACAGAAAATGGGCTGCTTGATCTCAAAAGAGGTTAAGCAACTGTTTACCATAATTAATCAACCTGGGAAACTGAAGTGAATCGACACTTCGGTTTTCTTTTTAGTGAACTCATTCAGCTTTAGCCGCACGAGTTCACTATCGAAAGACTCCCCTGGAAATGTACATTAGAGAAAACCTAATAAGTTAGAGGTGTTTTGTAAATAATCATAAAGAAGTTAAAATAGATATAAGCATCATAGAATGAAAAAACTATTGTTGAATAATTAGGTTGGATATTATAAAGGAGGAATATTGATTATGAAAGATTTGCTTCGAAAAGGGTTGGCATTTGGTTTGGGATTAGCGGTTGTCAGCAGAGAACAGATTGAAAAGTTTGTAGACGAGATGGTAAGAAGAGGAGAAGTAACCTCCTCAGAATCGAAGGATTTAATTCAGGAATTGCTCGAAAAAGGTGAAGCTCAAAGGAAGGAAATGAATAGCTCTATTCACAATCAATTAGAAAAAATGCTGAAAGAGCTGAATGTAGCTACTAAGGCGGATATTGAAGGATTGGAAAAGCGCATTTCGGAATTAGAGGCTATCGTTAAGAACCAGGAATAGTTGATCCACTTGGGAATTGCGAGGGGCCTATCTCTATTGGGGATTATATTTCTTTTGGCAAAGTAATGACTTTGATAGAGGGGACATTAGGACATTATGATGATCGGGAAGAGGATACGGCATTTAAAACGATATCGAGATGTTGCAAAGGTTCTCGCTCGCCATGGATTTGGTTTTTTTGTTGAGGAAATCGGACTTATTCACATGCTTTCTCTTCCTAAACGCCTTTTTACAGATTGGGAGGACATTGATCCCATGTCCATGGGAGAACGAGTACGTCAAGTTCTTGAAGAATTAGGTCCTGCCTACATTAAAATTGGTCAGATTGCCAGCACCCGCGCAGATATATTTCCGGAGGAGATCATTGAGGAACTAGAAAAATTGCAGGATAATGTTCCTCCCTTTTCCTTTCAGGAAGTGCACCGGATTATTGAAGAGGAATTAGGATCCCCGGTTGAAGAGATTTTTTCGATGTTTGAAAAAACAGCTGTTGCAGCGGCTTCAATTGGGCAGGTGCATCTTGCTCAATTGCGAACGGGAGAGAAGGTTGCAGTAAAAGTTCAACGTCCAAACATCAAAGATCTTATTGACACGGATTTGGAAATTCTGCTTGATCTGGCAACTTTAGCAGAACATCGGATGGTTCGTATGGAACGCTTGCAATTACGAGATGTTGTCGAAGAATTTGCCAAATCTTTGCGCAATGAACTGGATTATACTATTGAAGCACGTAATGCTGAAAAAATTGCTAAACAATTTAAAGATGATTCAAATATTCATATTCCTGGTATATTTTGGGATTATTCAACCAGTAAAGTGTTAACCATGGAGTACGTGGAAGGCCTCAAGCTGAATTTGTATGACGAGATTGATGCCAAGGGTTATAAGCGCAAAGAGATTGCTGACCGCCTGGTGAAAGCGCTTTTTCATCAGGTATTAATCGAAGGATTCTTCCATGGCGATCCTCATCCGGGAAATATCTTCATCTTAGAAGGAGGAGAAATCTCCTTTATTGATTTTGGTATGGTGGGCAGACTTACTCAGGAAATGAAAAACAATTTCGCCTCTATGGTCATTGCCATGATGCGTCAGAATACGGAAAGCATGATTCAGGCAATTTTAAGGATTGGCATTGTTCCGGATGATGTAAATTTGCCGCTTCTCTCCAAGGATGTGGATGATTTGCGGGAAAAGTACATGGATGTTCCTATGAGTCGGATTAGTCTGGGCAAAGCTATTGGAGATCTTTTGGGTGTGGCCTATCGGCATCAGATCAGAATTCCTGCCGATTTTACCTTATTAGCAAAATGTTTATTGCTTTTAGAGGGAATTGTAGAGAAACTTGATCCTCAGCTGAGTATCATGGATATGGCTAAACCCTTTGGAGTTCGTTTGCTCAAGGAACGCTATCATCCGAAAACTATTGCTGGTCGAGTGTGGCATAACATCTCAGATTTTAGTGAGCTTTTAGTTGATTTGCCAAAACAGATGAAGGTCTTAATGCGTGATGTTTTAAGGGGAAGAATTCATTTAGATATAGGTATCCCCGAGCTCGATGTGTTTTTGCGCAGAATAGATCGGATTTCTAATCAGATCACCTTTAGTATTGTGTTATTGTCCTTTAGCATCGTAATGATGGGTTTGATCATTGCTTCGGCTTTAGGCCGGCAGCCGATCATGCTCTGGAAAATGCCGGCTATTGAAATTGGTTTTGGTGCCGCTGCTATGATGCTGATTTGGTTGTTTATTTCTATATTTCGATCCGGAAAGTTCTAATGTAACGTTTACTTTGCTAACATCGTAGCTTGGAGTTGCCGCAACTTTGGAAAAGGAATGAAGTGAAATTAGGGCAATGATTCTTGGAGTTGAATCTTCTGCTTAGGGGTAACCTAAGTATGAGGTGAAAGACTGTGACAGAAGAATTTGTTCCGCAGCGTGTCTTTTTCGAACCATCGGCTCTTGAATATCCTTTGGGGAAGCTTTTAGTGGAGGATTTTCGCAGAATGGGTGTTTCTGTGACTCCAACACCTTCTCACAACAGAGTCACGGGAATACCCGGGAAAAATCCGGCTCAGGCTTACCGTGAAGCAAAACGGACTTTGGTTATAGGCGTAAGACGGAGTGAAAAATTTCAAACTTGTAAACCATCGGCACATTACCAGCTGCCTTTAGTAACCAGTTGTCCGGGGATGTGTGAATATTGCTATTTGTCGACGACCTTGGGGAAGAAGCCTTATGTGCGTGTTTATGTGAATATCGAGGAGATCTTGGGAATTGCCTCTAAGCTAATACAAGAGCGTTCACCTGAAATTACATTTTTTGAAGGAGCTGCGACATCTGATCCCATTCCTGTAGAGAGATATACGGGGGCTCTAAAACGGGCGATTAATTTTTTTGGGCTCGAACAAAATGGGCGTTTTCGTTTCGTAACGAAATTTACTGCTGTGGATTCCTTGCTCTCAGCTCGTCACGAGGGGCATACACGCTTTCGCTTCAGCCTGAATTGCGACTATGTTGTGAACAAGTTTGAACATTTGACGCCTTCTCCTGAACAGCGAATTATTGCTTCCGGTAAGGTACTTAAGGCAGGTTATCCCTTAGGTTTTATTATTGCGCCTATTTTTAAGTTTTCCGGCTGGAAAGAGGAATATGAACGTTTACTGGAGAGAACAGCGGAAGAATTAACACGCCTGGCACCTATGGGATGGTCTCCAGAGCAGCTGACCCTTGAGTTTATTTCTCACCGGTACACTTTGAAAGCGAAAGCAACAATTCTTGAGATTTACCCAAATTCTTCATTGCCTATGGCAGAGGAAGAACGTAAGTTTAAATATGGCCAGTTTGGCTATGGAAAATATGTTTATCCTAATGAAGATCTCGAAGAGTTAAAAGAATTCTTCAGAAAACAAGCAGATATCTATTTTCCTATGGCAAAAGTGGAATATTTTATATAATCAAGGCCTGAAAGACACACATTAATTACTCTGCTCCCTGTCAAGGGAAGCATACCATTAATAGGCGTTTTTCAGGCTAATTTGGCTAATTTCGGTGGACCTAGAGTCCAACCTTCAGTGCGATTGCAATTGTCGGGCCAGGCGCTTTTGCGAACCATTGTGATCAGTCACCTGAATTTGAAGCTGTGTCCTCAGAATCATTAATGAGAAGAACGTAGACTTCTATCGGACCATGTACACCAATGGACAGATCCATTTCAATATCCGAGGTCCTGCTGGGCCCTGTAATAAACTCCAGCGCTGCCGGTGGGTTCTCCAAGACAGAAACTTCAGAAAGGATTTCAGCAATAGTATTTCTGATTTTTGACGTTTCCATAATCGTCAGGTGGCGGGGAGGAAGTAAGCTGACGGCCCGTCCCCGCTGAGGATTGCTGCTGGTTACGATGCTGCCGGAGAGAGCAACCCCCCAGTCCGCTCCCGTTACGCCAAGCTCGGCCTGCGCAGCTAATTGGTGTCGGTCTTGAGGGGAGGGGGCCGCTTGTGAATAGCGGGCCAGCGGCCAGTTTAAGGTTGTAAACGCGGATTCAGCAAATGCGGGGAGCAAGTTCCAGCTTACTATCCTTCCTTGATTAGTGGTTTGATCAAAGGAAAGATCGCCGAACCATTCTTGGAGACATCGGATCGCTTCATCCGGTGATTTCACAATGGCTCCTTTACCACCTAAAGCTTGCCAATTATCTAGAAAGGTTCTTACCCGCTCTTGGCTTGAGACTTGGAAAGAAGGAACGTTGAAAGCCACCGGTTCTGGAGCTGATTGGGGAGTAGAGCGCCCAAGTTTTGAGGCCAGGAGACTAATAAAATCGTTTGTGTTGGTCATTTGATCTCACCTCGACTTACTCTTTAGAGTTGGGAGTAGGGATAGTCCCTTTGTGCTTTGCTTCGGCCCATAGGTACATAAAGGATTTGGAGGCGACTTTTGGCAAGGTCTTGCTTTTGGTCCAATTGGAGAGAGGAGGCGGACCGCTGACAATCCGGTCACGCTGTACAAAGGGAAACTGAAATCTCGCACCTAGACGCAGAGCCTGGCGCAAGGTTTTTTCATGCGTAAACATATAACGATAGGCCTGGAATATTCGTTTTTCAATTTGCGGAGTATGCCCTGTCATAGTCTTACGGGCTCTGAGTTTAACCAGAAGGTCATGAAGAGGAATACGCACGGGACAGGCTTCGGTACAGGCACCGCAAAGAGAAGAAAAGTAAGGCAGATGCCCCCATTTTTCCCAATCATTTTCCAAAAGGGGCGTAATGACAGAACCTATCGGTCCCGCATAAACAGATCCATATGCATGTCCTCCAATTTGGCGGTAAACGGGGCAAACGTTAAAACAGGCTCCGCAGCGAATACATTTTAAGGACTGGCGGAAGGTAGGATCACCAAGAATTTCAGAACGGTTATGATCTAAAATGACCAGATGAAATTCTTCTGGTCCATCAGGATCGGTTGATTGCTTGGGAGGCGTAAGGATTGTCGTATAACTTGAAAGACGCTGCCCTGTCGCACTGCGGCCGAGGAGATTCAGCAGGACGCTGAGTTCACGGAAGGAGGGTACAATGCGCTCCATCCCCATAAGGGTAATCTGGACACGGGGCAGGGTGCTTACCATGCGCCCGTTTCCTTCATTAGTAACCATTGTGATACTGCCTGTCTCAGCGACGGCAAAATTACACCCGGTGATGCCAATATCACCCTGTAAGAATTTTTGACGCATTTGCTGCCGCACAAACCGTGTGAGGGTGGGTGTATCTGAACTAAGAGGGCGGCCAGCGAGAGGTTCAAAGATTTCGGCGACTTGTTGGCGGGTTTTATGCATAGCAGGAACGATAATATGAGAAGGTACTTCTCCGGCAACTTGTAGTATGTATTCTCCCAAGTCTGTCTCAACAACACTGATGCCGTCCTTTTCTAAGACTTTGTTAAGATGAATTTCTTCGGAAACCATGGATTTCGATTTAATAATTGTTTGGGCGCCATGGTCGCGGGCAATCCTGCTCACTATGTCAACGGCTTCAGAAGGGGTTTGGGCAAGATGGACGTGGCCCCCGTTTTTTTCGACTTGTGTTATGAGTTGTTGGAGATAATAGTCCAAATTGGCAATAACATGAGAACGAATTGTATCCCCGGCCAAGCGCCACTTCTCCCAATCTCCCAGCTCATCTGCTGCATTGTATTTGTTATGGCGCAAACGGTCTGTGGCTCGCCGAGTCGCTTTACGCAAAAAGTTGTTGGTTAGAGCATTATCGACTCGTTTTTCAACGATAGGTTTATATGTGGACATTCTTCATTCCCTCCCCAAGTAACTGAATAATATGCATGGTTTTAATCGGTTTATTGATTTTCTCCAGATAACCGGAGATATTCATGAGGCAGCCCAGATCCAGACCAAGCAGTAAATCAGCTCCTGACTCTAAAACGTGTTCCGCTTTTTCTGCGACCATGGCTTCGGAAATTTTTGGCATCTTGACCGAAAAGGTCCCGCCAAAACCACAACACAATTGGGATTCAGGCAAAGGAAGAAGTTCAAGATCTTGGACATGTTCAATCAGGGTAAGGGGAGCATCCTTGATTTCTAAAAGCCGGGTGGCATGACAGGAAGGATGATAGGTGGCTTTGGCCTTATATTTGGCCCCTAAATCGGGTTTCTGCAAGACATCAACAATGAATTGAGTAAATTCATAGCTTTTGTGAATCAAGTCTTCAGCCTTAGCAAGATAGACTGGATCATTTTCAAAAAGAAATGGATAGTAATGATGAATCATAGCTATGCATGATCCACTCGGTCCGACGACAACTTCGCTCTTCTCAAAGGCATCAATAAGTGTACGAGCTACCTCCCGCGCATCATCGAAATAACCGGAATTAAAGGCAATTTGCCCGCAGCAGGCTTGTCCATCGGGCACATCAACGGTATGCCCCAAGTATGTGAGAATTTTTGCCATCGTCAGATCAACGTCTGGATAAAGAGCATTCGCCAGACAGGTGGCAAAGAGGGAAACTTTCATAACTGACCATCCCTTCGTTAAAACTATTCACGCATAGTATAAAGTTAGTATTTCCTAAAACTATGAGTTTTGATGCGGTAGGGATGACTTTGGGATGATTTATCTGAGTATAAATATAAAGGAGAAGTTTAGGCAAAATAGGCCTAAACTTCTCCTTTGAAATACTAGAATTAATAGCAAATGAAATAACTTTCATAATGTAGATACAGTACATAGCTCATAATGAGCAAGCAAGAGTGAACATTTAAGTAAGATAAAAGACTATATTAGCCAAGGATAGGAACATTGGGTTCATTATACCAAATTGAAATTACAGTTGTTGATCCTGTACTTTGAGCAATATTAACAACTTTAACCCAACTGTTATCCTCTAACCATTGATTAATTTCTTTTTCCAAAATTCTTGGGTCGGGGGAAGTGAAAATTTTTACATTCATAGGGGTTAGTTCGTCCTTTCACTGCAATATTAACGTTCTTTTGGTAGTAAAGCTTTAAACATATCATAGCTGCTATGTGAAGAATGTCAAGGTAGTTGCTCTGCTAACTCAGCACAGGAAATTCTAACGAATGCACAAAAAAAGTCAGGCTCAATAAGCCCGGCTTTTTTGTGCATGTTATTCCTCTGGAGTAAATACCTGCGGCCTTCAAGTTAGGGCCGTTTTTATTCACTTCGCTGCAATATTGGCTAATGTTTCCTTCGATTCCTTAACGTCAACATATACAGGGCAACCCATGACGTACATTAAAAGCTGTTTTTTCATTATATATACCCTCCTTTTTTCTACATACCAAACGTTAATTACTTGATAATGTTTGTTTGTAAATTATAGTAAAGTATTCCTTGCTTTACTATATCTATCATCTCCTGGTTTCTGTATTTATTTTAAATCCTTTTCATACATAAGTGAAATACATAGTTGGAATATAATTTATTGCCAAGACGAATAAATAAATATAGCATATAAATGATTCCCTTTATCTATATAAACGAAACCAAGAGGAGGATATATCGATGGATATTCGCCAATTAGTTTATTTCGCTGAGGTTGTAAAGCGCAAGGGTTTTTCTAAGGCAGGGGAATCCCTTCATATTACTCAGCCTACTATCAGTAAGATGATCAAAGGTATGGAAGACGAATTGGGAGCCACTTTGTTAGAACGGACAACTAAAAAAGTTGAACTAACCGATATAGGAGAAGTCGTCTACAGACATGCGCTAAACATTGTTCAATCCATGGAAAGCCTCGAAGCCGAATTAGACGACGTACGGCAAGTTCGAAAAGGATATATAAGAATGGGTCTTCTCCCTATGATTGGTTATAACTTTATTTCAAGGATTATAGCGGAATTTCAGAAACTGCATCCGCACATAACGATTCAGATTTTGGAAAATGGTGCGCGAGAAGTTGAACATTCTATTTCCGCAGGTGATATTGATCTGGGAATCGTCGTTTTGCCCGTTAGTGAAGACGTTTTTGAATGTCTTCCAGTCGTCGAAGAGCATTTGAAGTTACTGGTCCATCCGAAACACCACTTAGCAAGCAGTCATGAAGTGAGCTTAGAAGAATTGAAAGAAGAAACGTTTATTTTTTATCCAGAAAACTTTGCCCTATACTATCACATAAAGGAAGCCTGCCAGAAAGCAGGCTTTAATCCCAACGTGCTTTATGAAAGTTCGCAATGGGATTTTATTAGTGAAATGGTAGCCGACAACCTAGGAGTCGCTTTTTTGCCGGATAGTATATGCAAAAACTTGGATTCTTCGCGTATAAAGGTTATCCCTTTGGCACCGCCTGGTATTCCTCGTTACTTGGCATTCATTTGGCGGAGGAATACTTACCTGAAGTTTGCTGCAAGGGAATTTATTAGTTTTGTCAGAACTCAACTAGAGCCAGTGATCTAGAATTATCACTGAAGATGTGCACATCGATCACAAAGTACGTAAGTTTTTTGATCAGTTATTCCAGAAAAAAAGATGGTTTTATTACATTCCTGACAGACGATGTGATAGGGATAGAGTATAGTCTTAGGTTCGCCGAAATCAGCGTTCAGGTCTGAAGTATAGTTGCTGATTTCCTTTGAAGTGTACATTTTGTTCATGATATTCCTCCCATTCAAGTCACAGTGAATTGCAAAAGCAGCTAAGGTAAGTTTGTGAAAAACAAAGGAACAAAGGTTTTTAGGGGTAAAATTTGTGTAAACATAGTATTGACTATAATATTTGCGAAAAATTCTCCAAGGATAATTAACTTATAGCATAATTGTAGTTTAAAGACAAACCATTGGAAGTTGCCTTGGACGGGGAATCTTCGAAGTATTATAGAAAATACAGCCAATGTTTTAAGCTTATAGAGGAATTCAAACTCAAAGGTAGAATCTAGTAGAAGATCAGAATATTTGAGGAGGAGATCTCATGATTGTTGCTCAAGAAAAAGATGCTTTGAGAATTAAACTTGAAGGTGATGCCGTAAAAAATGTCTATAAAAAAGTGCTTGTATCCCCGCGTGAAGGCTGGGAAGGGTATGTTATGCGGCTTTTTGATCTGGAAGCAGAAGGATATACTCCTAAACATAGTCACCCTTGGCCTCATATTAACTATATTGTCCGGGGGAAGGGAATTCTTCATCTCGATGGGGTAGATCATGAAGTTGAGGCAGGTTCTTACGCTTATGTTCCGGAAAACGCTCTTCACCAATTTTCCAATCGAGGCGGGGAATTGTTTTCAATGATTTGTATTGTCCCGGAAGAAGGGGACAAGTAAGATACTTTTAGTATAAGGATTATTTTATCAGAATAAGAATGTGATAATATTGCTCGCTTTATAAAAGATTCATGAAAAGGCCATGAATCTTTTTGCTTTCTTGTTATGCTTTTTCATAAATAAAACCATGCATTTAAGTGGATGATTTAAACCACTATTTATGCATGGCTTTGTTTTAGTTTTTTTAATCAAAAGGTCTCTGAAATGGAGTCTGAAATTATGAGCTGTGCGGGATATATACGTGATATATATAATAATCCTAAAGCTGTCCTTTTAAGCCAATAGCTTCTGCCGCACTTTGCATCCCCTTGATAGTCTCTCCGATAATATAGTCTAGTTCCATGCCTAACATTTTTGCGCCTTGTTCAATGACTTCGCGGTTTACTCCGGCGGCAAAGCTTTTTTGCTTCCACTTCTTTTTAACCGATTTAACTTCAAGATCAAGAATGCTTTTGCTTGGCCGCAAGAGGGCTGTGGCAGCGATTAGGCCAGTTAATTCATCAATAGTGAATAATATCTTTTCCATTGTGTGAATAGGTTCAACGTCACAGCATAGACCCCAACCATGACTTTGTACTGCATGGATATAGTCTTCAGGCAAGTTGTGTTCTGTTAGCAGCTCTTTAGCTTTTAGGCAGTGCTGCTCGGGATACATTTCATAATCAACATCATGCAATAATCCGATAATGCCCCACTTTTCTTTTTCAGGTTCGCCAAGTATATCGGCAAAATGAAGCATTACAGCTTCCACAGAGAGAGCATGGGTAATCAGGCTGTCACTCTTATTATATTTCGTTAAAATATCATAGGCTTGTTCTCTGGTTGGTATTAGCTGTTCCACTATATATGCCTCTTTTCCTTAATTGTTATAAAAAATACTAAACGTTTATTCTTTCCATGTCAACCTCCGGCTCAAAGCACTCTGCTGTTGATATTTCCATTGCGCATGGTTATAATTAGAACATAGGTTCGACTAAGACAAATAAATGTGCTATTCGTGGTAGGCTCTAAATTAATGGGTGGTGTTATAATAATGGCCAAAAACTACGTTTTTCATATTGATGCAAATTCTGCCTACCTATCTTGGGAAGCTTCGTTTCGTCTTCAACAGGGTGATTCACTCGATTTACGGACAGTTCCAGCAGTCGTCGGCGGTGATCCAAGTACCCGTCATGGCATAGTGCTTACAAAATCAATACCTGCCAAAAAGTTTAATATTCAAACAGGCGAAACTCTTTACTCGGCATGTCAAAAATGTCCAGGGTTAATTATTGTCCCACCGAATTATACCCTTTATCGCCAGTGCAGTGATGCGATGGTTGAGATTCTTCAAGAGTATAGTCCAGTGGTCCAACGTTTTTCGGTTGATGAATGTTTTTTGGATTTTTCCGGAATGGAATTGTGTTTCAAGGACCCTATAAAAACTGCTTACGAAATCAAGGATCGAATAAGAAACGAACTGGGTTTTACCGTAAATATTGGAGTTTCTACGAATAAGTTATTGGCTAAGATGGCAGGAGAGCTGAAAAAGCCGGATATGGTCCATACTATTTTCCCTCAAGAAGTTCCTGCAAAAATGTGGCCTCTGCCGATTGAGGAACTTTTCATGGTTGGAAGAGCAACTTCTAAAAAGCTTAGATCCCGGGGAATTCGAACGATCGGAGAATTGGCTAATTTTGACTTGAAACTGATTAAGCTATTTCTCAAATCCCACGGGGTTCTAATTTGGAATTATGCCAACGGTCTTGATTATTCACCTGTCCGAAAGGGTGGTTCCTTTGCAGTAAAGGGTATGGGCAACTCAACTACTATTCCCTTTGATGTAGAGGATCGAAGAAATGCTCATCTTGTTATGCTTTCTCTTGTTGAATCCGTAAGTGCCCGGCTGCGTCAGGCCAATCTTTTAGCCCGGCTGGTATCCATATCCTTTCGAACTAATGAATTTTATAGCTGTTCGCATCAGCGCAAGCTTTTTAATGCTACCGATTGTACCGATGAAATTTGGGAAATAGCTTGTAATCTTTTCGATGAATTATGGGATAATCAGCCTCTCAGACATATGGGACTGCGTGTATCCGAACTCTGTCAAAACGATTTTTACCAAACCTCTTTATTTGGCAAGAATTTTGCCAAACGACGTAAGGTTGATAATACTATCGATATAATTAGGGATAAATTCGGGTCTTCTGCCATTTTTAGATCGGCATTTCTGTACAGTGGGCTTCATTCAATAACCGGCGGAGTCATTGAAAACGAAGACTATCCTATGATGACAAGCCTTTTATAAGGACAGGAAAAATTTGTCCTTAACTATAAAGAGGGATTTAACAATCTTCATTGAATATCAGGATAAGGAATTCCCTTAATTGATATTTCGGCAATTTGGGGAAACAGAGGTGAGAAATACATGAGTTTGAAAGTTCAGTGTAACTGTTCAAATATTAACTGGGATAATGTAGCACAGACTTTAAAATTAGTTGGAATGGCAAGTTATGTGCCAGAAATTCATAAGAAGGCCTTTGAGAATAGTCATACAGCAGTATTTGTGTTTGATGACGAAAAACTCGTTGGTTTTGGCCGGGTAATTTCCGATGGGACATATCAGGCCGCTCTGTATGATTTGGCAATATTGCCTGCATATCAGGGTCGAGGGATAGGAAGGATGATTGTGAGCACTATAAAAGATTTGCTTCCCAACTGTAACATTATCTTATATGCAGCACCGGGGAAAGAAGGGTTTTATGAAAAACTTGATTTCAGGAAAATGAAGACAGGGATGGGTTTGTTTTGTAACGCAGCTAATATGAGAAACAGAGGGTTTATAGAGTGAACTCGTTCAGTTAAAGCTAAACATCGGGGTTTCGGTGACGAAAGTGTCCTATGGGCATTTCTGCCTTAAGCGCGAAGCGAAAGGAATGTTTTAGCGTAATGAAGAAGTTGTTTTTTATGATATTCGTGGTAGGAATCTTGTTATCTGTTGGGATTTATTCATGGCAGTCACGAATGTTTCAAAAAGACCAGATGACAGAGATTAGTCCCAATCAATTACAACAGAAAATTGATAATGGTGATAATTTTTACGTTTATTTTTACTCTCCGATTTGCGAACAGTGTATTAAAACAGAACCTTACCTAAAGGAAGCCGTTAAAAAACTTGCAGTTAAAAATATTGTAAAAGTTGATGTTCAAAAATATGAGGCCTTGCGAAAACAATATCAAATACAAGGAACACCCACAATTTATGTGTATAATGATCATAAGTTAGTTAAAGGTATTACCGGGGGCTTTGGAAACCTTAACGATTATGTAGAGTTTTTTCAAGAAACAGGAGGAGCAATGTGATTTTTTTAAGATTGTTACTTGCTGGAATTTACATATATGCTGGGGGATCAAAACTTTTGAATTTATATCTTTTTAAAGTTACAATTCTAGCTTATTACCCCTTTTTGCCGGGGATGGCAGCATTATTAATTGCAATCGTCTTTCCTTGGCTGGAAATTTTGTCCGGTTTAGCTTTAGGGGTCAATTGGCAAGGAAAGTATTCGAGTACGTTCTTATTGCTGCTTTCCTTATTTTTCTTGATCCAAACCCTTCTTAATTATAGCAATGTTCTGCCCTATGGGTGTGGATGTTTTGGTTTCAGCGGACCTGAAAAGATAACTGTTTATTATATCATGAGAGATTCTTTGATTATGCTATTATCCAGCATTGTTTGTTTTAGAGAATGGAAGGCAAACAAACTTCCTGCTGAGATATAAAATTAGGAAAGGTGATGCTAGTGACAAGCGTAACTGGCGATAAGCCTTTAAATCATAGTGATACCTGTAAAGATTGGACAGGCTTACGTAAACTAATCCATGTCGATATGGATGCCTTTTATGCCTCAGTAGAGCAACGAGATGATCCCTCCTTATTAGGAAAACCGGTAGTTGTCGGCGGTAAGCCTAATAGTCGGAGCGTTGTTTCAACAGCGTCTTACGAAGCCCGAAAATTCGGCATACATTCTGCTATGCCCATGGCAGAAGCCTATCGTCGTTGTCCTCAGGCTATATTTTTACCAGTAAATATGCCGAAATATAAAAAAGTCTCTTTACAGATCCGGGAGATTTTTTTGACCTATACGCCATTAGTAGAGCCTCTGTCTTTAGATGAGGCTTTTTTAGACGTAACAGGGTCTACAAGCTTATTTGGATCAGTAGATTCTATTGCTTGGCAAATTAAACAACGCATTAAAGAGGAACTCTGCTTAACCGCTTCTGTAGGTATTGCTTGGAATAAATTTTTGGCAAAATTAGCTTCCGATTTACAAAAACCTAATGGTTTTGTCTTTGTTCAACCCAATAAGATCCAGGAATTTTTGGATCCTCTGTCGATAGAACGACTTTGGGGAGTGGGGCAAAGAACTTCCGAGCAATTACATAAATTGAATATTAAAACGATTAAAGATTTGCGCCATTTAGAGCTGGGATATTTAATTCAGCAATTTGGAGTATTAGGAAATCAGCTGTATCAGTTAGCCCGAGGTATTGATGAACGGCCCATTGAACCTGAGAGGGATGTCAAATCTATCGGTCGGGAAACTACTTTTTCAGTCGATGTAATTGATAGGGACGCTTTGGAGACTACTTTATTAGAGCTTGCTGTTGATGTTGGGCGACGACTGCGAAAAGAGGGTTTAAAAGGTAAAACCGTAACCCTAAAACTACGCTATGATGATTTTAAAACGGTATCGCGTTCCCAAACGTTAGATCAAGCCACGGATCTTGATGAGAAGATCTTCCAAGAAGCTCGCATTCTGTTAAGGAATGTTTCTCTAAAAAGTTCAATACGCTTGCTCGGAGTTACTATCAATAATTTATCTTCAAAATGTGAAAGGCAACTCTCATTATTTTCAGAGTCGGACGAGAAATTGGAGGCCTTAGCTAAGGTAATTGATGCCGTTAACCAAAAATTTGGCGAAAAGGGCATTAAAAGAGCTAGACTTTTGTAATTCCTATATCTCATTAGCTGTTTATCTGGCATGAATCCTTTTGTTTTGGACAAAATAGTTTCGAGGTGAAGAGCATGCCAAGAAATGATGGCAATAAAAATAAATTTGAGGATTTAAAAAAGCTGGAATTAACCTTAAAAAATATCCATAAAAATGAAGAGTTTCTGGAGGAAAATTCCGAAGAACTTTCTGCTCATCAAATTAAAGATGTTAAGTCAAAATTGGCTTCAAAGAAAAAGCATTTGGAAGAAACGGATGGGACCATTAAATAGGGGCATATAGCTCCTTTTAATGGTCCTCTTTAAATACTTCGTGCTATGCTGAGATCAGTGTTGGTTTACTTTACTCCAATTAAATTAATAAGAAGGATATCATACGATATCCTTCTTATGTTAGATGCTATGCAACTGATTAACGTTAGATTTTTGCTCCGCCTTTGAGATGTTCTTCAGCGAATTGAATCATACGTTTGGTCATTTGACCGCCAACAGAACCATTTTCGCGGCTGGTACGGTCACCACCTAGTTGGAGTCCCATTTCATTTGCAACTTCATACTTGAACTGATCTAATTGTTGTGAAGCGCCTTGAGCTGCTGGTGTGTTTGTGTTTCTTTCTCCTGCCATGATAGGAACCCTCCTTTTAAAATGTGTTTGTGTACTGGAACATTCTTATTATGGCTTAGTTGGCTTTAAATACTCAGGTAATTATTGCTACAATATATATTGCTTCCCTTTTTACAAATCAACGCGCTTTCGTAGTAATTGATTTTGGTTTTCATAAGGTTTAAAATTAAGTATAGAAGAAATACCAAGAGAAAGAAATGTTCGGGAGGCTTTCAACATGAGTTTCAAGATGAAAGAACCGGTTAATACTTGGACACATTTTGTTCCATTTATAGCTGCCATTATCGGTTTATTTTGCTTGATCATTAACTGTAAAGACAGTATCTCTAAGTTGATTACTATGACAATATATGGCTTGAGTGTGATTGCCCTTTATGGAGCAAGTTCAGTGTATCATTGGGTCAGAACAACACCGCAAAAGGAGCTTCTCTTAAAAAAGATTGACCATATTGCTATCTACTTCCTTATTGCAGGTTCTTACACACCGGTTTTTTATTTCGGCCTCGATGGTTCCTGGCGGTGGGTTATGCTTATATCAGTTTGGACTTTGGCGTTAATTGGAATGATCCTGAAATTATGGCTTATTCACGCCCCGCGTTATGTTTCAACAACATTTTATGTATCTCTTGGCTGGATTGCCTTGGTACCTTTTTTACAGCTTATTCGCCATCTTCCGGAAGGGGCAATTATCCTTATGGCTGTGGGTGGTGTGGTCTACACCCTAGGTGCAGTAATTTATGCGACAAAAATATTTGACTTTTTTCCTAAACGATTTGGATTCCACGAAATATTTCACCTTTTTATTGCTGTAGGCAGTTTGGTGCATTTTATTATGATGCTTGTTTATATTGTGCCTTTGGCGGCATAAAGTAAAGAGAGTGGCAAAATTGCCACTCTCTTTTTAAATGTTGTCTCTCATAGAGATAAAGTAGTCAGTCTTCTGTTCGTCGATTTTCTTCGCTGCAATAGGCAACGGCTTCTTCGGCACTATAATTTTCATAAACAAGTTTCATCAAGCCTGGATAATACGTATCAAAACCGAGAACTCCATTCCAGACTATATTAAGTATTTGATCCTTGGAGGGTTCGGCATCAGCAAGGTCCAAGAAGGTTCTAAAACGGATTTCTCCATTATCCATATCCATTTCAAAATTACCGTTCGCGAGTTCATAATTGACACGACTCATGAAATCACATACTTCGAGACGTTTGGCATAAGGGATTTTTTGATTAATATGTGTGTTACAAAGTAAAGATTCCTGCTCTTCATCAACGAGGAGGAAAGCATGAAAATTAGCGTTAACCCCTCGAATCTCGAGTTTAATAATTTCGTTCTTAGTGTCAAAGTCAAAATCCCAGCCATTTTGATTAAGAACTTCATAGAGTACTTGAAATAAAGACACGGTTAGCACCCTCCTTATTATGCCGTTTGTTACCTAACAATTCCACGTGAAGGTCTTAATTCCTGCACCGTAAAATAAGTGAAGTAAAAAAATACTTACTTGGAAAAGAAGGGTATATGTGGAAATATCTCGAAGAATATAGGGATTGATATCTCCCTAAGGAGGGATTGACTGACATGCGTTCTCTAAAACATCAAATTTTATTACTTATGTTAGGTTCCTTAGTTCTGTTAACAGCGAGTTTCATTTTCACTTTTGGTTGGTATATGAGGGAACGGGCCGTTGACGCAGCTATTGTCAAAGCAGAGACGGATCTGAAAACATGTATGGAAATTATTAATGACAGCGTTCCGGGACCTTGGGAAATAAAATCTGGAATTCTCTACAAAGGAGATGTTCAACTATCTTATCGAACAGAGCTTGTGGATCATTTATCTAAGTTGACAGGTGATACGGTTACTTTATTTCTAGGTGATACTCGTACAGCTACGACAGTTCGTGATGGCAATGGAAAAAGAGCTATTGGAACGAAAGTCTCCGATGCTGTTGCCCAAAAAGTTTTAAAAAATGGCCAAATGTATCTCGGAGAAGCAAATGTAGTCGGACAGTTATTTCAGACTGCCTATGAGCCGATTCGCGATAGCAACGGAGAAATCATTGGCATGTTTTATGTCGGAATATCTAAAAACTACACACAATCATTTATTGTGAATTCCTTAATACGTCTGAGTCTGCTAGGGTTGGGTTTAGCTTTCTTTGTAATCATCTTAACTTGGTTCTTCATTCAGAGGGTAATTATCCGGCCCTTAAAAGAAATTACATTGGGAACAAGAGATGTTGCCACCGGTCATTCTACAGAAAAAGTTAATGTGACGGGACCCAAGGAAATTGGAGATTTAGCAGTTGCTTTTAATCAAATGGTAGAACGGTTAAGTAATATAGCTGATGAAATGAGCAAAGTGACTGTTGCCCGGGAAGGCAAAGAAGAACGGTTTCGCGAGAAAGAAGAGATAAGACCTGCCGATGACAGTGGTTTCGATGATGAGTTTAGGGAGCCTGACTCTGAAGATGGTAATCATAAAGGAGAACAAAAGATTTATAAAAAAAACGTGGAATTAAAGACTTACAATATGGAGCAAGAGGGATTACCCAAAGGTTTGAATGTTATTACCTTAAAACAAATTCTTGCGTTTTTATCGGAAACCGCAGAACCGGTTTCAGCTGAAACGGTTGCAGAAGGTGTAAGACTAACTAGGGTTACTGTGCGACGCTATTTAGATTATCTCGAATTACGAAAAATTTTAGATACAGAGTTGAAGTATGGAACAGTTGGAAGACCAGTAAAACTATTTCAACTGAACCAATGATTAATTATTTAGCGTCTAGTCTGCCAAACCAACAAACTACTGCGAGTATTTTGGGACTGCGCAGTAAAAATGCTAAAAAGGCCTTGTTAACGAATTATAGATGCGTTGACAACGCCTTTTTTAGGTTACAAAATTTTTTTTTATTTACATAATGTTCATAATGGAGACATCGGAGAAAAAGAGAGTTAAGCTTAGGGGTAGAATATTTGGAATATTCTATATTGGAAAATATAACATAATCTTTAAACTAAACGTATTAGGCATTTCCTATTGCTGAAATTTTTGTGGAGAGCTGTAGGTATGTTTAATAAAAAGATTAATCAGAGGAGGAAAGAAGGTATGGATGTTTCTCGCCGTGGTTTCCTTAAGCTTTCAGGGCTCTCTATTGCTGCCTTGGCTTCGGGTTTGGGTTTTGATCCGACGATTGCCGAAGCTAAGGGATTTGTCCTGAAACTTGAGGGAAGTAAAAAAATTCCGAGCATATGCCATTTTTGCTCGGGTGGATGTGGGATGCTCTTATATGTTAAAGAGGGAAAGCTGATTCATCTTGAAGGAGATCCGGATCATCCGACTAATGAAGGAGCTCTTTGCCCTAAAGCTGCGAGCTTACTGAGTGTTGCCTACTCGCCAAATCGGGTCACGAAACCAAGACGCCGGGCCCCAGGGTCTGATCACTGGGAAGAAATTTCCTGGGAAGATGCCTTAAACCGGGTGGCTCAAAAAACAAAAGAAGTTAGGGAGGCTACTTGGAAGGCCAATGATGAGATTATTAATGCTAAAACGGGACAACGTGATCTGCTGTCCGTAAATCGTGCTGAAGGAATTGCCTTCTTAGGTTCAGCCGAAGTGGATAATGAAGAGTCATATCTAATTTCCAAGTTTTGTCGAATTATTGGTACTCCCTATAATGAGCATCAGGCCAGAATATGACACGCTCCCACGGTGGCAAGTTTGTCACCTTCATTTGGCAGGGGTGCGATGACAAATTCCTGGTCTGATTTGCAAAACGCCGAGGTTTTTTTAATTGCCGGCAGCAACTGCGCGGAAAATCACCCGATTGCCATGAAGTGGATCAATCGGGCGAAGGAAAAGGGAGCCAAGATGATTGTCGTTGATCCGCGTTTCACTCGGACTGCTTCCAAGGCAGACCTCTTTGCTCAAATCAGACCGGGAACAGATATTGCGTATCTTGGCGCAATAATTAATTACATTATTGAAAATCAATTATACGATCGGAATTATGTTTTAAATTATACCAATGCCTTACTTAAAGTAGCGAAGGATTATAAATTTGAGGACGGTGTTTTCTCGGGTTATGACGCCAAGAGTCGGAAATATGCTGTGACAAGTTGGGGGTATCAACTTGGTTCTGATAATAAGCCTCTGAAAGCAGATTCTCTTGAGGATCCTGACAGCGTCTTTTCTAAGCTTAAAACTCATTATTCTCGTTACACCTTTGAAACCGCTGAAAAAATAACCGGGATTCCTGCTGTAAAAATAAAACAAATTGCTGACACATTTTGTGAAGGAAAGCCGGGAACAATTCTTTATGCCTTAGGTATGACCCAGCACACTACGGGTACTCAAGGAATTCGAGCCTACGCTGTGATTCAGTTACTATTAGGCAATATCGGCAAGGCAGGCGGAGGAATTAATGCTCTGCGTGGTGAGCCTAATGTCCAAGGCTCAACGGATATGGCAAACTTATTTAATAACTTGCCAGGTTATTTACCGCATCCTATCAATACGGATCAGAGTATTCGAGATTATCAAGTCCGTAATGGGTCTGTTCAGGAAAAACCTTTGGTAGCGCTTCTAAAAGCTTGGTTTGGTGAGCATGCCAGGAAAGATAATGACTTTGCCTTCAGCTATCTGCCGAAAATTAATCCTTCCGTAAATGCTTCAATGGTTAAACTTTTTGAAATGATGGATAAAGGGCAATTTAAATTGGCCTTCAACTTTGGTTCCAATTCCTTAGTTTCTATACCTAATCGTCAATTGGTTCGTTCGGCATTGACAAAGCTGGATATGCTGGTCGTTTCTGATCTCTTTGAAGTTGAGACAGCGCAGTTTTGGCGAGAGCCCGGGGTTAAACCTGCAGATATCAATACAGAAGTAATTATGTTCCCGGCCGCTTTCGTTTATGAAAAAGATGGGACTTTAACAAATTCTTCTCGTTGGATTCAATGGAAAAATGCTGCCCTTAAGCCGTTGGGGGAGGCTAAGCCGGATCTGGAAATTCTTGATTCACTTTTCAAAAGGATTCGTAAACTTTATGACGGAAGTACAGACGCCAAAGATGCTCCTATATTGAACGCTCGCTGGGATTATGGCGAAGAAGCAAGTGCTTTAAAAGTTCTTCAAGAGCTTAATGGCTATGATGAGACCAATGGAAAGCTGACGCAATCCTTGGCAGATTATTTGAAAGCGTCAGTCGGTACTGTCTCTACGGGTTGTTGGATATATGCAGGCGTAACTGGTAATGGAAATCTGGCGGCACGACGTAAAAATTCTGATTCTACCGGGCTAGGGCTTTATAAAGATTGGAGTTTTGCTTGGCCGGGAAATATTCGTATACTGTATAACCGCGCCTCCTGTGATGAAAAGGGACAGCCGGTTGATGATAAACGCAAGTTAATTTGGTGGGATGCAGCCAATAATGTTTGGTCTGGAAATGATGGCCCGGATGTTGTCGACAAGACGAAGGGTCCTGATACACCTGAAGGAAAGCAAAGTTTTCGAATGAATCCGGAAGGTGCAGGGCGGTTATTTGCAGCTAATTATATGAGCGGTTTACCGGTAGTTCCCTCTGCTGATGGTTTACCGGCTATTGGAGTGCGCCCTGCGGGGTTATGCGTCGATGGACCTATGCCGGAATTCTATGAACCGACGGAAAGTCCGACCGATAATCTATTACATCCAAAGGTATCTAAAAGCCCTGTAGCTTTAATTCTTTCATCGTCTCCTGAAATACAAAAAATGGGTAAAGCCAATGATTTTCCGCACGTTTTAACAACGTATGGAGTTGTGGAACATTTCTGTGCCGGAGGAATCACCCGCAATATCCCCTGGCTCAATGAACTTATGCCGGAACCTTTTGCAGAGCTCAGTAAAAATTTAGCCCAAAAGATCGGCATCAAAGAAGGCGATATGGTTGAAGTCTCTTCTGCCCGGGGAAAGGTCACAGTACGAGCTCTTGTCACAGATCGCTTACAGACTTATAAGGTGAACGGCAAAGAAACTGAAACCATCGGCATGCCTTGGAGCTGGGGATTTGCAAGCCTAAGTCCTGGACCAAGCACTAATGAGTTGACAATTGCTGCCCTGGATCCCGGAGCGGGAACACCAGAGTATAAGGTCTGCTTAGTTAATGTAAGGAGGGCTTAGCGATGACCAGAAAAATGATACTCGTTGATACTTCGAAATGTACGGGGTGTAAAGCCTGTACTGTTGCCTGCAAGGAATGGAATGAGCTTCCTGCCGAGAAGACTCAGCTGGTCACAAGCTATCAAACTCAAAAGGATTTCAGTCCAAAGACATGGACTTATGTAACCTTTATCGAGAAATATAAAGATCAAACTATGAATTTCTTGATGCGCAAAGCACAATGTTTTCATTGTGGAGATCCGGCTTGCCTAAAGGCATGTTCCTCAAAAGCTATCAGGCAGACCGAATCCGGGTTTGTCGTTATAGATCATAAAAAGTGTATTGGCTGCGGATATTGCACCGAAAACTGTCCTTTTGGTGTTCCGAAGGTTGACCAAACTCTGCAGAAATCATTTAAATGTACCGGATGTATTGACCGAGTCGAAAACAATTTAAAACCTGCTTGTGTGCAAACGTGCCAAACTGGTGCGTTAATGTTTGGGGATTATTCAGACCTCCTTGGGCAAGCGAAAAATCGTCTCAGCGAAGTACAAAAAACTCATCCGCAGGCTCAACTCTATGGAGAAAAGGAAATGGGCGGGACAACTTACGTCTATCTTCTCATGGATCGCCCAGAAGTCTATGGCCTTCCTGTTAATCCGACGATTCCGCTTTCCTTGACGCTCTGGAAAGATGTTGTTCGTCCCGTAGGTGGAATCGCGGTGGGAGGAGCGGCAGCTGCAGTTGTAATCGGTGTTTTTGCCAATATTGTCAAGGGTTCATATCGTTCTAAAGACGATTAAAACTCAAGTAAATTCATCGAGTCGAAGAGAGTATAAAATGGGGGGAGACTAATGGGCATTAATACTCAAACAAAGAAGAAGGAAAGCCAATCACCTAAAATACTGCGATTTACTAAGGGTGAGCGAATCAGCCACTGGGTACATGCTCTTGCTTTTTTTCTTTTACTTTTCACGGGTCTTGGAATTCTAAACCCATCATTTCAGCCCATCATGAATGTATTCGGAGGCATACAAATTGCCCGGTTGATACATCGGGGGGCTGCTATCGTATTTGTAGTAATTGTAGGTTTAATGTTTGTTGTAGGAAATCCCAGTCACCATTGGGAATGGCTGAAATCCGTCTTTAAATTTACGAAATCGGACTGGCAGCATGTTCGGGCATTTCCTAAAGAGTTCTTTGGCGGACATGGTGATTATCCTCCACAGGATAAGTATAATGGGGGAGAAAAAATCAACTCCTTGATTACGATCTTTGGTTCCTTTTTTATCACCTTAAGCGGAGTTGTGATGTGGATGGCTCCTTGGTTTCCTGCCGGGTTAGTCCGTTGGGCATACCCTGTTCATGATTTATCAATGTTTATGATGGTGGCAGCATCACTCGGGCACATTTATTTGGGAGTATTACATCCTGATTCACGGGCCGCTTTGCCGGGGATGTTTAGCGGGTATGTGTCTGCTAAGTTTGCTCGCGCTCATCATGCTCTGTGGTATGAACGGGTTCAAAACCAACAACAAAAATTATGACAACGATCTTAAACTGTTAGCATTGGAGAGAACCGTCAATGAATAAGCCAAAAAGGACGCTAAACACAGAAGAGGAAAATGACATAGAGGAAGCTTATCAAACTTATCGTTTACTTAAGCGAGAGATCAAAGTATGGCAGGAAGAACGAGGAGCATTTTGGTCGAAAAAACTAAAGCCTGAGGAGTCTCCTCCGTACTATCCTTTGGTAAATTTGCCGGGAGCAGCGATATTAGAACTTTGGGCGAGGTTAAATCGGGTTATGGAAGAGGAAGTGCCAGAGTCGGTCTTGAAGGACGTCTGGCAAAATTTCAAAGAAGGACGAGGAATTCAAGAACCTTGGCTTCAAAGTACTCTTCAATTAGCTCTGAGTGGTTTAGCCCAGTTAGCTCGACTAACGGTCACTTCTCAGGCAGAAGATCAAAATTTTATGAAAGAAGAAGAGGAAAGGCAAGGGATTGAAACATGCTGTCCTATCTGTGGAGAAAATGCCGTAATTTCTGTGTTAATACCCCCTCATGGAAAGCGCTTGCTGCACTGTATCTTCTGTGGCCAGGAATGGCCAACGATGAGAGTCGGATGTATTTTATGCGGTAGGGAAGAAGCGAGTTCACAAAACTATTTGCTGTCAAAAGAATATCCAGGAGTTGAATTAGTAACTTGTGAACTTTGTGGCCAGTATTTTAAAGAATTTGATTTAAGGATGCTTAGCGTTGAAGATCTAGTTTGGGAAGATGTCAGAACTTTGCCTTTAAATTATGCCGGTCAACAATGGATAACAGATCATACGCAATAAATCTTAGTTAAGAGAAACAATCATTTCTTAGAATTCCAAAGCAGTTAAGCGAAAGTGTCCTCAATCACGGAAAGTAGATTGAGGACACTTATTTATTGTATACCTAAATCGAAGGTAAAAATTTCAAAACAGTAATGATAATAGAAGAAGTAATAATAGGTACAGTGAATAGAAATATATAGTTTGTACGAATTAAGTTTCATTTGAGGATTATTGATAAATCATGATATAATATCAATTTGAGATGATTCCATAAAATTGTTTGCAAAACCCTTTAAGGGTGACAAAGGTTAATTTTATTCGTTATTTGCCTTGAAGCCAGCCCAGTGATAATTGTAATTCAAAAAAGGTAGAACAGATTAAGGAGTTAAAGACATTGAATCAAGCGAATTTAAGAGAGGAAATTAGTTCTCGTAAGACCTTCGCCATTATATCACACCCTGATGCCGGTAAGACTACTCTAACAGAAAAACTGCTTCTCTTCGGAGGTGCAATTCATGAGGCCGGCTCTGTTAAAGCCCGCAAAGCGGAGCGTTATGCTACTTCAGATTGGATGGAGCTCGAGCGGCAAAGGGGAATTTCCATTACTTCAAGTGCCCTCCAATTCAAATATCAGGGTTATGTTATTAATATTTTAGATACCCCGGGGCACCAAGATTTCAGCGAAGACACATATCGTACCTTAACAGCTGCAGATAGTGCAGTTATGTTAATCGATGCCGCTAAAGGAATTGAGGCCCAAACTAAAAAGCTGTTTCATGTCTGCCGGCAAAGAGGCATTCCTATTTTTACCTTTGTCAATAAATTTGATCGCGAAGCCAAAGACCCTCTTGATTTAATGGATGAAGTGGAAAAAGTTTTAGGCATTGAATCCTATGCTATGAATTGGCCTATTGGGATGGGCCAGGATTTTAAAGGAATTTATGATCGGCAAACTGGTATGGTTGAACGTTTTACTTCAGGAGGCGGCAAGAAAAGCTCCAAACCACCTGTTTCTGGGGACATCAACGATCCAATTGTGCGAGAAGGTATTGGGGAAGACCTGCTTAAACAATTACACGATGAAATTGAACTTTTAGACTTAGCAGGGAATACGTTTTCTCAAGACCGTGTGGATCGCGGAGAGGTTACTCCTGTGTTTTTCGGAAGTGCGCTTAATAACTTTGGAGTTCCAAATTTCCTCCATAGTTTTTTAAACTTAGCGCCGGCACCTCAACCTCGGAGTACCAATCAGGGAATATTGGCACCGGAGACCGAAACCTTTTCAGGATATATTTTTAAAATCCAAGCAAATATGAATGCTCAGCATCGTGACCGGATTGCCTTTATTCGGATCTGTTCGGGGCGATATGAACGAGGGATGAATGTTATTCATACACGATCTCACCGCCGACTTAGACTTGCTCAGCCGCAGCAATTATTTGCTCAAGAACGGACAATTCTTGATGAGGCCTATGCTGGGGACATTATTGGAGTTCATGATAGTGGTCTTTTGCGCATAGGTGACGTCTTAACCGAAAAAGATGGACTTCAGTTTGAAGCCATGCCCTTCTTCAGTCCTGAAAATTTTGCACGTATTAACATTGCTAATGCTTTGAAACGCAAACAATTCATTAAAGGAATTCAGGAATTGCAAGAAGAAGGGGCAATTCATGTCTTTCGGGATCTCCATGTAGGAGTAGAGGCTCCTATTATTGGAGTAGTAGGGCAATTACAATTCGAAGTCCTAGAATACCGTCTGCGGGAGGAGTATGGAGTTAAGGTGAATATCCAACACCTCCCATACGAAATTGTACGCTGGATTGATAAAAATGAAAAAACAGTTAAGCTGTTATCTGAATCAAGTATGAGTACGGTTGTATTAGATAAAGACGAAAATTATGCCGTTTTATTATTAGATGATTGGAAAGCAAAATGGTTAAGTGAGCGTTATGAGATTGAATTCTATGCTCAGCCACAAGAACCTACGGTGAGCTGATCCAATCCAATATCTAATCTAAATCCTTTTAAGAATTGGACCATGTCGATTTTAGAGTGGCAAAATTGTTTAGATCAGATTCATGATCTACTTGGAGTGAACTCGTTCAGCTATAGTTGAACATCGGGGGTTTAAACGAAGATAAAAAAATTCAGAAGCTCGGGAAAAGACTTAAGAACTTAAGATCCCCGGGCTTTTCTGTTTGAAGTGAACAAAAAAAGGCCAGCAAAGCTGGCTGAACAAAGAAGGGGTATAAAAAAGGTGTATGAAAAGTGGAGTTAAGCATGTGTCTTAAAGAGAAAATCAAAAAGCAATGCATTGGCTGCAGTTGCCGCGATCAGGACATTGTGAACAGGTAGGAGGGTACAAAATAGGTTTATTCGATGATGGAGTACTATCATTTAATAGAATCAATGGCATGCTTCAGCCTCCTCTTATACAGAACCTATTTGCTACTATTATTATACTACAGATGTTTGAAAAGGCAATATCTGTTTTAAAAGAATCCTACATATTTACAATATTATATAACAGATTCTGTTTGATCTTTAGAGTAAACTCGTTGAATCGAAACTATTGTTACAATGATAGACTTAACGGGCTTTTGCTGATCAAAGTGAATCTAAGAAAATTACGAGCGAGGATTCAACATATGATCAAAGATAACGTGGCCACCGATCGAATCACCATAATTCCCCTCGATTGAAATAGTCACTCCTTTAACTCCAGGCAATTGGGTCATAGACCAAACTATAGATTTAACGGCAATGTCCTCCTCTAAAGCACTGCCCGAAAAGTTTTCGCGTATATCCTTGCTGAAGTTTAAGTTGAGGATATTATTATTTAAAGAGACTGAAAGTACCTTGGTTTTTGGTGAAAGCGTAGAAAGATGATCGGGTGAGGTCGGGCCTTTAATCAAGTCTTTTAAAATGAGATCTGCTTTTTGAGTCAGGGTTAACTTGTTCCAAACTGAAGGGTTAAAGCTTCTTTCTTCAGGACTTAAACCGTCCAGACTGGCTTTTGAAAAATAGACCTTATAAGTATCCTTACTTATTGGAGCAGGGCCTTCTTGACTTGTGACACTTTGAATGCCTTCACTAATTTCACGTATTTCTTTAGGTGTTTCGAAATAGCTTTTAATGCCGTCTGCAATTGCCTTGGCAATTGAGTCACGGTAGTCGCCAGTTAATAAAAGTTTTCGTTCCCTTGGATTAGAAATGAATCCTACTTCTACTATAACTGCGGGCATTTTTGTTTGATTAAGCAGGTAATAATCACCTGCTTTTGCTTTTCGTTTATTATCAAGCTGCAATTGGGTGAGATGTTCCTGAATATTCTCAGCTAAGATTTTTCCGGACGGTGATTTTTGATGATAATAGGTTTCCATTCCATAAGTGTTTCGTCTTGGGAAACTATTTGCATGGATACTGATGAACAAGTCCGCATTATTCGACGAAGCCAGACTAATTCTATGATTTAAATCTATGCGTTTAGCAGCCCGCCCTTGATATTGACCGGGATTATAAAAGTCTTTATCGACATCACGAGTTAGAATGACTGTGCATCCTTCGGATTCTAATACTTTGCGCAGTCGAAGTGATACATCTAAATTAACATCTTTTTCCTTTACGCCTGTATTATGCGCGCCTGGATCAGCGCCTCCGTGTCCGGGATCAATTACAATGACTTTGTTTTTAAGGCTCTGCGAAAGTGCTGCCTTAAACTTTAAAGTGCCGGTACCGATTATGACCAACATTATAACTATAGTGATACTAAAAAGGACGGGCTTGCGTATTAATAATATTATAGGACGGTGATACATTCGTCAGCACACTCCTCCTGTTACTGCTTTTTGAGTCATAATTTATGTATATTGTAAGAAGTTATCTCGTAAACATAATTTATAAAAAAGATTATTGAAAACCGGCAATTTCTCGAAGGAGCAGATTATGATTTGGCTTTTTATTTCGATATTCGTGATTTTATTTAATATACCATTTGGTTATTGGCGAAAGGACGTTAGAAAGTTTTCACTGCCCTGGTTTTTGTCCGTTCATCTTCCTGTTCCGGTAATTATTTTTCTTCGCGTTCTTTTTGGACTAGGATGGGGCCTTTCAACGTTCCCTCTGCTTATAGGTTAATATTTTACAGGTCAATTATTAGGGGCCAAGTTGTATACTTTTGGGAGTAAAACGATGCGTGTCAGCGGTTGCCTTTTTTATGATCTTCGGCGAGCCAGATGGGTTATTATTATTTCTCGTTGAGCCACTAGAAATCGACTGTTGAAGGTAGTGTCAAAAACGTTATAGAATTAGATGCAAAGTGATGGTATAAATTGGATTGCATATATTTTAAAATTACGTGAAATAATAGTTGACAGTAGAACACTAATAATGGTACTATAACTGAGCGCCACAAAAGTGGCACAAAACATCTCGAAGTTGCTAACTGCTTTAAAAAAGCATAATAGCAATTCATGGTCTTTGAAAACTAAACAACAAAGACAGCCAATGAGAGAAACTCGGAAGAGTTTCAAAAGAATCATGAAATCATGAGCAAGTCATCATCTTCTTTAAGGAAGTTGAAATAACTTTTTTGGAGAGTTTGATCCTGGCTCAGGACGAACGCTGGCGGCGTGCTTAACACATGCAAGTCGAACGGAGAGAATTCTAAGTTTACTTAGAAGGATCTTAGTGGCGGACGGGTGAGTAACGCGTGGGTAACCTACCCAACAAACCGGGACAACCCTTGGAAACGAGGGCTAATACCGGATACGCTTATAGGTTGGCATCAACGTATAAGGAAAGGCGGCCTCTGAATATGCTGCCGATGATGGATGGACCCGCGTCTGATTAGCTAGTTGGTGGGGTAAAGGCCTACCAAGGCGACGATCAGTAGCCGGCCTGAGAGGGTGAACGGCCACACTGGGACTGAGACACGGCCCAGACTCCTACGGGAGGCAGCAGTGGGGAATCTTCCGCAATGGACGAAAGTCTGACGGAGCAACGCCGCGTGTATGATGAAGGTCTTCGGATTGTAAAGTACTGTTTTTAGGGAAGAACGGTTTCTTCAGGAATATGGAGGAGACATGACGGTACCTAAGGAGGAAGCCCCGGCTAACTACGTGCCAGCAGCCGCGGTAATACGTAGGGGGCGAGCGTGT
>NZ_LDZY01000014.1 GCF_001029285.1 Desulfosporosinus acididurans
GCGTAGTAAGGAGCTTGATGACAACCACCCCAGCAAAACGGATGCTAAGGACCCCAAAACAATTGCTAAGCTGGTCATCGAGGGGAGATACAATGAGCCCTATATCCCGGAGGGGATCTATGCAGAACTGCGAATAGCGATGGCTTGCAGAATGCGCATCCAAAAGGAAATGAGCAGTATAAAAAATCGCATTCAGAGGTGGCTGAAAATCTACTTTCCCGAGCATGAAACGGTGTTTGGAAAGTTTGATGCGACAAGTAGCATGCTGGTTCTGCAAGTTGCCCCGCAACCTAGGGATATCAAAAGACTTGGAGTAGAAGGAATAAACCGAATTTGGAGAGACAACAAGTTGAGAGCAGTCGGAATGAAAAGGGCTAAGAGCCTGTATGAAGCTGCTCAGAAGAGCATTGGTTGCACCGAAGGAGAGTCTTGTTCCCGAATGGAAATTCAGCTATTACTCCAAGACTATCACACTAAAACAGCACAATATCAGGCAGTCATAGAAACCATCGATGAGTTGTGCCGTCAGATACCAGAAGTAGCGAAGTTACTTGAAATTAAAGGTGTTGGCCTTGTTACCGTGGCAGGCTTTCTCTCCGAAGTTGGAGATATTAGACGCTTTAATTCTCCAAAGCAGATCCAAAAGCTTGCGGGCTTAGCCTTACGAGAAAGCAGCTCAGGTAAGCACAAGGGACAGACCACGATCAGTAAGCGCGGCCGCGCACGACTGAGGGCAATCCTATTTCAAGCAGTGATGCCGCTAGTCGCAAAAAACGCAGAGTTTGCAGAGATACACAACTACTACACAACAAGGATCAAGAATCCCCTGAAGAAGAAACAATCACTAATTGCCTTAAGCTGTAAACTAATTCGGGTGTTCTATGCAATATTAACAAAAGGTACAGAATACGATCCAGAAAAGCTAATTAAGGACATTCATCGTCCAGTTGAGCATTTAGCAGCGTAATTAGAATAGCAGCGAAACCATAAGAAACAAACGATCTGTGGGTTAAAGCGTCACCACAGAAGCGAGCAATCCAGGTAACCTAGCAAAACAAAAGAGCTGGTAGTCAGTCGCATATTTTTCCATTAGAGCAAGGACTCGGTAGAGGAGCATAACTGACACCCAATCATGGATAGGTGGAACGAAGGAATTTAGGGCAGATTTATAATCTTGACCCTGTTAGACATGGGAGGTTTACCACCGTGAGAATCATGGGTTTACAACGGCCAACATATCCACAAATAGTAGACGTTGGCTTTGCCATATCCAATTTCTCCGAATTAGACATTTTATGCGAATTCTATCCGTGGTGAGCTAATTTGGTTAGCTAGGAATTCTATGAAAATACGAGATATCTAAAGAAAATATCAAGATATTATAGGGAGGAGAATAAAGTGAAAGAAAAATTGTTGAGGACTGACACCAAAGCACTTGTGGGAGCTGTTATTATCGGTATTGTATTTCTGATTATGGACCAGGTAACAGGGCGAATCGACGGTATCTTAGATCCGACCCTTTTGCTGCTTAACGGAACCAGCTGGGCATTTTTTACGGGCTTAATAGTTTTGATGTACAAACAACCGGCAGGTATTATCGCCGGATTAGTGGAAGCTTTTGTAGCTATGGCAACTGCTTATTCCCCCCTGGCATTTTTCTTCTTATTTGCAAATACCCTGGGTTCTATTGCGTATTCATTAATTGCCTCTCAGTTGTCTATGAAAAAATTAAGTCATCATTTGATAGCTATGTTAGGTTGTACTGTTATTGGTAACTTTTGTGTTACGATAGGCTTGATAAATGTCTTTCATCTTGATTGGAAAATTGCCATTTTGTCTTCTGCGCTAACTACCTTAGTCGGAACCATCGTAGCAGGAATCCTTACGAAGAGCGTTTATCGTTCTTTACAGAAATCAGCATTACTCTAAAAAATAAGCAAAAGTTCACCTTCAAAGAGAATTAGGTCAAGAAACATCTGAAACTAAGGGGCATTTTGGGTAGAACAGGATTTGAAAGGGTTCATTGAATGACCTAAAAAGATTTGATGCGCAGAAAACTTTATATTTAGAACATGACCATGAAGGTCTTGCCTTAAAGAAGGGGCAGATTTTCATGGTTTATTTATGGCAGCATAGAAGTTTTTGTTCGCAGCCGGCGGTTTCGAGGTAATGACTGCAGAAAATATCGCACAGGCCTATGGAGTTCCGGTTACCGTCGAACGAATACAAAATCAAATGGTCGTTATCCCTATGTGATGCTAAATGAGTTATTTAGTATAAATTCTAAATTCTAATTATCTTATCTCATCTTCGACATAAGGTTATAGGAAACTTGGACAAGATTTAACAAGTTCTGCGGGTTATGTATTCTATAATTATCTTTGTCGATTAAAATTCATAAAATATGAACCGAATCAAATGTTTGATTTTGGAGGAATTAAAAGTGCTAGCTGAAGTGTTCACAATCGATACGAAAGATAATTCGTACCTCATATCATCTGCCTCTAAGGTGACTCAAATAGGCAGCGGCTTTCTTGAGTTAACTGAATATTCAAAGGATGAACTTGAAAGTAAAGACATTTCAGAAGTTTTTACCGGGCTATTAAGGCTATCTAAAAAGAAGTTTGAACAAATTGATATAAAAGACAACATAGAATGTTATATATTTACAAAATCCTTCGAAGTAAGAGAGGTGATAATATCTGTATTATCGGGTCGAGAATCAAACAATCTAATTTATACTGTTATTGAAAAGCCGAATTCAAGACTTGATGATAAACTCATTTTTGAAGAACAATTATTCAAAGATAATATTGTAGGTTGTTCCATTTACAGTGTACCTGATTTAATCTTGCTTAAATCAAATGAAAAATATCTTGAATTTATGGATCAATCATATAATACAATAGAAAAATGCATTGGCTTGTCATTATGGGAAAGTGTACCTGGATATATGGGAAGTAATTCAGAACAGTTATTTTTAACTATCATGAAAACTGGAATGCCCCAATATTATAATGAATTTAAATATGATCACTATGAGAGAGGAATTACTTATTGGGATGGCTCGGTAGTTCCAATATTTTCAAATGGAAATCTTAAATATATATATCAGACTTGTACGGAAATAACTGAAAAAGTTGCAACTAGGAATCAAATAGAAGAGCAGATAAAGATTATTGAATCACAAAATATAAAGCTGAATCAGCAGAATGAGTTGTTTAAACGTCACCTAAAATTACTCGACCTTTCAACAGAAGCTATTTTTGCCTGGGATTTAAATGGAGCAATAACATATTGGAATAAGGGCGCAGAAATGATGTACGGTTTTAGTCATAAAGAAGCAGTTGGTTGTGTCAGCCACGAGCTCTTAAAAACCGTACATTTTGGCATTACTGACAATATTATTTCTATGCTGGAGCGAGATGGGTATTGGAATGGTATCGTAGAACATACTACCAAAGATGGCAGGAAACTTATCATTGAGACAAGGCATCAGGTTATTTTGGCTGATCGCGGGAAACATATTGTACTTGAAACTAATCATGACGTCACCGAGCGTAAGCGGGTGGAAGAGAAAGTGCGAGAAAGTGAAGAACGCTTCCGAGCTGTTCAGGAAAACTCCCTTGATCGCTTTACAATTCTCAAGCCCTTTTATAATTATCAGGGCGAATTGGTTGATTTCACCTACGTTTATCAGAATGTCCAGGCTGCGATAACGACGGGACATAAACCGGAAGAACTCGTCGGTCTCCGCATGACCGAGGTCTGGCCTACCTTTCCCCAGACTCGCTTTTTTACGATGTACAAGGAGGCGGTGGAAACCGGGCAGGTTATGGAATTTGAAGAATGTTACCATGCGGATGGGATTGATGACTGGTTTCGAGCCACGGTTACTCATATACCTGAAGGCATTGCCATTGCCACTCAAATTATCACTGAACGCAAAAAAGCTGAGGCAGCGCTTCGCGAGAGTGAGAAGAATGCTCACGAACTTATTGCGAAACTTGAAAAAGCCGACCATTATAAAAACCAATTTATCAGCAGTCTTTCTCATGAATTAAGGAATCCGCTGGCCTCAATGATGATGAGTCTTTCTCTTCTAAAATTGGCAGCTCCGGATTCAGAACAAGCTTCACAAGCAAAAGAAATCTTTGAAAGGCAAACAATCCAACTCTCCCGTCTCGTCGATGATCTCCTGGAGGTTACTCGTATTTCTCAGAATATGATTAAACTAAAAATAGAGCAAATCGAGCTGAATAATCTTATTTTGAAGACAGTAAAAGATTTTATACCAATGTATGCGGAAAAAGGTGTGAATTTAGAATGGAATATTTTTTGCGAGCCAATTTTCTTGCAAGCTGATCCGGCTCGATTAACCCAAGTTATTGGAAACCTACTTCATAACGCTCTAAAATTTACGGGTAAAGACGGAAAAACGCAAGTGAATGTTTTCAAAGATGAAAAAAGTAATAAAGCGGTTATTACCGTAAAAGACAATGGGTTAGGAATCAAACCGGAGCAGTTACCGGACTTATTCCAGCCATTTATTCAGGCGGATACATCACTGGATCGCAGCAGCGGAGGACTTGGTTTGGGGTTAGCCATCGTCAAAGGCATGGTGGAGTTACATGGGGGTAATGTTATAGGTCATAGCGACGGACTTGGTAAAGGATCAGAATTTGTCATTAGTCTTCCTTTACTTACGAAGCAAGAGAGTAAAAATGAGATAAAGGATCATACCGAAAACAATGTGAAGTTTTTTCGACGGATTTTAGTAATTGACGATATCGAAGATGTGGCAGAAATCATATGTTCCCTTCTCCGGTTTTTAGGGCATGAAGTGATATCAGCCCCAAATGGAATCAAGGGGTTATCCGCGGCGAAAGACTTCAAACCAGATGTGGTATTTTGTGATATTGGGTTGCCGGGAATGAACGGGTATGAGGTGGCCAGAAATATACGACTGGATAATCAACTCAAAGGTATCTACTTGATTGCCCTATCAGGATACGCCCAACCGGAAGATTTGAAAAAGAGTATGGAAGCAGGTTTTAATTGTCATTTGGCAAAACCGCTTGATCTTGAAAAACTCAAAGAAATGCTGAATTTAGAAATGGCGTATAGCAAAAGATCAGAGCTGAATAATCAAAATTCAACTATATCTATTGCTAGCAAATAACTTTATAACTTGTTGTTAGAAACACCAACCCACAAAGAGTTATATGGAATCTGTTGTTCAATATCAATTAGAAAAATGAGTCATTGGAGTTTGTGGATAAAGGCTAAGGGAAACCGCCGGCAAATTATTGCTGGCGGTTTCTCTGCATTGTTGTGGTACAATTTAAAGATTATGGTCTTTAATATTTTGTATTATGTCAATTTGATTATTAAATAACAAATGCCTTCTTTTGTAGGTACTAACCAAAATAATACCAAATAATTACTTAGTATTATAATTTTAAATATAAATCGTAAAGTGTTATATATAAGATGATTGGACTTGTAATATATTTCGAACCAAATTATTGCTTAAATTTGATATTATCCCATTGTATGGAATATAAATTGCCATTTTTTAAATTATAATTAAAATTTTAACTATTTCTAACAATAAAAAAATACGATTGCGAGCATGTTTCTTTACTTTTGGTTTCAGTTGTATAATAGCTTAAAAATCATTAGAAGTATTTCATTATAATTGTACTTTTATTGATAAGAAATTAAAAAGAAAAGAGGTGAATTGCTTTGTCCGCAAAAATCAGGACAAAGCGACTGCATGAGGCAAGGTCTAAAACGAGAACTTGGTTTGCTTGATTTAACAATGATGGGGTTAGGGGCCATAATCGGTTCCGGATGGTTGTACGCCGCGCAGAAGGCGGGTAATCTCGCCGGCCCAGCGGCAATTTTCGCTTGGCTCGGCGGTGGCGTTGCGGTTATGTTTATTGCTTTAGTGTATGCTGAATTAGGTGCCATGCTTCCCGAATCCGGAGGACTTGTACGTTATTGCCAGTACTCTCATGGAAGTTTCGTCAGTTACATGATGGCTTTTGCCCTCATACTTGCCGATTCAACGGTTATTGCCATCGAAGCAGAAGCGGTTGTTCAGTATGCTAGTTATTATGTGCCATCACTTTATAATAACACTGCAGGCGCGATGACGGCCGCCGGATGGTGTTTGGCAGCAATTTTAATCGTTATATTTTTCTTCCTCAATTATCTTAGTGCAAAGGCTTTTGCTAAAAGTAATACTATCATAACCGCTTTGAAATTCCTGACTCCTGCTTTAACTGTTATTGTCCTGTTAACTCAGTTCCATGCTGGGAATATGGCCGCGGGTGGCTTTGCTCCCTTTGGTGTACCAGGAGTGTTTACAGCTATTTCTTCTGGTGGGATTATTTTCTCGTATTTTGGCTTTCGTCAAGCAGTTGTAATGGCTGGAGAAGCTAAAAATCCTCAGCGTGATGTCCCTTTAGCGATTGGTCTCGCGATTGGCTTGGGTATCATTTTATACATTCTTTTACAAACTGTCTTTATTGGGGCTTTACCTGCGAGTGAACTGGCGAAAGGTTGGGGGCATATCAATTTCCGATCTCCTTTTGCCCAGTTAGCCATGCTTCTTAACTTTAACTGGCTCGCTGCAATCCTCTTTGCAGATGCAGTTATCTCTCCTGCCGGGACTGGTAACATTTACATGGGGACAACCTCACGCTTGATCATGGCCCAGTCGGAAAATGGTTTTTGGTGGAAAGTATTTAAGAAAGTACATGCTAAATCGGGTGTTCCACGGCCTGCTCTCTGGCTGACTGTAGTGCTAGCCTTGGTTTGGACAGCCCCTTTCCCTTCTTGGGGAAAATTAGTCGGTGTTGTTTCAGGAGCAGTTGTCTTCACGTATATGATTGGTCCAATTAGCCTTGTAGCTCTTCGGCGTACCGCTCCCGGACTTCACCGCCCGTTTGTTCTTAAAGGTTTCAGTTTTGTGGCTGGTATTGCTTTTATCGTTAGCACTATGATCATCTATTGGAGTGGTTGGGCAACCGATTCGGTCGTAATGCTTGCCAATCTCTTTGGCCTCATACTATTTGTCGGTTTTCTGCTAGTTCGTCCTGATTTACGGACAAATATTGGTAAGCATATCAAAGCTGGCATTTGGCTCGTGGTTTATATGGTTTTCATGATTGCTATCAGCTACCTCGGAAGCTCTAAGTTCGGAGGCAAAGACTTTATCAAATACCCCATGGATCAAGTTGTCGCGATGATAGGAGCAGTTATTTTCTACTTCTGGGGAAGTGCCAGCGCATTCCCAACAGAGGAAATACTGAACGTTGTTGATGAACAAGCAAGGGACAAAAATCGCAGAAGGCTGGCTTAGAAGCTTGATGGGCTGGTTGGGGTGAAAGTTATAGATGAGTTCACTAGTTTGAGAGAATTCGAAATTGCTAATTAAAAGAGCGTCTATGGGCGCTCTTTTAGCGTTCTTAATACAGGAAATAGAGGATAGTGTGCTGGCGGAGTACGTAAGGTAAGTTACATAAAGCTCATTACGCATAAATAGGCTCCGGATAGGAAAAGTAAACAATTAATAATGATTAAAAATGCTCTCTGGCTTAGATGCTATCAAAGCAAAAACCAGAAAAACAATCGCTAAGGATATAATCAAATCAGTTTCTCTTTTTGACAAAAATTCAAATAATAAAAGGACCGAACACATCAACCATAAGGTTTAAATGATAACGATCCAATTAATTATAGCATATCATGTCGAAAAAACTGCAGTTCTGTGGGTAAGCTTGACACTGGGGCAATGATGGTAAATTGTCTTGTGAAATTGTTTTTTAAACAGGTCGGAAATTTTGACTTTTATACTATAACAATTTGTTGTAAAATGAGTATAGACATTTGATACAACCAGTCAATTTTAAAGATTTAGATGAAAAACAAGGAGAAGAAAATGGGTAAAACAATAGCTGAAAAAATATTTGACGCACATAGGGTAAACATGCCTTTTCCAGATACGCATGTTTTAAAATTGGATAGGGTGTTTTGTCATGAAATTACCACGCCGATTGCCATCACAGATCTTATGGCAAGGGGAATGGACAGAGTCTTTGATCCCACGAAAATTAAAGCAGTCATAGACCATGTAACACCTGCCAAAGATTCTAAAACGGCTGAACAGGGAAAGATACTGCGGGATTGGGCTAAAAGGCATGGTATCAAAGATTTTTTTGACATCGGAAGAAATGGCGTTTGTCATGCCATATTTCCAGAAAAGGGATTTGTAAGACCTGGGTATACAGTGATTATGGGGGATTCTCACACCTGTACTCATGGAGCTTTTGGAGCTTTTGCTGCGGGTGTCGGTACGACCGACTTGGAAGTAGGAATTCTTAAGGGTGTTTGTGCTTTCCACTTTCCGAAAACCCTTAAATTTGTACTTCGGGGTACTTTAAAGCCCGGCGTTTATGCCAAAGACTTGATACTTTTTCTTATTAAAGAATTGACTGTAAACGGTGCTACAAACATGGTCATAGAATTTACAGGACCGGTCATTGATGCCATGTCCATGGAATCACGTATGACTCTTTGCAATATGGCCATTGAAGCCGGAGGCACTTGTGGCATTTGTTACCCGGATATGACAACCGTTGAGTATTTATGGGAATTCATAAAAGATGAATTTAAAACGAAGGAAGACGCCTTGAAAGAATACACCAAATGGGTTTCTGATGAGGATGCTTCTTATGAGAAGGTCTATGAATATGATGTTACCAATTTAGAACCGATGGTTACGTTTGGTTACAAACCGGACCAAGTAAAAACCGTTAAGGAAATGTCAGGCAGCAAAATTGATCAAGTTTATATAGGGAGCTGCACCAATGGCCGTATCGAAGATCTGAGAATTGCTGCAAGTATTCTTAAGGACAAAAAAATCAGTGATGATGTGCGTGCCGTTGTAAGTCCTGCAACTCCGGCTATTTATTCGCTGGCCTTAAAAGAAGGATTAATTGAGATTTTCCAAAACGCCGGTTTTTGTGTTACAAATCCAACCTGCGGTGCATGTCTTGGCATGAGCAATGGAGTTCTTGCTGCTGGTGAGGTTTGTGCTTCGACGACAAACCGGAACTTTAATGGCCGAATGGGCAAGGGCGGTACCGTTCATCTGATGAGTCCTGCTACAGCCGCAGCTTCAGCGCTCGAAGGAAAAATAACTAATTCGCAATTATATAAAGCGTGAGTAATGGAGGGAACAATGAAACAATTTAGCGGAAAAGTCCTATTCTTGGATAGGTGTGATATCAATACCGATGAAATCATTCCAGCGAAGTACCTTACTGAAATCACTAAAGAGGCCTTAAAACCTTATCTATTAGAGGATTTGTCTCTTACCGGATTTAAAAATAAAGAAGATGTCAAGGACAAAGCAGTCATTGTGACAAGAGCTAATTTTGGTTGTGGTTCTTCCAGAGAACATGCCCCCTGGGCTTTGGAAGTTAATGGAATCAATGTCGTGATTGCTGAAAATTTTGCCAGGATATTCAGACAGAACATGTACAATTGCGGTATGTTTGCTATCGAATTACCAAAGGATAAGATCGAATATCTTTTTGAGACCTATGCAGGCAAAGACACTTCAATAACCATTGACATTGATAACGATAAGATTGTTGTAACTTCATCAGACCAGTCAGAAAAAATAGATTTCAAAGTCGGCGAGTTTGACAAAACTCTAGTTAAAGAAGAGGGCTGGGTCGGTTACGCTGATAAAAACTATTGATTGTATTGACTTTTTTAAACGCATGATCTATAATGGCAAAAATTAAATACACAAAGCTGTGACGAAAAATAGTACTTGTTTTAATATGCGCAGAGAGAAGATGGTTGGTGAAAATCTTCGTGAAGAAAACAGGGAAGCCATTTCTGAGCTGTTTAGCCGAATATATCTACCAGTAAGCTTTACCGGAGTTCCGACCGTTATAACGGAAGCGGCATTTTGTGCCGGCAGAGTGCAGAGTAACCTCTGAATTTAGGTGGTAACACGGATATGCTATTTCGCCCTAAGCTGATTAAAACAGCTTAGGGCTTTTTATTATGGGTTTTAGCTTGTTTATCGTAAAAGCAGCGATCTGTTGGGCGATTGCAAAAAATATTGTAGAAGGGTGATTTGTTATGAGAACATTCAATATGTCAAAGAAACTGGATTATGTCTGTTATGATGTCCGTGGGCCTGTGCTGGAGGAAGCAGAGCGCATGCGCAGTCAAGGCATCGATATTTTGCGTTTAAATATCGGCAACCCTGCACCGTTTGGCTTTGATGCTCCTGGAGAAATAATTCACGAGATGACTGAAAATCTGCACAATGCTGAGGGATATTCGGACTCCAAGGGTATTCTCTCAGCTCGTGAAGCAATTGTAAATTACTGTGAATATAAAAAAATACCGCATGTTGGGGTAGATGATGTATATACCGGCAATGGTGTCAGCGAATTAATTGTGATGGCTATGCAGGGACTTCTCGACAATGGAGATGAGATTCTCGTTCCTGCCCCCGATTATCCGCTGTGGACGGCAGCCGTCACATTGGCAGGTGGAAAAGCCGTCCATTACATCTGTGATGAGCAGTCCGAATGGTATCCGGATATACAGGATATAAGCAAAAAAATAACCCCCAAAACAAAAGGCATTGTTATTATCAATCCGAACAATCCGACCGGTGCGGTCTATTCAGTCGAAATATTGGAACAGATTGTAGAACTTGCCCGGCAGCACGGCCTTATTATTTTCTCCGATGAAATATATGACCGACTTATGATGGACGGTTTTCAGCACACATCCATTGCTTCATTGGCTCCTGATTTATTTGTTGTAACTCTGAACGGCCTTTCAAAATCCCATAAGATCGCCGGATTCCGCTGCGGATGGATGTGCTTGAGCGGAGACAAGTCACAGGCACGCGGCTATATTGCCGGGTTAAACATTCTATCATCTATGCGGTTGTGTTCAAATGTACAATCGCAGTACGTCATTAAAGCAGCCCTTTCAGACATCCATACATGCGACGACACTCTTTTACCTGGAGGAAGGATCTATGAGCAGCGCGACTATATAGTCAAGGCTTTAAACAATATTCCTGGTCTTCAGGCGGTAAAACCTAAAGCTGCTTTCTATGTCTTCCCCCGGATTGATACCAAACGGTTCCATATCACGGATGATGAAAAATTTATCCTGGACTTTCTGCATGAAAAACACATTCTTATGGTTCATGGGCGTGGATTCAACTGGCTTATGCCTGATCATTTCCGGATCGTATATTTACCCAAAATCGAGGAATTAAAAATTGCCTGTGACCGCCTAGGCGATTTTCTGGACGGGTATCGGCAGGCATGATAAACTTTTGAAGTCCAATTCTGGTTTTTGCTGCTCTGTAAAATGAACTTTGATAGAGAAAGGCCTAGGTAAAACTGGTCAGCCAAAGCAGTAGGCAATGGGAATATTATGATATGATCGGTAAGATTAAGTCGGGATGCTTCTGTATCCCGACATTTTTTTAGGTGTTATACACCTATACGGTTTCCGTATTTACTTTTATGCTTGGGTATGCGGGCTAACAAAGCGAGTGTAAATCCATTTTTTTGAAGTTAGAAAATTTGTACACAGGATATTGAAAATTAATGGAGAATACTATTCTGAAAAGTTTAGGATTTCTTAGAGCTTTTTATAATAATTCTACGCTGAGGGGCTTAGCTAAGTATCCGTAATTATATCATTATAGGCGAGAGAGGAATAATTAAGTGATAGAGCATTCTGAAGCTTGGCATCGTGCGATGAGACGTCGACGAAGAAATAGATTTGGGCTAATTGCATTTGCTTTCTTAGTAATCGTTCTTTGCTTAATAACATTTAAACACACCGGAAAAATGACGAACAGTAATGCGATGTCCGTAACGCCCCAGTCCTCAACAGTCAAAATTCCCGACGCAGTTAAAACTGCTCTCCAAGCAGCAGCTTCAGCGAGACATCCAGATTTACTGAGAAAATTCCCCTATCCTTTTAAGGCCATGTTAGCTATTTCTTCAGATATCGACATGACTACGTTAGGGGAGTTTGAAGAGTATCATAGATTTCTAAATACTAAGGAACAAACTCCCTATGGGCAAGGTTTAGGATTGGATATTGGAGATTCCTCCTGGCTATATATCGCGAATGACACCAAAGAAAAAGTTGATAAAGAAGGACACACTATTGACTATTCAATGTCCTATTTCCAAGGCATTGATCCAAATAAGCTTAAAGACGCGAAGAAAATAGTCCATTATTTTAAAGTTGGGTGGATTGATTCTTTGCATACCTTTGGGGACTTTTCACGAAATGATCACTCGATTAAATTCACGCGCGCTTTAGCTGTCGCCGCATGGAATGCAATGAACCAGAGTGGATTTAAACCTGAAGTTTGGATTAACCATGGATCTGAAACGAATGTTCAGAACTTCGGAATTTATAATTCTCATAATCTTTTTAAATACCAGCAAGGGGATAACCCTAAATCGCCGTACTATCATACAGACCTGACGCTTAAGAATGGGATTCGTTATGTTTGGGATTCTATGGGGGAAAATCAGTTTAGCTGGGATGACCCTTTGTTTCCAATTCATTTACGTGATGGTCAAAAGGTCTGGGGTTTCCATCGTTATACGAATGAACGAACTAAAGGTAAGATTAATTGGACTTGGGAAACACAATTTATATCACGGCAACTTACAAAAACAAGGCTGGATCAGCTTGTTCAAGAAGATAAGTATTCGATTGTGACCCAACATTTAGGTAAAGGGAATACAGGTTTTCCTTTTACTCCGGAAGGAGTTAAAACACTTAATTTATTGAAAAGTTACAATGATGATGGAAAAATATTAGTTGCTCGAACTTCCCGCTTGTTGGATTATGCTAGAAGTCAAAAACATGTACATTATTCACTCGTCCAGTTAAACGGTAAGACCTACATCAATATTAATACCATAGACGATCAAGTCTTAGGTTCAAGTATTCCGTCAATAGATGAGGTTCGCGGACTCACGTTTTATGTCAATGATCCATCGAGTACCTACTTGTTCTTAAATATGAATCCAATAAATGCTGATGATATACAATGTAACCCTCGGGATGAAAAAGGCAGAAAAAGTATAGAGATAAAATGGTTTAAACCTGATTATACCGATTATACCAAGGCGGAATAGATATGGTCATAATGATTATATGCTGGGCATGATTCGCGGGAATGGAATGATTTTGTGAAATGAAGAATGCCGAAATACTGGGTTTGGCTTCTGGTGGTGGCCAGCAGATGATAATATGGAAAAACCGGAGTGTTAAGCGATACAATTATTAAACGGAGCAATTTACTGCTCCGTTTTTATTTATTGATATAATCAGTCACCCGCACACTCAGTGGAGAAGAACAAGGAGAAAATTTAATGAATATTAGACAAGAAAGAGAAAGAGAGACCGTTCTTAGGAATTTCTTTACGGCTGATGGCAAATTAAAACAGATTCCTGTTCAACGAAAGAAAAAATTAATTGTATTGGAACGCATATTAGAGGGATTCATTGTTGGGCAAAGATATTTGGAAAAAGAGATTAACGAGCATATTAAAAAATATCATCCGGATTACGCTACTATTCGGCGTGAGTTTATTATCAACAACTATATGTATCGAGAGAATGGGATCTATGAAATGAATCCTCCGGAATTGTGGAGAAGAGAGGATCTACTCTAGACTGAAAGCATATCAAATTAGTATATGTTGTTGACATTAGTTATCCTCTGAAATACAATTAGTATAACAATAATTGTTGAAACAAGTAAATGAGGGTATCAGTATGTATATGTTTACAACTTATGATGAATCGGTAGGACAACTGACAAATCAAACCAATAAACTAATAATGCGCTATTTAAACTCAAAACTTGAATTGTATGATATTACTCTTGAGCAGTGGATTGTATTATTGAAATTATCACAGCAAGATAAAATCACACAGAAGAAATTGGCCGAAAATGTTGATAAGGATCAACCTACTTTGGCAAGGATATTGGATATTTTAGAAAGGAAAAAACTTGTTGAAAGAAAACCTAATGAAAAGGATAGAAGAGCATTTAGTGTTCAAATGACTGAGAAAGGAATAAACCTAAAGAAGCATGTGACACCTCTTCTTGAAAATTTATTTGCAACAATAGTTGAGGGAATCTCGGATGAGGAAATGGAAACATATAAACGTGTTCTCTTGAAAATAAACAGAAATATTACTATTCAAGAAAAGGTGGAGAAATAATTGCAAGGACTAAATTTAAAATCTTCGGACAGACTTTGGACGAAAAGGTATACCTTAATTTTAATCATAAATTTATTTGTTTACATTGCTTTTTATTTATTGGTACCGACTTTACCTGCATTTGCTAAACAGATTGGCGGGAGTAATTTACAAGCTAGTCTAGTAGTTAGTGGATTTTCTATATCTTCGCTTATATGTAGGGCAGTGACCGGAAATCTAGCTGATAAAGTGAATAGGAAGCCGCTTTTAGTAATTGGTCTCTTTATTTTAGCTTTATGCACTTTTTCTTATATGTTCCTCCCAATATCGGCAGTCATAGTTGTACGCATTCTTCAAGGGGTTGGTTGGGGAATGTCATCTACAGTTATTGCTGCCGTAGTTTCGGAAATGGTTCCCGGTAAACTTAGAGGCGAAGGAATGGGATATTATTCACTATCTATGATAATTTCGATGTCTTTGGCGCCAATTATCGCAATTATGGTTATGAATAGTTATAAGTTCAATGTAGTCGCTGCGTTTTCTATAATTCTAGTTGGTGTTGCAATGCTATTATTACAATTATTGAAGATTCCTCACAATAAGGTCCAAAGGGTAGGACATAAAAAAGAAAATATTATTGTACTGAGAGATTTATTTGAAAAGAGGGCGTTGTTTCCATCGTTTCTTTGTTTTTTATTGGTAATTCCTTTGTGCGGAATTATGAGTTATATCATGTTATATGGTCAAGAAATAAAGTTATCTAACATTTGGATATATTTTATTGGACATGTCTCAATGATTTTAGTGACAAGATCTTTTGTTGGAAAGTTATTTGACAGAAAAGGTCATGCTGTAGTAATTATACCCGGAGCAATATCAATGATCATAGGACTCGGAATACTCTCTTACGTACATTCTGTTACTACTCTGGTTATTTCGTCACTATTTTACGGGTTTGGATATGGTGCAGTTCAGCCATCATTACAGGCCTGGGCGGTAAACAGATCACCAGTTGAGCGTATAGGTGCGGCAAATGGAACGTTCTTATCCTCAATGGACTTAAGCTTTACCATTGGTTCAATAGTATTAAGCCTCATTGCAGAAATTAAGAGTTATGCTATAATGTATCGATTTTCTGATATCTTTATGGTTGTTTTCTTATTGGTATACGGTTTTAGACTATTGAAGGAAAAGAATAGTAATATCAATGATGAAGACTTGTTGGAAAATGTGAGTTAAATTAAAAATATCGGAGATTGTTCCGAAAACAGAACTCACTTAGACTCCGGGATCAATTCTCGGGAATCTAAGTGTTTTTTTTGCCCTAAAGTGGCTCGATATTTAGTTTAGTTCTAGTTCAATACTAATCATTGAAGTACGTTATTAAAATTGGCTGAATAAATACTTTCGGTATTGGTAGTTGATTTGGAATTGTTTTAGGTAAATAATTAAATTGGATGAATCCAATGAGGTGATTTGGTATGCGGCTAGTCATTGATAGAGAAAATCATACACCTGTTTATATTCAGATTTTTGAGCAGATACGTAGGATGATTATAGCCGGTGAGCTTTCACCTGGTTTCAGACTTCCGCCTGAAAGGAAGTTGGCTCAAAGTCTTGGCGTCAATAGGACGACGATTTTAAACGCTTATCGCGAGTTAAAAGCTGAAGGATTGGTAGGTTCTCATGTTGGAAATGGAACTGTTGTCCTTTCCTGTCTTCAGGACGAGTCGGATTTACTCAATTTCACTTCACAAGAACCTGCTTGGGATCAGATTTTTAGTCATCATGCCAATGATTTTGATTCCTATATTCTAAAGGACTTATTAACCTTAGCAAGCAGGAAAGACGTGATTTCTTTTGCCACAGGAATGGCTTCTCCGGAAACCGGGCCGCTAAATGCTTTTCTTGGCATCGAGAAAGAATTAATTGAAAGCAGAAATTATAAGCCTTTGCTTCATTCTCCTACAGAAGGCTTCAGATCGTTACGTGAGGCTATTTCCGGTTTGATGCATAAACGTGGTGTATATTGCAGCTATGATGAGATCATGCTTCTTTCGGGTTCACAACAAGGTCTGGATGTGGCAGCAAGGATGATCCTTGATCCAGGGGATATCGTTGTCGTCGAAGAACCTTCATTTTTCCCCGCGATTCAGGCGTTCAAATCCATCGGCGCCAGAGTCATGGGAATTCCGATTGATGAAAAGGGCATGAGAGTCGACTTGCTTGAACAGTTATTACAAAGGTACAGACCAAAATTGATTTACACAATACCAACATTTCACAATCCTACAGGGACAGAAATGGAGTTGGAACGAAGGATACGACTGATTGAACTTGCCTATAAATATAAGGTTTTGATTATTGAGGACGATGCCTATGGAGACCTTTGTTATGAAGGTCATTCACTTCCTTTGCTGAAAGCAATGGATAATGAAGGCTATGTTATTTATTTAAGTACCTTTTCCAAAACTGTTTATTCAGGTTTGAGATTGGGTTGGATGACGGCGCATAAAAAGGTTATAAAAAAATTTGCTGCCGCAAAACAAATTATGGATTTGCATTCCAGTAGTTTATCCCAATGGATAATTGAACAGTTTATAAAAAGCGGGGGACTTGAAGCGCATATTCCCAGGCTTTGTAAAGACTATCGAGAAAAAAGAGATGCGATGTACGATGCACTGACTAAAAATGCGCCGTCAGATTTGCTATGGAATATGCCTAGAGGAGGTTACTACATTTGGTGTAAACTTCCGAGCGGCGTTTCGGCAGCAAAACTGATTACCAAAGCGGCAGAACGCAAAGTGGTTTTTGTTCCGGGAACTCCTTTTTTCACCTCGGGGCAGGGTGACGATTATATACGTTTAAACTTTACCTTTGAAGAACTTAAAGATATTACAGATGGGATTCAAAGGTTATGTGCAGCTATGAAAGAGTTAATAGATGAGCAAAATTATTGCGACGTTTATCCTGCACTGGAGATTAATCCCATTGTTTAATATAGTTGGTTTTTATTTTTAGTGAGATGAAGGAGGAGTTAGTATGGATTTTAAGTATGCAAAGAGAATGGAATACATCAAAGCGTCTGAGATCAGAGAGATTTTAAAGGTTGCTGAGAGACCGGAGTATATATCATTTGCCGGAGGCTTACCTGCACCAGAACTTTTCCCAGTAGAAGAAATCAAAGAAGTATGCAGGATTGTGCTTGAGGAAGAAGGCGCAAAAGCATTACAATATTCAGCTACTGAAGGATATAATCCACTCAGGCAATGGATAGCCCAAAGAATGAATCAGCGGTTAGGGACTAGCTTCGATACAGAAAATATACTGATAACCCACGGATCTCAGCAGGCTCTTGACCTGACAGGTAAAGTTTTTCTTGATGAAGGAGATATTGTCCTATGTGAAAGTCCGACATACCTTGCAGCTATAAGTGCCTTCAGAGCATATGGCTGCGAGTTTGTCGAGGTTCCTACTGATGATGAGGGGATGATACCGGAAGAACTGGATAGAATTTTGACAAACACTAAACGAGTGAAATTAATTTATATCATTCCTGACTTTCAAAATCCAACGGGAAGGACCTGGAGTCTTGAGAGAAGAAAATATCTGGTTGAGGCGGCAACAAAGCACAATGTTATGATCATTGAAGACAATCCTTATGGAGAACTGAGGTTTGAAGGCGAAAATTTGCCATCTGTTAAATCCTTTGATCAGGCCGGTTGTGTGCTCTGTTATGGAACTTTCTCCAAAACATTTTGTCCAGGCTACAGAATTGGCTGGGTTGCAGGTGAAAAGTCGGTTATTGAGAAGTATGTCCTTGTTAAGCAAGGGACAGATTTGCAAAGCAATACCCTTGCCCAAAGGGAAATTGCCAAATACCTTGAGTTGTATGATATTGATGAACATATTGCTATCATACGTGAGGTCTATAAGAGACGGAAAACTATAATGGTCCAAGCTATGGAAAAGGAATTTCCAGATGGTGTAACCTTTACGAGACCTCAAGGGGGATTATTTGCTTGGGTAGAGCTGCCCGCGAACGTTAATGCCAGAGACGTCTTGGAAAAAAGTCTAGAAAAAAAAGTCGCCTTTGTGCCGGGTGGTTCGTTCTTTCCTAACGGCGGAAAGGAGAACACCTTTAGGGTCAATTATTCTAACATGCCTGAGGAGAGGATAATTGAAGGTATTAAATGTCTTGGAGAAACTTTAAAACAGTTTGTATAATTTGGGATAGTGCTGCTAACAGTGGAGGGAATCAAGGGGGGAGATTATTATGAAAACAATAGGTTTAATTGGAGGGATGAGTTGGGAATCCTCCTCTGAATATTACCGTATTCTTAATGAAGAAATTAAGCTGAGGCTCGGAGGTCTGCATTCCGCTCAATGCGTTCTTTACAGCGTTGACTTCGAGGAAATTGAAATCTGCCAAAGAAATGACGAATGGGAAAAGGCTGCTCAAATTCTGACAGGTGCTGCTCATAGTCTTGAAGCCTCCGGTGCTGATTTTATTATCATTTGTACGAATACTATGCACAAAGTTGCTGATGAGATTCAGGCAGGCATTCATATTCCCTTATTGCACATTGCTGATGTCACAGCACAAGAAGTTATTTCGAAGGGAATCAAGGTTATTGGCCTTTTGGGTACGAAATATACAATGGAACAAGATTTTTATAAATCACGTTTAGAGGCTCAGGGCATCAAGGTTTTGATTCCTCAGGAAACAGATAGAGTAATTGTAAATGATGTGATTTTTAACGAACTATGCTTAGGACAAATCTTAGAAGAATCTAGAGCTAACTATAAGCGAATTATTCAGAACCTAATTGAGCAGGGCGCGAAGGGAATTATTCTAGGCTGTACAGAAATTGGTCTATTAGTTAAACCCGAGGACTCGACAGTACCATTGTTTGATACAACCGTACTTCATGCTAAAGAGGCTGTAAACTTAGCTCTTAAATAATAAGGAACAGCCTTTCCATACCAAGAGGGAAATCAGTTTTGTGAAGGAGCGTTTTTGGACGCTCCTTTTTGCTTTTGTTGCAGGAAATGAATGATAATAGTGGAATTATTATGATATGCTTAAATGCCTGGTAAGTAAGACCGCCACGCCAGAGAGCAGTAAGAGCCGTATGACTTGAAAAAATTATTGATAGCGAGGGGATATATGTGAGCCGAGATAATTTAGAAAGCCTACAGAAAAGAGCAGGTTCTATTCACATAGTGATGGAGATTATCTTTGTTATTGGGGCAATAATCTTCGTAGCAGCAATGATAGGTTTTATCTATTTCTTTTTTGCTCCTCAAGATAAATTTAACGTCGTAAAAGGCACTATAGACTGGTCTATAACCTATAGATTAACAGGCAGCTCGTCATTCTTTATTAATATGCCTTTAAACATTCTACAGCCGTTAGAAAATAGCATGGTTGTTGCAAAACATGCATTTTTAACCAGCATGTTTTTATTGCTCGTTAAAGTCTCTTTAATAATTTATGGTGTAAAACAAGCTGCAGATTTTTTAAATTCTATTGCAAACGATAAAGCTCCATATGTAATTCGCAACGTCAAACGAATTAAAAAAATTGCTTATGTGTTAATTTTTTATTCGGTTGCTGTGGATATCTTATCATGCCTTTTATACTTAATTTTTGTAACCAAAATATTTACTTTGGATTTAGCAAATGTCCATTTAAGTGGTATCTTAAGTGGTGTATTAAGTGGAGGGTTTATTCTTGTTATCGCCGACTTATTCAAATATGGTGTGTTCCTCCAGGATGAGTTTAATGCAAAATTATAAACTGCCTAAAAGTTACATTTTGAGCTTGCTGATATTTATGCTCGTTTTAGTTTCTAATCATTTCGCTATATCAGTCGAGTATCTTAGAAAATTAGGTTACAAACGAATCTCTCTGAAAACAGGTTCTTATGGAATGGAAGCATTAGCTGCCGCTATCAAATTAGCTACAGAAGCTCACCTTGATTTATTAACTATTGATGGTTCCGGCGGCGGTACTGGAATGAGTCCATGGAACATGATGGAAACTTGGGGAGTCCCCTCAATCCTTCTGCATTCGAAAGCTTATGAATATGCTTCGATTTTAGCTGCTAAAGGACACAAAGTGGTTGATATGGCCTTTGCCGGCGGGTTAGCCAGAGAAGACCACATTTTCAAGGCTTTGGCTTTAGGAGCTCCCTTTACCAAAATGGTCTGTATGGGAAGAGGGGTAATGATCCCAGCTTTTGTCGGTTCAAATATTGAAGGTGTACTTAATCCTGAACGCAGAGCTCAGGTAAATGGAAACTGGGACGTCCTGCCGAAAAATGTTCTTGAGCATGGCTCAAAAGCAGAGGAAATCTTTGCAGGTTATTATGATGTTCAAAGTAAGGTTGGCGCTGATGCCATGAAGAAAATTCCCTACGGCGCTATCGCAGTTTGGACTTTAGCCGATAAACTCGCGGGTGGGCTTCAGCAGTTTATGGCGGGAGCACGAAAGTTCTCACTCAAGCAAATTGCCCGAACGGATATTTCTTCCGCTAATCGAGAGACGGAGCGCGAAACCGGAATCCCCTTTATTACGGATTTTCAAGACGAATTTGCTAAAAAAATCTTAAATAGTTGACTTACATCTAACAAATGGAGTAATAAGTGAATTGGGGTTGAGAGCGAAGGGGGTGTTGCAAGACTGCCACAAAACAGTCAGCAACCCCCCCTCATAATTTGGAATGTAAGGTGCCCTTTTACCTTTCAATGTAAACATTTTTACGGTGATATATAGTTTGGGCATTTTCGGATGTCTTGATACAGCCTAGATGATGGTCAAAGAGGTAAATTGTGGTTATTTTTTCTAAAAATAGTTGACAAAGTCAAATAAATTAGTACAATGATATCATATCTATTTAAATGCCTTATATTATGGAGGAGGGTGCATCGTGAATTCGCGGAACATGAATTTGATACATATCATTCGGAGATTTAATCGATTTTACACTAATATTTTGGGATTACTGGACAAGCATATTTATGAAAGCGAATTTTCGCTTGCAGAAGTTCGGGTTTTATACGATATTGAACATATGGAAGTTTGTACAGCTAAGAAATTGATAGAAGAGTTAAAAATTGATCCAGGTTATCTAAGCAGAATAATAAAACGCTTTGAGAATGATAGCCTTATATACAGAGTACAGTCCCCGGAAGATGGTCGGTTATATTACCTTTTCCTTACGGATAAAGGCAAAAATACTCTTTCAAAGTTGAATGATTTGTCTAATGACCAAATCTATAACTTAATCAGCCGTCTGCCAGAACGAGATAAAATGAGTGTTGTAGAAAGTATGAAAACTGTCGAAAACGCTTTCTCAGGAAAACCTATAAAAATCAAAGAAAAGATTACAATTCGCAGTGAATTGAGACCGGGAGATGTGGGTTATTTAATTCATCTTCATGGAAGGTTTTATGCGGAAGAATGTAAATATAACTATATGTTTGAAGGATATGTCTGCAAAACGATTTTCGATATGTTTAATAATTACAACGTGGAAAAGGATAGATTCTGGTTTGCAGAAGCGAATGGAGAAATAATTGGCTCCATTGCTATTATTGGACATTCTGCGACACGAGCTCAGTTAAGATGGTTCATTCTTCATCCATCATTCAGAGGAATTGGCTTGGGAAACACTCTGCTAAATGAAGCTGTGAAATACTGTCAGGAGAAAGGATATGAACAGGTATTTCTAGAAACTACAGATGACCAAAAAATCGCAATCAAAATGTACATGAACGTAGGATTTAAGAAAGTGGCGGAACATGAAAATAAGGAGTGGGGAAGGAAATTGATTGAACAAACCTATGAGTTGAGCTTACCTCTAGGGAATATGGTTTCTAACTGAAGATCTGGAAGAATAGCTGCTTGCAATCAGGCAAAGCATTTTCAAAGCCTTCAATTTAAAAGCCGCCCCACAGCAAGGGCGGCTTTTAGTCTTTTTCATGGTTTCTCTTATCTTTATCTTTGAGATTTCCTCTGCAATTAGAATACAATAAAGTTCATGATATTTTATCAGCTTTGTTTCAAGAATTTATCAAGATTATAAAAGAGCGGCAAAAAGTGCCTATGCCACGCTAAAAGCAAGCCGGTAGTCAAGCGAGAGTTATTTAGAAGTCGAGAACATATGCAGATGTATTTATTTGGTTAAGCACAATAACTGAAATCCTCATCGGTGCGCTCTGAGTCAAGTTTGGAATAGAAGGCAATATTATATAGTAACCATAAATTCCTATTTGCTTTTTGAACTTAACCTTGTTATAATGAGTTTCCAAGAAACCTGCGATGTGCGAAGATTTGATTTGGTTTTGATCCTATTTGAAATTTCGGGAATTTGAGAAACTTACTGATTAGGTCAGGCCTCTGCTGTTAGAGGAAGACTGAAAAGTAGGGTGAAAATGCCCACCTGCGAGAGCGGGGTTAAAAACCAAATAATCTAAACGGCTTTGCGGGGAATCTAATTGGTGAAATGTAATCCAGAGCAACGAAATGCTCTGGATTTTTTCTTATTAAGGAAATATATTTAAGGAATTAGATAAATCTTTCCGCCATTTGGATATTGTAACCAAAGATATCTTGTATTTTAACGTGTTTCGGAAGATAATAAAATCGCTATACATATTCAACACATTGCTATTTGGAATTCGCTTGTGGTGCTGTTGTTAAAAATCTTCAAATTCAATTTAAAAGTTATAGGGAGGGTGATACCAGATCATGTTAACTCCAAGACAGAATTTGTTCGAAACAATCAGAGGTGGCAAACCTGATCGTTTTGTCAACCAGTATGAATTCATGGAAATAATTATGGAAACCCGTTTTGATAAAAAGCTTCCGATCGGGGGGGAGGGCGTAAACAGCTGGGGAATCACTTACAGATGGCCTGAAGGACAGATCGGTCAGTTTCCTGTGCATGATGACGAGCACAAGGTATTAAAAGATATTACCGAGTGGAAAAAGTACGTCAAAGCACCGGTGATCTCGACGTCTGATGAATTCTGGGCTCCAGCCATAGCACATGCTGACTCTGTGGACCGCAATGAAAAATTCGTGACGGCGTTTGTTGCACCGGGAATCTTTGAACAGTGCCATAATCTTATGGGCATGGAAGATGCCCTGATGGCGTTATATGAGGAGCCTGAAGCTATGCATGAGCTGATTGATTACCTAGTTGATTTTGAGCTGGCTTATGCAAAAGAAATAATCGACCACATCCATCCCGATGCACTTTTCCATCATGACGATTGGGGCAGTCAAAAAAATTCGTTTATTTCTCCGGAAATGTTTGAAGAGTTTTACTTACCCGCTTATAAAAAAGTCTACGGTTTCTATAAGGCCAATGGCGTCGAACTGATCGTTCACCACAGTGATTCTTATGCTGCCAACCTAGTCGATTATATGATTGAAATGGGAATTGACATCTGGCAGGGAGTCATGACGACCAATAACACGCCGGAGCTGATCAAGAAATATGGCGGGAAAATCTCTTTCATGGGCGATTTGGACAGCGGTACCATCGACTTTCCGAACTGGACGCAGGAGATTTGTGCTGAAGAAGTCAGAAGGGCTTGCACACATTGCGGAAAGCTTTACTTCATCCCCTGTTTAACCCAAGGTCTGGGCGTCAGTTCTTTCCCCGGTGTCTATGATTGTGTAAGCTCCGAGATTGATAAAGTGAGCAAGGAAATGTTTTAAATGGAGAAAACCTCCGAAGTCATCTCCGGAGGTTTTCTCTTCATTAATTTTGAACTGAAAACTCTACTAGCTTAAGACATAAATTTAATAATTTGTCCCAGAATAGTTTTGAAATATTCCTTGATAAGGTTGGCGATCATTCCTAAGGAGGTGAAGTTTTTATGAGTGCAGAAAGAGTTGTAGAGTTGCTTAAAGAGCTGTCTGCAACCATCACAACTGTTGAGAGTTGTACAGGAGGACATATCATTTCTGCGATTACAGATGTAGAAGGAGCATCGGATGTCACTCCAGGGGGTTATGTTACTTATTCAAACCGCCAAAAACTAGCTATTGGAATTTCTGAAGATATTCTAGAGAAATATGGCGTATATAGTTTAGAGTGTGCAAAGGCTATGGCTGTTGTTGGTCAGAAGAATACCCAAGCTGATTTTAGTGTTGGAGTAACCGGAACCTTCTCAAATATTGATGTACATAATGAAGGCAGCGAAGCAGGGGTTGTCTATTTTGCAATCGTATTTAAAGCGGAGCAAGCAACTGCGGAAAAAATAAATGTCCCGATAATGAAGAGGCATGATCAGAAACAATTTGTTACAGAAATCGTTCTAAATAGAGTGGTGGATGTTCTTGAATCGATACATAAGGCACTATTGAATTTCAAGGTCAAAGTGTAAACACCCTGCCAGAGCGTTCTGAACGTCATTAGATATTTACCAAAGTAAAGGTATCAAATGATAACGAACCTTTTTACAATAGTCTGTATAACCTGATAGGTTTTTCGATAGGAATTTTTCCTCATCCAGAAGCCGAAGAATAATGGTAAGGATCAATGGCATTACAAAGAGTACAGCCCAATAAGAACCTAAAGCAATAGGTGAAAATATCATCATTAGTATTGCCCCAGAATACATAGGATGACGTACCAACCTATAGGGTCCTGTTGAAATGACTTCCTGATTTTTATCTACTTCAATTATGGCGGAAGTATAGCTGTTCTCTTTGAAAACCAGAAATACTATATAAAATCCTAAGACAACAAAAACATTGGCAAATAAACTAATATTTAGGGGTACTCGGGACCAATGAAAGCGAAAATCAAGCCCTGCAAAAATGAATACAAAACAGAAAAACAAATTTGCCAGGGCTTGTATCGCTTTCTGGCTCTTTTCTTTCTCAGCGGTTGCTCCTGCTTTGAGACGACGTTCTAACAATTGTAGGTCCTTTTTAAATAAGTATAGAGTTATCAGTATTACCGAAATTGAAAATGTTAGCAGGTAGATCCAAGCCTGCAGGTAATTAATTGTCCATGCAGGTAAAAAAATAAAGGCAGCCAAGGCTATTATAAGCATTAAAAATCCGGCTAATGTTCTCCCTAATAAATTAATCATCACAAGCCCTCCAATTTCCTACCTGGAGTTTATTGTTTCCTAAAAACCTTCAACAATAATATACCCCAAAATAGAGAAGAAGAGGCATTTGCAATATCCTTCATTAAATAATGCTCTTGCAGGATTAATATCCGCAGCTGTCACCAATAATTAATACCGTTATATCTGCCGCCATCGGCTTCTTCCTCATTACAGAATATACCCTGCATATTCTGGTCGGGGATTGACAGTTAACACACACACCGCTTTTAGTACAAGGATTTGGAGTATCCAGTCTTTTATTATTCATAGGAGCTGCGATCCCTTCTAATCTTGCAAAGGCGGCAGCTTCATTTTGGCAGAGTTTGTTGACACCAGCTGCGATAATTACTTTTTTGGGACCAAAACTCATGGCAGCGACTCGATTTCCTAAGCCATCAACATTTACAAGCATACCGTCCAGAGTAATGGCATTACTGCTGCACAGGTATAAGTCACTCAGCATTTCTTGCCGGGAAATAGCTATCTTTTCTTCCGGGGCAATACCTGGTGCACCGTGGTCCAAAACCTTGCCGCCGACAGCGTTAACCTTATCTTGAATTCCCATGTTCTTGATTGTCATTGAGCCGCCAAAACCCACGGTCATTTCTGGTTTAACGTGATTCATAATAAAAGCCGCCGCTTCTTCAGCGGTTGCAAAATACACTGCGTCAAACTCATTCTTTTTTAAAGCTTCAACAGCCTTGCGCCCAATTGTTTCATTGTGCCATTCATTAATTTCCATGATAAATCCCCCTTCTTTTTTGCCTTAATAACTACTTTTAAACATGTTCTTATTCTCCAACGTTTAGTTTATGTGCGAGCTATATGTATAATTATATATAATAGATAAAAATATGAAAGTATGCACTTTTAGGGTAGATACTACCCAAAAGGAATGCTAGAACTATTTGAGCTAATCATACAGGGGGTGATGGAATTTTGGTAAAGTAATTGAATTTGTGCGGTATATTTTGAGATTGGATGATAAGTTCATTCAGTCTTTTTGTTATCGACTAGATTAGATATTATGTTTGTATATTCTCTATAAAGTAGAATTGAATTTATGCTTATTTTAGATTAATTTCACGAACATAGGAGGAAATAGAGGAAAGATGTGGAATGGTTAGAAATAAAAGAAGATTATAATAATGAATATATGTAAATATATGTATTCACAGTGAGAGAGTTAATATGGATGTGGTAAAAACTGGAGATGATCTATTTGAGTGGCAAACATAGTATTAAAAAATATGTTCCAATAACTAGTTTTATCTCGACAGTTATAACGATCATAGTTTTATATCTTACTAAAATACCAAATCCGAATATTATATTAATCACATTAATAGTTTATTTTACTTTTTTAGGTGGTTATATTTCCGGTGCTATAAGTTGTTTGCTTACAATAACTTATTCACTAGTTTTTTTCTCAAGTTCTGGACATCTATTAATGTATTCTCCAAATAATTGGAAACGTGTTCTCATAAGCTGTATATTTATACCAATAATGATTTTGATTGTTGGATCTTTAAAAAATGATCTCTTAAAGAAAACAAGAGATTTAGAGCTCATTAATGAAACACTAAGTTTTAGTTCGAACCACGATTTTTTAACGGGTATACATAATAGACGGTATTTTGATGAGGCAATTACCAAGGAATGGTTTCGGGCTATACGTGACCAAAAGCCGGTTTCCATAATTATGGTCGATATAGATTACTTCAAAAAGTTCAATGACACATATGGCCACAATACAGGAGATTATTGTTTAAAAGAGGTTGCAAAAGCACTAATAAAAGAAACTAAGCGAGCTGGTGACGTTTCCGCACGATTTGGTGGGGAGGAATTTGCAGTTATTCTCCCTAATACCAACCTAGAGGGAGCACGCTATATCGCCGAAAATATTAGAAAATCGGTAGAAGATTTGAAAATCCGGTTTGAATCATCGTTAGTATGTGATTATTTAACAGTTAGTGTTGGTCTCGCAACAATGGTTCCAGCGAAAAATAGTAGTTATTTCGAACTATTGAATAATGCTGATGCTGCTTTATATATTGCAAAGGAAAATGGAAGAAATCGAGTAGAAATGGGTAGTACAATGTTTCCACGTTTGTGACAACAGCAATGTATGGTATGTCGATGAATCCTATGTGGCTCATCCCTTGAGATAGCTGATGGTCTTGAGTTATTTTATGAGGGAGCAAAAGAGTCCGTCATTAATTTGCAAATCGAGAATGATCGCCCTTTCAAAAGCACAAAAGCACGTGTCCGGAGTTCTTCTGACACGTGCTTTAAGTGAATAAGGTCTGCTCACTCGTCCTCGTAAATAAGCGCCTTTAGGGGAAGAGGCGCATTTTCCGAACATAGCGCTAAGTAATAAAACGCTTAAGCTGCTTTTGATTTGCCAGCATGGTATTGTTGATTTTTCGAGACAAGGTGCTGGGTATAAAACCACAGCGGGATATATAAAAGCAGCACACCCACTCCCACAAGTGTTGACGACCAACCGGAGTCCAGGGCGTTCAGATACGTGATTCCAACTAAGTACAGTGGAATATTGACCAGTGCGCAAATCAGCGCGATGATCTTCCATCCAGAAGGAGCCTTAAATTCTCTGTGCAGCGAACGAAGCTTTTTGTCGGAGTATACTTTTACATAGGCGAACAGGCTGATGCCGTTGGCACATATGTAGCCAATTGCTGAAGCGGCAAGAACGGCCGCAGGAGATTTTAGCGTGATCAGCGCCATATTAAATAGCGCTGTGACCACCATTGCAATCACTGGAGTTCCATACATATTTGTTTTTCCGAAAATTGCCGGGAGATTCTCCTCCTTCGCCATAGACTCCATCGCTCTGGCGGAGCCGAAAAACGCAGTCTGGATGATCAGAATCATAGAGGCAATCAGCATAAACACGGCAATCGTCGCACCGACGCTTCCGAAAGACTGCTGGGCGAGCAACAACATGGGCGAGTTTGGCTCATTGATTACAGCATTTGTCCCAAGCGCTCCGATACAAGCCGCCTGTACGAAAACATAAATAAAAGCGCAGATAATGCCGCAGGAGAACAGGGATTTGGGAATGTCTGTCTTGGGATTTTTATACTCTGGTCCGTAGATAGCCGCGGTTTCCCAGCCGCAGGCGCTCCATTCAGCCATGGCCATAATTCCTACGAATATCAGAAGATCTCGGCCGCTGCTCCAGCTCCAGGCAGCGGGAAGCATATTTTGCGTGATATTGCTGAGATGGAATTTTCCGTTCAGCATTGGGGCGGCAGAGAGCACCACCAGGGGAACAATGGAAACGATGCTCAGAATATAGCCGAGGATGGCTCCACTGGCCAGACCGCGATAACAGACTAGAATTAAAAGAGAGAACACAACGAGGCCGGAAAGAATCGATAAAACCGTGGTATCGACATTTGCAAATGCGGGCAGCAGGTTGTGCAGATACTGGCCGATTAACATGGCGTATACGGCTAAAACGGAGTTCCAGGAGAACCAGTAGCCCCATGCGCTGAATCCACCTACAAGTTTGCCGATGTCATATTTGCCAATGGTGGTTCCCTTGAAGGCTTCCTGAGAAAAACCGGGCAAACCAGATGCCTGGGGGAAAACGGAAGCCATTTCGCCATATGCCGTATTTTGCATGAACCCCTGAAATATGGAAAGAACCCAGACAATGATTGAAAAACCCAGAACATATTTTGTAAAGTAACCGATGGATGGCAGAATCAGCAAGGGCACACCCATTGCAATGGCCAGGCCCTGCTTCCAATCGATAGTACGCTCGGAAGAAACCGGTGTTTGCTCTTTTTTACTCATAATTGAACGTCCTTTCCACTCCATAAGCAATAATTGGATAACCTAAAGAGATCACTAGAAATCGGAATTGTAAACTTCTCACTTTCAGTCATAAAGCCCTCCCCCAAAATTATAAACTGATTACGATAATGACAATATTCTAGAATAACAGCAACAATACCATACAATTCGACAATTATCTCAATAGCCATTTATAAATTATAAAGCCTCTATCTAAAACGTGAATATACAAAATAGCTATATGGGATATAGCTTTCTAAGATTGATCACCTTCGGTATGGCCTGCTTTAAGACAATAGATAAAAATACACCGGCTTTTCCAACAATAAAGAAAAGCCGGTGTATTGATCTGCACGTCACAGTTGTATTAAAACAAGAAAGTTTGGTAAAACATTATCGTATTAGTTATAAAATCTAACCATGAGTTCTTTGTATATTTGCTCAGTCCATGAAGATATAGAAATTTTCAAATCAGTAACTCTCTTCAATTCACCATTTGCTGTGGTTTTAGGGTTAAATTGGGTTGGGATACTATAATTAATATCCTCTGACTTAGGTACGCTGGCTTGGAAATAGAACTCCGGGTCAAAACGGTAAATGATAGAAAGAGTAATATTGGATTGGGTTTCAATTTTCTTAACTAGAAAATTATTTTCGCTGAATTTTTGATTTATTGTTAAAGCTTCCCGAACATCGCTTAAAAAGTTTTTGTTAAGCAAATCTATAGTCAACTCCTTTCTATACAGAGCAGCTCCTAATGTACATTAGAAGCAAATTTTATATTAAACCTGATATTTTCTTCTGCTTGTACTAATTATTACATATTTAAAATTAGCTTACAATGCTTGGAATAATGTTTTTATTTTTAAACTTTATAAAATAAAATATAATACTCTATTTAAATCGGATTATTCATTAATCAGTGAACTTTTTCAGCTAAAGCTGATAGATATGAGGAGCATCACTTACTACTTCAAAAAGTAGTTTAGCGACGCTCCCTTACCAGAATTCTTATAGTTCTTTTAATACTTGTGATTATGACAAGTTTAACAATAATATCGTGCTTTAGGTTCCAACTAAGCCGACGGATATAATGTCAGGCATTAATATATTGAGAGTCGTGACTGCTACTCCGTTGAGGGTTGCGTTATAAAGGGATACAATGTTACCTTGCATAGCAGCGAGGTAACCTCTGGCGGTTCCACCTGAATAGGCAATTACTAATTGTTGTCCCTGAGTCCAAGAATCAAACAAGCCTCCACCTTCAGGCATTATAAAACACCTCCTTATCCAAGTTTTCGAAAGGTCTGTCGTCCCTTTCTAATTTAATGTATGTTTGAAAGGGACAGGTGTGACAAGCACAAAGATTTTCTCAATATCCTCAGATGATTTCTTAAAGTCTTTTCCACATGGGCGTTTTCTCTATTTCTGGTTCTGGTTCTGGTTCTGGCGCAGAAATACCGATTGCAATGATTTTGGCCATGCGAATGTTCAGCGTTTCCATAGCCATATTATTTACAACGACATTATAAAGTGTAATTCCGCCGATGTTGATTCTCGCAATCTGGCCTTGAGCTGTACCGCCTTCCCAAGCGATAAAAACTCTTTGTCCCTGAGACCAGTTCCCTAGATTTTGTTCGATGTCTGTCTTGAGCAATATTGAGTTGATATACCCCAAAAATGTTATAAGATTAGTCCAGATGGTTTTAATGTCCTCATATTTACAGTTTTGTAAAAACATAATATCCCTTCCAATCATTATAGTTTTAATTATTTTATGTTTCAGTAGTTTCTAAGGCGACAAGCTAACAAAATATCGAAAAGTAGATTATGCATGGTTTCAAAGACATGCCGAATAACACGTGGAATATTTTGCCATATAATAAGTTAGTATGGTTATGGAATGGGGGGATTATTATTGGATGGTAATGCCTTAGGTATTAAAGGATTAGTATTGCAAATCGTGCATTATGTATGTAGTAATAACATGCAACAGGCATTGATGTCTGTAAAAGGGCAAAGGATTCAGCTTCTAATGAGTACAAGTCCTCCAGCGGGGAGGCCCCCAAATATTACCGGTATTGTCAAAGAGGTTGATGGAGGGCTTCTTAAATTAGAACTCTCACGCGGTGAAGCAACGGCCAAACCCAAAATTGGAGTTTACTCGATACGCAGCATTTTGGGGTTTGTACCTGTTTCAGCAGAAGAGGATGGGGAAGATGGATGCGGGCAATGTAAAAAAAAAATTTGAGGGGATTATATGAACTGTTATAAAGTAACTGTTGAAATTAAACGTGGGTATGTCAGACCGAATGGTAGAGTGGCAGTTTCAATGAGCCTTCCTGAAGGAGCAGAAACAATTATTGATTTGACGAAAGTCTATATTTCTCATCCGAACGATCATTCTGTGGTTCTTCTTGAACCTATTGATGTAAGTATCGAAACTGAAGAAGATGTAGTAGTTGCTCTATTTGAAGCTGCGGCTTTATTAGATGTCGCAACAAATAATGAAATTACTATGGTAGCAGGTCTAACCGACGTAATCACGCCTGTTGGAGAAGAAGAAGAATATGATTGCCTTTATGGAAGTGCTAAGTTCAAAAAGAATATAGTTGGAAGACGCGGTGGTTCTTCTAATCGAAAGGAACGTTAATATTTATTATAAATTAATAGTAGCATGATATCAGATGCACGGTCTTTTCTTCTACTACGATATGTTTCCACAAACCAATACTTTAAGCTCTAGCATATTCAAAACATTAATAACAATGACATTTTTGCTTAGATACTAGAGTTCACTAAAAAGGAGAGCGGTAAGCTCTCCTTTTTCCTAAGAATCAAATGTACATTTACGACATTTTTACTTAGTATTTACGAACCAATTATTGGCTATAACTAGAAATTTTATGGATTTAGAAGATATGATTATGCTGATTTAAAAAGAGACTTACACAGAATGCTAAAGGTCACTAGTTTGTATCAAGTCTACTTGAAAGGAGATATGTAAATTTGAATAGCAATTATGGAACGTGGAACGAGTTTTAGTCAAAGAGTTTATCTTGATAGTAAAAGTAATTAGCAATATCAAAGCCCAGAATTTTTACGTTTTGTTTACGCTGCGAAGCGATTATTTACAACTTTTTTACAGCATAATAACTTATGATATGGGTTATCAGAAGAGGAGGGCTGGAGATGTTAGATCTAATATTGGGTGGCATAGTTACAATCAGTCTTTTGGTTTATTTGAGTTACGCACTAATTAATGCTGAAAAAATCTAGATTTTCATTTATTAAACCCGATGGAAGTACTTCCTTACTATTAAAATGGAGGATCATTTGATGAGAACGATGGATATTGTACAAATACTTCTCTATGTTGTCATTCTGACAGTTTTAGCTGTTCCTTTGGGCAGATATATGGCCAAAGTATTTAGTGGAGAGAAAACTTGGACTGACCCGTTCTTTCGTCCACTCGAAAAGCTGATTTACCGCTTAACAGGAACTGAAGAACAGTCCGAAATGGGATGGAAACAGTATGCCGGGGCACTCCTTATCTTTAACTTTTGCGGTTTTATAGTCCTGTTTTTACTTCAGCTGTTACAAAAGTATCTACCTCTTAACCCTCAGGGTTTTGGAACAGTTTCCCCTGACCTAGCCTTTAATACGGCTGCAAGTTTTATTACGAATACTAACTGGCAAGCATATTCCGGTGAGTCGACTATGAGTTATTTAGTGCAAATGGCAGGTTTAACCGTACAAAACTTCGTTTCCGCTGCAACAGGAATAGCTGTTGTCGTTGCCCTTACAAGAGGTTTAGCCAGAAAATCGGCTTCAACTATCGGCAACTTTTGGGTAGACATAACTCGCTCTATTTTGTGGGTTCTGCTTCCTTTGTCAATCATCGGGGCGCTTATTTTAACTCAACAAGGTGTTATACAAAATTTCAGCACTTATTTACACCTTACAACGCTTGATGGCGGAAAACAAACGCTGGCTATGGGTCCGGTTGCTTCTCAAGAGGCCATTAAAATGTTTGGAACCAATGGGGGAGGCTTTTTCAATGCCAACTCAGCTCATCCTTTCGAAAACCCTACGCCCATAACCAACTTTTTGGAAATGTTGTTTATTCTGCTAATTCCGGCTGCTTTACCGTTTACGTTTGGGCGGATGGTGGGTAATCCCAAGCAAGGCAGGGTCATCTTTGTCACCATGCTTGTTTTATTTCTTATTTTGGTGGGGGTGACCTATTCTAGCGAAATCTTTGGAAATCCCAATGTGACAGCTTTAGGCATAAGTGGTCCATCAGCAATGGAAGGCAAAGAAGTGCGTTTCGGCGTTGCGAATTCCGCGCTGTTTGCTACAGTTACCACAGCAGCCTCTTGCGGAGCCGTTAATGCAATGCACGACAGCCTAACTCCTCTCGGCGGCATGGTTCCAATGCTGCAAATGATGCTGGGCGAGGTTGTTTTTGGCGGAGTTGGCGCAGGACTCTACGGTATGCTCATCTTTGTGATTTTAACAGTCTTTATCGTAGGTTTAATGGTTGGCCGAACTCCAGAGTATTTGGGTAAAAAAATTGAATCCTGGGAAATGAAGATGGCGACCATAGCGATTCTCGTACCGGCCGTAACTATTTTGGTTGGCAGTGGTCTGGCGAGTATCACAAAAGCTGGAACATCGTCGATTTTAAATCCCGGCCCTCATGGCTTAAGCGAAATTCTATATGCTTTTACATCAGCTGCTGCGAATAATGGCAGTGCCTTTGCAGGCTTAAATGCCAATACACCGTTTTATAACATTGCCTTAGGGATAGCTATCCTTCTTGGAAGGTTTGGGATCATTCTTCCGGTTCTGGCCATAGCAGGCGGTATGGTCAAGAAGAAAGCTGTGCCGGAAGGACCCGGTACGTTTCAGACAACAGGGCTGCTTTTTGGAAGTTTACTTGCCGGGATAGTCATTATTATCAGTGCCTTAACGTTCTTTCCGGCGCTTGCTTTAGGTCCTATTGTTGAACATTTAATGATGATCGGAAAATAATCTCAATTGTAACTTGGAGGCAGTAACATGCAAGAAAATGTGAGTCATGAAGGTAAGAAGACCTCTTCCGGAAGTTTCAACTCTGCAATGATAGTAGAAGCTGTAAAGGACGCTTTCAAAAAACTAAACCCATCTATCATGTGGCGTAATCCGGTGATGTTTGTGGTAGAGGCCGTGGCAGTGTTAAGTACCTTTTTTGTATTAAGAGATTTATTTGCACATGCCAAGACGTTAGGGTTTAATCTGCAAATTGCCATTTGGTTATGGATAACAGTCATCTTTGCCAATTTTTCTGAAGCCATTGCTGAGGGGCGAGGAAAAGCACAAGCCTCGGCTTTACGGAAGACGAGGAGTGAAACCTTAGCCAAAAAGCTCGATGGAGAGAAGATCGTCAATGTTCCGGCTCCGGATTTACGCAAAGATGACATTGTTTTAGTAGAGGCTGGAGATGTTATCCCTGGTGACGGTGAAGTGATTGAAGGAATCGCGTCTGTTGATGAAAGCGCTGTTACAGGAGAATCAGCCCCCGTTATTCGTGAATCCGGTGGTGACCGAAGTTCCGTTACCGGCGGGACGAAAGTGTTATCAGACTGGATTAAAGTAAGAATTACAGCAAATCCTGGGGAAACGTTCCTCGACCGGATGATTCATTTAGTTGAAGGAGCCAAACGACAAAAAACGCCAAATGAAATTGCTTTGACGATTTTACTTTTAGGTTTGACAATTATTTTCTTACTTGCGGTGGCGACCCTTGAACCTTATGCTATCTATTCAGGTACTATTGTAGCTGTCCCAGTACTGGCTGCCTTATTAGTTTGCCTTATTCCTACCACCATTGGAGGACTGCTCAGTGCCATTGGGATTGCCGGAATGGATCGTTTGTTAAAACGGAATGTCTTGGCGATGTCCGGACGGGCAGTAGAAGCTGCCGGAGATGTCAATGTTTTGCTGCTCGATAAGACGGGAACCATTACCCTAGGCAACAGGATGGCGACTGAATTTATTCCCGCGTCGGGTGTACCTGCTGAAAAACTCGCCGATGCAGCCCAAATATCCTCGCTTGCTGATGAAACTCCCGAAGGACGAAGTATCGTAATCTTAGCGAAAGAAAAGTACAATATAAGAGAACGTGATATTAATAGTTTAGGAGCGATCTTTATACCGTTCAGTGCTCAAACAAGAATGAGCGGTGTTAACCTGGAGGGGCGGGAAATCCGCAAAGGGGCAACAGATGCCATCGAAAAATATGTCCGTGAACAAGGTGGGATTATGGCCCCCGATGTCATTACTGCGGTAGAGGATATTGCCAAAAAAGGGGGCACGCCTTTAGTTGTAGCCGAGGGAGCTCAGGCATTAGGCGTTATTTATCTTAAGGATGTCGTCAAAGGCGGTATTAAAGAGCGTTTTGCCCAGCTCCGTAAAATGGGTATAAAAACTGTGATGATTACCGGCGATAATCCACTCACTGCGGCAGCTATTGCAGCAGAGGCCGGTGTTGATGATTTCTTAGCCGAAGCTACTCCGGAAGCAAAACTGAAACTTATTAGAGATTACCAAAATAAAGGACATCTTGTGGCAATGACAGGGGATGGGACAAACGATGCGCCGGCACTTGCTCAGGCAGACGTAGGCGTTGCTATGAATAGCGGTACTCAGGCTGCCAAGGAAGCCGGAAACATGGTTGACTTAGACAGTAACCCTACAAAACTCATTGAGGTTGTGGAGATAGGTAAACAGCTTCTAATGACAAGAGGTTCATTAACGACGTTCAGTATTGCCAATGATGTAGCCAAATACTTCGCCATTATTCCCGCTTTATTCTTTGCAACCTACCCGCAATTAAAGATATTAAATATTATGCATCTGGCAACACCCCAAAGTGCCATTCTTTCAGCGGTCATCTTTAATGCCCTAATTATTGTAGCATTGGTTCCTCTCGCTTTACGTGGGGTGAAATACCAACCACTTGGAGCAAATATTATCTTACGGAAAAATCTTTTGTTCTATGGTTTGGGCGGATTGATCGTTCCGTTTATAGGGATTAAAATTATCGATTTGATTATTTCCGCCTTACACTGGGCGTGAGAAAGGAGTCTTTAAAGATGCTAAAGCAATTTGCGAAAAGTTTTGCCATGCTGCTTGTGATGATCGTACTGACAGGGATTGCTTATCCTTTAGTGATAACCGGTCTTGCTCAGATAATCTTCCCTCACCAGGCAAATGGCTCTTTAGTGTATAAGGGTGGCCAGGTCGTGGGATCCCAATTAATAGGCCAGAATTTCAATGATCCTAAGTACTTTCAGTCGAGACCTTCAGCCGCAGGGAAAAACGGCTATGATGCCACAGCATCGGGAGGATCTAATTTGGGGCCAACCAATAAAGAATTTTTAAACAGTGTGGCTGAACGAGCCAATAATATTCGTCAACAAAATGGGTTAAGCCCTAACCAAGCTGTTCCTTCTGATCTTGTGACGGCATCTGCCAGCGGCTTAGACCCGGATATTACTCCAGCAGGAGCTATGATTCAAATCCCAAGAATAGCAAAATTACGGAATCTCTCCGCTGAGACCGTTAAAAATCTGGTGCAGAGAAATACTGCTTCGCCTCAATTGGGAATATTCGGTGAGCCGAGGGTTAATGTTTTGCAGCTTAACCTTGATCTCGATAACTTAACGAAATAATTAAATAGATATAGCCAAACAGTTAAAAAACGTAAATTAACTGCTTGGCTATGCTTTGCTTTAATGGGGAGGAAACAATGAACGAGAAAAGGCGTGTTAATCCCGATGAGCTTTTGGCTGATATACAGGATCAGACAAAAGGAAAATTAACGGTTTTCCTAGGAGCTGCAGCTGGAGTCGGAAAAACTTATGCTATGCTGGAAGTTGCCCGGGAAAGATTGTCCGAAGGCATTAAACTTGTAGCAGGATGGGTTGAACCGCATGCTCGGCCAGAAACAATAGCCTTAATGGAAGGGGTTCCTAAAGTTATCCCTAAAGAGATTGAGTATCACGGCAGGGTCTTGAAGGAGATGGACCTTGATGAAATACTGTCAATCCATCCTGAAATAGTTTTAGTGGATGAATTAGCTCATACTAATGTGCCCGGTTCACGGCATCTGAAGCGCTACCAGGATGTTGAGGAACTCCTGGCAGTGGGAATCCATGTTTATACAACAATTAATATTCAGCATGTTGAAAGCTTTAATGATATCGTTGCGAAGATAACGGGAGTTACCGTTCGTGAAACGGTTCCGGACTCAATTTTAGAAAACGCCAGAATACATCTTATTGACATTCCAACAGAGGCTTTAATTCAGCGCCTGGAAGAAGGGAAAATTTACGTACCTAATCAAGCGAAACATGCTTTGGACAAGTTTTTTAGACCGGGGAATATTAATGCTTTAAGAGAACTATCTATGCGCTTTGCAGCCCAGAGAGTTGATCGGCAATTGGAATCCTACATGCGGGTTCACGGCATAGAGGGTCCTTGGCCGGCTGGTGAACGGGTCATGGTTTGCATTAGTACCAGCCCTTTTGGGGAACGGCTGATTAGAATGGGCAAACGAATTGCCGAAGGAATGAAAGCTGAACTTCTTGTAGTCTACATCGACACTCCTTCAAATTATTTAAAACAACAAATGCAAAAGGACCAGCTGGCTAAAAGCTTGCATTTAGCTCAAGAATTGAATGCTGAAATCATATCTTTAAGCGGTAATGATGTTGTCGAAGAGTTACTTGAAGTCGCCCAAAAACGTAATGCAACCCAAATTATTATTGGCAAACCCGGAAACCTTAAACTTCGGGACCGCTTTACGGGATCGATTGTCGAGAAGGTGCTTAGGCAAAGCCAAAATATTAGTGTTCATGTGATACCAGGAGATGTTCCCAAGATCAAACAAGATCATGAACTAAAAAAGATTCGCCTAAATAAAGCGAATAATCTTATTCCGTATGTGACAACGTTTGTGTCGCTGGCAGTTATTACAGTTTTAGCGTGGTTAGGAAGTTCTGAGTTGGGTTTGGTTAATACAGCCATGCTTTATTTGCTGCCTGTCCTTTTGAGTGCTGGGCGTTATGGAAAAAAGGTTGGTGTTTTCACAGCGATTGTATCGATTATCACCTACGACTTTTTTACAATCCCTCCAGTTTTAACGTTTACTGTAGCAGATTTGAGGTATTTAATTAGTTTTGGAATTATGATTCTGATAGGCTATTATTTAGGTAATCTATCCACTCGGTTAAGAATTCAAATTATGAATTCTCGTCAGCGTGAGTCTCAAACTGCTGCTCTTTATTCGTTAAGCCGTGAAATTGCGGCAGTCTCTGAGCTGGATTTTGTACTGGAAAGTGTCGTCAAAAAAGTATCTGACATTATTCAAGGCGACGTCGTTATTTTAGTTCCCGAAAAAAATGGGCAGTTGGTTTTACGTGCTAGTTCAAACATGGGAAGTACCTTCGAAGAAAACGAAAGGGCAGTCGCTGCATGGGCTTTTCAAAATAAGCAAATTGCGGGAAAGGGCACGGATACACTTGGCGGGGCCAAAGGATTTTATCTGCCTTTAGTATCCGAACAAGGAATTTGCGGAGTGCTAGGAGTACAACTAAAAAATACGGAAAGATATATATTGTCCGAAAAAAGGAATTTAATTGATGCCTTTGCAAGCTTAACAGCTTTAGCTATCGCCAGAATCTCGTTGGTTGAAAGGGCAAGAGAGGCCCAGCTTTTGAGTGAATCTGAAAAGCTTCGGACCGCGTTACTCAACTCTATATCTCATGATTTGCGAACTCCGCTTGCCTCAATGATAGGGGCTATAACAAGCCTTTTAGAGAATGACAATCTCTTCGATGCTTCTTCCCGTCAGGCTCTTCTCCAAACCATTAAAATTGGTGCCATGAGGATGAATAAGTTAGTGAATAATTTACTCGATATGGCTCGACTAGAAAGCGATATGCTTAAGTTAAACAAGGAGTGGTGTTCGATCAATGAAATCATTAAAGAATCCATTAAATATTTTGATGAAGGTTTAGTGAACAAACGGCAAATTGTCTGCGAAATTTCCAATAAAGATTTATTGATTAACGTGGACTTCGTATTAATCAGACAAGTACTTACCAATCTTTTGGATAATGCTATGAAATATTCCAAGCCGGATAGTCAAATTCTTATTAATGTTAGAAATAACGAAAAACAAGTGGAATTTTCCGTTCACGATCAGGGGGTACCTATTCCTTCGGAAGATCTAGAGCATATTTTTGATAAGTTCTACCGAGTACGTTCTCCTCGCCAGATTAGCGGAACGGGATTAGGTTTAGCTATTTCAAAGGGAATCGTTGAACTTCACGGCGGAAGCATACGAGCAGAAAATAGTTTGGACAACGGGGGAGTTACTATTTCGTTTTCAATTCCGCTAACTGAAATTCCTACAAATACTCCGGAAGAAATAGGAGATTACCATGAATGAGAAAGATAAACGGATACTTGTAATTGATGATGAACCTCAAATTCTCAGACTTCTAAAGGTTTCTCTGGCAGTACATGGTTATGAGGTATATGAGGCTAATACTGCCGCTGAAGGATTTAGAAAGATAACTGAAACTAAACCCGATCTGATTGTTTTGGATTTAGGACTTCCTGATTCAGATGGTATTGATGTTATCACAAAGGTAAGAGAATCTTCGAAAGTACCGGTCGTTGTTCTGACTGCGCGTGAACATGAAAATGATAAAGTTTTAGCATTTGATTTAGGAGCAGACGATTACGTAACCAAGCCATTTAGCATGGGAGAACTTCTTGCAAGGATTCGAAACGCTCTGAGGCATAGCTATGATACAAGTGATGAAGTAATCTTGAAATTTGGAGACATAACTATCAATCTTGAAAACCGCGAAGTAAGAGTCAATGGGAATCTGATCAAATTGACACCGATTGAGTATCAATTACTGACCTTGCTAGCTCAAAATAAAGGAAAAATACTAACGCACCATCAACTTCTCAGTACGATTTGGGGGCCGCATACAGATTCAAATAGCCACTACTTAAGGATATATATAGGACAATTAAGGAAAAAACTGGAGAATGATCCTTCGGAACCGATTCACCTTATTACTGAACCTGGGATCGGATATAAACTAGTTTAATTTCACTATATAATTACTGATAGATAATTGCAATAACGTGGGCAACTGGAATAAGAAGCACCTGCCCCATCAAGGTTCCAGCTAACTTAGAACCGATCAGCATAACGACAAGGGCCTTGATATCTTCGTAGGGTCGATTTCCCCTTAAAGCCTGATCAGTAATAATCGAAGACTTTGGATCGACAAAAAGCATGAGAATAATATTGGCAGCAGTGTTAATGATACCTGCCGACGCCGAAGCTGCCAGACGGTGTTCAGTATTAACCAGTAATGTGGAATAGAAAGCCGACATCACTCCAATTGTATAGAGACCGGTGACGAAAGCATTGAGCGCCATTAATTCGCCCGGGATTTTACGAAAGGGGAGAGTATTTACCATGTTCTTTGACGGTAATTTAATGTACCAAAAGAATTTCCGGATATTGTCGAATCTTAAGGTATTCATAATAATGGATGGTACAGAACCTGATCGTTCGAGGTTGCTTACTGCTTTAGAGAAGCAACTTAAAAAAGTCGGGGTTAACAAACTACCCATAAGAACCCCTAATGCCGCTATCCAGATGACTTTGCGCATAGATGGAAGTGGATCATTCTTTTGATTAAGAGAAATATCCATCAATTCTCCAATTAAAGGGGCTTGAAGGGTATGTGCCGCCAGAGAAACCAGGTAGAAAAGGTTAAAAAAGGTATTGGACAAGGCGAATTGCCTGCTTTTAACAGAATTAAGCCGTACGGAATAAGCAAAGGTATCAATAATATGAATTAGGAATGTAGAAAGAAATAATTGAGAGATATTGAATTGCACAGTTTTACCCTCCATCCGACCTTATCCTTGATATGACTATGTCGGAAGAAGAACAGAAATGCTTGACAACCTACATGTCGTATACTAAACTATGAAAAATTCCACAAATTTCAACTGCCTACGGGAATGTTAGGATATAAATACCTAAGTTAACGGTAATCATACCTGATACCGGCAAGACTTTTACCCTTCCGTTAGTGAAGGGTTTTTGTTTTTAAAAGTTTAACTTATGAAAGGAAGGTTAGTCGTAATGAAAAAAGCTTTGCCTTTGTTACTCATAATGGTTTTAGTTTTAGGAATATTGACTGGCTGCGGTACTCAAACTGCTAAACAAGCAACGGATCCGACGGATCAAACAAACAAAGTAAACTCAGCACAAACCAACTATCCCCTGACAATTAAAGATGATTCCGGGACAGAAGTTTCTATACCGGCTAAGCCAGAGCGGATTATTTGTATCTTACCGAGTGCCACGGAAACCTTATTCGCGATAGGAGCGGGCAACAATGTTATTGCTGTAACCAAATATGATAACAATCCAGTTAATGTACAAAAAAAGGTAGAGTATGTGTTTCAGGATACTTTAAACCCGAACATAGAGCAGATTGTTAAGCTCAAACCGGACTTAATCATTCTGGGAGAGATTAGCCCTACAACCACTGCAGCAATTCGCAATTTAAAGATACCGGTAATTGTTAGTAACCCCCAGGATCTAGCTAATGTTTACACTACCATCAAGGAATTTGGCAAAATTACCGATACCCAAGCTTCCGCGGCGAAAGTCATTGACAGTATGCAAAATGAAGAACGAGCGATTGAAAAGAAAGTCGTCCTGGTAAAAGATACAGATAGTCCCAAGGTTTGGATTGAAGTTGACCCGACTTTGTATACAGCAGGAAGCGGCACGTTTATGGATGAATTGGTTAGCAAGGCTGGTGGTATAAACATTGCGGCAAATGTCAAGGGTTGGGTTCAATACAGTAGTGAAAAGGTAATGGCGGCAAATCCCCAAGTAATTTTATATTCCTATGGCGAGTATAACGTCAACGCCAAACAAACTATTATGAAACGCCCAGGTTGGCAAGATATTAACGCAGTAAAGAATAACAGGGTTGTCGAGCTTAACAGCGATTTGGTCACAGAACCAGGCCCAAGGATTATCGACGGCATGGAAAGCATCGCTAAGGCATTGTACCCCAGTTTATTCCGATAAGATGAGTATGTTTATGAAACGTAAAATTATACCATGGACGGTGGGATTACTCTTCCTGCTCTTTCTTACAATATTGGCCAGCCTATCAATCGGGTCTGTGTATGTGCCTTTAGGCTTGTCTTTCCGAATTCTTCTCGATCATTTACCGTATATGCCCGCGGCCGGAAGCCTGGTTCAAAATGCAATTATCTGGGAATTGAGACTTCCGCGAATTTTCCTGGCTGTCTTAGTAGGAGCAATGCTCTCGGCTTCCGGTGTTGCCTTTCAAGGAATCTTACGCAATCCTTTAGCTGATCCTTATATCTTAGGGGTCTCGGTTGGTGCAGCACTGGGTGCTGCAGGCTACATTGTTTATTTGCACAACATAGCATGGTTAGGCCAACTGGGTCTGCCCTTAGTCTCTTTTGCCGGAGGCATCGTATCTCTAGCTTTGGTCTTGGTACTCGCGGAACATCATGGGCAGCGGGATAGAGAAACCTTAATTCTTTCCGGTGTAGTCATTCAGTCTCTTTTTGGCGCTTTTTTGACCTTCCTCATTGCCATTGCAGGGCACCAGATGCAAGAGATTGTCTTTTGGATGATGGGCAGCCTGGCTAATAGCAGTTGGCAGAACGTGGTTATTCTGCTGCCTTACTTTATAGCGGGTATGGTCTACCTGTTACTGCAATACCGCGATCTTAATGTCATTGCTTTAGGTGAACGGGCGGCAACTTACTTAGGGATGGAAGTGGAGAAAAAGAAAATTGCTATACTGGCCGCGGGTACTCTACTTACGGCTGCGGCTGTATCCCAAGTTGGCATTATCGGCTTTGTAGGTTTAATCGTACCTCACCTGATGCGTTTGGTAGTTGGACCGGATCACAAGGTTCTCTTACCATTATCTACTGTGGCAGGTGCTATTTTCCTCCTTTGGTCAGATACAATTGCCCGAGCTGTAATACCGTCTCAGGAATTACCTATAGGGGTTGTGACAGCCTTTGTAGGTGCGCCGTTTTTTGCTTATCTATTGAAAAAAGGGTTAAGGAGGGGCAAAAGTGAGTCTTTTTGAAATATGCGGTGTCAGCCAGGACTATGGCTGGGGGCCAGTGCTGCAAAACATTAACTTTCACTTAACCGAAGGCGGAAGCACTGGTATTATCGGGCCGAACGGCAGCGGTAAATCGACATTGATCCGTGTTATCAGCGGTCTGCTCGTTCCGAGTCAAGGTGAAGTACGGTTTCGGGGCAAAACTGTACATTCATATCGCAAGAAGGAACTTGCCAGGCAGATTGCGGTATTAGAACAAGAAGGAACTGCTCCCTTGCCTTTTACAGTAAAAGAAGTTGTTGCCATGGGCCGTTATCCTTGGTTAAAACCTTTCAGTGAGCTTAACCGCCAAAATGATTTGATTGTCGAAGAGGTGCTCACAACCCTAGGTCTGTGGGAGATACAAGACCAATCGGTTAATACCCTTAGCGGAGGCCAAAGACAACTGGTATCTTTAGCACGTGCTATGGCTCAACAGCCTACTGTGTTGATTCTGGATGAACCTACCACCTATTTGGACATTGGTCATCAGGTCTTGGTGATGCAGCATGTACGCCGCTGGCGCTTTAAAAAAGGCATTACTGTAATCATGGTCTTACACGATTTAAACCTTGCCGGACAATACTGTGATAAATTCCTCTTGATGGAACAGGGACATATTAGAGCATGCGGAAATGCAACAGAGGTAATGGACCAAGAAATTATTACCAGTGTTTATGGCACCAGTTTGATTAAAATAAACCACCCTGTGCTTGGTGTTCCTCAATTTTTACTTACCTAACTCACTTTTTCAATCTTGTGAACGTCCTATACTATTAGCTGTGGAAGCCGGTTGACATTCAGCAAATTGCCAGGAAAATAAAAATATTCAATTCCTACAGGAAATATTGTAGAAAGGTAGAATATATAAATGATACATGTAATAAAGATGGGTGAAATAGTTGAAGAAAATATTTACATTATTAGTTATCGTTATGTGTCTACTGGCATCACCTCGAAGCTTATTGGCGGCAACGTCTGGGAACAGTGAAACGAAATCAGTCGGAACTAAAACAGTTGGAATTGTAACTGCATCGGCGCTTAATTTACGTCAGACAGATGTATCTACCTCGAAAGTACTTACGGCCATTCCTAAAAACACTCAAGTTGATGTGATTTCTAAAAACACAAGTAATTGGTACAATGTCAAATATAATGGTCAGACTGGTTGGGTTTCGGGAGCGTACCTAATACTTAAGACGGTTACTGACACATCATCAGAAACTACGCCAAGTGCAATATCCGGGAACGATAAAACTATATCAGATACGAAGACAGTTGGAATAGTTACAGCTTCGGCCCTTAATCTACGTAAAACAGATGCAGCTACATCAGCAGTACTTACTACTATTCCTAAAAACGCCCAAGTTGAGGTGATAGCCAAGAATACCGGTAATTGGTATAACGTCAGCTACAATGGTCAAACTGGATGGGTTTCTGGATTATATCTAACCGTGAAGACTGTTACGGATACGGACTCCGTGCCTGAAGTTTCGCGATCAGATAGTTCAAAACTTGTGGATGATGCCCTAAGCCTACTAGGTGTTCCCTACGTTTTCGGAGGAAACAGTCGTAGTGGGTTTGATTGCTCGGGTTATACCCAATACGTATTTAAGGGTGTCGGTATTTCTTTACCAAGAACTGCTGAAGAACAATATAAATCGGGAGTCTCAGTGAGCCGGGAGCAGCTGCAGGCTGGTGATTTAGTATTCTTTTCTACGTATGCTCCGGGAGCATCGCATGTCGGTATCTATATCGGCGGCGGAAAGTTCATCGCAGCTGATTCCAATAAAGGTATTTGTATTTCTAACCTTGATGATCCTTACTATAGGAGCTCATACCTTGGTGCCCGTCGAATAAGCTAGGAGCGCAGGGCATTAAGTTCAACTTGAAACATATAGCAACTAAGCATTGGACTTAGTTGCTTTTTTACTCTGCTGCAGTAAACACATCAATACACGTTGAGGCCAACAATATATTAGTTTTTTGGCGATGAGGGAGCGTTTTGGCGCTTCTTTTTATTTTTAACCATGCATGTGAGGTAAGAGGCGACAAGACACGACAATTAATTATAATATTCATTTAAATATGAATATTGATTAAATTGAAAATTCGATGTATTATATAATTGTCAAGCATATTTGAATATTTGTTAAATTGCAAATTCGGAAAGGGGAGGTGGTATGGGGTTTTTATTGCGTTACGAAACATCAAGTGAACCTATTGAAGTAGGCTGAATAGAAATTCTATATTTTTTAGACAAGTATCGAACAATTAAATATTCTTTCTAAAGATGAACAAGGCAAATAATCGTTTTTCACGCTTGTTCACTTTCATTTGTCTGAAACACGCAGTTTCTCAGGGAACAGTCGTAAGTTGTCCTTGAGCAAAACGACATTTGACGATTTCTGAGGCTGCCGCTTTATCTCGAAGCCAGCTGAGCAAATCTAAGCCAGCTGAGCAAATGGTAACACTTTTATAGTAAGCGCCTTAACGTCTCCAAGTAAACCATGATTCGCGGAGATGCCAAGAATTCGAGTCCGAAAAATGTGGAATAGAATCATCCGCTCGACCAAACGTTTAAGTTTACCCGGCGTGGTCGTTGAGCCTTTTCTCCCTTTTTACCTCTCTTAGTTTTCTTCTTGCGTCTCTCGGCCTTTTTTAGGGCTTGAGATTGTCTCTACGGGCATTCCAAAGGCGTTTGAAGAAGTCGTAGAAGGTACCAACACCGGGGAAAATAAAGTTGGTTCAAGGAAACTCTTGTCCCAACTGCCTCGGCAAATGCCGAGAGGCTATTTAAAATTTAGGAGGAGGCAATTAAAAATGGATGTTAATTCTTTTAGTTTATCGGAAGAACAGGAAATGATTATGAACACGGCAAGATCATTTGCACAAAAGGAACTTCAACCTATTGTCTATGAGAGCGATGCAAATAGTATATTTCCTGTAGAACAGTATAAGAAGATGGGCGAGATGGGTTTGTTGGGCTTACCATTCTCATCAGAATATGGTGGTTCCGACGGAGATTACTTATCTTACATCTTAGCCGTCGAAGAAATTTCCAAAGTGCATAGTGCCGTTGGTATCTCATATTCGGTAAGTACCTCTCTCTGTATGGGAGGAATATATCAAAATGCTTCAGAGGAACAAAAGAAAAAATATCTTCCAGATCTATGTTCTGGAAAGAAATTTGGTTCTTTCGGATTAACTGAGCCAAATGCGGGCTCAGATGCAGCAGGTGTAAGAACTACAGCTAAAAGAGATGGAGATCACTATGTATTAAACGGTTCTAAATGCTTTATTACAAATGGCCCTCTCTCTGAGACCTTTTTAGTATTTGCTTCAACGGATATAAGTCAAGGAACAAAAGGATTATCAGCGTTTATTATTGAAAAAAGTTTCCCGGGATTTTCAATAGGCACTATTGAAAACAAATGTGGGATAAGAGCTACTCAAGTTTCAGAACTGCTTTTTGATGACTGTATTGTCCCAGCTGAAAACTTAGTAGGACAAGAGGGAAAAGGTTTTGGCATTGCAATGAAGACTCTTGATGGCGGAAGATTCGGAGTCGCAGCCCAAGGACTTGGTCTCGCAGAAGGAGCATTTGATATAGCGAAACAATATTTGAAAGATAGAATCCAGTTTGGCAAGCCTTTATACAAAAATCAGTATTTAGCATTTAAAATGGCTGAATTAGAGATCGAAATTGAACAAGCTAAGTATCTCTTGTACAAAGGAGTTCTTGATAAACAAGCTGGAAGACCTTATTCAGTTTCAGCAGCGAAGGCAAAAATGGCTTGCACAGACGCAGCGATGCATGTAACTGTAGAATGCGTTCAAATGCTTGGCGGAAATGGCTACATGAAGGATTATCATGTTGAAAGAATGATGAGAGATTCTAAGATTACTCAGATCTATGAAGGAACAAATCAAATCATGAGAATGATTATTGCCGGAAATATTTTCAAATAATTTAATTTTTCAAGAACAACCGACGGTTTGTGGAGTGATGTCGTTAAGTTGATAGGAGAGATACGAATGAAAGAGTGTATTGCTTGTCATTCTGGCCAAATAAAACAGGTGGATATCATAACAAAAGATGATGCATTTATCTTATTAGAGAATAGTGAAGTAGTCGACAGTCCTCCACAAAGTCAAAAGATAATAAAGTATGTTTGTTTAAATTGTGGATTCATAAATCTTTATGCAGAGGACTATATTTAAAATAACTGTTACCAAATAGTTTGCGACATAAGAAATCTCTCACATATGACTGACGTGTCCGCAGTGACTTAATAATTGGAATATTCTTATTCAATGCCCCGCAATTTGCGGGGCAGGTTAAGTCACTGAGGAAAACATTGGAGGAGGGGCCTAATATGAGAAAGGTTGCTATTCTGACAGCAGAAGAGGCTGTTGATTTAGTTAAAGATGGGGACACTCTTTGTACATGTGGATTTGTTGGAAATCTTCTTGCAGAAGCACTTTATAAAGCCATAGAAAAGAAATTTTTAGAGACCGGCAGCCCTAAAAATATAACTTTGTTTTATCCAGCATCACAAGGCAGCAGGAACGGCACAGGCGGTGATCATTTTGCCCACGAAGGTTTGGTAAAAAGAGTAATAGCAGGTCATTATAATACCGCTCCAAAGTTAGGCGAACTGTGTCTAGCTAATAAATGTGAAGGTTACAACTTACCACAAGGTACTTTGGAATATATTATTAGAGATGCCGCGGGACATAGGCCTGGTACAATTACCCATGTTGGATTGGGTACTTTTGTTGATCCAAGAAATGGCGGAGGTAAAATAAACGCCAGGACGACAGAAGATTTAGTAGAAGTTATAAAAATCGGCAATGAAGAAAAGCTTTTCTACAAAGCATTTCCTTTAGATATCGCCTTCCTTAGAGGTACTTATGCGGATGAGTATGGAAATGTAACCCTAGAAAAAGAAGTAGCTACTATTGAGGTTACATCTATAGCGCAGGCAGTTAAAAATAATGGTGGAAAAGTAATTGTTCAAGTGGAAAAGGTTGTAAAGGGTGGTACTTTAGACCCCAGACTGGTTCAAATACCTGGTATTTATGTTCATGCTGTTGTAGAAGTAGTTGATATGAAAGATCATGAACAAAGTGTTGGACAAGAATATAATCCGGCACTTTGCGGGGAAGTAAGAGCACCTGAAGGTAATGTTGAAATGACCCCCTTGACTATTAAAAAAGTTATTGGCAGAAGAGCAGCTATGGAATTGGTAAAGGATACTGTTGTTAATTTAGGTGTAGGAACACCTGAGTATGTTGCTCAAGTTGCAAGTGAAGAAGGAATTGCAAGTTACATGACATTAACTGTAGAATCGGGTGCAATTGGAGGCAGTCCGCAAGGTGGAGCTAGATTTGGTGCTACGTTAAATCCTGATGCTATTATTGACCAAAATAGTCAGTTTGATTTTTATGATGGCGGCGGTCTTGACATGGCATTTTTAGGCTTAGCTGAATGCGATGAAGAGGGTAACATTAATGTTAGTAAATTTGGTCCCAAAATACCAGGCTGTGGAGGTTTTATCAATATAACCCAAAATTCAAAAAAAGTATTCTTCCTTGGTACATTTACAGCTGGTGGCCTAAAAGAAAAAATTGAAGATGGAAAATTAATAATAGAACAAGAAGGAAGACAAAAGAAATTTATAAAACAAGTAGAACAAGTTACATTTAGTGGAAAATATGCAATTAAAACCGAACAACCCGTCTTATATATAACAGAAAGAGCTGTATTTGAATTAAAAGAAGGTGGGCTTAACTTAATAGAAGTTGCTCCTGGAATTGATATCCAAACACAAATTATAGATTTAATGGATTTTGCCCCTATGATTGACAAAAATGTTAAGACTATGGACCCAAGGCTTTTTAGTGAAGAAAAAATAAACCTGAAGAAATAATGATTGAAATAGTTGAAGAAATAATTAAAGAAGGAGATTAATCTATGTTTACTATGGGGATTGATATTGGTTCATCATCCTCAAAGGTTGTAATACTTGAAGATGGATTGAATATTATCGCTGCTGAAGTCATCCAAATTGGAACAGGTTCTACTGGACCAAAACGTGTACTAGATGAAGCTCTTTCAAAGTCAGGTCTTAAATTGCAAGACATGGCTAAAATTATTGCTACAGGTTACGGAAGATCTTCAGTAGAAGAATCACACAAACAAATCAGCGAAATCAGTTGTCAGGCTAAGGGAGTTTTCTTTTTAGTTCCTTCAGCAAAAACAATTATTGACATCGGTGGTCAAGATGTTAAGGCAATTAAACTTGACAGTAAAGGCTGCGTTAAGCAGTTTTTTATGAATGATAAATGTGCTGCTGGAACAGGACGTTTTCTTGATGTTATGTCACGAGTACTTGAAGTTAGTCTTAATGAAATGGCAGAATACGATTCTCGTGCAACGGAACCTGCCACTGTTAGCAGCACGTGCACAGTTTTTGCGGAATCTGAGGTAATATCTCAGCTTGCAAACGGAGTTGCTAAAGAGAACATTATTGCGGGGGTTCATCAGTCAGTTGCCAGCAAAGCTTGTGGACTTGCCTATAGATGTGGGGTGGAAGAGGACATTGTTATGTGCGGAGGTGTTGCCAAAGACTTAGGGGTAGTTAGGGCAATAAGCAAAGAACTAAAAAAACCAGTAATCGTAGCGCCTAATCCTCAAACTACAGCTGCACTTGGAGCTGCTATATTTGCCTTCGACGAAGTTATTGGAGCAAATAAATAAAGGAAAGAGGTATGGAAAATGACTGATACATCGAATATGAGTGCCAAAGAATTGTTAGGTTTCTATCAAGAAGAATTATATGAAGAAGCGAGACGGGCAAAAAAAGAAGGAAAACTTGTTTGTTGGTCTGCATCTGTTGCTCCTTCGGAGTTTTGTGTCACTATGGATATTGCTATGATATATCCTGAAACACACGCTGCGGGTATTGGTGCAAGAAAAGGTGCCTTAGATGTTCTTGAAGTTGCAGATGAAAAAGGCTATAACGTGGATACTTGCTCTTATGCAAGAGTAAATATGGGTTATATGGAACTTTTAAAACAAGAGGCTTTAACGGGAAAAACACCAGAAAAGCTTGAAAAATCTCCAGCGGCAAGAATACCCCTTCCTGATTTAGTAATAACATGCAACAATATTTGTAACACATTGCTTAAGTGGTATGAGAATCTTGCCGTTGAATTAAATATTCCTCTGATCATCATTGATGTTCCATTTAATCATACAATGCCAATACCACAGTATTCTAAGGACTATATCGCGGAACAGTTTAAGAATGCCATTTCGCAGCTTGAGGAAATCTGTGGTAAGAAATTCGACTACGACAAATTCTTAAAAGTACAGGAACAAACACAACGTTCTGTTGCCCAATGGAACAGAATCGCTTCTTTGTCATCACATAAACCATCACCATTAAACGGTTTTGATCTTTTCAACTATATGGCACTGATAGTTTGTGCAAGAAGTAGAGACTACGCAGAAATTACCTTTAAAAAGTTTGCAGATGAACTTGAGGAAAATCTAAAAAATGGTATCTACGCGTTTAAAGGAAATGAACAAAAGCGTGTAACATGGGAGGGTATAGCTGTTTGGCCACACCTTGGACATACATTTAAAGGCTTAAAGAATCTTGGAAATATAATGACAGGTTCAGCCTATCCTGGTCTGTGGAATCTTTCTTATACACCAGGTGATATGAGTTCAATGGCAGAAGCTTATACTAGAATTTATATAAATACTTGTCTCGATAACAAAGTTAAGGTTCTTAGTGACATAATTAGTGGAGGAAAGTGTGACGGAGTTATTTATCATCAGAACAGAAGCTGTAAGCTAATGAGTTTTCTAAATGTAGAAACTGCCGATATATTACAAAAAGGAAATCATTTACCCTATGTGAGCTTTGATGGAGACCAAACTGACCCTCGTAACTTTTCTCCTGCACAATTCGATACACGTATACAGGCATTAGATGAAATGATGAAGCAGAATAAGGAGGGAGTTTCTAATGAGTAGAATTGAAACTATTATAAGTGAATTATCTTCTATTTCAAATAATCCCAAAAAGGCTATGGAAGATTATAAAAAAGAAACCGGCAAAGGGGCAGTAGGTGTTATGCCTTATTATGCTCCTGAAGAAATAATTCATGCTGCAGGTCTTCTTCCAGTAGGTATTTGGGGAGGACAGAAGAGTATTTCTAAAGCCCGTGCCTTTTTACCTCCCTTTGCTTGTTCGATTATGCAATCCGTTATGGAAATGCAGCTGGAAGGTGTATATGATAATTTAGAAGCTATACTTTTCCCCGTTCCTTGTGACACCTTAAAATGTCTTAGTCAAAAATGGAAAGGAACATCACCTGTCATCGTATTTACTCATCCTCAAAACAGAAAACTAGAAGCAGCAAATAAGTTTCTTGCTGAGGAATATAGGCTTGTTCGTGAAAAACTCGAAAGAATATTGGATGTTAAGATTACCGATGAGGCACTAACCAAAAGCATTGACATTTATAACGAAAATCGTAAAGTAATGCGTGAATTTGTGGACATAGCCGCTGCTTATCCTCAGATTATTGATCCCATAAAACGTCATGCTATTATAAAAGCAAGATCTTTTATGGAAAAATCTAAACATACGGCTATGGTAAAAGAATTGAATTCAGAGCTTAAATCGTTACCTGTTGAGGACTTTACAGGTAAAAGGGTTGTTTTAACAGGAATTATGGCTGAACCAAATGAAGTATTAGAAATTCTAAAAGAAAACGGTTTTGCTGTTGTTGCAGACGACCTTGCACAGGAATCGAGACAGTTCAGAAATGATGTTCCATTAGGCCCAGACCCACTATATAGATTGGCTAAATGGTGGCAAGAATTCGATGGTTGTTCTCTTGCTACAGATGCGAAGAAATCAAGAGGTCCAATGCTTATCGATACGGTTAAATCATCTAAGGCAGATGCCGTTGTGGTTTGCATGATGAAGTTCTGTGACCCCGAAGAATTCGACTATCCAATCTACTATAGACAGTTTGAAGAAGCTGGAATTAAAAGCTTATTTATAGAAATTGACCTTGAAACAACATCCTTTGAACAGACTAAAACCAGAGTTCAAAGTTTTAGTGAAATGCTGTAATTTCTAAGTGTAGAAAACTTATTTCTGAATTGAACTTGTTTCTGAATTATAAGTTAATAGAAATTTAAAGCGTATCTCTTTAGGTAATGTCTCTTGTTGTTTGTTTGCATCCTGACTTTGTGGGAAGAGGTGATATGTGACCCTTCCCACTTAGTTTGTTAAGTCGAGAATTATAATTACTTATTTAAGTTTAAGTTTGCTTAAAATGATTTTACATTATGTGGTCTGACCGGCGTACATATCCGAAGGGTTATAAGGAGGTATAAGGATGTTAGCTCATGAAGTCTTGGAAGACCTTGTTCAAGTGCTCGGTCGTGAAAATGTCCTCACAGAGCAGGAAGACTTATTGACCTATGCTTATGACGCAACTGCGGCGATGAAACATCATAAGCCGGATGTTGTGGTTGCACCTCTATCTACTGAACAGGTGGCAGATGTCGTGAAAATCGCCCTTCGTCACCATGTCCCTATTTACCCTCGTGGTTCTGGAACGAACCTTAGTGGGGGAACTATTCCCATTGAAGGGGGTATCGTTCTCTCAATGCTTAACCTAAACAAAATCCTGGAAGTTGACCAGGATAACTTAACAGCAACAGTTCAACCCGGGGTGATCATTCAGGCTCTCAATGATGAAGCGGCAAAATACGGCTTGTTGTACCCGCCGGATCCAGGTACAGTCACCACAGCAACTATGGGCGGCTCGGTTTCGGAGTGTTCGGGAGGATTGCGTGGGCTGAAATACGGTGTAACTAAGCATTATATCATGGGCTTGCAAATGGTCTTGGCGAACGGAGAAGTCATTCGTTGGGGAGGAAAAACGGTCAAGAACGTTACAGGGTATGATTTAGTAGCTCTCTTTACTGGGGCCGAAGGAACGTTGGGGATTATCACTGAAATAATCGTCAAACTAATTCCAGCTCCAGAAGCACGTAAGAGCATTTTAGCGGTCTTTGATGATATTGATAAAGCGGGGAGGGCCATTGCAGCCATAATTCGCAATAAAGTTATTCCCGCAACGCTTGAAATCTTGGATAATGCGACTATTCAGACCGTGGAAAACTTTGTGCATGCGGGACTTCCGATGGACGCGGAAGCGGTTCTCTTATGTGAAGTGGACGGCTACAAGGAAGTTGTCGAACGAGAAGCTGTTTTGGTAGAACGCATTTTGAAAGAGGAAGGAGCTGTTCAGGTAAAAATCGCTAAAGATGATAAAGAGCGCGATCTTTTGTGGTTGGCTCGTCGCAGCGCGCTTCCTGCTCTCGCTCAAAAACGACCGACGACCGTACTTGAAGATGCGACCGTTCCCCGAAGTAAAATTCCGGATATGCTTAAAGCAATCCGTAGAATTGCAACAAAATACAATCTGCAAATTGCTACATTCGGCCATGCAGGAGACGGGAATCTACATCCCACAATTTTAACCGATGAACGTGAATTAGAAGAAATGAAAAGAGTGCACATGGCAGTAGACGAGATTTTCGAAACGGCGATAGCGCTTGGAGGAACCCTTTCCGGTGAACATGGAATTGGTATCGCCAAAATGAAATATCTTGGCTTGGAATTTGGAGAAGCAGGTGTGGCGGCTTTGCGGCGCATTAAAGAAGCCATGGATCCCAACTATGTATTGAACCCCTTGAAGATGGTAAGGAGGGACTGATCGTGTCCGTATATGATTCACTGGATTCGATTACCGAAGAACTCCATAAATGTATGAAATGCGGAAATTGCATGGCGGTATGTCCCATTTACAAGGAAACACGCAAAGAAGTCGGAGTTGCCAGGGGAAAGATTAGTTTAGCGGAATACATTCTCTCGGGAGAAGCAGAGATGACTAAGGGAATGGCAGATCGTTTTTCCCTTTGTACGACCTGTATGGCTTGCAATACCAATTGTCCCTGCGGGGTTCGGTTTGATAAAATTATTCTGGCAGCAAGAGCGGAAGCCGTCCGAAAAAAAGGGCTGCATCCAGTCAAAAAAATTGCCTTTACTGCGTTGAAGATGCAGCGAATGTTCGATTTCGGGATGAAGGCGGGAAGTATATTCCAAGGTGTTGCCTTGAAAAACGCGCCGAGTAGACACAGCAAATTAGCACGTATGCGCGTGGATGTTGGGATAGGTAAGGAGAAATTGTTCCCAATGTTGTCCAAGAAGACCTTGCGTTCCGAGTTCCCTGAAGTGGTTACGATTAAAAACCCAAAGATGAGAGTTGGGTTCTTCACGGGCTGTATGATCAACTATTTTTACACGGACATCGGCAGAGCGGTGATCGAGGTGCTTACAGAAAATAACATCGAAGTTGTCATTCCTAAGTTCCAGGCCTGTTGTGGTATCCCAGCCTCGGTCAATGGGGATGTGGATTCAGCATGTTCTTTGGCCAAACGTAATTTGCGGGCATTTGAGAGAATGGGGGCGGATGCCTTAGTTGTCGCCTGTTCTTCAGGTGGTACTGCTTGGAAGCATGTTTATGGAGAGTTGCTTGAAAATGATCACGAATTTAAAGCCCTGGCGGATAAATGGGCTAAAAAATCCTATGATATTTCTGAGTTCCTGATTCATCAAGTTCCCTTTAAGAAAGAAGGTTTGGGTCGAGTAAGGCGTAAAGTGACGTATCATGAACCTTGTCACTTAAACCGTGGACAGGGGATTAGCAAAGAACCGCGTGAAATTTTAAAAAGCATTCCCGGTGTGGAATTAATTGAAATGAAAGAGCCGGGTCGTTGCTGTGGTATGGCTGGATCATTCAGTCTTGTACACCCGGATCTCTCCGTACAAATTTCTGATCGTAAAACAGCAGATATCCAGACGACTAATACGGATACTGTAGCAACGGGTTGTCCGGCTTGTCGGCTGCAGCTGCAAAGTGGGATCGAAAATGCTGGATTTGACCGAGAAGTATTGCATACTGTTCAAATCTTGGCCGAGTCTTATCGAGTCGGTAAGTAAAAAATTGAATAATCTAACCCTAATTGAGTCCCCACTTTTCCTTGCTAATCATTAAATTTAAGGCGATCTCGCTCCACAATATCGGTGAAGCGAGATCGCCTTTCGCTATCATTTATGATGAGGTGCATCTCTTACCTGCCCCCGTCTTTCGTGCCACAGCACTGGTCGGCCAGCTGTTTGAGGTAGATATATGTAATCTCTTAAACTATGAAATTGTCGTCAGCTTTCTCGATCCCCTGCGTTTTCTGGGTTTCCTGCGTCTCAGCCTTTTGGAATGTTCTTCACCGGAACAAGCGGCATCCATTGCCACGGCACGCAAATACCAGCAGTATGTGCTGGGATTATATAGTCCGACTGCAGTTATTGTGCGCGAGATCGAAAAACTGCGCAAACTTTTGGAAAAACAGGGCATCTACCCTAGTCCGGAGGTTTTAGATGGAGAAAGTGTCGGCAAACGCGGCATGAAAGATGAAAGGAAAGGATAATGCACCTGTTTACAATAGATTCTTTTCGTTGGCAGGTCAAGAATTATGGCTCAATTTTAGATAGTTACTACGGGGCACCTATGCCGAGCATGTAAAGGGGTAGATAATGGCATTGCGAGGTAGAATTATGAATATAAGATTAATGTCCGTTAAGGACTATGACAAAGTTAATCAATTATGGAAAAGTACTGAAGGTATGGGTATGCGTAGCCTGGATGACTCAATTGAAGGTATTGAAAAATTCATAAAAAGAAATTCTAAAACGAATTTTGTCGCTCAAGTAGAAAATAACATTGTTGGTGTAATATTGTGTGGTCATGATGGTAGAAGAGGATACATCTATCACACTGCAGTCAAATCGGATTATCGTGGAAGAGGAATAGGTAGAGCATTGGTAGATAACGTGATTAATGCTTTAAAAAAAGAAGAAATAAACAAAGTCGCACTTGTTGTGTTTTCGTCAAATGATTTAGGAAACAAATTTTGGCAGTCCCTTGGTTTTAGTAGAAGAAGTGATTTGATTTATAGAAATTTGAGCATTAATGAAAAAAATATATAGTGTTTGTACCGGTACGTAATTCAAATATTCCCCATGCTTTGCATTCAGATAATCTCCGCTATTTTTTAACTGGCATCTCTTTAGATAAATTAAAACCCCGGCGGCTATTGTCGTCGGGGTTCGGTTACGTATCTTATTTTACTAGACTTAATAGATAGAACAGGTAAATCAATACTGTTTGGGGTGAGTGTTTTGGCTTCATAGGTTTTGATGATAAAATCAATTATCATCTGACGTTTCATATTAATGCCGGCAAACAACAATAATAATATGCCTGTTGTCATTACAAATGCAGCTAAAATTACTTTAAGATGGTTTGTTTCAATACCGGTAAGTAAAACGTAAAATGCTAATAGTTCCCACGCTATCGCTATGGTTAAGACAAATTTGGACAAACTGAATTCTCCGTTGATCAGCGTCCCCTCATTTGTTTTTGTGAATTGTCCTTTGAAAATCCAAGGAAAAGCATCTCTTGCCAAATTTGGGGAACTAGTCCAAAATGTGTTGTTTTTTCGGTTGATTTTTGCAATTTGATGGGGGCTCGAAATAATGGAAATTGACTCGTCATTAATATTATTAATGTGATCTATCTTATTTTCACATTCTTCGACAGAAAATGACGTAATAAAGGAATATTTCATGGTTTGATTCACCTCGCTATTAAATTTATTTATATTATACACAATTCGCCTTAAAAAGTGAATATATAAAAGGGGAGATGGGCCTTCTGAAAAACATAATTATTTTATTAAAGAACATAGCTAATCTACCTTCATCAATTTTTTGGGACCACTATCTCACTTCTTACGAAGAAAAGTTTTTGGTGTTTGCCGATATATTACCTTATTTTGTTGGAAACCCTATTTATCATTGGATGCATTTAGAAGTGGGGTGAAAAAGTGAAATTATCGTTTAGATGGTATGGTGAATCAGACCCTATAAAACTTGAGTATATTCGCCAGATTCCGAACATGCAAAGCATCGTTTCCGCCGTCTATGACGTGCCGGTTGGAGAAGTGTGGAGTCATGAGAGTATTTCAAGACTAAAGGAAATGGTTGAAGAAAAAGGCCTGTTGTTTGATGTTGTTGAAAGTGTCCCAGTCCATGAGGACATTAAACTAGGCCTTCAAACCCGTGATTTATACATTGAAAATTACAAAGAAACTATTCGCAGACTAGGTGAATTCGGTGTTAAATGCATTTGTTATAATTTTATGCCCATTTTTGATTGGACTCGGACCCAGCTTGATAGAAAACTGTCCGACGGTTCAACAGCCCTGGTTTATTACAAAGATCAGCTGAAAAAGATGGATCCTCTTTCAGGCGAATTAGCCCTGCCGGGATGGGATTCCAGTTACAAAAAAGAAGACTTAAAGCTCCTTTTTGAGCAATACGCCAAAATCAATGAAGAGCAGCTATGGGAAAACATTGAATATTTCTTGAAAGAAATTATTCCCATTGCCGAAGAATCTGACGTCAAAATGGCCATCCACCCGGATGATCCACCGTGGAATATTTTTGGCCTGCCGCGGATTATCACCAGTGCAGAGAATCTTGATCGTTTACTCAAGCTCGTTGATAGCCCTTATAATGGCTTGACTTTTTGTACAGGGTCACTAGGATGTTCAAGACTCAATAATATCTATGCAATGATTGATAAATACAGCGCACGAGGCAGAATTCACTTCATGCATGTTCGCAATGTGAAAATTCTTGATGATGGCGGTTTTGAAGAGAGTGCTCACTTTTCAGATTCTGGTTCCTTGGATATCGTAAAAATTTTATCTATTCTCCACGCAAATCACTTTGAAGGTTACTTAAGACCTGACCATGGCCGAATGATTTGGGGCGAAACGGGTAAACCAGGCTATGGCCTATTTGACCGGGCACTTGGGGCCAGTTATATCACCGGAATCTGGGAAACTCTTGGAAAAATGAGGAGGAATATTTAGTGAAAATACCTTTTGATATTGATTTGAATAATAATGTAGCTGTTGTGACCGGTGCGGGCGGCGTGCTTTGCAGCATGTTTGCTAAAGCTATTGCCCAGTGTGGAGCAAAGGTTGCTCTGTTAGACCGTAATATAGAAAATGCCCAGCAATATGCTGATGATATCGTCGCAGAAGGATTAATTGCCAAGGCCTATAAAGTTGATGTGCTTGATAAAGCAAGTTTAGAACAGGCTAGAGTTCAGATAAACGCTGATTTAGGGAGCTGTGACCTTCTGATTAACGGAGCAGGGGGAAATCATCCGCGGGCAACAACAACAAACGAATACTATCTTGAAGGTGACCTGGATAAGGATATTGCAACGTTTTTCAATCTTGATCCTAAGGGTGTTGAATTTGTCTTTAACCTAAATTTTTTGGGTACGCTGATTCCTAGTCAGGTGTTTGCCGTAGATATGTTGGGCAAAGAAGATGCCAGTATCATTAATATTTCTTCCATGAATGCTTATACGCCTCTTACGAAAATACCTGCCTATTCGGGTGCCAAAGCTGCGATCAGCAACTTTACCCAGTGGCTGGCGGTGCATTTCTCAAAAACCGGTATTCGTGTTAATGCTATGGCTCCGGGATTTTTTGTTACCAAACAAAATCACCAGCTATTATATAATGACGATGGAACTCCTACACCCAGAACGGCCAAGATTCTTGACAATACGCCTATGGGACGCTTCGGTGAAGAAGAGGAGCTCATCGGTACACTCTTATTCCTGCTTGCCAAGCCTGCTTCAAGCTTTATCAACGGTGTGGTAATTCCGGTAGACGGCGGTTTTAGTGCTTATTCGGGAGTTTAAAACAGGTGTGCCCTGGCACTAGATAAGAATTCTGAGGTAATTGAAATGGATGACATATTAACACGGGGGAATTACCGTCATTCTTGAAGATCTCTGAATTGCGGTTATAGATAAAAAGACACGGCCTTTGCTAATGAATGACGTGCTGTTAACTTTTAGGGATGGGTACTGTCATAAAAACATAAGATTTATTACAAATATTCAAGCTCGCAGGGGTGGCAGTGATTGACTTTGCGGGCTATTATATTCTTTTAGTGCAAGAAGTGATTGAGCGATTATTGGAAAGTAATAGGAAGGAGGCGTAATGATTACAGACATTGACAATTAAAAAGAGCGAATATTGTTCCAATAATTAACGTATAGTACAATTTAATGAGGAAGGAAGAAACGTGGTTCAGGTGGATGTATTTGGAATACGCGATGAGGCCCTTTCAGGAATGTGTAGTTGCGGTTAAAAAAATGTAAACAATTGTACTCTTGCGTGGAGAATATTGGACCTAGCCAGTCAGTACAACCATTAGATTAGGCTGTAGTTCAGTAATTTGCTACTGTAGATGAAATACATTTGGCGATACTTTATTATTTGTGGTAATTGTGTCTAAGTGGGGTAATGTGATTAATGAACGAACTAATTTATTACGAAAAAATGACCTTGCTTTCGAGGAAATTTACACCTTAAGCAAGGTCATAATTGTTATAGGAAGGCTTTTAATAATGACAGTTCATACCTTAGCTTGACTCCCAGTGATTCCAACGACATGTCCACGAATGAAAACAAAACTTAAGCAAAGAGTAATAACTAAGGCAACTCCATAGATAATGAATAGCTGCAATAGTCCAAAAGTTGCTATGAGTCTGCTTCCAATGGCCGTGCCAACACCACCGCCTCCCATAAAGCAGAAGGCAACGAGTGACATGGCCGCTCCTCGTGCTTTTTGGGCAAATTCTGTGGCCCTGGTCAATAATGTCGAGTGCGTAAAGATAAAGCCAAGTCCTAACAGAGCGACTCCTAAAATAAGCAGGATTAGATTTGTACCCAAAGAATAGAGAATAAAGTCAGCCAGGGCAGCAAATAGCAATCCAAAAGTTAATACCGTTCTGGCCCCAAGTTTTTGTGAGAGCTTACCACTTAAACGTCCTCCTATAACCGACATAATTCCAAAACCTGTCATGATGAGACCGATATAAAAGAAATTAAAGTGATAAGTTTGTGCTATATAGGAGCCAATGTAGGAAAAACTGCCAACGATAAAAATCCCTTCGAGCAAGACTATAAAATACGTGAGGAGACTTTCGGAAGTCGCCAAAAGTCTTTTGTAGGGTGCTAGTAGTTTACTGTTAGGATTTTTATCAGAGGGCAGACTTTTGTAGTTTTTAAGAAGTAAAATTGTTGGGATTAGAGAAAAAACAGAATAGGCCGCAAAAACCCCTCGCCAGTTCAGAAAAAAGGCAATGGTTCCGCCAATGGCCATACTCAAGCCTTGGCCGAGAAAAGAGATGCCCATAAAACTGCCAATTGCACCTTGTCGCTCTTGAAGAGGAAAGACATCGCCAATTAAAGCCAAGGAAATTGGCATTACTGAAGCAGCAAACAATCCTGTCAAAGCCCTAAAAAGGGCTAGACTCGTCAAGCTGCTGCCGAAAGCACAGAGACCTGTCGCAATAGTAAAAGCAATCATGGAAAATGTAATCACTTGTTTTTTGCCATAGCGATCGGCAAGCGGTCCAAAGATAACCTGAAAAATACCAAAAGGAATCATGTAAGCACTGATTAATAAGCCGGCCTTTGCTATATCAATGTTCAAATTTTGAGAAATTGCGGGTAATAAGGGAGAAACGACCCAATTATCTGCCATAACGATAAATCCGGCCAAACCGAGCAACGCGATAAGATTTTTCTTCACGTTCATACACCTCGTTTCACTAATCTTAGGGGTTTGAGAATAACTTAGTCTCAAAACAACCAATGAGTTTAAGAGTAAATTATGAAATGATAAAGTTAAACATATAACCCGTAAAAATGATTCCACAGCCTACAATAGTCACGAAAATCACAAGCAGTTTTGGCTTTAAAACCTTACGCAGTAAGATCATTTCTGGAATGCTCAAGGCGGTGACCGCCATCATGAAAGCAAGTGCGGTGCCCATAGCGACACCTGCTCGGGTTAACTCACTGACCAGCGGAATGACTCCAGCAGCATTCGAATATAACGGGATGCCGAAGAGAACTGCGACCAACACAGCAAAAGGATTGTTTTTCCCGGCGTATTTGGCCAGCGCATCCTTAGGGATCCATCCGTGCATAAATCCCCCAATTGCAATACCTATCACAACATAGATCCATATTTTCTTAATGAGATCCAAGGTGAAAACCCAGGCATCACGAAGTCTTTCATTTAACGTTGGAATAGGTATTTCGAGACCATCATTATCAATTTCAATTTCATAGACATAGCCCTCGACATACTTTTCTAACCCAAGCTTGCCTAAGATGAGACCACTGATGATGGCGATGATTTCTCCAGAAGCAATATAAATGAGGGCGATTTTTAGACCGAAAAGACTGTATAAGAGCCCGAGAGCTACTTCATTAACCATTGGGGCAGCAACTAAATAAGAGAATGTTACCCCTAAGGGAATACCGGCTTCAACAAAGCCTATAAACAAGGGTACCGCTGAACAAGAACAAAATGGAGTGACGATTCCCAGCAACGCTGCGAGGATGTGAGCAAGAAAGGTATGTCCTTTTTTATTGGCAAGAATTTTACGGGTTTTTTCTGGTGGAAAGAAACTGCGAATAAAGGTAATGGCATAGATGATTAAGAAAAGAAGGATGAAGATCTTGATGGTGTCGTAGACAAAAAAGTTGAGCGCACTTCCAAGTTTTGAATCTTTGGCAATATTAAATACGGAGTAGATCAGCCAATCAGCTAAGTTTTGAGTCCAGGTAAACATATAATCACTTCCTGTATTACTATTTTAACGGGTTATTTGTTTGGAAAATGATGCGGCTTTGGTCTTTAACTCGATAAGAGAGACGCACCTGATAGAAGTTCACCCCCCAATAAGTAATTAAGTATTTTCTAATATTATTATAATATGTAATTATTATTTTTCAAGAGAAGCAGGCCTAAAAGAACAAAAAAACCGTCATCCTCAGATGGCGGTTTTAAAGTTAAGTATCATGGTTAATGATAGGCAAGGAACCTTTGCTTAATCTTGTGCTTGAATTAATTTCTTGATTTCTGCAGCAGACAATACTTTTCCATAGGATTTAACCTTTTCGTCAATCACAAATCCCGGGGTTCTCATGACGCCATACTTCATGACTTCTTTAATATCCTCAACTTTTGTTATTGAGGCATCGATTCCCATCTCTGCAATAGCCTCTCTGGCATTAGCCTCTAATTTCTTACAGTTGGCACAACCGCTGCCTAGGATTTTAATCTCCATTTTCAGTTCCTCCTTAAGTAATAGATTCTTGAATGCTCTTAATATGGGCAATAGCAAAATCATCCGTTAGTTTGATAATTGATTTTACTTTCTCATTGCTAATACGGTAATGAACATTGAGACCAACTCTCTCGCTGACGAGTAGACCGGCCTCTTTGAGGATCTTTAAGTGTTGTGATAAGTTAGATTGGCTAAATTCTACATCTTCAGTGAGTTTACAGACACATTTCGGTTCATCAAGCAAAAATTTGACAATCTTATAACGAATAGGATGGCCTAGCGCCTTTAGAACTTTGGCACTCAATTCAATTTGGTTCATAATGTTCACCTTTTTCGGCATAATTGCTTTGTTAATTAATTATATTATAAAATACTTATATAATCAATTTCAAGTTATTCATCTTTAATGAATGTCACAAAGAAAACTAAACTAAACTAAAATACAAATGCCACTTGTTCATATCAAAAAAACTTGATATAATTTCTTCTATGATAGATATAGTTAAAATTTCTAAAGCTCTAAGCGATCCTATTCGCTATAAAATTTTATTGATGCTCCTCAACCATAAAGGATGTACATCATCTCAATGTGAGACGGATATGAAAGGCGTGTGCAATTGTGAGATTATGGAGGAGTTTGGTATGATTCAGTCTCGTGTTTCATACCACATGAAAGAACTCTGCGAAAGTGGGCTAGTCACAGAAATGCCCAAGGGAAAGTGGAAATATTATACTCTGAAAAAGGAGGCAATACGAGAGTATAGCAAAGAATTGGGGGTTATTTTTCAACTATAACCCCTATTATTTTGTGCTTAATCATCAAAATATATTGATATGACAAGGTGGCCTTGAGTTATTGTGATTATTTGAACACACTTCACCTATGATTAAGCTTATATGCTTTTATGAATAATCAAATAAAATTGGAGGCGATAAATAATGAATCAAGATAAACCTGTTAGTCGCAAACTCTCTACTCTGGACCGATATTTAACGTTGTGGATTTTTTTGGCTATGGCAGTTGGAGTAGGATTAGGCTACTTTGTTCCTTCGTTTTCTCAATTTCTTGATCACTTGTCAGTTGGAACGACATCAATACCGATTGCTCTTGGTTTAATCGTTATGATGTATCCCCCTTTAGCTAAAGTTAATTACAGAGAAATTGGGAAGGTCTTTAAAAATGGTCGGGTTTTAGGCTTGTCCTTGATTCAGAACTGGGTGATAGGGCCTGTCTTAATGTTTTTACTGGCGATCATCTTTTTACGTGGTTATCCTCAGTACATGGTTGGGTTAATTCTCATTGGATTGGCCCGCTGTATTGCCATGGTCATTGTTTGGAACAGTTTAGCTGAAGGAGATTCTGAGTATGCGGCGGCCCTGGTAGCCTTTAACTCTGTATTTCAAGTGTTATTTTATTCCGTTTATGCCTATTTGTTTATTACGGTTTTGCCGAGAGTATTTGGCCTGAAAGGAATGCAGGTCCATGTTTCGATGGGTGATGTTGCGGCCAGCGTAGGAATCTATCTAGGTATACCATTCCTAGGAGGTATGCTGACCAGGCTTTTCTTAGAACCGGCTAAGGGAACTGATTGGTATAAAGGTGTATTTGTTCCCAAAATAAGCCCATTAGCATTGATCGCTTTGTTATTTACCATCGTTATTATGTTTAGTTATCAAGGTCGTTATATTGTTCAGTTACCACTTGATGTTGTAAAGATAGGCATTCCGCTCGTTATTTATTTTGCTGTTATGTTTACGCTGTCCTTTTTTATTAGTAAACGGATGGGTATAAATTATGCTCAAACAACAAGTTTATCGTTTACTGCGGCGAGCAATAATTTTGAGTTGGCAATAGCCGTTGCAGTCGCTATGTTCGGAATTCAGTCCGGTCAAGCATTTGCCGCTGTGATAGGGCCGTTGATTGAAGTGCCGGTTATGATTGCTCTTGTAAACGTTGCATTGAGCTGGCGTCGAAAATATTTCGGATTGCAAAAAAGTTGAGAGATAGAAATTAATTTTCTAATGAGGTAATACTAATGAATAAGATTAAAGTTGCGTTTGTATGTGTGCACAACTCTTGTCGCTCACAAATGGCTGAAGCTCTTGGTAAAAAGCTGGCATCGAATGTTTTTGAGTCCTATTCAGCTGGTACAGAAACGAGACCGTATATCAATCTTGATGCCGTTCGGATTATCCAACAACTGTACGATATTAACATGGAAGAGACGCAGTTCTCTAAGCGTATTTCGGATATTCCTACACCGGATATTGTCATTACAATGGGCTGTAATGTGAATTGTCCTTATGTACCTTGTAAGTATCGAGAAGATTGGGGACTCGAAGATCCAACCGGTAAAAATGATGCTGAGTTCACGAAGGTGGCAAGAATCATCGAAAGGAAGATCTTAGACTTAAAGAATCGAATCATTAACCATGAGATAAAGGGTTAATGTTTGCAGAAGGAGCAAGACTATGTTGGATATCAGCATGGGGAGAGAAATTACGATTAATCAAACTTCAAGTGAACTGACGTTTCGAGATATCTTAGGCTCTTGGAAGGTACGATGGGGAATTAATCGAATGAACTACAAAGTAGAGCCGGGGCTTTATCGAATTGGAAACCCTGATAAATCTTCTCCCGTTTTTGTTTCAGCAAATTATAAAATGAGCTTTGACAGCTTAAGAAAAGAATTAAGCGGATTTGATGCCTATATCATGGTTATAGATACCAAAGGAATTAACGTTTGGTGTGCCGCAGGCAAGGGGACATTTGGGACAACAGAAATTATAAACCGTATTGCTATCACTCAGTTGGACAAGGTTGTTTCTCATAGAAATTTAATACTACCACAATTGGGAGCACCGGGTGTCATCGGTCACGAAGTATTAAAGTATTCTGGTTTCAGAGTAATCTATGGACCGGTAAGGGCTAAGGATATTAGGGACTTTATGAATGCCGGAATGAAGGCTACTTCCGAGATGAGAAGGGTTAAGTTCAGTGCCTATGATAGGTTGGTTTTGACTCCGGTTGAATTGGTTAATACTATTCGGCCTTCGTTAATGATATTTGGAGTGCTTTTTTTGCTAAACCTTATTGGGATAGGGCCATTCGGCTTCGTTGATTTTTACGGGTATTTAGGTGCTTTGATAGTTGGATGTGTATTAACTCCGGTACTGCTGCCTTGGATTCCCGGACGGGCTTTTGCTTGGAAAGGCTGGTTATTAGGACTTATTTGGGCTCTCATCGTAAATATGTTTAATGGATGGCCTTATGCACCGCAATATAGCTTATTGAAAGCTCTAGGTTATTTGTTGATTCTACCTTCACTTTCTGCTTACCTGGCTATGAATTTCACAGGGGCTTCAACGTTTACTTCCTTCTCGGGTGTATTGAAAGAGATGAAAACGGCTATTCCGGCGATTATTATTTCGATAGTTTTAGGGGTTATTTTGATTTTGGTTAATAGCTTTATCTAGCACAAAAGGAGTAAAAAATGAGGAATAGATATTTAAAAAATGTCTCTACATTAAAGATGGGATCGGAGAAATGCACTGGTTGTGGAAAGTGTCTTGAGGTCTGCCCTCATAACGTTTTTGTCATGACAAATGGTAAATCGGTTATAGCCCAAAAAGATAATTGCATCGAATGCGGTGCATGCGTCAAAAATTGTCCGTTTAATGCTCTGGAAGTAAAACCAGGCGTTGGCTGCGCATCAGCAATTATTAAAGGCTGGCTTACTGGAACAGAACCTAGTTGTGATTGTTCGGATGGTAGCTGCTGCTAATTTCAAACAGAATGCATCCCCTTCAAAAGCGGAGGTGAATCGTTAATTTGTATCAAAGATTGAGTCATTAGACAAATAAGAGCTCAATAATTGATACAATTAATTAATATAAAAAGTCCAGCATTGCTGGGCTTTTCAGCTATTTAAGGCAGTGTAAGCATCGTTTAGGGTGGTGCTTTCTCTGTTTTTGAACCCGAATTGTTAAATGATGCACCCTACTTTTTAACGAATACTACATTTCGTTAAAAAGTACCCCATTAAATTGAACACGAAAAAGTGCAGAGACCCATCTTGAGAACAGGTGAAAGGTTAACAAAGACCTTTCACCACGTGCCTGATTAAATTGATCGTTGGTTTGTCGGAGCACTGCTGCAAGAACGTAACAGTGTACCAGCAGCATACCCCCAGTAAAAGCAGGTCCAACCACCATATGTAGCCTGTGGCACCTTCGCCAAGGCTGACTGTCGCAGATGTCGCGGGCAAAATGACTCCACCTTTTAAGAAACTATTATTTATCATTTGCGTTAGTATCATAGCATACTTTATATTTTTCAGGATTACTTATTCAATTTTTCTGAAAAGGATTATAGAATGTTCATAGTGAGTTGTTTTTAAACAATCTGTTTTTAATTATGTGCAGAGCTAATGAACTTTATTTCTGCAAAAATGATCTAAGGATATAGAAGATAGACATTGCGCAATTGTTACGATAGGTAGGGCACAAAATGGAATACATAAGCGGAGTTGTCGAGAGAATTACCTTTGAAAATGAAGAGAATGGCTTTAGTGTCATTAAAATAAAATCCAAGGGATTTAATGACCTTGTTACTGTTGTGGGAAACCTAGCCGCTGTGAATGTCGGCTCTATCATCCGCCTTAAAGGCGAATGGAAGATGGACAGTAAGTACGGGAAACAGTTTCTGGCGCAGGATTATCGCGAAACTCTTCCGGCAACGGTAACAGGTATTCAAAAATACTTGGGAAGTGGGCTCATAAAAGGGATTGGTCCAGTATTCGCTAAGAGAATTGTTCAGCAATTTCAACAAGATACTCTGAGGGTATTGGAGGAAGAAGCCGATTATTTAATCAAAGTACCTGGTATCGGACAAAAGCGAGTTGAGATCATCAAAAAAGCATGGCAAGATCAAAAGGAAATTAAAAATGTCATGCTTTTCTTACAAAATAATGGGGTATCTACTGCTTTCGCCGTTAAAATATACAAGACCTATGGGAATGACAGCATAGAAATAGTGAAGACCAATCCTTATAAGCTCGCAGATGACATCTGGGGCATTGGTTTTAAAACAGCGGATAAAATTGCCTTGAAGATGGGCTTCGATATAAACTCATTCGAACGCTGCCGCGCTGGGATTGTCTATGTACTTAATGAACTTTCCAACGATGGACATTGCTATGCTACAAAAGAACAGCTCCTTACCGAGGCGGAAAACATCTTAGAACTTGATCAATCACTCGTTAATTCAACTCTTGATAAAATGATTGTGGAGAAAACAGTCCTGCTTGATGGAGAGGATGCCATCTTTTTACCACCTTTTTACTATAGCGAAGTAGGATTAACGAAAAGACTTAAGGCTATTCTTTCCGTGTACAGTCCATACACTGCAGCAAACGTGGACGAGATCTTAGTAGCTATACAAGAAGAGTGCAACATTAGCTACGACGAGGTTCAAAAGGATGCGGTAAAAACAGCAGCCACGTCAAAGTTTATGGTACTTACGGGTGGCCCTGGAACAGGTAAAACCACAACGACTCTTGCCATTATCAAGGTGTTTCAATTGCTTGGGGCGCGAGTTTTACTTGCCGCTCCAACAGGTAGAGCTGCCAAAAGAATGTCGGAGACGACGGGGATGGAGGCAAAAACGATCCATCGTCTGCTTGAGTATAAGCCACCCGAGGGTTATAAAAAGAATGAGGAATTCCCCTTGGAATGCGATGTGCTGATTATCGATGAAACCTCCATGGTAGACACTATCCTGATGTACAATCTTTTGAAAGCCGTGTCCAACGAAACAGTTGTCATACTTGTTGGCGATGTAGATCAGCTTCCATCGGTAGGAGCCGGAAATGTGCTCAACGATATCATTGACTCGGGTATCGTTAATGTTGTTAAGCTGACAAGAATATTTAGGCAAGCTCAGGGAAGTGCCATAATCACTAATGCTCATAAAATCAATCGTGGAGATTTCCCGGAGTTAAAGGGCAACAGTGACTTCTTTTTCATTGAAGAGGATGAACCATCAAAAGTGGTCCAAACGATAAAGGAGCTTTGCATAAAAAGGCTTCCTTCTTTCTATAAAGTTGATCCAATTGACGACATTCAGGTGTTATGCCCGATGCAGCGGGGAGAAACAGGAGCAGCAAACCTCAATGGTGTTTTACAAGAGGCCTTAAATTCCTCAAACACTTCTATTAAATATGGCGGTACCGTTTACAAACTAGGCGACAAGATCATGCAGATTAAGAATAACTATGATAAAAACGTTTTTAATGGAGATATTGGAATCATTACTAAAATTGATCCGGAGGATCGAACCCTCGTATTAGACTTTGATGGTCATGAGGTGGAGTATGATGCTACTGAGCTTGACGAAGTCGTTTTAGCGTATGCCACTACCATTCACAAGAGCCAAGGCAGCGAGTATAAGATTGTTGTTGCCCCTTTAACCATGCAACATTACGTGATGTTACAGAGAAACCTTCTTTACACCTGTGTAACCAGAGCTAAGAAGATTTTTGTTCTGGTAGGCGCAAAGAAGGCAATTAGTATGGCCGTTCGCAATAATAAGACCTCGAAGAGGAATACCCGATTAGCGGAGAGACTGAGTTCAAAGGATAATACTTAAGAAATGAAAGAAAGTGTGAAAAATACAATGACTAAACCGATTTGTTACCCTGATCTATCATCTCGACCATTTGCGCTTACAGTGGAACGAACAATGTCGATTCCTCCCCAAGTCTTATACAGAGCTTGGACAGAGCAATTTGACCTTTGGTTCGCCTCGCCGGGGTCAGTCATGATGAAAGATGAAGTAAATGCGGCATTTTATTTCGAAACCGCTTTTGATGGAAAACGACACCCACATTATGGTCGTTTCTTGAGACTTGAGCCCAATCGCCTCCTTGAATTGACATGGCTGACAGGGGAAGGGGGAACCAAGGGAGCGGAGACTGTAGTAACAGTAGAATTAAAGCAAAACGAAGATGGGACATTGCTTCGTCTTACACATACTGGATTTTCTGATGAGGAGTCTAAGAATAACCATGAGCAAGCATGGCCCATGGTTCTGACTCAACTGGAGGAGCAATTGACGAAGTAAGGTAACTAAGCTATGTAACTGGAGCAATAATTCCAAAGGAGGGTGGGCATATCCTATTGTCTAAGATAATTTATTTTTTCAGCCGTTGTAGGCGGACATGTGGGCGTACAAGAGTTTTGCCTTCCTCTAGGACTATAAGATACTTTTGGGCTTCATCTTTAATTTGCTACCGCAGATTTGTAGGGTTTTGACTACTTGAATTTTGGTTGCAGCTTGGTTGCTGAAATTTACAATACGGGAGAAAGGTATGCCTACTTTCAAGAAGATTATTGAGAATTTTATAGAGAGGACAGAACAACATTTCTTCAAAGTGAATTTGAAGGATGTTCTGTTAGGAACTGAAAAATATTCATTTATTAAGCAGGACGAGATAATAGAAATTATAAATAAAAACATTACCAGGTCGATGAAAAAAGAAATATTAAACGAGGATATTGCTACTTCAATAGATAAGGCCATCACGACGGTGAGGGTTTTTAATATTAAGCTGGCCCATAAAGAGATTTATGATGAATTTACAAAGTATATAAATGACGAATATGGATTCAACGTTGATATAAGTAGTATTTGTCAGAAAATCATCGAAACAGCTGAAGAACGCTATGTTTATCTTATGAGGCAAACGGAGAGGGAAAACAGAGGCGGTGATAGGAAGAATCTCTCGGACATAGCCTCTGAATTAGGAGTTAGCAAGAGACAGTTGCAAAAAGACATCAAGGCTATGACAGAGCAAGGTTTCAAACTTCTTGGGTTAAATATAAAACTTGTGGATGAGAGGCAAGACATACTGAAGATGGAATCAACACCACATCCAGTAATCCTTATGCAGAACATTTCTCAACTGGTTGTTCTGCTGGAGGGACTGCGATCCATGGAGACGGTGGGGGCCTATAGGAATAGTGCAAATACTACTGCAGTGGATATATGGAACCAGCTGACAGAGTATGCAAGGGAAAAGATCCTCGATGTCGTGGAAAAGATTGATAATACAGGAAAGGCTACTGACTGGTATTTTTCCATAGATAAGGGCGAGAAATGGCAAGGCAGATTTCTTAATGAATCTGAGACCCTAGGTAACGGCCCGAAGAGCCAACTCATTCACCTAATGAAGAGCGGGGAGCCTGGTTGTGTAACCTATATTGGGGATGATGATCAACAGATTATATTGCAGGACTGCGTAATAAAGAACTATTTCATTGATGAGGGAAGAGTTCTTGCTGAGGCCCACGGGACTAAGTACGAAATACAGGACGATAAAATTCTTGAGGCATATAGCATATTTCAAGCGTAAGCATGCGAATTTTTTTGACGCAGAGTGCTCCTTATACTGTGCTACTATTTAATCAACGCAACGATGAAATGATTAAGGAGTTGGCTGCATTATGTTAAAATATTTTAAAAGACCTGAGGAAAGTAAAGTAAATGATTATAAAGACATCCTAGAAAGCTATAAGTCTGAGATGATGAAGACCCTTGATGAAATATCACAGGGCAAAGGGAATCTAGTAGAAACTCAAAAACTAATAAAATCACTGATCATGGAACAGGATGAGAAAGGCTTTTGGGGGCTGATCCCAAGCCCTGAAGTCGATGGTGACATAAGGGTCGACTATTGGTATGAACCAACCTATATAGCGACGGCTATAATGATGAAGTTTTTCTTAAAAAACAAGGAAGAGGCTGAGAAAATTGAGGGTTTTGGAAAATCACTGAAAAAGGGACTGGAAGCCTCCACAGGTAGATACCTGAAAGGTCATGGGCATGATGAAATAAGAGGGATACTGGATGCACTTAACATATTTTCAAAAAGCATGGTATTGGAGTTTGTTGACAGGTATCCGGATTTTTCACCTGAGTTTAAGGTTATGATTGATAAGGCACATAAATGGCTCAACGATTCTTTAGTAAAAGGAAATACAAGAGGTGACTGGGGTGAAGATTATAAAGAGGATATGTATAAGACAGTGAATGCCCTGGGTTCATTTTCTCAAGAAGATATAAAGGTTATGGTCTACGGAACACTTATGAAGGGCGGCAGTAATTTTAAAAGATACATGTCCAATGCAGAGTATTTAGGCAGATGCACAGCCGTAGATTTTGCCTTGTATGATTTGGGGTCTTTTCCAGGGGCTGTTTACAGCAAAGGTGATAGGATTAAGGGAGAACTTTATAGGATAAATAGAGACACGCTTAGGAACATTGATAGGCTTGAAGGGGAAGGCAGCCTGTATCTAAGATTGTATGCCTATACCGAAGGCGAAAGTGGCAAAACCGAACCAGCATATATTTATGTTTATAACCATGATGTTTACGGAAGCAACAAGGTTAGTCTGGATGACCAGCCTTGGGGAAAGCCTAAGGACAGCGCGTTAGTTTGGTACGCATGCTATGGCTCTAACATCAACAAAGACCGTTTTATGAAGTATATCAATGGAGATGAGACCTCTGGAAATCCAAATAAACGGAAAGGTTGCCAAGATAAGACACCGCCAATGGACGAGAAACCTATGCTCATTGAACATCCTATATATTTTGCTAACGAGAGTAGCCAGTGGGATAACAAGGGAGTAGCTTTTCTAGACACGAGCAGAAGGGGAAGATGCTTTGGTAAAAAATATTTGATCACTTGGGAACAGTTCGAAAGAATACATGAATTAGAGGGTAAAGGAGACTCTTGGTACAACGAAACAATAGAACTTGGCAGTGAGGATGGTATCCCAATTAAAACAATTACTCATTCACCTAGGGATCATAAATACAATTTGCCGGGGACTGCCTATATTGAGGTAATAAAGAAAGGTTTAAAGGATACGTACCCTGAGATGACAGAAGTGGAAATCGATGCCTATTTAATAGGAAGGTTTTTGAAAAAAGAAGAAATTATGATACTGGATTTTTTAAGGAGTCAAGAGCACGGGGTTACTATTCATAAGATTGCTGGTGGACTGAAAATGGATATGAATAGTACTGTGAATAGCATTTTTAATCTCAAAGAAGCTGGATTGATAAGACAAGACGGCAGAAGTGTAAGAACGGGAGCAAGCTGGGATGCAGCCAGTGCGATATACTATACCGTACTGGAAAAGAGAGAGGCGATTGATCGGCTGGTTCATATAAGATAAAAAATATATTATTGGTCAAATGAATCCCATATCCGTAGGGCTTAATCCTGATGCGGTGGCTGTAAACTCAGTCACCAACAAAATCTATGTTGCGAATAGATTTTCTGATAACGTAATGGTGATTAATGTGCCATCACCTACCGGAGCCATTCTAGGGACAGTGACAGACGGAACAAATCCAGTGGCAGCAGCTAATGTGAGTCTGACGGTGAACGGAAGTGTTTACTCGGCAGTAACAGGGGCAGACGGATTATACTGCATTCAATATGTACCTATAGGAACAGGTTACACCATAACTGTAAGCAAGACGGGCTACAATAATGGTAGTGCAACCGCAAACGTAACTGAAAATACAACTACATTGGGAGTTAATATAACTCTTAGTAAAACAACGGGTGGAGGTGGAGGAAATTCATCGGGTGGAGGAAGTCCATCGGGTGGAGGAATTACCGTTCCCGTCAGTGTAATAGGCAATAACGGTACACAGGTTTCCAATGTGACAGCTACAGTAACTTCGGACAGTAATGGAAATTACACAGTTTCTATGAATGCTGCCCAAGCTGTAACACTACAACAACCTAACGGAACGATGAGCCCTTTAAATGATCTTTCTAAAGTAACTTTCGTATCAGCAGCAGGTTCGTCTGTAAGAGTTTCTGCTGATGGAACCATTAATCTGACGAACTTAGCAAAAGGAACAGATAATAGCTTTAATATCACATATGATCTTGGCAACGGACAAACAATTACGATTGGAGCCATGGAAGTCAAAATTTCGAGCAGTGGAGCTACAAGTGTAACCTGTACTTTAATCGATCCCTATGGAATCATCATTGATGCGGCAACAGGTAAGCCTATCGCAGGGGTAAATGTCACCTTGTATTATGCTGATACGGATAGAAACAAGGCAAATGGTGAAACTCCTGATACAGTAGTACCATTACCGAATATAGACGGATTTAAGCCCAACAATAATATGAATCCTCAGATAAGTGATGCATCAGGATCTTATGGCTTCATGGTATTCCCTACAACGGATTACTACATCGTTGCTACAAAAGATGGTTACAACAACTATACAAGCCCAACAATCTCTGTGGAACAAGATATCGTCAAATGGGACTTCAAAATGAATCAGACAACCTCTGGAGTCACAAGACTGGCTGGTCAGAGCAGAGTTGATACGGCGTTGGCTATCGCTAAAGCAAACTATACGGGAAAGCTTTCCAATGTTATCTTAGCCACGGCTGACAACTATCCAGATGCCTTAGCCGGAAGCGTCCTAGCTTACAAGCTCAATGCGCCTATCTTATTAATGGGAAGCTCTGATGCCGATCAAGAAAAAGTATTGGATTACATGAAGTCCAACTTAGACCCAACGGGAACAGTTCTAGGAGGTACAGCAGTCGTCAGCAGTAACATGGAAGGTAAAGTAACCGCGAGTGGATTCGCTAATATCACTAGATTAGGTGGAACTGACAGGTATGAAACGTCAGTCAAAATTGCAGATCAATTAAAAGTCAAAACCGGAACACCACTTGTGATAGCCTATGGAGAAAACTATCCTGACGCCTTATCTATCAGTAGTATTGCGGCAGAAATGCAATACCCTATCTTGTTAGTGCAAAAAGACGGACTCAGTGATGTGGTCAAGAATGAGATTGCCGCAATCAAGCCCAGCAAAGTCTATATCATCGGAGGAGAAGGAGTCATCAGCGCCAACGCAAAGTAGTAATATGAATCAAGAACATTTCTGCTCTTTGTTTTAAAAAGATACTTATCTATGGTGAATTTCGGTTTCACTTAAAGTATATCGGACCAAAGGAGTAAAAGGATATAATATGTCCCTCTTTACAAAGATTGGACATATTATATCCTCTTAAAGTCATTATTCTTTGAACTTGGATTAAGTTCACTTGAAATGCAAATTAAATCCTTATGTTTGAATTCATCCCAATAATCTACAAGCTTTAATCCCGAATGGATTTTACTATCAATATTTGTATTACAATTGATGACTATGTTCGTTTACAACGGGCTTTAAAACCTTTGACAAATTTAACATTTTATATAATTGATATACAACAACAATAGGGGCAGATATAACAGAAATTATTAATTCCACCAATATTACACCTAGTCCAGCAAAACCTTTTACGTTAATTTTAAGGTTAATATAATGTCCAAAAGGTATAACAAAACATATTAAATAAATAATAGCTTGTGACATTATGGAGAGGTTTGTGATAAATGACAAAAATCTATTAGCATCAATTATAAATGCTGTATTAAAAACTACATAATCTGTATCCGAAGGTACAAATTTAATTTTTATAAAAGATATAATACAAAAAATAATAAAAGTAAATATTAAACCAGCAATTAATGAATCTTGAAAATATTTCTTTATTTTAACTCTTTCTTTTTGAGCACAATTATTACAATAGTGTACCTTTAGATATGGTTCAGAAAGCTTTACATCGCAATTCCAGCAAGTTTCCTTTCTTGTCATATTATTAAATTCCTCCTCCAAATAATGTTTTGTCTATTAATCTTACCACACTATCCAATTATTGGGAAGAAGTAGATTCCTGCTAGTAAATTTGGGTCCTTATTCCAATCAGAGAACGAGGAGCAGTTACTTTACGTAACCTCCATTAATACAACACGGTACATGATACTAAAGTAGTTTCGCACCTAATAAGCATAATATCAAGTTCAATTGATCATACGTAACTTCGGGTAAGGCTAATAATGGAAAGATGAACAAACATAATTGAATTTCATATTGTTATATTTTGAATACAGAACACAGCCGTCTAGGATGGTAAAATGTTATCATCATTAATAAAGTTATACGAGGTGGTTACATTATGAAAAAAATCGTGCTATTTGTTATTTTGGATAAATACGCTGATTGGGAAGCCGCTTATCTATCATCATTAATATTATCTTTAGGTCAAGGTGAATATTCTGTGAAGACTGTTTCGTTAACAACAGATATCATTCAATCCATAGGGGGATTTGCTGTTCTTCCAGACTATGATATTCAATCAGCTCCAACAGATTTTGAGGGGTTAATTCTAATTGGTGGAATGTCATGGAGAAATGAGGCTGCACTGCAGGTTAAACCTTTGGTACAAAATGCTTTAAACAATAGAAAAGTTTTGGGTGGTATCTGTGATGCTTCGGCTTTTCTCGGTACAATCGGTGTTTTAAATAATGTTAACCATACCAGTAATGATTTAAATGACTTAAAACAATGGGCTGGAGATGCATACACAGGTGAAGAAAAATATATCATGCAACAGGCGGTAAGAGATAATAATATTATTACAGCCAACGGCACGGCATCATTGGAGTTTGCTAAAGAAGTAACGATTGCGTTAGGAGTTGCATCTGAAAACAGGATTCTTGAATTTTACAATTTCCATAAACTTGGTTACTACGAGGCACCTATGCCGAGCATGTAAACATCCGCATCCCGTATCTGCGGAAGCTCGCCCGGGAGTTTTCCAAAACGCCGGAGGCTTCGGAGTTTCTTAAAATCCTGCCGCATACGTATTATGAAGAAAATAACCTGCATGGCTTCCTGATCGAAACGATCAGGGATTATGATGCTACCGTTGACGCCGTTGATGAGTTTATTCGGTACATAGACAACTGGGCAACTTGTGACCTGATTTCGCCGTAGATATTTATAAAGCATCTGCCCGAACTCTTCGAAAAGATCAAAGTCTGGCAGTTATCCGACCGGGATAGGAATGCTGATGAGATAGCTTGTGGCGAGTATCCGATCGGACGAATACTATGTCAACATGATGATTGTCTGGTATTTTGCTACGGTATTGGCTAAGCAGTACAAAGCAGCTTTGCCATACATCCAGGAACAGCGTTTGGAAAAGTGGACACATAACAAAGCTATCCAGAAAGCGATTGAAAGCTACCGAATTGGCGATGAAGCAAAGACGTATTTGCGGACGTTGAAAGTGAAATAAGGCACGGATTCGAATAACTTATCTACCTGAACATTTTTATAGAGACCAAAGGTCATCCCTAATATCCCTAGAATCCCTAAAATGATGGGCTGCATTGTAATTTAGGTATTATAGAAATTTTAGGGATAAGGTTTGGCTATGAAAAAAACCCAAACTCATAAACTACGGAAATGAATTGTCAGACTATTTGTCCGAAACGTGTCCGTGACTGTCCATTTAAGTCGTGGTATACTTTCATCATGGATTTTAGCGATTATCGGGTCGGGTAAAGCCCCCTAGATGCTTTTATATGTAAATGGCTCAGCGGTATTATGAACTGCTGAGCTCATTTATTATCCTTAGCTAATGATACTTTTCTTCATCGTTTTCTCTTTTGGGGAACCATTATTTACAATTAAAGGTGTGTCCATCTAGAAAATTGAGGCCAATCCACCGCTCATACCACTCATGCCACCGCACCGTTCTCCTTAATCCGAAACACCCATAACCCCCAGCCACTCGTCAACCCACCGAACTCCTTTAATCCCGCAGGATGGGACGTGCTTACTTGGCGGATAGGGTGAGGTGGTGAGAGATAGATTGGTGTAAGGGGGTAGTGGGTAACTAGCTGTGAATTAATACTAATCTGGACTCCAAAGCGAAATTGAAGGAGGTACTATCGATGTTCCTTTTCCCAGCTTTTATATCCCCGTTAGAATTTGGAATTATATCATCGATTGTTGTAATTCCCGTAGCATTAATAATAGTGGTAGCGTGTTGCTCTGGGTTTTTACAATTTGTCGAGGTACGGTGGTATAATTAGGAAAGGTGAGCGGTCAGAACCAGTCCGGACGCCAATTCTGTCAAATGGCGGACAACTTAACGCGGCAATATTTCGTCAGGATAGCGGGGGTAATTATTTAGCTGAGGAGCGTTGGACAAAGTAATCCAAACACGCAATTCTGCAGGATGTCCCTATCTATCCAAAGGTGTTCACCGAAGCTGAAAGCTTGGATCGAATTAAACGAAAGAAGGAGAAGTTGTGAAATATTCAAGGCAAATCTCGGAAGGATTTTTATTCTGAGATTGGAACTATATTTACTAACGAAGAAAACATTCCAAAACTGCATTTACATTCCGCTTTTTGACGAAATAGAGACTCTATCACAGGTTGCACGAGGGAAGGTGTAGCAATCTGGCATATTGGTGAAGTGATTATTTTTGAATTAGCCAATTCAACAGCAAGGAGAAAAATAGATCCGGAGACCGGTTTTGAACTTTTGGAGTTATAACAGCCCTATTACTAACCGGGAGTTCCGCGGGGCGGAGTCACCGAAGGTGGCACTTCTAGTCGGGACAAAATGGAGGTAAAGAAATGAGTATCAAGTATGCCCATACAAACATCGTTGCTAAGGATTGGAGAAAGCTATCGGAATTCTATATTAATGTTTTTGAGTGTAAACCTCAATACCCTGAAAGAGATCTTTCCGGTGAGTGGATAGATAATTTAACTAATATTCCTAATGTAAAAGTAAAGGGTATCCATTTGAGTTTACCGGGTTATGGTGACGGTCCGACATTAGAAATATTTAGCTATGAACCGGACAATTTAAGAAACAATGAACCAAAAATAAATTTACAAGGATATGGACACATAGCCTTTCATGTTGATGAAGTAGAAGTAGTAGTACAGAAATTGGTTGAACATGGCGGCAAAATACTAGGTCAAATTATTAAGAAAGATTATGAAGGGATTGGATTACTAACTGCCGCTTATGCACAAGACCCTGAAGGGAATTTCATAGAAATTCAGAACTGGAGCAAATAGGAAAATGCTCATTTTGACCACATCCCCGATACTCTTGTCATCACTTGCACCCCAGCTAACCCACAACATTCAAATCCTCGCCGTCGATAAACCAAGCTACCAGTCACCCAATGTCATCAGGTCATAGAACAATAATTTACAATTTACTCTCTTCGTCTATTCGACCACTTTTCTTTGAAGATAGCCCGTGGTATAAAAGGTAGTCAATCTAAATGCCTAAGCTGTCTTATTGTGGAAATGATTGTTCAGTATGCCCGAGGTACACAGCTACTGAAAAAGGTGATATTCCTCAACTTAAGGAGGTAGCAGACCTATGGTTTCGAGCTGAATGGCGTGATACAGTTGTATCTCCTGAAGAAATTAAGTGTTATGGGTGTTTAACTTCAAATTTTTGTAGGTATGGAATACAACAGTGTGCGAGTTCAAAAGAAATTGATAACTGCGGAATGTGTCCAAGCTATCCTTGTGAAATAAGTTCCAAAACATTTATACAAACCCAAAAATACGCAGATAGCATTAAAGATAAATGTTCTAATGAGGAATATCTTGCGTTACAGTTGGCATTTTTTCAAAAGAAAATGAACCTGGACGGACTCCATTCGAAATAAAAATGGTTCATTTGATCAACAAACACCTATTCCTCGCCTCCGCTAACCCTAACACTTAATACAGCAGGATGTGCTTACCTATCCAAAGGCGCTCACCGAACTGGGAATGTGGTGGAGATGTGGCAAATTGATGGAGTCTTGTGGTTGTGGTTACAGGAAGTGTCTGGGATGTCTGCAGATCGGGGCAAAGTTGAAAAATTAGAATGGGCTGGGGGAGTGGGTAAAGTGGTCAAGATAGGTAATTTATTAAAACCGATGAATTTATTACGATTGGTTTTAGGTTGTTTAGTCATTGGGATATCGTCATTTAATCTCTTTATCCTTAACAAATCCGCCACGGTGACAGTAACAAATAATCGGCTAAATTTAGCTTCTCAATTGTTATTAGTTGTATTTTTTGTCACTAGTGGCATTATGGGTTTGAAAGATGAAAATAAGTTAAAAAGAAATTCGTCATATGTTTATTTTATCGCAGCAATTTTCATGCTGATTTTAGACACTATGACTATATTGACGCTGGTAAAAGCACACAGGATATAAAAATACTTGCATGGAACAAAGTTCCGAGAATAGAATGTCCACGCCTGCCCACACACTGCTGCCCTCAACCCCAAATACCCGTCAATGTCATGACCCGCAGCCCCCCGGTCAACCACCGAACTCCTTCAATTCCGCAGGATGGATGTCCTTGCTTAGTGGAGTGGATAACTGAAACGGGGAGGATGAGGAATGCGTTGGATGGGAAGCCGATTTGCGAATAAGTAAATGTAAAAAGGGTGTATGATGGCAAAGGAGATGATTATTTGTTATCAGTTCCAATCTCAATATTGATTTATATTTTTGTTTGTGCATATATTTTTGCGAAACGCCCTACTCAAAGAACAACTTTAGGAATTTTCATTATGTTGTCTTTGATTAGTCAAGCTATTGGATATGGATTTAATATTCGGTATTTAAAAATCTATACAAGCATAAATAGTGGGCATGGTATTTCTTATAATTTCATAGTTGGCACAGTTATTCCTTTAATTCTTGCTTTCGGAATAAGTTACATCTTCAAAAGATTTAAACGTGCAGGCAAAGCACTCCGCTAAACTTGAACCCAAAATCCCCACCAATGTGATAAAACCCACAGCCACCAGCACTTTAGCCTCAGCTACTGTTTATCCATTGATATTACTAGCATGATGACCTCATTCAAAATTATGATGCGCTTGCCTGTAATAAAGGCGACTGAGAAACCAATTGATAACTCAACGAGAAATGGTAAGGCTTTTATTAAAAGGACTATATCTGCAGAAGTTTAATACCGAAATGGTTTTTAGTAGTTCATAACTTAGCTTCTCATTAATTTTTGAAGTAGTAACCTTGTTCAAGATCCGCGATTAGCCCGGGTTGTATTGGCCGCCACCCCAAGAGTTCCTGAGTCAGTACACTTGACCTTGGAATGTCGAGTGCCGCAATGGCGGAGAAGCCAAGATAGCTGAAATGGGATTCTGCTTCTTCGTGTGAAATGCTGATCAATGGAACGTTCAGGTGCCGACTGATAACGCCAGCGATGTAGCAGAATGGTATCCCTTCGTCTCCGACTCCGTCCAGACGTGACCCTGCGGGAGCTTTTTCTAGCGCCAAGAGGAACAAGTGTGCCGCATCGAGGCGATGTACAGCCGGCCACCGGTTGGATCCGCCGCCGATGTAGGCAGAGATGCCTTTGTCGCGAGCTATCTTGATAAGTCTTGGCACGAAGCCCGTGTCGCCCTCGCCGTGCACCGAAGGTGAAAGGTGCACGATAGATGTCCGTACCCCGTGTTCAGCGAGGCCGAACACCGCGTTATCCGATGCCGTCCCGTTGAAGTGACCGGTGGCCACGAAGGGCTTGCCAGAGCCTTTAAGTACTGCCCCTATCGTCTCGATGACGAGTAGATCGGTTGCGAGCGAGCCAGCGAAGTCTGAGGAATGTTTAAACGCCAGGTGGATAACGCCGTCCGCAGAGGCGGAGCCGCTACGAAGACTGTCGAGGTCGTCAAGATCGCCTCGTAGTACCTCGACTCCAGCTTCTTTCAGGATTGCGGCGCCATTGTCTGAGTGGGTAAGTCCAATGACTTTATGACCGGCATTGATGAGTTCGCGGACGACGACGGAACCGACGTAGCCTGATGCTCCTGTTACGAAAACACGCATAATGATTTCCCCCTTAATCTGTTGAGTGGTATTATTACTTGAACAATTGCATTATAAACTATAGAGTTAACTGTAGGGATAGTCATAATGGGGAGTGATTTTCATGAAGATACAAGAGTTAGCTGAAAAATCAGGTTTAACGGTCTATACAATCCGTTTTTATGAAAAGGAAGGTTTATTAGACAGTCGGCACGTCCAGAGAGAAGAAAATAACTATCGTAACTATTCAGACGAGGCACTCGAACGTCTGAAACTGGTAAAGAAGTTTCAAGGGGTGGGGTGTTCGCTAGCCGAACTGAAGGAAATCTTGTGGGACCATGATACAAATACACGTACCAATCAACAAGTCCTTGAATGGATTCGCCAAAAGATAAGTGAGATCGAATGTAAGAAAAACGAATTGGACCAAATGATTGTAACTCTTAACTGGATGTTGGAATACAGGATGACATTGAAGAATGATCCAGAAAAGTTAACTCCTTCGATAAAGCTTCGATCTTCTGATAATGTGCAGAAATACGCTACCTTGGGCCCAAAAGTGGAAGAGCATAATTAATTAGGGTTGGCCTTGCGAGAGAGCAGCTCTGGTAAGCACAAAGGACAGACCACGATCAGCAAGCGAGGTCGAGCGCGGCTGAGAGCGATTCTATTTCAAGCAGTGATACCTCTAGTCGCCAAAAACGCAGAGTTTGCAGAGATACACAACTACTATACGACAAGGACCAAGAACCCTCTGAAGAAGAAACAATCGTTAATTGCCATAAGCTGTAAACTGATTCGGGTGTTCTATGCCATATTAACAAAGGGTCTGTGGGTTAGCGTCACCACAGAAGCGAACAATCCAGGTAACCTAGCAAGACAAAAGAGCTGGTAGTCAATCGTATAATTTTCCATTAGAGCAAAGACTCGGTTGAGGAGCATAACTGACACCCAATCATGGATAGGTGGAACGAAGGAATTTAGGGCAGATGCTAGTTTGGTTAGTTAGGAATTCTATGAAAAAGCGAGATATTCAAAGAAAACCATAAGATATTATAGGGAGGAATTTTTAATTATACCTAAAGGGGTTGAGCATATGCCCGTTGCTCAGGAAGAGGTTCATGTCATGTTAATTGAACCTAAGTCAATCCTAAATACTGGGAATGTTAGAAATGAAAAAAACTGTCGAGACATTAGATAGGATATAGGTCTAATATTAAATAGGGAGGTTTATAGTATGAGTCAACCAACTAAGTTGGTCGTAGTTTGGACTAATAGCGATAGGGATGCCGCTATTCGTATGGCATTCATGTATACACTCAATTCAAAACTTAAAGAATGGTGGGACCAGGTTTCTCTAATAATTTGGGGGCCGTCTGCCAAACTTTTAGCAGAAGATTCGACTTTGCAGGAATATATAGGTAAAATAAAAGAGGCAGGTGTGGAACTATTAGCGTGTAAGGCATGTGCAGATAGTTATGGCGTTTCTGATGTGCTCGAGAATATGGGGATAACCGTAAAATATACGGGTCAAGCACTTACGGATTTTTTGAAAGATGAAACTACACGAGTGATAACTGTTTGACCCGAGATATCTCCTTTGTGTATTTTTAAAATTGTCACTGTATATTAGATTCCAAAGGATTGTTAAGCTGTGACACTGGCCATTATCTTTCCAAATAGCTTATTTTAGGAGATGATGCTCAGATTTAAGTCGAAAGCAAGGTGTTAAATATGGCAACGATAATCTACTCTAAAAAATATTCGGACTGTGAAGGAAACCAAGTAACCCCAGAAGGATTAAAGGAAATTTTCAGAGAAGCGATCGCAATAAATAAAATCCTATCTTCAAATAAAAAAAGGATAGCCTATTTTTTTATTGATCCCCTCCTAAATAGTTTTGAAGCTGCTAATGACTTCTATTTTAATATCATGGGGTGTCATTCAATCGACAAAATACATACTTATAAAAGTGGCGCGAGCCCTGTGCAGGCACTCTATGATGCTAAAGAACTGATTAATGAGAATCTGTATGATGCAATTTTTATTTTTGGATATGACCCTTTGTTAACAAATAAACAGCTATATGGAAAAGACGTCGTAAAACAAGCCATGGACATTTTCAAAAGTAAAAGTATTATTGAGTGCTACAATTTAGCGGCTCACAAAATGTGTGAAGAACTGGGCATCTCAAAGGAATATTTCTTAGAGCTATCCGACCAATTATATAGAAATTATCGAAAAACGTATGCCCAAAAAATAGACCGGGAAGTTTCTTATGACAGAGGCAGATTTCTTGACGATCTAAAGGGAGATTTGTTTAGAATAACAGATTGCGCAAACCCCAATGTTGATTTTGCCGGGGGCGTTATTCTTGTAAATGACAGAACTGCTAATCTATTAAATATCCCATCTGGAAGAGTCAAAGTTTCAGGGGCTAAATACAGAATGGTTAAAGGTATACCTGAAGGCATTGGTCAACTTGTTGGGCAAAAAGGTAACCTCTTTGCCCATTTAAAAAGCTCCTTTTTAGAAGCTCAAAGACAAGCAAAAATTGACGTTCTTAAAGAATTCAAACGTGGGAATTTGTACTTGGAATTGTATACATGTTATCCCCCGATTCCTTTGGCGTTTTTATTAACCACAAACATGGTGGAGAGCCCCTGGGAATTACCGGAGTTTTTATCAAATCATGAAATTACAATTACCGGCGGAATGAACTTCGCGAGAGCACCCTGGAACAATCCAGCCTTAAATGCTTTGATTGAAATGTGTGCTGCCATGAAAAAGGGAGATATTAAATATGGTTTAATTCACGGCAATGGCGGAATTGGTGAGGTCCAAGGCGTAGCTATTTTAGAAAGGATATAGATGAAAACAGGGGAAAGGTTCGCCGTTAAGAAATGAACAGTATGATATAATGAAATAAACATATTTGAAATTGAAAGGATACCGAATACGGGGGATGTTATTTTGAAAATCATTGATGCTCACTTGCATTTTTCTTGTCGCCCTGGATTTTATGAAACGGCCAAACATATATCACAAGTGGAATTTAGTGCTCATGGGCTAAGACAAGAGTTTGAACAAGCCGGTGTTGTCGCTGGAATCATCATGTCAACGCCCAGCCGAGAGCCCAACCAACCTTCGGGGAGTCCGGAAGAATTTGTTTTGGAAGATGGGACTGTAGAAGGATTACTTTCTTGTGTAGGGGTCAATCCTGAAAGGCTAAAGGAAGATCACAAAGAACTTGATTATATTGAAGGAGAACTTAAAAAAAGGATGGCGACAGGGATTAAACTCTATCCCGGTTATTTTCCATATTACGTGTATGATTCGATTTATGATCCCATCTATGAGCTTGCTCGCAAATATCAAGTTCCCGTGGCGATTCATTGTGGGGATACACAATCCCCAAAAGGGCTTTTAAAATATTCCCATCCGTTAACAATTGATGAGTTAGCTGTAAAACAAGAGGACGTTACGTTTGTGATCTGTCATATGGGCGTTCCGTGGATGATTGATGCAGCAGAGGTCACCGCCAAGAACCAAAATGTTTATGCAGACTTATCCGGACTCATTGCGGGGAATAAAGAGCACGTGATGAAAACCAAAGCTAAAAGACTTTACGTTGAGTATATTCAACAAGCCTTAGTCATATCGAATTGCTATAATAAAGTTCTTTTCGGATCGGATTGGCCACTTGTACCGATTAAACCTTATGTAGAATTTATCAAGCATGTTATACCGGAGGAGTACCACGAAGCTGTATTTTATCGAAATGTGCTTACGGTTTATCCCAAACTAAATGAAATTTTGTAAGAGAAGTATAAGCAAAATATAAATATAACTCTTCATTAAAAAGATATTTAACGCATAGTTGATAGAGGCTAATTACAGCAGTTTAGCCTCTACTATAAACAAACCATTGCTATTACTAGTCTCTTTAACGATATCAAAAGTGCATCAAATTCGGAGTTTTTTCTTTTAGTCATCCAAACCGCCTCAGATTGATGCGATCAGAGACACACTTAAAGACATAGATATTAGCGGATTAAACCAAATGAATGATCATATCGTTAAAAAGTCCGTTGAAAATAAGGTTTTTGAAAACGGAACAATCGACGGATATACAGTGGCTGCAATTGATGGAACAAAGTTTTTTGGGAGCAATAAGAAAAGTTGTCCAGCATGCTTAAAAAACACCAAAGGTCAAAAGACTCATTGTTTCCATAGTGGCGCTGTCATGTCAACAGTTGGGAATGGTCCCAAACTGGTTATTGGTTTTGAGATGTATAAGCCCGGACAAGATCCTTCCTCTAAAGATGAAGGGGAGTTGAACGTGGGGAAAAGGCTGATTTCAAGCATCTTAAAGAGACATAAGAAATTGATTGATGTTGTAGTTTATGATGCTCTCGCCTGTAATTCCGTTTGGATTAACCACTGTAGAAATCTTGGTATCGATACAGTTGTCAGGGCAAAAAATAATAACAATAAGAGCTTGCGGTTCATCAAAAAGAAAACAAATAAGTCAGTAGAGGTTGAGGTTTGGGAAGATGAAAGAGAATTCGAGAAAGTTGAAGTATATGAGTCAACATTTACGATGGACAATGTGGAGCAACCATTGCGCTTTGTGAAATCGAGTTAGTTTTGAGTAGTGCATAGAGAATAGGCAACTGAATTAAGAAGACACTGATTTGAGTGTAGGGGAGGTATATCCATTTTACAGTTAAATTAAGTAAATAATGTTGATATAATACATAAGAAGTGAATTCCTTAATAAAGATCGGTGGAAATCATACAGAAGCTAAATTGCTGCTGAAATAAAGAATTACTCCAAGCAGCTAGCGCAAGGATTGATTAATGAAGAACTCTTCCGGGAGATGACTCAAGAATCCACAAAAGAACTGGAAAGGCTAGAACAGCAATTGAGTGAAACAAAGAATCTCAAAGAGGTTCGGGATCAAGAAAAAGCAAAGTTAGCAAAAGCATTGGATGTTTTGAGGGATACTATTAATAGGAAGGAACTTACTCATACTGACATAGTTACGCTAATTGCTAAAATTATCGTTCATGAGCGGAAGCATAGTGGAAAGTCAAAACTAGACATTGCGGTTGAGTGGAATATACCGTTTCTGGTAATTAATGAGGAAAGTGTTGGTTGAGGTGATATAAGATCTCTTACCAGCATTTTTTATTTTCTGGTGTAAATTTTAGCAGCATGGACAAATAGTGTCCATGCCTTTTGCTATGCTGTTTATATAAAGTACAGGAGCTGATGAGATTTTGTTAAGAAAGATATGCATGGCTTGCGGAAAAAATTCATACAGCGCAAGTGAACACCGAATATGGCTATGCCCTTATTGCAATTGCGATTTAACAAAAGAGAAGGCGATGATCATTAATGAAAAACAAACAGTCTGTATAGAAGATAAGTCAGAAAATAATTGAGATTATCGATTTTTGCAGGATATTGTTTCTTGAAGTAGAAATAGTTAGAAAAGAATATAATTACGAACTTTCTATTGATATCGGAGGGGGATTTGTTTGAAGCAAGACTGGCGAGATACGGAGGAATTTGATAGTCGAACAAAAGCAATCCGTATACTTTCCTTGTATGACACTTTAAGTAGGGGCAATGTCGTCAACAAACAGCAAGCTGCAATTAACTTTTCGGTTAGTGAAAAAGCGATTCAACGCGATATTAATGATTTGAGGGCTTATCTTGATGACCAGAGTTTAAATGGAGAAGGTTGCAATATATCTATAAATTACAATCGAGCTAAAAAGGGTTACGAAATGATCCGTGGAAGTACTTGGCTAACTCAGGAAGAGGTTTTAGCCATTGCTAAAATCTTATTGGAAAGCAGGGCATTTTCGAAATCAGAACTTAACCAGCTTTTAAATAAAACTATTGCACAGTGCCTACCGGATTCTCGAAAGAATGTAACTGAGAATATTCGAAATGAACTACATCATTATTTGCCTGTTGCTCATAGTCAACCCCTTATAAATAAAATATGGGATATCAGCATGGCCATCCGAGAGCGGCGATTGCTGGAAATCACTTATCTGAAGCCTGGAGCAGCGACTACGACTTGTAGGGTCTTGGAACCTTGCGGGCTAATTTTTTCAGAGTATTATTTCTACCTCATAGCATATATCAAGGGTTTGGGTTATGAATTTCCTGCTACATATCGATTGGACCGAATAAAGTCCTATCTGATTTCCAATCAACACTTTCATATTCCAGAAACAGAGAGATTCGAGGAAGGTGAGTTTCGTAAAAGAGTACAATTCATGCGGGCTGGAAAATTAGTTAAAATAACTTTTCGGTTCTGGGGTCCATCAATAGACGCTGTACTTGACCGTTTACCGACAGCAAAAGTTATAGGTATGGAGGAAAATAAGGCTATTATAGAAGCTAAGGTATTCGGTGATGGCATCAAGATGTGGCTGCTTAGTCAGGCTGAGTTTCTTGAAGTATTAATGCCTGATGATTTTCGCAAAGAAATGAGAGAAACCATGTTGCGAATGCTAAATAATTATAAGTTTGAATAAGCTTCTAAAATATAGAGGAAAAAATAAAAAAAGATTTACGAATTTTTTAACCCAGTATAATTTTCCTGTTCAACTTTTAGGTTATTTACTATAAACCGAATGGAGGATAATATGTTTGATTTAAAAATCTTCAGAGAAAACTGCTTGAAAATGACGCAGGATGAATTAGCAAAGTTTATTGGGGAACCTCTAGAAAAAATTTCGAGAATAGAACAAAAAATTGAAGATATACCGCTTAACATTTTTCTTACTATCGCCTCTAAAACCGGAATGACCCCCGATCAGCTTTCTCAATACGAAAAGCCTGTGGCTTGTCCCATAAACCCCGAAGATACTTGGCAACAAACCAAATTTACTAAGAGGACGATTGTAGACTACATTGAACAGGGCTGTGCCGCAAATGCTACATTTTGGGGAGATGACTATCACAGTTTTATTGATGGTTTGAGAAAGGGCATCTCAGCGGCAGTTAAAAAACCTAAGGTTGCACTAATAGGACGTTCTGATGTAGGGAAAAGTGCTATGATTAATGCAATTATTGGCACAGAAAAAATGCCAACGTCTTGGACGCCAACAACTTCTATTGTGGTTTATCTAAAGCATATTTCGGACAGGCCTTCTTACATTGAAGATGAAGCATGGGTATTTAAGGCTGGGAAGGATGCTTCTGAATCATGGGATGATTCGCGTTTGTCTGACGAAGCATATTGCCGTCAGTGGAAGATTGCAGGTGGTACCGCTGATATTCTATCTTCCTATGGCGTAAGACAAGGTAAGCACTTCGCAACAAAAGAAGCGGGAGCAGCAGTAATTTTCGTTGAAAGTGAAGTCTTAAAGAACTGCGATATTATCGACTTGCCTGGCTTTGGTACCGGTGACCGTAACGAAGATGATGCAATTACTCTGAACGCTAAAAAAGCCGCTGATGTCCTAATTTATTTGTCTATAGCTAATGGTTTTATGCGGGAAGAGGATATTCAATACATAAAAGAATCCATTTCTTCACTCAACATAATAGAACAATCAAGTGAAGTTGATATTCCGCCTCTTTCCAATCTTTTCATTGTCGCTTCTCAAGCGCATACGGTTAGTAATGGTAATGTGACTTCACTCAATGATATCTTGGATCTCGGCTGTGAACGTTTTGAAAAGACCTTGCCAGAAGGTTATTGGGCAAGACGCTCCAGTGTGTCGAAGAAAAGCTATGGACATGATGTATTGAAAAGTCGATTTTTCACATATACCACCGACATAGAACACCTTCGTGCAAAATTTGAGAGTGAACTAAAGAAGATCTTGGAATTGTTGCCGCGGCTAATTAACGTACGAATAAAAGATTTCGTGAGAATATATGCCGAGCAATCCGGTATAAGACTTGATATCGAAATTCGAACATATACGGAAATGTGTGATGAACGCGAAAAATATATTAAACTACTTAAAGAGATTGAAGCCCATGAAACAGAGCGGGCAAATGATAACCAGAATCGGAGAATGGGAATCTTTGAGAAAATACGGACTTATAAAGCCGATTCAATAGATAGATTTGCCTCGGAGTACGGAACGCTCATTACCGTTGACAACATAGTCAAAATAATGAAAGATCGCAAGGTCGAAAAAAAGAAAGATGATGTACAAGCCTTTTCAAGTTATTTGAGTTCAGTTCTTGAAGAGAGAGTACAGAGTATTCTTGAAACGAAATCGGCGCATCTGAGTAAAGACATTGATGATTATCTTAAAGTATTCGCAAGCAGCCATAACATCATTAGTAGCTCAGATAATCCCGCAGTAACTATAAATGGAGTTGAATTTAATGTAAAGAGAGCTTTCGCATCGGGTTTAGCAGGATTGGCGACATTCGCTGGGCTTGCTTTCTGGGCTGGCTCATTAGGTAATCTGGGCGCGTATATCCTAGTTGCTGAAGGGGTGAGCCTTCTGTCAGCCGTTGGTATATCCATTGGTGGTACGGCAGCCGCTGTATCTTCTGTTGCGGCTATTGGTGGGCCCGTTGTCCTTGGAATCGCGCTTGCAATCATTGCAGCCCTATCTGTCTTTGCTATTTTCTCTGGGGGCTGGGAAAAAAGTGTCGCCAAAAAACTAGTGAATGCCTACGATGAGCAAGATGCTTTGATGAGATTCAAGGATTGTATCGAAACTTTCTGGGACCAAACAGAAATTGCATTCTCTGCAGCGGCTGATTCTCTTGAAAATGAATGGGCTGGTTATGTAGACAATCTTAGTACGATGATTAGTGAATATGATATCGAGGCTATTAAACATAAGATTGCTGTCGCAAGGAGTATCAAGAATTTTTTCGAGCATATCCCGCTGTAAGAAAGTGGTTTTACAATTTCTACAAGTGGGATATGCCAGAGTTCTTTGAGGAGGATGACCATGCTGTTTGAAAAGTTGATACAGGAAAATAATATATGGGACGCACATATTGTTGCCAAAAACATGTTTAATCGGAATTTAGGAAGAACAGATGATTTTCTTCAATTTTTTAATTTTGCACTTTCTGTTGCTGCGTATCCGATTGAGAGTGATACTAGGAGATTCTTTGCAAAAGAGGCAGAGACCGCCATGACGGTATTTTCAGAAAACGTGGAGATTTCTGATGAAACGCTGGCGGTAATTGTTGATGCGCGAAAACGTTTATTTAAGATTGTGCAAGAATTAAGCGATATTGATACGAAAAAGGCTGAGGAAAGTTTAGTCGAAAGAAGAAAGCGTAATGAGGCTTCTTTAAAATGTTTTATTGAAATCAAAGGAAAAATGTTCAACACTAAGAAGCAAAGTGATTTTGATTCACTTCTTGCGCAATTGGCAAAAGTAGAATCGAGTATTGCCAAAGATGCTTTTACAGACGAACAGCAGGCATTGTATGATTCACTTACTAAGGATTTTTCTCAACTCGTAAGCAATAAAATGGAAGAACTTGCCCATTTTTCAAACGTCGAATATAACAAAGCTGCCTTGACGAATTTTCAGGCCGCGTTTAATGCCTTCCGTGACAATGAGAGTAAATACACTGGGAGTGAATCTCAGTTGTTTACCCTCGTTTCTCGTAAGCTGTTTTCCTATGATGCATCCCGACTGTTTAGTGAAACGCTGATTTATTACAACCATGTATATTCTTATATTTTTGGTAAGTTGAATGATGACGGTAAGTTCAGGCTTACTCAATATTCAATTGATGCTGAAAAAGTTCGCCGTTAGAGGGTGTCAAAAATGATGCCTAACAACATAAGTTTATCTTTCAATCAACCGTCTTATGTTCCTCGAAATACTCTTAGTATGGCTGATGTGAATACCTCGGCGTTCACTGTCAGTCTGCAGGCAACAAACACTTTTACTGCAATCTCAACAACGAATGGGTTTAATGCTCAATTCAATGAAATATTCACTCGCCTTTCCAGTCTACGGGCAACCTATCAACAACAGGTGAACAACGCATTAAGTAATGATCCGAATTTTACATCGCAGAGTATGAGGAATAAAGGCGTCAGTCTTGCTTGGCAATACGAAAAGGCCGAACTCGAAATGGGTGGTTCGGGAACCAGACATTGGACCGATGCAGAGAAACAGGATATTTTAAAAACTGGAAAGGTCGAAGGGGCAGAGGGTCACCACATCAATAATGTTCACGCACACCCTAAAGACCAAGCTAATCCTGACAATGTCAATTTTGCACGCGATCGTCAGGAACATAAAGACATGCACGGTGGCGATTTTCGCAACGATACCGAGGGAAAGATGTATGACAGGGACCAGCGATTAAAAGATGTAAATCATAAGAGAGTATTCAAAAATGAAATAGCCGGGGTCGGTATAGCCGCTGCCATAGGGCTTGGCATGGGCTTTACAATAGGCTTTGTTGTTACCCTGGCACAGGCAGGGGTTTCGACTGAAAGCGCAAAACTGGCTGCGATCGCCGGAGCAAAGGCTGGCATAGAAGGCGCTGGACTTGGCGTTGTTAACCACCTTATATCTCGTTCAATAGGTGAAATAGCTACCGGTGCACTCCAAGGAGTATTGGGTAATATTGGCATTACCGTCACAGAAAACGTCTCAAAGATGTGCAAAATGGGTGTGGTCGGCGGCCTTGCTATTGTAGTATTCTCTGTTTACCAGTTTACAAAGTTAAAAATCATGGGGTATAACACTAAAGAATGTATTATCCGTGTTGGTAAGCAGGCGGCATTTTCAATAACACTGCTGGTGGTATCAATAGTTGCGCAGGGGTTCTGGGGCGGTGCCGCAGGAATCATTGTCTCAATGAGCGTCGGATTTGTGGTTCTGATTTACAAGACTTCTATGTCAATCCACGATAAGAACATTGCGAAACGTATCCACATATATACAATTGAGAAAAACTTTCCTCATTTTCTCCAGGAGGTATCATATGATTATTAATGAGTTCGTTCACTGGGCAAAGACTGTCAATAAAAACAATAGGTTTGATGAAGGCATAAGTGCAAAGGATTTGCCAAACGCCCTAAGAAAATTGTATAGTGTGGCAAACCCTAAAGAAGTTGTCATTCCTTTGACGGACTTGAACTCTGTTTGTTTTTATGCCTATGAAGAGCTACAGGAACTGCAAGAGGACTACGCTGTCGAGAGTGGCACTATATTTGCCACCATCAACAGCGATCCGATTTATTTGAAAGATGAGGCTGTTTATGCTTTGAAAGATGAAATCCTTGCTCCTTCTTTTGAGATTTTTTTGCAGGCACTGATGTCAGGAGAGTTGTTCGAATAATTAATGGACGGTTAATTTAGGTACTTGCACTTCCTAAATTACAAATGTATCACCAGATCTATTTAATTTAAGGTCTCTAACATCCTTTGCGAATGATCAATAAAGTAACACCTACCCACGTTGAGACCGTGACTTGTCAAAGAAACAGAAACTATAAAGGCGCCCGTGGTGCTGGGTGTATAGCCTGAGAATAAAACATATCCAAATATTCTCTTAAAAAATTAAAGTAAACAGGCCTAAAAACGCTTAATAATGCGGCACAGGGTCAATGGAGGCTTGATGTTAATGGGAATAGCAAGGATAATTTATGTTATGTTTTAATACTAGTCTTGAAAGGACCAGTGAATATAAAAAATCCACAGCCAGATCATTTTGATGATCTGGCTGTGGATTTTTTAAACGTCATGGGATGAAAATGCTAGAGAGGGCTAATATATTATACAGTTAGGCATTAAGTCGTTTGTAAAGAAAGTTTTGGATATTTATTAGATTGCTGGGGATAATAAAATGATTTCGGATGTTTAGTGGAATGCTTCCTGATAAGCTAATTATAAAGCGAAATGTAATCTTACTAATCCCATTCCATTACATGGATAACCTTTTTGTGAAATTTTATGGTTATGCTGGAGTGAACTATAAGATATGAGTATTAATCATTTATGGATTATTGTCAGTGCATGTTTTGTTTTCTTTATGCAAGCGGGGTTTGTCTGTTATGAAGTTGGCTTCATTCAATCAAAAAATGTAATTAGTGTAGCCATTGAAAATATCATTACATTTGTCATTACAACTTTAGTTTATTGTTTTATAGGATTTGCACTTATGTTTGGAAACAGTCATTGGGGGCTTTTTGGCGGCGATTTCTGGTTTCTCAATAACCTATCTCATGCGCATAATTCTGTAGGTTTCGTTTTTGTATTTTTTGAATTAATGTTTGCTGGAACAGCGGTAACTATTGTATCTGGGAGTATGACGGAGAGAACTAGACTTTTACCTTTATTAATTGCCGACGTTTTTCTGGCAGGATTTATTTATCCTTTATATGGGCATTGGGTGTGGGCAGATCTGTTTACTAATCAGTCAGCCTGGCTAAAGCAGATGGGATTCATGGATTTTGCTGGAGCCACAGTGGTACATTGCACTGCGGGCTGGGTCTCTTTAGCAGGAATCATCATTGTGGGGCCACGTAAGAACAAATGGGATGCAAATGGGAAAATTAAGAAATTAGGAAGATCAAATATACCTTTTGCTGTACTGGGAACATTTATTTTATGGTTTAGTTGGTTCGGGTTTAATGGAGGAAGCCTTTTGGAATTTAATGATCGAGTTGGGCTGATCCTCTTAAATACTAATTTTTCAGCAGCAGCGGGGGTTGCTGGCGCAATACTGACGACCAGTATCTTCATTAAAGATCATAGTTATATGGAAGCTGTTTTCTCAGGCGCCTTGGGTGGTTTAGTGGCAATAACGGCTGGGTCTAATTATCTTTATCCTTTTCAGGCAGTTATGGTAGGTTTTATCTCAGGGTCGGTCGTTGTTTTAGCTAGCTTATTGCTAGAAAAACTGGGATTAGATGATGCTGTGGGTGCAGTACCTATACACGGTTTTGGAGGTGCTGCAGGAACCATATTATTAGCTTTATTCACTCCAGCAGAATTTCTTGGAGGGCAATCACATATAGTTAAGATCCTAGTTCAATTCGCAGGGGTATTACTTAATTTTGTCTGGGCTTTTGGTTTAGGACTATTATTATTTTATACAATCAAAAAAACAATTGGCTTACGGGTAACTGAAGAAGAAGAGGACAAAGGGTTAAACATTGTTGAATTTGCTGATATTTATTCATGGCAAGACTATTTGAAGATGACACATTATGAAAATTTGACACAAGATCTCAACCTTAAAATTCATGCTCAAAATCAATTATTGCAGAAACAGGCAAAACTTTTGGTGGAAACGCAGGAGCATGAACGGCTTAAGTTGGCTAGAGATATTCATGATGGGGTTGGTCAATCCTTGGCAGCTTTAAAATTGCAATTGGGTATGATCGCCAATAAGGTTAAAACAGAGTACAAAGATAATAGATTAAGTAATCAGGTTGAAGGAACTGTTAACCTTGCAACTCAGACTATTGAGGATATTAGGGCTGTGCTCTTTAATTTGAAGCCAGCTTTTTTAAGTGATAAGGGTCTTAGTGCTGCAATTGAAGTTTTAATAAAGAACTTTGAAAAGACTACAGGGATCAAATCAGAATTTAATTTATTAACGGAAATTCCGGCTTGGGAGGATGCTGCGGTCTTGAATATATATCGAGTAATCCAGGAATGTTTAACAAATATCTTAAAACATGCTCAGGCAACAATGGTAAACGTTAGTTTTGTGAGGCTTAAAAGCGATTTGTATTTGTTTCAGGTCAGCGATAATGGAGTAGGTTTTGAGGCTGACGGAGTGCATACGGGATTGGGATTGAATTCGATTCAAGAAAGATTAAAAATGCTGGGCGGGAGTCTTCGGATTATAACGTCAGAAGGCCAAGGAACTTCATTGATGATGGAGGTGCCTTTTGAAGATTAAAGTATTTTTAGCAGATGATCATAAAATACTCCGAGAATCATTACTTATTTTACTCCAACAAGAAAATGATATAGAAATAATCGGTGAGGCCCCTGATGGGCAGGAGGCACTGCATGGAATTCTGCGCTTAAAACCGGATATCGCCATACTTGATATTTCCCTACCCCGGCTTAATGGTTTGGAAGTGGCTGAAAGAATTAAACGAGATTGCCCTGAAATAAAAGTAATAATCTTAACAATGCATAAGAATGAAGAATTTGTAGCTCGAGCCTATCAGTCTCAGGTTAGTGGCTATGTTTTAAAGGATAATGCCCTCGAAGAATTATTGAAGGCTATTAGAATAGTACAATCAGGTGGAATATATCTTTCAACAGATATCACTTCCACGGTCGTTGCCGGCTTTGTGAAAAATTTTAATCTTAAGAAAGGAGAGCCAGATGAACTCGTTTCATCAAGAGAAAGAGAAATAATCCAACTTCTTGCTGAAGGAAACAGTAACAAAGAAATAGCCACCATGTTAAATTTGAGTTTAAAAACCGTGGAAACTCATAGGTCTAATATAATGCATAAACTGGAATTTAAAAGCCTAGCGGATTTAGTTTTATATGCAGTTCGAAATCATATAATTGAGGTGTAATTTAATAGCGTGAAAATTGAATACAGTGAAAATTACCGTATAATACAGTAAATCCTGTATTAATTAATCCTTCATTTTAGTTTAAGATTTATTTGACTTTAAAAATTAATTAATGGGAGGATTATGATGATTAATACAGGGGATACTGCTTTTGTTTTAATAAGTGCCGCTTTGGTATGTCTTATGACCCCGGGTTTAGCATTTTTTTACGGTGGCCTGGTACGAAAGAAGAATGTATTGACAATCATGATTCAGAACTTTGTTTCTATGGGAATCGTGACAGCAATTTGGGTCCTGGGAGGTTTTAGTCTGGCCTTTGGTAAAGATTTTCATGGTATTATCGGTAATTTACAATATTTTGGTTTAAGCGGAGTGGGCATGACCCCAAATCCGGCTTATGGGCCAACCATACCATTCCTAGTATTTTTCTTTTATCAAGAGATGTTTGCCGTAATTACTCCTGCTTTGATTACGGGTGCTTTTGCAGATAGGATAAGCTTTAAAAGTTATCTTAAGTTTTTAGTATTATGGAGTATTTTTGTCTATATACCTGTGGCTCATTGGGTCTGGGGAGGCGGTTTCCTAGCCCAAATGGGGCTTGTTGATTTTGCTGGCGGTATTGTTGTTCATGTTACTGCCGGAATTGCCGCTTTGGCCTCAGTGTTTTTTGTCGGAAAACGAGTTTTACAACCGGGAGAGAGCACTGCGCCACATAACATTGCCTTTGTTGCTTTGGGGACAGGACTCTTATGGTTTGGCTGGTTTGGGTTTAATGGCGGCAGTGCGTTAGCTGCTAATGGCATCGCAGCAACGGCTTGTGTCAATACCGATATTGCAGGTTCACTAGCAATGATCGCCTGGCTTGTAATTTCTTGGATTCACGAGAAAAAACCGACCATGTTAGGTGTTCTAACTGGTGCAGTTGCTGGCTTAGCAACTATCACACCTGCTGCAGGCTATGTCCGTCCTTGGGGAGCTGCTATCATCGGGTTACTAGCTGCGGGCGTTTGTTATGCAGCCGTTCAAATTCGCATAAAACTTGATTGGGATGATGCTCTTGATGTTTGGGGAGTGCATGGAGTCGGCGGTATTCTTGGATCTATTTTAGTAGGCGTATTTGCTATATCTAGCGTAAATCGTACGAGTGGTCTTCTTCAAGGAAATCTGCACCAATTTTTAATTCAAGTTCTAGGGGTTGCCTTCACGGCCCTTTATGCTTTTGGTGTAACGTATCTTATCTTAAAAATCATAAATGTTTTTGAATCTGTGCGTGTGCCTATGGAAGTGGAAATAAAGGGACTGGATGTCACTCTGCACGGCGAAACAGCTTATTTGTAACACTATGACTTCAAAAAAATCAGCCAGAGCTTGATGCTCTTGGCTGATTTTTTTACTATTAGTGACAATTAGAAATATTAATACGACAAAAAGCGGAGGTGCATCGTTAATTTGTATCAAAGATTGAGTTATTAGACGGTCGAGAAGAGGGAACTAGTACCTCTGATGAATTAACAATGAAGAAACACCAACCCACGTTGAGACCGTTACAAGTTTGAAAACAGTAACATTTTAAGAGCCGCATGTACCAAGGGTTTCGGGGGCGGGAAAATTTTCAAATAGGCTAAAAATGTTAAGAAAGTGTAAAGCCTGCGTCCGCGGAAACATGTCAATTTAGTGGTGCTTGCCAAGGTACTTAAGAACCTAAATTAATTCTTTTAGCCAAATTAGTGATCAACTCAATATCTTGCTCAGTTAATTGATCAAGGAAATATTTGCGTATTGCCTTTGAGACTATGGGGCGTGAATCATCTAATGCTGATTTTCCGGAGGAAGTGATGATGACTTGAACGCCATTACCTGTGTCCAATGGTTTCCTTAAAACAAGCCCACGTTGTTCCATTCGAGTTAAATGGTGGGACAATCGACTTTTCGTCCATTCCATCGAGTCGACTAAGTCCTGCTGTCGAAGTTTACCATTCCCGAAATGGTCTATCCGATCTAGTACTCCAAAATCACCCTCGGATAGTCCTGTGTGCTCGGTCATTTCCTTTATTACGCGACTGAAAATCCTCTTAAAGGAGCCTTTCCACATATGCCATATTTGCATTTCTTCGTCATTTAACACATTCTTATCCATGAAACAAGTATATCATGGTTGATACGTCAACCACAATATGCTATAGTAGAGTTTAGTTGACGTGTCAACCAAAGCTATAATGTAAAGGAAAACATCGATTCCAGAAAGGGTGTGTTATTAAGCACAGTAAACCAGTCATTATGGTCGCAGGGACCAATAAAGGAATAGGATTTCAACCGCGAAGGATTCTCGCTGGATAGTGCGTCATTATTCTCATCGGGTCATCGCAAATTTGAGTAAGGGGAGATGACCATGTTGTGATTCGTAGCGGATTGTCAAGAATAAGTTATATAACCAAGGTAGAGTAAAATATTATTTTGAATTTACTAACTTGTTTGGAGGTATGTGAACTATGACATATTTAGGTGAAAACATCCCTAAACTCGGTTTTGGGTTTATGCGGCTTCCGATGATTGGTGACGGAATTGATATTGAGCAAACAAAAGAAATGGTCGATCTGTATATGTCTAAAGGATTCAGTTATTTCGATTCTTCCTGGGGCTATAATGCTGGGAAATCAGAAGAAGCAATGAAAACCGCAATTGTTGACCGTTATCCGCGTGAAAGCTTTCAAATTGCGACCAAATGTCCTGTTTGGATTGTCAAAACGGCCGAAGAGGCCAAGAATATGATCCATACTTCATTGAAGCGCACTGGTGCCGGTTTTATCGACTACTACCTGCTCCATAATTTAGGAGACACCCGTACCAAATGTTTTGATGATTTTGGAATGTGGGATTATGTTCGTGAACTTAAGGAAAAAGGTCTGGTACGGCATATCGGTTTTTCGATTCATGACAAAGCAGACGCGCTGGATAAAATCTTGACCGAGCACCCGGAGATGGAATTTGTTCAATTCCAGCTGAATTACGCTGACTGGGAGAGCCCAACGATTGAAGCCCGAAAATGCTATGAAGTGGCACTGAAGCATCACAAACCCATCATCGTTATGGAACCAGTTAAGGGTGGCAGTTTGGCGAACCCGCCTGAGAGCATAAAGAAAATATTCGAAACCGCCAATCCGAAGGTTTCGCTGGCATCATGGGCTATCCGCTATGCGGCTTCTCTGGACAATATTATTACAGTGCTGAGCGGAATGTCTACAATAGACCAGGTACGGGACAACGTATCTTTTATGGAGAAGTTCAAGCCGCTTAATCAAGATGAACTGGCTGTTATTGAGAAGGCGCGGCAAGCGATCAGTAAAATTCCTAATATTCCTTGTACAGCGTGCCAATATTGTGTAGAAGGCTGCCCGAAGAATATACCTATTCCTAATGTTTTTACGGCATATAACTACAAGCTGATTTACAATGATTTAGCCAGAGCGAAGGGTCTCTATAGCATGGAAACCAGATTACTCGGTGGCGGTAAAGCCTCTGACTGTATTGCCTGTGGAAACTGCGAGCGGGTTTGTCCTCAACATATTGATATTATTGATAATTTACAAACAATAGCAGAAGAGTTGGAAAAATAATAAGGGCTTGCAGCTGATAGCCGCTTTTGAGGCGACTTTTAAAATAAGATGTAAATTCATGTTAAGCAACTAAACTAGGGCCCCTCCTTGAGACTATTAATGAATTAGAAAATAGCAAGGACTAAGAATCGCCAGACGTTCCATATTTATGTAAGCAATCTGGTGGCTTTACAACATAATACCTTCAATCCTAGACATAATACATTACACAGTCCAGTCCCATAAACCTATTTTCATTGACCTCTGCCTAAGCCGGCGGGGGTCCTTTTTGATGGGAAACTGTCATGCACGGTGTGGAACAAGGGAAAAGGTCAAAGCCTTACCTTTGCTATTTTGAGTATTTGACACTCCCACGGCTAAAGCCGATGGGATTCTTGGGTGATTAAACCGAAGTACATTTCTGCTATCGGAGTATGACCCCAAGTTCAGGGCTATGCCATTAGCCCGTCCTAGAGCAGTACACAATGGTACTCTAGGCTGATAGCCTGTTACCAGCTACCACAGTTTCTTTGAAAACGATCGTTTTAACGTCTTTTTTCTTGACGACACATAGAGTTTTACCTGATAGACGCATTAGCTATCAGAACCTCTTACTCTATCCAGTTTTCAAAGATCAAACTAATACTAGTTTATCATAGTGCTAAGACATTTACATTTACATGAAATTACGAAGCCGCCTTCATCCCACGATTTAACCGTGGGCTTTTGGCTACGTTTCTATAATTGTTAGTTATATCGTGTAATGTTCGCTTAGAATAGCCTTCTGCATATCCAAAATGTATGCCAGAGAACAAATCTGGTGAAGTCAAAAGATGACAATGGGAATTTTAAAGATTGCCCGAAATCACAAATTTATTAAGTAAAAAACAAAGGCATCAGGAGAACAAATCTTGATGCCTTTGTTTTATATAGTCATAAATGAAAATTAATATAGAAAGATAAACTAGGCGCATTAAAATGAGCTCCTAGTTTTATTATAATGAAGTCCGTCACAAACAATAGATAACAATTGATTGAATCTGCTTCTATCGGGAGTATCTTCGTATTCATCTACAACCATGAGAAGACCCGACATAAGGGCGATCAAATCGATAGCTTCAATATCTTCCCGAACCGCCTTTGCGTCTTGGGCTCGGGTGAGGAGATCAGCTAATGATGACTGAAAATCCAGTAGAACACCGGATGTTGCCGTCCGAACGCGAAAAATACCGATTCTGAAGGCATCCCTCATCGCTTTGTTTGTAAAGCCATCTTCCATGATGAGAGAAATGAAGTCAAAAAAGGCTTTACCGGGATCGGTATGAATGCTAAGAGATTTGGCTTTCTTTGTAAGCTTTTGTTTATAACTGATAATGACTTCATTAAACAATACTTCTTTGGTCGGGAAATGGCGGTATACTGTACCAATGCCGATCCCTGCTTTGCTGGCAATTTCACTTATTGGAACTGCCAATCCCTTTTCAGCAAAAATCTTATGTGCAGTTTGCAATATCTGTTCTCTGTTTTGTTTTGCATCCGCCCGCAGCTGCTTTTTGGAATTAGAAAAACCTGAATTATTTGGCTGCGCATTCTCTATTTCGCCCGAAGAGTCATTTTTCTTTTCCGTCATGATATCACCTCTTTTCTTCATTTTACCTTAAAAATGGATGTTGAAAAAGGAGTAATGATTCCGTATAATATAATTTGTAAACGGAATTGCGGTTCCGATTGTAAATTACATTGTCAGGGTAATGTTTTCTATGATTTGGAAGAAATAATTCTAACGATTAAAAGGAGAAAAAAAGATGTCAAAGGTCGTTATTTTTAACGGTAGCCCGCGTAAAAACGGATATACTTCAAAGCTGTTGGCGCAGGTTGCAAACGGTGCGAAATCAAAAGGTGCTGAGGTTATCGAGTTTAATCTGAATGACCCAGGGATACGCGGATGTCAGGGGTGCTTATATTGTCGGTTGCACGATGGCTGCGCAGTTAATGATTATCTGCAGCCGATGTATGAGGCCATAGAGGATGCAGATGCCATTGTATTTGGTTCACCAATCTACGGCTACCAAATTTCTGGTCAAGCAAAAATTTGGTTAGATCGCACATTCCCGATGGTTGGTGATGGTTTCGCGGCGAGACATCCTGGAAAAAAAGCAATAACAATATTTGCCCAAGGAAGTCCAAATCCTGAGATCGCCGCAGAGGGCATTAAAACTGTTAGTAATATTTTCGCGAGATATGGCTGGAAAGTAGAGGATAGCATTCTCTGCTGCGGAACTACTAATTTTCATTCAGAAAAGTTTGAGATGTATAATTCCGGTTTGCAAAAATTCGAAGAGCTATCTGTGAGAGCATTTAAGGATGGGATAAGTTTAGTTAAATAAAATTATGTTCTAAATAATTATTATAATATATTCAGGAGGGAAAAATGCATGTCTAATTTGCAAAATCCTAAATCAACGGCCAGCCAGCCTCCGTCTGAGCGACATGATTTCATGGGAGCCGCCGAAGTTTTCGAACAAGTACTCGAAATGTACAGAACTGGAAATCTGCAATCCTTGGTTGATCTGTTGGCAGAAGATGCAGTTATGGAGTTTCCATTCGCACCGTCTGGTCGGCCGCGGCGGGTTGAGGGAAAGGACAATATCATTAAATACAACCAGGCAATTCTGGGTAGCGTCACCATCACAAGTATTACCGATGTCGAGATCCATCGCATGATTGATCCTGACTGCGTCGTCGTTGAAATGATAGGGCACGGAACCGTTTTATCAACTGGCAATTCTTATGAAAGGCGCTATGTTGACGTGTGCTACACCAAGAGCGGACGTATCCAACTCCTCCGGGATTATTGGAACCCACAAGATTCTCAGATATCCAAGGACAACGGAGTGACCTAAGCGCTCAATTGCTGAGTATAATGCCGCGAAGAAATGTTTATAGGGGATGCACAAAGATACTGTAAGCAAAAGGTATTTTCAATATTGTCACACCAACCCACGTGGAGTGCGTGGTTCGATTAAGAAAACAGACGCTCTGAAAGCCGCCTGTGGCAAGGGCTTCGGGGATGGGATATTTTTAAAATAAACTGAAAGTGTTAAGAATGTATTAAGGGTGCGTGCATGGGAACATATTCAATGTAAATGTGGCTTTTTCGCAGGAGAGATATGCTAATAAATGTGTCGCAGTGTTAAGGCGGGGGCGTTGAGGCTGTAATACGTCATTATCCGACACCATAGAAGAATGTGTATTTGGTTGGAGGGAGACGCGGATGCTTTCTTTTAAGATGGCAGGGGAATCTAGACTAAAGGGTGGAGTTGCTGTTGTACTACTTGTCGGGTTACTGTTTTACGTTTTCCCCTAGTGATTGGACGAGCGTATGACGTTTTTCTCATACCAAGCAAATGGATAGTTCCAGTATTTCAGAGTGGGACTTATGTCATGACTGCAATCTTAATTTGGCTACTTATTAGTGTGCTTATTGGAATGTTCCTGGGAGCCATTTTTAGTAGATTAACGAGACTGCAGGTTTCTAGACAATCGATACATATTCATATAATGACTGCCTTTTTGCTGTTGAAGAATCAACTGCCTCACTATTTCCTTGTCCAATTAAATAGTGCAGCAATTTTGGAGGAACCTTTGTTCCACGGCTTCTTCTGGGGCTATCTAAAGAATTGGGGCTGGAAAGAGTCATGGATTTGGCTTACTCAGGCAGGTTTGTTTGTGATTGGACATATTTACTAAATTAATAAAGCACCATTGTCCTTTTGGATTATCGTACCACTTTCTGGTTTAGTTTTGGGATTCTTGGCATTTCTATAATACTTTAGAAAATAAACGCTATGATTTAACAATATCCCAGTTTGAAATTGAAATTTAATAAAGGAGCAAGTTATGGTTGAGAATTCTTCGAGGCAAAAACGTCCGCGAATACAAATGCATCGTTCTTTACTGGAAAACATATTTGATATTGGCGCTATAATTGGAGTAGCAACTTCATATATTTATCCTGTAATTATATGGTCCTCATTACCAAGTAGAATTCCGGCTCATTACAATATTCAGGGTCAAGTTGACCGATGGGGATCGAAAGGAGAACTATTCCTATTAGTTCCAGTGGTCGTTTTAATGTACATATTTTTAACGATATTAAATCATTATCCACATAGGTTTAATTATCCGTTTGATATTACTGAGCAAAACGCGGAAATACAATATAAATTGGCCAGGTTAATGGTCCAAGCTTTAAAGATGGAAGTAACTTGGATTTTCGCTTATATTCAATGGAGAACTATTGAGGGCGCAATGGGTAAGGAGCTAGGTCTTGGAATAGGTTTCATCTTAATATCTATATTGCTACCGTTAGTTACACTGATTTTCTACATCTGGCGGGCATTTAAGGCTAAATAGTGTGAGAATTATTCAACAAATCTCAAAACGATATGGTGAAAGTCATCCCGAAGTAATTCGTATTAATACGGATTTAACTGATGGAACCCATCAACCAATGTACTTGGTATTTCTAAAGGGGAATTTCAGTTTTGGCCAATGGTTCTAAAGCATGGGCTATAAGAGCCACCGAACTCCTTCAATCCCGCAGGTTGGGATGAACTTACCTAGTGGATATGGGGAAGGTGTAGTTAGATGGGAGTGTTATGAGAGTGTTATGGGAGACTGCTATTTCTGTTTCATCAGGACAACACAAATCGGCAGTATTTTGAGTTAGAAATGTAGGGAAAACATTGAGGGAGAGTAAAGATGTACTTTTCATCCAAACGTGATACATGGCTTGGATTACTGCTATGGATACCAATAATAGCGGGGATTGTTCTAACAACATGGATACCGTCATCAAATGGTCAATATGATCCAACTGGTTTATTTATCTTTGTACCAATTGTGGCATTTATTGCATGGCTTTGGTTTGGAACAGGATATCGAGTGACGGACGATGAGTTAAGAATTAAATGTGGTCCTATCCGTAAGATAATTCCTCTAGAAGAAATAGTGAAAATAGAAAGTACAAGAAATCCGATATCCTCGCCAGCACTTTCATTAGACAGGCTAGAGATTAAATACGGGGAGAGTAAAACAGTAATAATCTCACCACGAGATAAAGAAGGATTTATAAACCTAATAATAGAAAAATGCCCAACGGTGAAGGTAGATAGTAATAACGTAGATAATTCAAGTAAGAAAAGAATGTTGATATGCATTAGAGTTGGAGCAATTATCACAGTATTAGCCATGAGTGGTGTAGGTACACTTATGTATTTTAGCAATAAGCAAGCTAGTTATACCATTCAAGGCGGCACTCTAAAAATTAGTGGAGAATATGGGGAAGTAATAAAACTTTCAGATATAGCAGGTATCGCGATAAAAGACCAGATTCCTGAGATTCGGCTTAAAACAAATGGTTCCGGTTTAGGAAGCATGTTGAAAGGTTATTTCAAATTAAAGGGGATTGGACAGGCAAAATTATTTGTTGATACGCAAAAGCCTCCCTTTATTTTTATAAATGCAAAGTCTGGTTTACGGATCGTGAATACCGAAGAACCAAGCGAAACAGATATACTTTATAAGAAATTATTAGAAGCTTGGAAACAGAATGCTACACCAAAATAACGTTTATGCCAAAGCCCCGCCTTGTATAAAGCCAAGCCGCTTGTCAACTAGCCGAACTCCTCCAAACCCGCAGGATGGATGTACTTACCTTAGTGGATAACTGAACTGAGAAGATGGAGGCTTTGTACCAAGAACGTCTTCGAAGAACACGATGCTGTATCCGAAATGAAGGTAGGTCCTTCGAAACCGGTTTATAGGAATCCAATCGTAGGTGCTTGCGTTGCCGTATCACAGCATGGTTGGCTTTTAGTCTTTTTCATGTGGTTATATTTCTATGCTACGCCATTGTGATTTCCTCTGTAATGAGAAAAAGATAAGGTTCATATATTCATTCAAATTCCGGCAGTTTTCTTACGGCAATAAAAAGAAGTAAGCCGTTTTACTTACCTCTCACATGATAAAATTGGAATTATCGGGTGTATGGGTAATTGGTAGTATATTGCTTAGCGGTAAAACGCTCAGTTTTTTGCTGGAAGATAATGTATTAGCGTATGTTTTCGTTAAAATGTAGGTGGGACCTCATTATAGAGTTCCACCTACTGTATGGCAACTGAAACAATTCAGCTGAACACCTACATAATTATGGCAGGTAATACAGAATTGGCCAGAGTTAGCTCCTACAGTATTACTCCAGGTATTAATATTAATCGGGAATTTCTCGCCTTGACTATTGACGTAGATTGTCTGACCATCTCGAACATAAGCCTGTCGCCATTGATCGAGCAGTTTCATATGATTAGCTATCATCCATGAAGCCGGCTCTATATCATGCTGTGTGCTTTCTATTAATTTAATGTTCTCAGCTAGATTCTTAGGTTCAGCATTGGCTTTTCCCATATTATAAAAGAATGGGATGCATAGAAAAGCAACAAATACAACAAGGGAAGCAATTATTCTACCGCCTTTATACATTATTCATTTCCCTCCTTTCCAGGGAGATCGCTTAAACGAAGATCAGTAGTTCTTTCTCGCCCCCATAATTAGTACGTTATTCACCAGTTTATGAGTTCCAGAAACTGATACACCTGGGCAATCCATGAGAGTCGGGTAAGCTGCGCGACCGACATTCCATACTTTATGTAAGTGGTCATTTAGTTAACGTGTCGTTCGCCCACGATGGACATGATTTTTGAGGTATTCATAGCGTTCGTCATTGTACCTGCGAAAGCAGGGATTGCATGAACTTTCGATGTTTATATTATTGCTTAGGCCTATGAATTAGCCGTGAAAAAGTTATGAATAAGTTGTGAATAAGTTATGAAAATAAGATCCTATTTTTGCCAAGAGACTCCTCTTGACATAATGTGGAATTACAGGACGCTAAGGATGCTAATACAATAAAGCGAAGATGTTAGACGAAAAAGTTAACTTTGATACATGAAAGGAGTCTTTATGGATTTGGATTATTCTTTATTTGTTCCGTCGTAGAACTTTAAATAATTTTGATAATCGAAATACTGCACTAGATATTCTTCGTGAACGCTATGCACGTGGTGAAATTGATTCCGTAGAATTTCAAAGCAAGAAACATGACTTAGATGGAAAGTAATTCTAAGTGTCCAAATTAGGACAGTAACTCCATGGGAGAAACTGTCCTAATTTACGTTAATATCGTTATGTTTGTTTAAGAAAGGACGAATAACAATGCTTATCCTAAAGGGAAAGAAATCAAACGGCATTGTAGGAAAATATAAAAGTATAATCGATGCTCAAAAGATCTTTTCCGACGCCCAAAAGTATTTAAAGCAGAACCGAATTGATCAAGAACTTGTTCTAGTTGAGGGCAATCATATCGTGATGGCTGTACGTTTGAAATGTTTAAACGTCCCATGATAATTTCTCGGACTTAAGCTATCTGGGAAATTATATGTGGTTAGCTTTAGAAGCGATTAATGAAACGCATCAATGTCATTCATGGGACCTATGAATTGGGGTAACACTGGGTCCATAACGGTGAGTGAAGAACAGGCTACAAAAAATGCTCAAGACTTTGTAACAAAAATGGGTCAAGAATATTCGATCGGGGAACCTGAACTCGCTCCTGGTTATTATGAATTCATGATTCAAAAAGATGGTAAGGATTATGCAGAGCTTGACGTTAATGGATATACTGGTCAGGTATGGTATATGAAAACTGGCACGGACCCATCTTAAATACTATTGAAATGAAGTAACAAAACTATAAGGAGATTAGTTGCAGGAAAACAGACAACATGGTTTCAGGTTAAGCGGCGATATGATTAAGATCATATTGCCGTTTTTGTTGCTTGGAAAAGATGATTCTAATCTATTAGGAAAGAAGTTAGCCCCATATGTCTCAAGTAAGAATCAGGAATGGATAGAATGAGGGGATTTCTTCTACAAAATCAAAGTTTCAGGCTTAAAAACTAAGACGAATAGGAGAACTGATTGAGGGCAAACTCTAATAGTAATCTTTCAATTCAATAGCTGAAATGTATTTCTTAGATAAAACGATAAGATTGCTTCTTTTAAAAGAAAATGGTAAGGAAGTCCATAATTTTGGGCTAATTAAATTTGTAAAAGAAGTGGGGCGTTAATTAAAATGAAATTTTTGTCTTCATTATTGGTTGTTTTGGCTCTGACTTTTATTGCTTGGTTTGGGGTAGGAGTTCTCAAACTTTATGCTGTATTTGGAATCGGTATACCCTACTTAGCTTTAATCATATTCGCAATTGGTTTTACAAATCGCCTATTACAATTAGAACAAAATAATCCCGAAAATTCGCCGGGGACTAAAAAATTGACGGCAAGAAGACTATTAGAATTACTGTACTTCCGCTCATTCTTCGGAAACATAAAAATGAAAAGGCAAGAATCGAAAGAAGAGTCAGGGCCTTCAAACTGGTTTTGGGCAGGTGTCTACATCTTTTTTGGGGCTCTGCTTATTATTTTAATACGGCACTTGCGGTTGTTTCTAAATCCAGTACCCTCGTTTATTCAAGGCCTGGAGACTATAGATAGTTTCCTTACAATTGGCTTTCCTCACAATGTAATTTATATTACTGACATCGTGTTTATAGTGGCTTTAGCGGTTATCGTATTACGCAGTATTTATAGTTCATTTATGAAGAATACCTCTGCGTCTCTTAGCTATGTCCCTTTATTTCTGCTTCTCGGGAGTGCTTTGTCAGGAATTATTATGGTCTATTATTGGCGAGTGGACATAGTGAGTGTGAAGGAATTGGGCATGGGCTTAGTTACATTCAGACCCTTTATCCCAACGAACGAAGGAAGTATTTTATTTATTCATATATTCCTTGTCAGCAGCCTTTTGGTTTATCTAGCCATGTCGTCGAGAAAACCGATGTATCAATGGAGTACATCCGAAAATGAAGCGAATATCGGCTAAGACCTCCGGAAAGATAGAGTGTAAGATTAAAGGTTCTTAAAAGGGAGTACTGAGTATGATTTATAGTAAAAAAATCTACCTGGGAATATTGATATTTATAATCTTGCTCATTTCTCCATTTCTTGCTAGTTTAGGGAAGGCAAATGTTCCACCTGTTCCATCGCTAGATACACCGGTTATTAACGCAATGGCGGTCAAGCAGTGCGTTGAGCCAACAGAGTATATGAAAGATTATCATATGCAATTATTGTATAAATGGCGAGATGAGTATGTACGAGAAGGTAACATGATATATGTTAACAGTCGTGGTCAGAAATACACGATTAGTCTTGAAAAAACCTGTTTGAAGTGTCATTCCAACGAAGAGCAGTTTTGTCAGAAATGTCATACATATGCTGGAGTGAAACTATACTGCTGGGAATGCCATCAGAAATGATCAACTAATATTTTTAAGTAATAGAGGAAGAAACGCTAATATGAATGATCCTTTAGGATCCTTAAACAAAGAGAGGTGATAGCCTATAATGGTTATCGTCTCTTTTAATTTAAAGTGGAATTAAAAACATACATATAAAAAGTTTAGTTCTAAAAAGCCGAATAATCATAAAAACTAGGGGCCGCAACATTGACAGTGGGACTTATGGCTTTACCAGCTCTGGCGGGAACGACTCAGGGACAGGACAATGGATGGGTTGGTCAAATGCAAAATCTTCATAACTCAGCCGGAATGCAAAAAGCCATGGAAACGGGAGATGTTAAGGCAATGCAAGATCTGATGAATTCAGACCCAGCCGTTAAGACTCAAATAGGGCAAGATAACCTTAACAAAATGAATCAATTTATGAGCCAATTTCAAGGAAATATAATGAGCGGAAGCAGTGCAGCTAGTTCCGGTAGTACAATGATGAACGGAATTGGAGGATCCAATACCGGAAGTACCATGATGAATTTTTAATTATAGAGGTTACAGCATGATGGCTTAAGTATTCAAATGCTGCAAAAAGTGCTGAGAATCAATTCTCGGCACTTTCTTAAAGGTAATTATAACAATAAGATAAAAATTAATCCTGCCATGGCAAGGTTATATTACCCTTTAGCTTGGCTGATCATGGTTTTAAGTTGTTCGGAGTAAGGGCCATTAGGATCTTGATTTAAGACGGTTTGCCACATGCGAATGGCTGACGAATTGTCCTTCTTAATTTGATAAAGATAAATACCGTAATTAAACAACGCAGGAGAAAAGTTTGGGTTGATAGACAAAGCCTTTTGGTAACTCTTTTCCGCCAAGTCCAGTTGTTCGCTATAGAAAGCAGCTGTCGCCATATCAGTCATAACGTTGATATCTTGTTTGCTCTTGAGAACGCTCTGATAACTCTTGACTGCCAGAGCAAATTCATCTTTTGCTTCATTTGGAGCGCTTTTCTGGTCTGCAGTTCCTAAATCATAATAAGCATTTCCCAAATCCTCCTGCAGCCCAATATTATTAGGATTTAATTTCAATTGTTGGATTAAAGTATTAACTCGGTTCTTGTCATTGCTAGAGGCACTATTGTTAGACGTTGAAGACGATGAAATCGAGGAACTGCCAGCGTTATTTGAATTATAAAAGTATCCAAAAGCTCCTGCCCCAATTAAACAGGCGGCAATTAAAATAAAAATAACAATGGTTTTGAATTTTTGATTTATGTTTCCCTGCATGCTGCATTCTCCTTCGCAATTTTTGAAGGTACCCTATATGTTTTAAGATTCGTTAAGCCTAAATTGATTTATCAGATTAATTAATCGTACATATAATGGGCAAGTCAAGGAACGGATGAGCGCACTCGACCGAGTGCGCTCTAATCTATCAGCTAAGATTATTTAACTTACATCCGCATTGCCATTCGTACAGTAAAGGTTAAGAAGTTTAATACACCGAAGAGCAAGATGACAAGAAGATAAGGCATAGAGACGGACAGAGCTTTACCTAAGCCGTAATTCTTTTTAGCGATACGATAGGCTGTATACATTGAGCCAAGCGTTCCGGCAATGACTAAGAAATACTGCATTACTTGGATGATCGGGTCAGGAACGAATGAGGTTGAACCTTCGAGATGCACCCCAAAGAGTCCCATGAACGTATAGTAGGTTGCTTTCCCTTCCGCCAGCAGGTGGAATAAGTTGTGGGCCATATGTGAGGCAAGGTCTAGGGGAATGACGGCGTAACCGAAGCGGGCAAAGGCAGTACGCAGTGTTTCACCTGTGAAACGTTTGGAAAGAGCTGTTGCTGAGAAAAGAAGTAACACAGGAGTGGCCATGGCTAAGATAAAGAGCAGTGTAAAGGCAACATCTTGATTAGCAATACCTAAGGTCTTTTCTACCCACTTGAGGAAAGCAGGGTAAAAGTCCAACATGGTGACATTTTGGACGAAAACAATTCCCACGATAACAATGGCTAAGAAGGATTCTTCGAAACGAGCCCGGGTCATCGACCAAAATTCACTGGTTGGCTTACGAGGGGTTAAGCGAATTGAATCGTGGGGGCAATTCTTGATGCAGCTTCCGCAGAGATTACAATTGGCGTTATTTTCCATTGCCATCGGAAATTCAAACATCGGACATCCTGGTGCGTTAGCCCCACCCTTGTAACAATCACGTGTTTTACAGGTTTTGCAAACATTCTTATCAGCGCGCAGTTCTAACATACCTGCTCGAGAATAGTTGCCGGATAAACTACCGAGAAAACAGAGATAACGGCACCAAGTGCGGCGTTCAAAAAGCAAGGCACTTACCATTACTCCGCCTAATATCAGCAATAAAAGCGTTCCGGATCCTCGCGGAGATTCTACAATCCCCCAAATATGATCAGACCAGGTGATGAGAATAAAGGTAATATCGATAATCCAAAGGCCATTTTTCTTTATGAAATTGGGAACTTTGAGATTGGCTCCAAATAACTTTTGCGTTAAATCACTCACCCAGGCAAACGGGCAAATCCCGCACCAGAACCGTCCCAAGAGAAAAAAGAAAAATGGGATTAACGGCCACCAAAGAACCCAGGTTGCAGCAGAACCAAAGTTATTGTCTACGGCAGTAGGTCCTGCAAGGGTCTCAAACATAATGACAGCAAAAACGATGACCGTAATCCATTGAAAAATCCGAGGATAAAAGTAGCTCGTTAGAAATCGTTTAAGCCAGCGAACGTTAAGAAGATTCGTTGGTTGTTTAGACGGTTGCTTGTTGATGGAATTTGTTGAAGACATTTCTAGGCCTCTACTTTCTTATTTTTTCTTTCCTTTTAAGACCGCAGCGATAATTCCGGCAATGACGACGACACCGGCGACACTGCCAATAAGCACATAATTAGGTCCTGATTTTCCTACCGTTATTGGAAAATTGACCGTGCTTTGGCCTAGGGACGAAGAAATAGTAATTGCTTGGTTCCATTGCCCAGGCTGGTTGAAGTTCATGTTTTGCATCATATAGGAACCTGGTTCCATGGACATTGAGCCCATGGATGATTGTTCTTGCATGACCATTCCGCTTTGGTTATCCATGCTCGATGACATGTTCATGCCTGCCATATTTCCGCCATCATTGGAGTTAGAGCCCATCATGGTGGGATTGCCCATCGTAACTTTTGCTCCGGTTACGGGCTGTCCGGTTGTCTTATTTTTAACAATGATGGTCATTGTTCCGGATTGGTTAACCATAGGGTTTTCCGGGTTCATTTGCATAATCACGTGATAAGGGCCGGCGTCTTGCTCAAGCTGAGATGCCGCGAAGGCATTGGTTGCAAACATAAGAGTTAAAAGTAACAAGGATGATAAGGTAAGAAGGATTTTCAAAATAGGTTTTCTTGGATAACTCATAAAACACGCTCCTCTAATTTATTGAGACGGCAATTTTGTTTGCAAAAGTCATGCCAAGTTGCACTTTGTATCAAATTATGCTGTAATAGCACTATGATTTCGGAATCTTGTCGATTTCCATTAACATTTTTAAACATTCCGGCCATCTAACCGATGTTTGACTGAGAAAAGATAACGTTTTTACGATCAAGAAGCAGAAAAAAGTGTGGGAAAAGACACAGATTACTGCGCCTTTTCCCACATCAATTCTAAGTGTAGGTCTAAGGGGATGAGATTGTGCGGCGAATACTAGTTGCCGATGACGAGGTAAATATGCGCTGGGTTTTAGAACGAGCCCTGGTAAAAGCAGGATATGACGTTGAAACTGCGGAGGATGGCCAATTGGCCATAGACCGGGCATTGTCTGAACGTCCGGATCTTGTCCTCGTCGATTTAAAGATGCCTAAGGTAGATGGATTAAGTGTGTTGCGTACTTTAAAAGGACATTACCCCGATTTACTCATTGTCATGATGACAGCGCACGGCACTACAGAAACAGCGGTGGAGGCGATGAAGGCAGGAGCTCATGACTATTTAATGAAACCCTTTGAAATCGATGAACTGCTCATCACTGTTGCAAAGGCCTTAGAAGTAGAAAGTCTGCGCGAGCAGGTGGACTACCTGAAGGAGGAAGTTCAGCCTAATCGCTGGCAATTGATTGGAGACAGCGACAAGATGCAAACATTAAAACTGCTTGTCGAGAGGGTCGCGCCAACACCGGCAACGGTTCTTATCCAGGGAGAGTCCGGTACGGGTAAAGAATTAGTTGCCCATGCTATTCATACCTTAAGTCCGCGGGCTGATGGCCCTTTTATCCGAGTCAATTGTGCGGCTTTGACTGAAACTTTATTGGAAAGCGAATTATTTGGTCACGAGAAAGGGGCTTTTACCGGAGCCCATACACGTAGGTCCGGCCGTTTTGAATTAGCAGACAGCGGAACGCTTTTTCTCGATGAGATCGGTGAGCTGTCTTTTAATGTTCAAGCAAAGCTGCTGCGAGTACTTCAGGAACGGACATTTGAACGAGTCGGAGGCGAAAAAACCATTCAAGTTGACGTGAGGATCATTGCCGCCACGAATCGGGACTTGTTAAGAGAGGCTCAAGAAGGACGGTTTCGCGAGGATTTATATTATCGCTTGAATGTCTTTCCAATCCTCGTTCCCCCCCTGAGAGAACGCCGGGAGGATATCTCCGTCCTTGTGGAACATTTCTTAGACAAACTTAGTGTCTATGGCAAAGACAAGACTCTTGGACCGGGAGTTCTTGACCAACTCATAGCTTATACTTGGCCTGGAAATGTACGAGAACTTGAAAATGTCATTGAACGAATGGTTATTATTTCTCCGGGAGCTGTAATCGGTCTTGAGGGGGTGCCAACCTTTAATCCATCTAATCAATTTGAGAAGAGTTTGGATCCTTTTATTCTTCCTCCGGAGGGTATATCCCTTGAAGAGATTGAAAAGTCCTTTATACGTCAAGCTCTGGAACAAACGGATGGGAATCAAAGCCAGGCGGCAAAAAAGCTGGGACTTTCCCGTTACGCCTTTTTGTATCGTTTGGAAAAATACGGGATAAGCGTACATTAGGATAGCTGACCCTTGAGAGGAGCGCTTTTATTGCAGAGCAATAAACTCGATCTCAAAAATCGACATCGAGTCTATTTCGATTTGTTGATCATTAGCATCGTAATTGTCATTTTAACGGTCATTCATTATACGACTTATCATTACACCATGAATTATCACATCATGTTACAATTTGCCTATTATCTCCCTGTGATTTACGCGGCTATGCGTTTTGGCTTAGTCGGCGGCATTATATCCGGGTTATCTATAACCCTTCTGATTCTGCCGTTTATGACTTATTTTAACACAATGGCCATGGCCTCATCAGCTATGCTGACTCAGTGGGTGGAAATTGGCCTAATTAATGGCATTGGTTGGTTAACTGGTTTTCTGATTGAACAGGAACGGAAAGCAACACGCAAACATCAACTTGCTCTTCAAATTCAGAAAGAGTTGGTAGAAAAGTTAAAGCGTGAAAGTCTAGAACGTGAACGCTTGGAAAGCGAGATCCGGCAAACTGAACGGTTAACTGCGCTTGGGCATCTGAGTGCCGGACTGGCTCATGAAATACGCAATCCCCTGGGGATCATGAAAGTAAGTATTCAGCTCCTGGCTCAAGACAAACAAGAAGATAGTGAGGTTTTAGAATATTGCCGCGTACTTAAAGAAGAGTGTGAGCGCCTAAATAGGTTAGTTAGTGAGTTTTTAAGTTTTGCCCGTCCTAAGGAATTAGTGCGTAGAAGAGTTAAGTTAGAGAAACTCTTGGAAGAAGGAGTTCTGTTAATTCAGCCTGCTCTGCGGCAGCACCAGATTGAATTATCTCAAAAGGGAGGACAAGTTGATGCTTACAAAGTTGAAGTAGACTCTGATCAGATTAAACAAGTCATTTTAAATATCTTACTCAATGCCATAGATGCCCAAGGAGAAGGTGGCAGGATTCTTCTGGAGAGAATTCAAAAAGAAGGCTTTGTAGGATTTGCCGTTAGCGATGAAGGGCAAGGGATTTCGCCCGATGTTTTGCCTTACATATATGACCCCTTTTTTACAACTAAGGAGAAAGGAACCGGATTAGGATTGTCGGTGGTACATCGTATCTTAGATCAACACGGCGGGAAGATATCCGTTTCAAATCGAAATGGGCGAGGAGCAAGAGTTGAGATTTTGTTGCCTCGATGTGAGGAAGGACCCTGATTGAAATGTTCAGGGTCCTTATTCATGAGAAATTCACAACTTGTTCATGAGATAGTCGTATCCAAGGGTTACACTAAGAACAATAAGTTTACCGTAGGACAGTTAGAAAATGAGTATTTTCAATGGTTGATGAATTAATATAAAAAAGTAAAGCGACCTTCAGCTGGCATTATAACTTTTTTCAAAAGTGTATCAAATTAGGAGTTTTTTCTTCTGTCGGACCTCCCTTTCTGTTAAAATCAGTAGAGAAGAGAGATTGTAATGAGGAAAAACTACTTTGTAAAATTAGTAAGATACATGAAAAATGTTTACCATCTCGAACATGGTTTAAATAAAATGTCTGTCGGACGAGTAAACCCAACTTACAGCACAGGTCAAGTATCAGAGATGCACTTAAAGTCATAGATTTGGAGGGGCTAAAACAAATCAATCAAGACATTATAAAAAAGGCGGTCGAAAATAAGGTCTATGAAAATGGTACTATTGATGGATATATGGTGGCTGCGGTCGATGGAACAAAATTCTTCGGGAGCAATAAGAAAAGCTGTTCAGAATGCTTGACAAGCACCAAAGCAGAAAAGACTCATTGTTCCCTTAGTGGCGCTGTTATTTTGGATTAACCACTGTAGAAATCTCGGAATCGATACAATTGTTCGAGCAAAGAACAATAATAATAAGAGTTTTCGGTTAGCCAAAAAGAAGACAAATAAATTAGATGCAGCTGTTTGGGAAGATGAAAAAGGATATATCAGATTGGAAATGATAGGCATGACGCAATCGTCAAAACAAGCGCAGTGAGAGTTCCGCTTCCGGCCTATCTCAAGAGCGTCAAGCGCATATTGATATTGCTTCTTTGCTTCCGACAGAGCGGAAAATTTCTGGCTGATCCCTACATACAAATTATTCTCCTCAATAAACTTGGGAAAAGTTCGGCATTTTGAATCAAACAACGTTTTATAGAGAATTTCGTCAACGAATGCCACAATACCGGAGTGATAGACAATACGCTGATCGACCGGAATATAAGACTTTAGTGTCTGGAAGACAACCGGTACTTTATTGTCGAATGCTTCCTGCATACCTTTCATGATAAAATCTCAGGAGAAAAGAGGGGAAAAAATACTATATACAACTTCAAAATTGACGAAATAAATGTTTGCCACTGTGGTGACCTTGAACATGTTCTAAATCCTGAGCAGGTGCATGAAGTAGGAAAAAAAGCTTGACCTCGATATAACTCTAGGTATTAACATGAATATAAATCCAAAGTTGCCCTTAAGACAAATACTGTTAATAGGAAGTGGGTATATGCCATCAATGAAGGACCAATACTACTCTTCAGCTAGAACGATGATGACCCTTGGTGGCAAGGCATTGCTGGTGGAGCACATCGGCTCAACCTCAGAGCCCGGACTTTATGCTAATCCAAAGCCCTCTGAAGTACGCACAGAACAGATAATTTATATTCGTAAAGGAAGTTGAGGTAAAAGTATTATGTTTCAACAGCCGGTTACATAAGCGCCACTGATAAATAACCGGAATCGTGAAAACAAAGGAGAGATATTATGACAAACAAAGTATTAATTTCTGGAGCGAATAAAGGGATTGGTTTTGAAACTGCCCGCCAATTAGGTCAACAAGGTTGGTCAATCTTATTGGGAGCACGTAGTGAAGAACGTGGCTTAGCAGCTGTGGAGGAGCTTAAGGCAGGTGGAGTCAATGCGGAATGGATCAAAGTAGATTTGAACGACGTGTCAACTATTCATGCTGCTGCGAAATATATTAAAGCCAATCATGCTGACTTGAATGTTTTGATTAACAATGCCGGCATCCCCGGTGACATGCATAAGAGTGCTTTAGATTTTACTTCCGATGAATTGCGGGAAGTTTTTGATGTAAATTTCTTTGGTAACTTTGAAATGATTAAAGCCTTTACACCCATATTAGCGGCTAATAATGGGCGTATCTTGAATTTGAGCATCCCAACAGTTGCCAATGATTTCTTTGCACCTTTCGCTTATATGACTAGTAAAGCGTCATTAAACTCAATGATTGCGGCCTTTGGCGCGTACTATACAAAAAATAATATCTCAGTTGAAATATTTGGTGTGATGCCGGGCGGGGTTACTACTGACTTGAACGGAAATACGACAGGACCATTCATGAAGACTCTTCCGCAAGGTGGCAAGATCATTGTTGACCTTTTAACTGATGGAAAGCATCACCAAGGTAAGGTATTGAACGAATATGGCGTGGCCATGGATTATGAAGCTAATTACTTACTAAAAGCGCAGAAAACCAAATAACTACCGCGTTAAAAGGTTTATTAAGTAGATTTGTTTTTTAGAATATGGCGTTATCCCATTTGTATATAGGCTATCCAATCCAAAGGCGGAATAAAGAAAGTGATGTTGATATTCATTCGTCACATAATTTTATGACACCGTTTCATCAGAGGACTATTTTACTATAACACCCCACCATAAGCAGTTTAGCCTCTAGCACTATTAGACCATTGATCTCATTGGTAATATTACAGATTTCAGAAGTGTATCAAATTCGGACTTTTTCTCTCTCTTGCTTCCTGCTAAAATCAGATTGGAAGAGAGGATGAAATGCGAAAGAACTACTTTGTAAAATTGGTAAACTACATGAAGAATGTTTATCAGATAGATCATGGTTTGAATCAATTATCTGACGGAAGAGTTAACCCCACTTATTGCACGGGTCAAGTTATTCTGCCTGTGCTTTTTGGCTTCTTACTAAGGATAAAAAGTTTTAATGAACTAAATTTCATGATAAAGAATTATGAGTTCACTAAACTGTTTCCCCGGGGAACTAAGTTGCCGCAAATTGATGCGATCAGAGATACGCTGAAGGTCCTAGATCTCGAAGGACTAAAACAAGTCAATCAAAACGTCGTAAAAACAGCCGTTGAGAATAAAGTTTTCGACAATGGAACGATTGATGGATATACTGTTGCTGCGATTGATGGAACAAAGTTTTTTGGGAGCAATAAGAAAAGTTGTCCAGAATGCTTGAAAAATACCAAAGGCAATAAGATCCATAGTTTCCATAGTGGCGCTGTCATATCAATAGTAGGTAAAGGTCCCAAACTGGTGATTGGCTTTGAAATGTACAGGCCCGGAGAAGATTCTGCTTCAAAGGATGAGGGTGAGCTGAACGTTGTGAAAAGGCTGCTTTCAAGCACCATGAAGAGCCAAAAAAGATTAATGGATGTTGTCGTTTATGATACCCTTGCCTGTAATTCAGTTTGGATTAACCACTGTAGAAATCTCGGCATCGATACCATAGTCCGAGCAAAAAACAATAACAATAAGAGTTTGCGTTCAGCAAGAAAGAAGACAAATAAGTCGAAGGTAGTTAATGTTTGGGAAGATGAAAAGGGATTTGAGAAAGTAGAAGTTTACGAGTCAACATTTACAATGGACAATGTTGATCAACCGTTACGTTTTGTAAAATTTGCAATGAAACATAAGGACAAGAAGCGTACACAACTTATGATAGTGACGACCTCTATGGATATGGCACATAAAACTTTATTCAAAATCATTAGAGCGCGTTGGGATATAGAGAACTCAATTTTTAACAACCTGAAGAGTGAATGTGGCTTAGAGCATTGTTTTGTGCACGGCGGAAAGGCAGTGGAAGCCGTACTTAATTTAATCATTATTGCATCAAATCTTATGCAGCTATTTTTGGTAAGGCGACTGAGAAACCAATTGACAACTCAACGAGAAATGGTAAGGCTTTTATTAAAAGGCCTATATCTAATGAAGTATAAAGAAGAACTGGTTTTTAGCAGCTCATAAAGATTAGGCAATTAAAAATGAAGTGTAATTTTGGGGTAAGGGGAGATGTATCCTCTGTATAGTTAAATTAAGTAAATAATGTAGATATAATACATACTAAGAGAATTCTTTAATTAAGAACGGTTGGAATCCTACAAAAGCTAAATTGCTGGTGAAGGTTGAAATGATAAAAAGAATATCTGAAGGGAAACTTGCTGGAAATCGTATGAAAATTTTTGAATGCCAAAGTGAGATTCATGGGCAAATGAGAGTTTTTGAACTCAAATATGAGCTAAAGGTAAGTGGTTTTTGTGGAAGATTTGAATTTTTGTCAAAACTCTATGTAAGTAGGTGAGGTTCCTGAATTGATGTGTTAGGCATTGCAAGTTTATCATTATTTACAAAACAGCCCTAATGTGATATATTTGTATTATTAAGTTATAAATATATAACATTAGGAGGCGTTAAAATGAAATCTAAATCCAGTTTGCGTAAAAAGGTCATCGTCCAAGCTGTGACCAATACTGTAGTAATACTGATTAGTGGGGTTTTCATCATGCGTGGACAACATGATACGTTGTCTAAAATAATAAGTATTATTGACGTAGTTTTTTTTGTTTTCTCGTTTATTTACACTAATCGTAAAAGCTTTGAGACTAAAGATGAAATGACAAAGTACAATCAACTTAAAGCAGCTAGTTGTACTTTTACTATTACGTTGTGTTTGGCGGGATTGGTAATGGCGTATGGCTTATTCTATAGGACCTCGGTGACAATTTCCATGATAAATTTAGTGTATATGTTTGTTAGTATGTATATGTTAAATACGCTGTTCTTTCTATTTTACGATGTACGAGGAAACTAAGTATGCCAAAGTTAATAACAAAAATTAAGGAATATAGGGCAAAAACAAATATGAAACAAGAAGAGCTGGCTCAGTTAATTGGAGTTCGCCGAGAAACGATTGGGCATTTAGAAAACGGTAAATATAATCCATCTTTAAAGATGGCAATGGATATAGCTAAAGTGTTTATGGTTCCAGTAGAAGAATTGTTTCAATTTATAGATTAAGATCGCACCTCCTTACATATAATTTACCACTGTACCTAGTTATAGAAATAAATTTCTTGCAATCCACCCCATACAAGAGCTATCATGTCCTACGACTAGCAATCGTAGGATATTTTTTTACTACCAATATGTTCCCACAAGCCTTGCTAGTAAAGGAGTTGAGTAGCATGAAAAAAATACGCACCATTGAGAAAGCACCAGTCTTCCATGAGCAACTTAAAAAACTTAGAGTTTGCGCCTACGTCAGGGTTTCCACTAACCAATCCGAGCAGCAGGAAAGCTTTTCAGCCCAAGTCCAGCATTACACTTCCTATATAAATAACAATCCAGCTTGGACCTTTGCAGGCATTTATAGCGACCAGGGTATATCCGGCAAGAACATAGAAAAACAACTAGAGTTCATGAGGATGGTTCAGGATGCTGAAAATAAAAAGTTTGACCTTATCATAACAAAATCAATAAGCCGTTTTGCACGCAACGTTCAAGATTGTTTGGAAACTGTCCGTAAACTTAAACTTCTTGGGATTGCCGTTCACTTCGAGAAGGAGGCTATTAACACTTTAACCGCCGAAAGTGAGCTTATGTTATCCATCCTAAGCTCAGTCGCAGAGGAAGAACTGGCCTCCATATCCCAAAACATGCATTGGAGTAACCAACGGCGTTTCAAGAAAGGTAAGTTCTCAGTTAACACAAAGCGCTTCCTTGGCTATGATAAAGACCGAGAGGGCAATCTGATAATTAATGAAGAACAAGCAACTATTGTGAGACAAATTTTTAAAGACTATCTTTCCGGTCTGGGAGTTTCCCACATAGCCAAAGGTCTTGAAGCTGATGAGGTGACAAACATCTCCGGAAAGGTTAAATGGGCTGAATCAAGCATAAGAGATATACTGAAGAATGAGAAATACGCTGGTGACGCACGCCTTCAAAAAACCATTACAACGGGCCTGTGTAATAGGAAGAGAAATTCTGGCGAAGCCCCAATGTACTATGTAAAGGACAGTCATCCCGCCATTATTAGCCGGGAGGATTTTGAAAAGGTTCAGGAATTAATGACGGAGAGGGCTAAATCGAAGGGCAATATTCAGGGTAACCGAGAGAAATACACAAATCGATATGCTTTAACTGGAACTATTGTTTGCGGCCATTGTGGTAACACATTTAAAAGGCATATAGACAATTGTGGTACGGTAGCAGAGTCGGTTTGCTGGATTTGCAACACCTATAGTAAAAATTCGTGTGGGGTAGGGAGGATTAAAGAAGAGACCATTAAAGGATTGTTTGTTAAAGTGTTTAACCAGCTTTATAATGACCGAGCCAAGTTGCTAGGGGATTATAAAGCAAGATTGGAAAGAGAAAAGTTAACCGAGTTAGATAATGAGCGCATCGCGAAGTTGGATGAGGAAATTGAGAAACTCATCCGACAGGAACGGGCGCTTTTTTTAATAGAAGAAAAAGGTTATGCGGACCATAATCTAGTTAAAACTGAACACGAAGAACTGGTTAAAACTTTGACTCGGCTTCAGACAGAGCGATCTGATTGGATGGCTGAAATTAATAAGCGAGATACTAGAATGGACAGAACCTTAGAACTTGAATCCATACTTGAGGCACAGGACGGCAATCTCGCAGAATTCAACGATGACATGTACCGCAATATAGTCGAAAAAATAGTGGTCAAAGAACGAACCAAATTAATATTCCAATTAAAAAACGGCCTTGCTTTCGAGGAAAGTTATACCTTGAAGCGAGGCCACGATATTTTCTAAGGGAGGTTATTATAAATGGCAACAGTTACAGTAATTCCAGCAAAACCGATGCAAGAGATGAAAGGTCTTGAGGCTACCGCGAAACTTAGAGTTTGTGCTTATGCACGGGTTTCCACAGATAATGAGGAACAATTGTCAAGCTATCAGGCGCAGGTTGAGCATTACACCTCTTACATCCAGAATAATCCAGTTTGGGAATTCGTGCAGGTCTTCAGTGATGAGGGTATCAGCGGCACGAACACCAAGAAACGTGAGGGATTTAACCGCATGATTGATGAGTGTATGGCAGGCAAGATTGATATGGTGATTACAAAGTCAATTAGCAGATTTGCTCGCAATACTCTAGATACTTTGAAATATGTACGGCAGCTGAAGGAGAAGGGGGTGGCTATTTTCTTCGAAAAGGAGAATGTGAATACGCTTGATAGTAAGGGCGAGTTTCTGATAACTCTGCTCGGGAGTTTGGCCCAAGAAGAGAGTTCCAATTTGTCACAGATCACTAAGATGGGCATAAGTTATAGGTTTCAAGAGGGCAAGGTTTTAGTTAACCACAATAAATTCCTCGGATATACCAAAGACGATCAGGGCCAGTTGGTTATTGTTCCAGAAGAAGCCGGGGTAGTACGCAGGATATATAGAGAATTTCTTGATGGTAAAAGTCCTTATAAGATAGCCAGTATTCTGCAGAAGGATGGGATAAAAACCGGGTCAGGCGGTTCCCGTTGGTATGACAGCACGGTGATTGGGATACTGAAAAACGTCAAGTATATGGGGGATGCACTGCTCCAGAAAACCTACACGATAGATTTTCTAACGAAAAAGCGAGTGAAAAATACTGGACATGCTGCCCAGTATTATGTTGAGGATAGTCATGAAGCTATTATTTCTAAGGAAGAGTTTGCAGCAGTGCAGGCGGAATTTGAAAGACGGGGAAACTTGCGCGGGTATTCAAGGAGTGGGAAGAGTTCTTTTACCAGCGAGTACCCTTTCTCCGGTAAACTGTTCTGCCAAAATTGTGGTTCAAAGTTTAGACGCCAAGCTTGGGGGAGTGGCAAAAACAGAAAGTACGTGTGGCGGTGTATTAACCGAGAAATCAATGGAGTGGAATCTTGCGGAATGAAATCAATTAGGGAGAAGGATTTAGAGAAAGCTTTCGTACGTGCGATAAACAAAGTCATTAGTAGGAAGGAGGCATTTTTGCTTGAGGAAACCGGTGATTGTGTAGTTGGGACTGAGGAAATTGATGCCAAGTTGGAAGAACTCCAGCAAAAATTGTTGACTGTTCTAAGAAGTTTGGGGACCGATAATGAAAAATATGCAAAAGTGGTAGGCGAAATTGAAACTTTGCGAGGGCATAAGGTTGGGTTAAAAAATGTTGAGGCCGAAGAGTCATGGAGGAAGAGCAAATTAGAAGAGTTCAAGGCCTATATGGATGCTACGGATGGAAAGCCACTGGATAGGTTTGATGGGGATCTGTTTCGCAGGCTGGTTGAGAAGGCTAAGGTTTTGTCGATAGTCGAGGTGGTGTTTGTGTTTAAGGCATGGATAGAGGTGAGAGAGATACTAGGGCGAATGTGAAATTATTGCTCTTTAAATAGATCGAAGTTGTTGACCAAGTATTGGTAATCAATTAGTATAATCTTAAAAAGTGAACGGAACCGGGACAAGTTTCATAACGCGACTTGAAAGCTCACATAGATGTCTATCCGATTGCCTTTGCCATGAATTACTAAGTGAGACTCCGAATCAGATGAAGTATTAATAATATCAGAATTGAGGTAAACCACTTGGATATTGATAACAAGAATATAGACCTTAGTAATCGCAGTAAGGAACTTGACGATAATATTGAAGATGATGGATATGAAGATTGGGAAGATGACTACGAACTCATTAGCAAGGGGGATTACGAAGGATTAAAAAAACTTAGACAGATGATAGCTAAAAATAACCCAGAGGATATCGATGCTCAATGGCGTTTAGGAGAGGCTTACATTTTATGTAAAGAGCACGAAAAGGCAATTGATTTTTTTGAGCCCTTATATAGAGCTAATCCTGATTTTGAAGACATAGAATATTCGATTTTGGATGCTTTGTTTGCATTAGGCAAAAGTGAGCGAGACTTTAAATGGGTTACAGTTCCGGTAATCTTGCGATTAGATAAGAAAACTTCGGACTTTTGCTATGATTATCTAAAAGGAAAAAGAAAAGCAAGAGAATTGGACGATGTGTTTTGTCAATTACTTGTTGAGGGATATCTGACTTTTGACGAAGAAGAGCTTCTCAATCATTTGACTAAAGATGGAAGATTTGAATTCCAAATTGATACTCCCATTCAAAGTTCATTAGTGAGCGTTAAAAAGAGAAAGATCAATCGATAATATAATTGTGCACTGACTGCCTATTCATTCCAATTTGCTACGACGCATAAGTAGGATAATGCGAAATACATAAAGATTATTGTTGGGGTCTTATTAAGCATTACAATTCAGTAATTCGAAATTAGCTTTAGCGGCTATTGCTAGTATGTTATAATTATCCAAAAGGATCATGGAAGTGATAATAGATTGGATATTGTAAAGGTTAATATCAAAACGGCTGGTTATATGGCAAATAAGCCTATTATTAAGAATGTAGCATTAAATATTGGTTATGGAGAATTAATTGGTTTAATTGGCCCTAATGGAGCTGGGAAGAGTACCATAATAAAAGCAATCATGGGATTGCTCCCTGAAAACGATAGTATAGTTGAATTTGGAGGTTCGTACAAAAACTATTCCTATATACCAGAACAACCTGTCTTGTACGAAGGATTGACTTTGTGGGAGCACCTTGAATTTGCTGCTTCTGTTTATGAAATTGACCAGCTTGAATTTCTAAATAAAACTGAGGGTTTACTCAAACTATTTCGACTTACTCATGTAAGACATAATATGCCGACGACATTTTCTAAAGGTATGCAGCAAAAAGTTATGCTAATTCTGGGCTTCCTTCTTAGTCCGTCACTTTATATAATTGATGAGCCATTCATTGGTTTGGACCCTATCGGTATTAAGGATTTTCTTTCTTTAATTCAACAAGCTAGGAATCAAGGTACAGGAGTATTGATGTCTACGCATTCTTTAGATACTGCCGAAAAAATTTGTACTTCCTTCGTTTTAATAAACGATGGAACGATTCTAGCTAAAGGTAACTTACAAGAAATTAGAGAGCAGAGTCAACTTATAAATGGTTCTCTCTTTGACTGTTTCATTGAATTATTGGAGAAAACTCTATGACTACCATAAGAAAACTCTTTTGGCATCGTTTAATTAACGGATGGAAATACCAATATTCCGTCTGGAAAACCGTGTTCGATTGGATTGTGGCTCTCTATATCGTCATACCGTTTTCAGCCATTTTTATCGATGCCTATTTGGGTTGGTGGAGGCAAGTTCCAGTAGAATTAAACTATATTCCTATAAATGGCTTTTTGGTTATTTTTCTTGTTTTTTTATGGTCAGGAACTCTTCAGGTATTTGTTGAAGATGCGGATCAAATTTTTCTTTTTCAACGTAAGATTTGGGTCAAAGGGTTAATAAAATATAGCCTCGTATACTACATGATTAAAAATTTATTGGTTTCGCTACTCTTTTCGATTGTATGGGCACCGTTTCTATTGTTACATTATAACTTTACCACGCATATGTTTGTATGGCTTACAGCAATTATCTTTTTGTTAAAAGCTTCGATTGGGATACTAAAACAGCTATTAGAATTTCGCGTTCAGGGTTGGAAATTAGGCCTTTCTAAAACTATTTTGCTTTTTCTTACGGGTGTCTTTTTACGCCAGATCGTATCTTTACTACTTAATCGATCTATATTGTTTTCTCTAACATTTTTCACACTTATTACTGCTTTAATTTGGCTTATCTACCAACGGATGTTTATTTCTGAAACACTTCTTGAAGATATATCTATGCAACAGGCCTCAAAACTAAAGTTTACTAACGTTTTATTGAAGTATGCAGGAACTTATACAAAAAAGACTACTACTCTAAGAACCAGCCCATGGTTATTCCAAAACTCTAATATTATTTTTAAGCAGCGTAACCCTGAAAATAGTTTAGTGGAAATATGCATTAAATCCACTTTGCGACACAGTTCTAATATCATATTTTATTTTCAAGTGATCGGTGCTTACGTTTTAGTGCTTACGGCTTACCCTCCTGTGTTGAAATGGTTCTGGTGGGGCGTATCCATTCCATTTTTGATAGCGATGGTTAAACCATTTTGGTTAGAATCACTTAATAATCCATTTGTTTCAATGTTCCCCCTACGCCCTGAAATTAAATTAAGTGCCGCAATTCGTTCTTTGTTTCTTATGGCTTTACCAGGAGAAATAATCTTGGCTCTCATTGTTCTCCTTCTAACACGACAGTGGCTATTTGCTTTAATATTATTTCCATTGGGGTTCTTCCTAAGCAAATTCGTAGCTAAAAAGCTTGCCATGTTTTCGTAAAAGCAAAAACTTTCCTGTTCGTATTGGTACTATAAAGCATTTTTCTTGATTCTTAAACTTCCAGTTATTCTTATAATGTTAATTAATTTAGCATATAGACGTTGCTGAGATGCAGTGTGTTTTCTAGCGAGCCGATTTGGCAACTCCGGGCACGTTGACGTTACTTCAATGAATGTTTATAAGGTAAATATCTTTCCGTGGACGCAGCCCGTTGAGTGTGTCGTGTTGATGAGCGGAAGTAACTTGGTATCAGCTGTTTACAGGGTTTTGGAGGAATTTTTCAGTGTGTTTTATGTTCCCCTGGACGTATGTCTGAGGGGACTTTTTGTTTTAGGGGGGTGTACTTTTACGCAGAAATATACGCGTAAAGAAGGAGAGTTTTGCGTAATTGTATATGAGATTTAGGGAAAACGGCCCCTCTATGTACTGATATGTCTGCATTATACTTTCAGGACGAAAGTCGATTCATTTCTGAAAATAGGTGGCGTATATCGAAAGGTATGGCAATGCCAAGAGCGATATAGAGTTAAGATTGTTTAAGTGTGTTCAAGGCTCCACCAATCGCCATGCAAGATGAAGCGATTCTCAAGGAAGCGTTCATAATGGTGTGGAACCTTCTCCGAGACTCAGAGAAGAGATAAAGGAGCGTTGGGACCGATATGCTGAATTTGGCAACCAGCTGGAGCAGTACCGAGCGATGCAGTTCACGGATATTACAGAGAATGCTGCACACATCACGGATTTCGATACGGATTTTATGCTTAAGACATTGGACCACATAACGGTTTATGAAAGCGGAAAATTGTGGTCGCCTTTATGGATGGAACAGAGAAGGAATACTGCGGTGAATAATATAAAAAAGTTATAAAAGTTGTAGGAAATTGATGGATAAATAAAGAATACTCTAATCGGCAATTTCTTTATTTAACGTGATTCTTGAAAAAGTAATTTGTTGTGGGCGTTTATTTGATAAAGAGCGTCGAAGGTATTCCTATGGAAAAGGAATCCACGAAAGAGAAAAAATGAAACGAAGATAAGACGCAATTGGCCATTTTAGCGAAACGAGGGAAAGTAGTGAAGTACTTGGCACGATTAGATCCGATAGAAAAATTAGATCTATCTGTAAGAGCGAATAACGCCCTACGCAGAGCAGGCATCAATGGCGTGGGTGAGCTGCTGGATTTCCCAAAAGAAAACTTCCCGAGTTTGAAAAACATGGGGGCAAAAACTGTAACAGAAATTACAGAAGTGATCGAGCAGATCGAAATTATCGAGATCGATCCTTTGAATTGCAATGCAGACCAAAAGTTAGAGGATGCTGTAGTTGCATGGTTCATTGGAAAGGACGGTCAATTGTATCGAGACTTCCCCATAGAAGACATTGAGCTGTCAAGGAGGGCATTTAATTGCTTAAAAGGAGCAGGAATTGACTATATTTCCGAGTTATTGGATAAGACAGAGACAGACCTATTTGCAATCCCAAATATGGGCCCAAAGAGTGTGAAAGAAATAATTGAAGCTATAAATCTACTCGTTCTGCAGCCAGTATCTACCGCTCAGAGTTTCTACAATAATGATTCGGATTTCGGAACTAATGAGTTTTGCCGTTGCATCGTACAGGAGATTGTTAAGACGATAGACGTTCATGCAGCCAAACTGTATGAGGAAATTCTTCCACTTGTTGAGAATTGTAATGGTAGGTTTGCTCCAGAGGTATTAGCTAAGGAGATCGATGAGCCGCTGATTTCAGAACTCTATTGGTTGCCCCTGTTGAGATGTGCAATCAAAGAAACTATTTTGAAGCAACTGGAACTCAACCCTTACGGACTAGATAAGTTTAATTTGGTGAGATCTCTACCTTCTTTTTTGCAGAACGAACTATTAGTGGATAGTCTAATATTAGAGCTGATACAGGATAGCAATTTACTCTGCTTACACGATCAGATATATAAGCAAAAATATCCAACGGTTCTCGAATATGCTGCATCCTTGCCAAAACCGCAGGATTGTGCTGTTTTAACTGGACGTCTTTCTGGGAAAACATTGGATAAGATCGGAAAAGAATTATATCTTACGAGAGAACGTGTACGACAAATTGAATCAAAGTGCATCAATAAGGCACCTACTCTGAGTGAGGACATATATGCGCTTGTTTTTCAAAAATATGACATAGCAAAAGAAGATTTTATTTTAGGATTTAAGGAATCTGAGATAACATACAATTACCTTTCTATCGCTTATAAGAAGGGGAAATATCTCGTAGATAGTTTGGCTACGGATTCTGATTTCCCTGAGAGATTTAGAAAGGCCGCAGAACGAATAATTTATAAAAATCACGTGGTTCTTGGTGGTGAGCGAGTTCTCCGTAGTCGATTCGAACTTAGTGAATATATATTGCGCACAGCGGGTGCGGAAGGTCTTACATTTGAAGAGTTTTCGCAATTTTATCAAATGCTACTGGAAGATTTAAATCTGCAGGACAATCCTAAGTTTTCGGTGATGGATCGAGGCTACTCCAACAAATTAGCTGCAAGTGATCATGTTCTGTGGAAATATGGACAAAAACTTCGCTACTACAATATTGATGCGTATGATTACACTGATCTGCTTAAAGGCCTTAATTTGAGCAATTACAAAAACGTGGAGCTCTCAACACGTAAGTTCTTTCAGGAATATCCAGAGTTGATGAGTGATTACGACATTCAGGATGAATACGAGTTGCATAATCTACTTAAAAAGATCTGCAGAAGCGACGATTACCCACAATTACACTTTAAGCGTATGCCCAACATAGAGTTCGGGATAGCAGACAGAGATACTCAGGTGATGGATTTGTTGTTGACTCTTGCTCCGATTACAAATACAGATTTTGCTGCAGCCTATGAACACGAGTACGGCGTATTGTCTCAAACAGTGCTGGCCAACTACATGAAAAACTTCGATCAGTTTTTTTATTCGGGTGTTTACAAAATAGATGTACCGATGCTCTCTGACATTATGGCAGCCAAAATGAAGCAACTACTGTCCAAAGAATTCTATCTCTTGTCCGATATTCGGAAGTTGTATGTGAGCGAATTCCCCCAGGCAGATCCCAAACTACTGAATCCATACACACTAAAGGCACTAGGATTTCGGGTTTATGCCAACTATGCAATCAAGGACCAGTATCCATCCGCAGCGGAGTATTTTCGTGAGATTCTTACTACAGAGGATATTATAGATGCACAGTCCTTTCCCAAGGAAGTGCTAAATACGATAGCGTATATGTCGGAGGTGTATAAACTAAAAGCGACGTATGAAATTTTAGAATATGCACCATTAAAGTATGTGCATTTTCGCAGGCTAAATTGTGCTGGTGTAGAAAAAGAATCCATAATGGACTATTGCCGCAAAGCATATCAAGCAGTTGATTCACAATATTTTACTGTATATTCACTGCGAAAAAAAGGTTTTACCCATGCCCTCGATGAGCTTGGCTTTGGTGAATGGTTCTATGCTTCGCTACTTTCCGAAGATAAGGAGCATTTTTCCTATCGCCGGTTAGGAAAAAATAAGCTTTTTAGACGAAGTAGTGAAAATGTATCCCTCATCGATTTTTTGGAATGGATTGTTTATTCTAGTGAATCACTATCTTTAGATGTATATGAGCTGACTGAAAAGCTATCAAGTGATTACAACATAAATCTTGAATGGTATAAAATTGTAGAAACGATTAAGGGTAGCACAATGTACTATGACACAATAACTCAAAAGGTTTACGCTGACTACGATGTATACTTCGAGGAAATTTAAACCTACGGTTTACTGATGAGCAATTACATGATAAATATGAGGAGCATTCCTGTAGTAGGAAAAAATGAGCTTTGTCAAAAAGAAGACCTCACGTTACAATTTGAAAGGACTGTTGGCCAACAGAATCCAATCAAAATAACGGAGGTCATCCCAAATGAATTTTACACAAAACGAGAAACTAAAGCAACTTTCTGAAAGAAGTATTGTTATCGGAGTGGACATCGCCAGCGAGCTTCATTACGCCAGGGCTTTCGACTGGCGAGGAGTAGAGCTGGGCAAAGTATTCAAGTTTGAAAACAGTGCTGAAGGATTCAGGGATTTCTATGCATGGATTGAACGTTTAAAAGGTCAAGCACAAAAGGACTGCATAGTGGTAGGCGCAGAGCCAACCGGCCATTACTGGTTCGGCCTGGCATCATATCTAAAAGAGCAAAGCATTAAGCTAGTCCTCGTAAACCCATTCCATGTAAAGCGTAGTAAGGAGCTTGATGACAACCACCCCAGCAAAACGGATGCTAAGGACCCCAAAACAATTGCTAAGCTGGTCATCGAGGGGAGATACAATGAGCCCTATATCCCGGAGGGGATCTATGCAGAACTGCGAATAGCGATGGCTTGCAGAATGCGCATCCAAAAGGAAATGAGCAGTATAAAAAATCGCATTCAGAGGTGGCTGAAAATCTACTTTCCCGAGCATGAAACGGTGTTTGGAAAGTTTGATGCGACAAGTAGCATGCTGGTTCTGCAAGTTGCCCCGCAACCTAGGGATATCAAAAGACTTGGAGTAGAAGGAATAAACCGAATTTGGAGAGACAACAAGTTGAGAGCAGTCGGAATGAAAAGGGCTAAGAGCCTGTATGAAGCTGCTCAGAAGAGCATTGGTTGCACCGAAGGAGAGTCTTGTTCCCG
>NZ_LDZY01000015.1 GCF_001029285.1 Desulfosporosinus acididurans
GCTTGGCTATCGACAAACAATGTCTTTGATGAATAATCCAAACCTAGTACCGTTTTCTCTCGTTGGTGTTACGGGCTTTTATAGCGGCTTCAAACTCAACCAATACGGAAATATAGTAGTTTCCCTGTAGGAGTTTTTGCTTTATTAGTCGCAGACTTTATAACGGCTTTCTTTAGGTAATTGTCGGTGTAGCTTAATCCGTACATCTTTTTAATTTTTGGCAATCGAATTTATCTTACTGTCAATAAGCCTGATTTGTTCCACCTTGATTGTTGGTAGTATAGGATTTTCTTGTCACGATGCTTGTTTTTTGAACTTCGGAAAGCCTATTGATTTATCCCGAAAGAAGTTTTTGTATGCGGTCTGCAAATTCAGTTGAGNATTAGCCAAAGCCAAACTGTCAACTTCTTTGAGCCATTCAAATTCTTTCTTGAATTCAGCGGGTAATAAGTGTTTCTGTTGTTTCAACGCTTCTTTATCATCCTTGAACTGCTCATAAACCGCTTTACGGTTAGCAAGCATTTTGTTGTAGACAAACCGCACACAGCCGAACGTTTTATTGATGAGAATTTCTTGTTCAGGAGAAGGATATATACGATATTTGAATGCCTTGTTCATAATTTCTCACCTTGGCTTTCAATATAGCGTTTGATAACTTCAATAGGGGCGCCGCCAGTGGTCAGTAAGCAGAAACTCCTTGAACAAAGAGCGACAATTCATCCCCCACCTTCGCTCTCGCTATCGCGAGTATGGAAGGCTAAGAGGTGGGGGACTTCTTGTCGCACGAGATTAAAGCCATTTTCGATTAAAAACAATGCATTCCTACCATCACCACACGCAATATCAAGGACAGAACCTTTTTTAAAGAACTTAATACTCTCAATCAATGACTTCTCAGGACTTAATAGTTTATCCTCTTTCTTAGAAAACCTATTATTCCAGAATTCTTTATTGCCCATGTATTCCACGACGAATTTCCCTTCTGTTCTTACGCAAGATCCAACTTCCATAACTTATAAAAAATAGTAACTTTCAAATATTAATTAACTACAAATCTAAGTTTTTCTGACTGGGTGCCTTAATACTGTTTTCAACTTTTCGGGTGCCGTCTTTCGTGGGTCACTTAGGTAGATTTCATGATGACGTCTAATTTGACCGGAAGGGAGTATATCGGAGATTGCACATCTATATCCATTATCCAAAAGGAATTGTTCCATTTGCCCAAGAGTAACCGGTTCGCTATTATAAGGGCCGTTATGCATCATTTGTACACAGAGTCCCTCTGTCAAAGATTCTAAACGAGCCTTTGTTGGATCAATCTTAGGCTTTTTCTGTTTCAACACGCTAACAGCCCAGTTAAAAACATCTTCGGTGACAAATTCAGGTTGACGAATCATAGATGTCCATTGAAATTTAGATTTGTCTATTAACTGTGTTCCGTCAAAACTATCGTCCTGAAACCACCAAAGTCCCTCCAAAGGCGGTACAACATATTCAAAATATCCTGCAGGCTGCTTTCCGCTCATCTTACTCATCTTAATGGTGAAGCTTAAACCATAAAGAATTTCCAAGGCTTCCTGATATTCTTCAGAAGTATTCGGGTCTCCCGTACCATCAACCATAATAAAATTCATCGCCGGAACATCAATAAGGACAGGCTTTTGTTTAGGTACATACAAATCCTTATATTCTTTTTTAAAATCGAATTTTCCAGCCATATCTTAACCCTCCTGCTCAATGGGGATCACAATTTCCGTAACGTACTTATTGGGATTTCCTTTGAAAACAAGTCCTGGCCCTTTGTGATAAATTTCTCTCGAAGGCAGTATACTCGTAAGGCTGTGTTCTCTTGCGTAATCCAACACAGCTTTGTAAGCTAAATTCAAGGTTTCATAAGTTCCAACATGCATAGTGCTAATTGCTCGTATTTTAGGCAACTGTTTTGCAACAATCTTCTTTCCTGCCACCATCCCTTTAGTAGGAACACAAAGTTCAATATCAGCCTCTTCCTTAAATTCGTCATCGTAATAGCAGCAAAACGGGTCTCCGGAAGCTTTTCCTTTAGCCTCTTGATAGATCATGCCTATGTACTTGCCAACATCGCTATACTTTCCTGTGACATACTCCCACCACCTATGCTAACGCTTAGAGGTGGGGGCTTCTTGGGACATACCAGCTTATGCCAGTATAATTACCAAGCTAACCCCGTTTGCCCAACGGTTCTTAGTTATGGATTAGGCTATGCCAAGCAAGCGGCAGCCCTCATTTTTGATATTGATAGCAGCGTTTATGTCGCGGTCTAATTCTGCTCCGCAATGACTACAAGTCCAGGTCCTATCTGATAGAGTTAGTTCTTTATTTTCGTTGTTGCAGAACCTGCACATCTTACTGGATGGAAACCACTTATCAATAACGACTAACTGTTTTCCCTGTTCAGTAAGTTTGTATGTTAGAAAAGTTTTTAGCATACCAAAACCATTGTCATTCGTGGATTTTGAAAGATTGAGACATTGAGCCATGCCAAGCATATTTAGGTCTTCAATGGCAATAGCTGAGTAATCATCGGCTATTTGCCTAGACAGTTTATGCAAGAAGTCCTTTCGTTGATGAGCTACTTTTTCATGCAGTTTGGCAACCTTACGACGTTGTTTGTCACGATTTTTACTACCCTTTTGGCGTTTAGATAGTTTGCGTTGTGCTTTTTTTAATTTTGCTTCGGCTTGACGGTAGAACTTTGGATAATCGGCATTATTTGCTTGGCTATCGACAAACAATGTCTTTGATGAATAATCCAAACCTAGTACCGTTTCTCTCGTTGGTGTTACGGGCTTTATAGCGGCTTCAAACTCAACCAATACGGAAATATAGTAGTTCCCTGTAGGAGTTTTGCTTATAGTCGCAGACTTTATAACGGCTTCTTTAGGTAATTGTCGGTGTAGCTTAATCCGTACATCTTTTAATTTTGGCAATCGAATTATCTTACTGTCAATAAGCCTGATTGTTCCACCTTGATTGTTGGTAGTATAGGATTTCTTGTCACGATGCTTGTTTTTGAACTTCGGAAAGCCTATTGATTTATCCCGAAAGAAGTTTTTGTATGCGGTCTGCAAATTCAGTTGAGCATTAGCCAAAGCCAAACTGTCAACTTCTTTGAGCCATTCAAATTCTTTCTTGAATTCAGCGGGTAATAAGTATTTCTGTTGTTTCAACGCTTCTTTATCATCCTTGAACTGCTCATAAACCGCTTTACGGTTAGCAAGCATTTTGTTGTAGACAAACCGCACACAGCCGAACGTTTTATTGATGAGAATTTCTTGTTCAGGAGAAGGATATATACGATATTTGAATGCCTTGTTCATAATTTCTCACCTTGGCTTTCAATATAGCGTTTGATAACTTCAATAGGTGCGCCGCCAGTGGTCAGTAAGCAGAAACTCCTTGACCAGAAATAGTCTTTCCATAGTGATTTTTTGACGATAGGATATTCTTTCTTGGTTAGTCGAGAGGATGCGCTTTTATAGGCATTGATGAACTTTGATAATTCGCTATTGGGTTGCGCTTTGAACAGAATATGCACATGGTCTTTATCATGGTTCCATTCCTGCAAAACAACATTGTAATTTGGTGCTATGTACTCAAAAATCTCTTTGAGACGATTGGAAATCTTATCATCAATTACTTTCCGGCGATATTTTATAACCAAAACGAGATGATAATACATCAAGAATACTGAATGATTATTATTGTCTAATTCCATTGTGATCACCGCCATACATAACTATACTACTGATTATATCATGGCAGTATTTATATAACAATAACAAAACAAAGAGCGACAATTCATCCCCCACCTTCGCTCTCGCTATCGCGAGTATGGAAGGCTAAGAGGTGGGGGACTTCTTGTCGCACGAGGTTAAAACACCTCGTATTACATTCCTGTACGACCAATACCCCTAGACAAATGATACATTAAGGATTAGATAATCGTTTAGAGCCGGGAAATAATTATGGAAATAGCTGTTTGACGAATACTCAATACAAATTTCCAGTATCGTATTTTCCAACTTGGAAACTCTAACTAAAAGGAGTGTGATAAGGTTGAAAAAAATAAACGATAGAATTCTTCTTGGAATGTTATCTGGTATCGTTGGTTTAATAGCTTTAATGGTAACTGATAATATCTCGTCAAAAGCGAAAATTTCGCAACGGTCATTTGCAACAACAGCTGCTGGTGTGTGGGTATCTTCTCGTAGACAAGCAGAAAAATGGCAAGGACAACTTCTTGGAACATTAATGACCATAGGTTTAAGTATGGTCGGCGGAGTTTCAGCGGTTAAACTGTTAACTACTTATGGTCGAGACAAATTAATTGCCAAAGGTACTTTTTTGGGAGTTACGTTTGGGGCAGTGATAACAGCTATACTTAGCGGCCTTGCCCAAAACAAAGTTAAGCCCAAAGATGCTAATAGTAATCTTTCGTATCTGGTATCTCATGCATTATTTGGTTTAGCAACAGTATTAACAGCGGCTAAAGCGGGCGATGATTCTTTGTTTGACGCTCCCCCTAAAAATAATTACTTACAATCCACAGAACAAACAACTGAGCAAATCATAGGGGCGAACAATGATACCATTCAACCTGTCCAGCCTATATATCATTAATTAAATGTTTTAGCACTCATACGAGAAATCGTATGAGTGCCTTCTTAAATAACAAAGCCAAGAGAGCCGCGATTATATGTCGTGAAGCCTCTGCAGGAGTCGCAGCCAAACTCGGCTTTAAATTCTCTTTCTTCAGTGGGGCGGGAAACAGGACGTTTCCCGCCGGCCTTGCGACAGGGATGTCGCATAGGCCGGGCACCCTGCCCGCTTGCATCAGAATTTAAAGCCCTAATTTGGCGCGACGAACGCATGGCCGAACAAGTATAATGCGACCCTCACCTATAGAAACATGCAAACACAAAACTCCAAAGGACCACCCACCAACCGTCCCTCTTCTTAATAAGCCAAGAGGGTCGCAATTATACGGCGTGAGGCCTTTGCGGGAGTCGCAGCCAAACTCGGTTTTAAATTCTCTTTCATTAGTGGGGCGGGAAACAGGGATGTTTCCCGCCGGCCTTGCGACAGGGATGTCGCATAGGCCGGGCACCCCACCCACTTGCATCAGAATTTAAAGCCCTAGTTTGGCGCGACGACCGCATGGCCGAACAAGTATAATGCGACCCTCGGCAGAATAAGAGACCCTTTAACAAATCCCAGCAGGGCTTAAACCCGCGCCCGGCGCGCCCCCTCATCAAACTTCCAAATCGTCCAATTAATCGCATCAAGCAAAGCCTGCGCACTGGCTTTCAGAATATTATTGGAAACCCCAATCGTCCCCCAAACCTCGTGCCCCAAACGCGTATCAATAATAACCCGAACAATAGCCTCAGTCCCTCGCGAACCATCCAAGACTCTAACCTTATAATCCACCAGTTCACTCTCCGCCAGAATCGGAAAGAAACTTGCCAGAGCCTGACGCAGCGCCGAATCCAAAGCATTTACAGGACCGTTGCCTTCGGCGGCAATTTGCACGGTCTGTTCCCCGACTTTAACCTTCACAACGGCCACCGAATCAAGTTCACCGCGCAGCGGATCACTCCAGACATGATAATCTAAAACTTCAAAGGGAGACGTAAAACGGTTTAAGGTGCGGACCAGCAGCAAATCAAGACTGCCCTCAGCGGCCTCGAACTGGAACCCATTGTTCTCCATATCCTTAATTTCGAGCATTGCCTTCTCCACCAAGGGATCTTCTTTAACAATATCCGGATCAAAACGGCGAAGCCGTTCGAAAATATTTGCTTTTCCCGCTTGGTCAGAAATCAATATTCTCCGTTCATTCCCTACCTCGCCCGGGTCCATGTGTTCAAAAGTCCGATGATTCTTGAGAATCGCATCAACATGCATTCCAGCTTTATGAGCAAAGGCACTGCGGCCTACGTAGGGCTGTCTCTCGTCAAAGGGCGCATTGGAAAGCTCCGCGGCAAAGCGAGAAAAGGGAGTAATCTTGTGCAGGGCGGAATCCGAAAGGACGTCATAGTTTCCCTTAACTTGCAATAAAGGAACTAAAGTACTTAAATTGGCATTTCCGCAGCGTTCACCATATCCGTTCCAGGTTCCCTGGACCTGGGTTACTCCTGCCTCTACGGCTACCAGAGAGTTAGCCACTGCCAAGCCGCTGTCATTATGAACATGAATTCCTAACTCTTGAGGAGCAAATTCACGTCTCACCATTTCTACTCCCAAGGCAATGTCCTTCGGCAAAGAACCGCCATTCGTATCACATAAGATGGCTATGGAAGCTCCGGCTTGAAGAGCCATCTCAATACACTTCAGAGCATAGTCCGGGTTTTCTTTAAACCCATCAAAAAAATGTTCAGCATCAAAAAATACGTCATGGCCTTGTTTGACTAAGAAGGAAACAGATTCACGGATCAGGCGCAGATTTTCCTCCAAGCTCGTCCGCAAAACATCTCGCACATGCAAATCCCATGCTTTTCCGAAAATGGTAATGGTTTTAGCTCCGGAAGCCACCAGCTTAAGTAAAATCTCACTGTTTTCCGGCGCTTCATTCACTTTGCAGGTACTTCCAAAGGCAGCTATATGTGTCATAGGAACCTCTTGTTCCTTGATAAGCTGAAAGAAATTATCATCTCTGGGATTAGCTCCCGGCCATCCTGCTTCAACATAGAGACTGCCCATTTCCTCGATCCGCTTGACATAACTCAGCTTGTCTTGTGTCGAAAAATGAATCCCTTCTCCCTGTGCTCCATCTCTTAAAGTTGTATCGTAGATTGTAATTTTTCGTTTAGCTTCGTTTTGATTCATTTTTCCCCTCCGCAATCCAAAAAGTATACCAAATGGTATCAAAAAACCCGCAGCCGTTCCTAAGAACTTCCACGGGGCTTTTGTCCCACACGGTGTAGTTGGGTATTTTCCAACCTGTGTCGCTCGGTCCAGACCATATTCAGCGGAACCCTTAACACACTTCTTGTTGTCTATTATATGACACAAACACCTTAATGTACAACAGTTCGTTCTCCATAACAATAATTAATTGCGAAACAACAGCAGAAATTTTATAATCATTGCTCTTAATTATGTATAATTATTTTATTAAAAAAACAAGCATGATTATTTAATTGTTTAATTTATTATTTTTTTTATTTTCATAAACCGTTCTCGTGAATAATCTGCTGAAGCTTAAAAAAGAAACAACAAAGAGAACGGTCTTTGCCTATTTAAAAGGTATTTGACCGAACTCATTAGTTAGCAGCTTAGTTGCTGCTGCATGACTCTAAAATCTTTGAGCGCCAACGTTAAAGGTAAGTACTTCGAGATTAACAGCAAGATCGACATTCCTCAGTTCAATCTCAGGCGGAACATTCAAGACGACTGGTGCAAAATTTAAGATTGCCTGCACACCGGCCTTAATAAGTTTATCCGCAATTTCCTGAGCGACAGATGAAGGTACGGCTATAATACCGATCTGAGTTTGATTTTGTCTCGTAACTTCTTCAATCTGGTCAATTGGTAAGATTTCAACGTCACCGATTTTGGTTCCAATCTTATCAGGATCTGAATCAAAAATACTGGTAATGATGAACCCCCGCTCGCGAAATCCTTTGTATGAACTTAAGGCCAAACCTAAGTGCCCGGCACCGACCAAAGCAACGCTCCAATCAACACTTAAGCCAAGAATTCTCAAAATATGCTGACGAAGATCTTTGACGTTATATCCTACACCCCTTGTTCCAAACTCTCCGAAGTACGCTAGATCTTTCCGGACTTGTGCGGGACTGACGCCCACTCCTTCCGCGATATCCCCTGATGAGGTAGTAATTATTCCTTTTCTATCGACGTCTGTCAGATGTCGTGAGTAAACTGAAAGTCGAATAATAGTAGCCTCTGGGATTTTAAGCGTTTTCAATAAGTTCCCTCATTTCTCATCTGATATTTAAATCAAATTAACTTAATCGGATAATAATAATAATAAAATTATAGTTATGTTAATTATATCACTATTAACTAAAAACGCAAATAGTTCCATTTTATAATCTTCTGACTATTAATCATCGCCCTTGATACTCTCCCTTTAGCGTTTTTTTAGCTTATATTTTATAGTTGGCTTATATTTTATAGTTGGCTTATATTTTATAGTTTTGCTTATATCTTATAGTTATTATTTCCCAGAAAATGCATTTATAATCCTCGTAGCAGCAAAATATAGAGACAATCCTAAAAGCTGCTGATCTTGTGGGTCATTCTTCGCCCGAAGCAAATTATAGAGATTATGAAGCTGAACTAATTGTGAAGGGGAATGCTCTCCAGCCAGACTATTCCATATTTGCTGTTCCTGAGCTAAACGTTGAGAACTGATTCCTTCCTGCAAGAGAGCATTAACATTGGCAAGGAGTTCTATCGTTAGACGCGAACCATTCCCCATAACACGAAATGTTCGCTCCTGGAGTTCAACTTGTTTAATCACAGCGGGAATACCCTTAGCAGCAAGAGCTTCTTTGACGCCGCTTAACTCCTTTGCCGTATGGCCTAAACCGATGGCGACAATCCAGGGGTCCCTGCTGATAATACCGCCATCATTCGCTAACTCCTGCAGCTGCTTAAGGCAGGACTGAGCATTTTCTTCACTCTGAAAAACACCAATTTGACAGGTCCAAAAGGTTGCTTTGGGCAGAACCAAGGTGTCTGCTTGATTTTTCGCTTGACCGTCAGATGTGATTTGAGGAATGCTTACCTTTGCTGAATGATCTACAAGTTCCAAATAGGCTTTTCCAATTCCCCAGGTCAGCAACCCCAAAGCCATCATCCCCAAGAGCACCAACGTGAGAATACGCAGCCGCTGAAATTGATTCATCCTTCTACTCCTCCCGCAGGGTCCGGACAACCCTTCTACCGGAAGATATGTAGAAAAACTGAAAAATAGACTCCAAAATTCAAAAAGGGGCTGCCGCAAACACTTAACAGTTTACGGTGCCCCTCTTCAGCTTCTTTATCCCCATCTAAAACTCTCAATTCCCAAGCAGGGTCTATTCGATTTCACTCCTACATAATTCTTGAAACAACGAGATAATATAGGGCAGCTATAATCGAAGTTGTGGGAATTGTCACAATCCAAGCAATCAGCATTTGTTGAGCAACGCCCCAACGCACAGCCGAAACCCTTTTGGCACTGCCGACTCCCATAATAGAACCGGAGACAACATGAGTCGTCGATACCGGAAGGTGAAGACTTGGAAATACCGTCGCTGTCCAGATGACAATTGAAGAGCTCAAATCGGCAGCAAAGCCGTTAATAGGTTCCAGTTTAAAAATTTTCCCGCCCATAGTATGAATAATCTTCCATCCCCCGGCAGCCGTCCCTATAGACATAGCCAGAGCGCATGCCAGTTTAACCCAAAGAGGAGGTGCCAGAACCGTCTGAGCCTGAACTCCTGTGGCAATGAGAGTCATAGTAATAATCCCCATGGATTTTTGGGCATCATTGGAGCCATGATTAAAGGCCAATAAGCCTGCGGAAAGGACCTGCATTTTCTTGAATCCATGATTGACACGTGACGGTGATAATTTACCAAAGGCCATATTTAAAACTTTCATAATGATAAATCCTAAAATCATACCAATAATCGGTGAAAAGACCAAGGCTGCCAGGATCTTGCCTAAACCATCCCAGTGTAGAACGGCAAAGCCGGCTTTGGCAGCAGCAGCACCGGCAACACCTCCGACAATAGCGTGGGAAGAGCTGCTGGGAATTCCTAAATACCACGTTACAAGATTCCAGGTAATAGCGCTGAGCAAGGCGGCAATAATGACCTCTTGGGTCGTTAACTTGGGCGAAACAATATCCTTGGCAATCGTTTGGGCCACTCCCGTGCTGACCAATGCTCCCAGCAGATTAAATGCCGCCGCTAAAACAACTGCATGTTTCGGACTCAAAGCCCGAGTCGATACGCTGGTGGCAATAGCATTTGCTGTATCATGGAATCCATTAATGTAGTCAAAGCATAAGGCTAAAAAGACAACTACTACTAATAATACGCCAATATTAGTCATATTTGAGAACCACACTTTTAAGAAGATCGGCAATAGATTCACAATGATCTAAAGTCGTTTCAATATGTTCAAGAATCTCTTTCCACTTAATAATCTCAATGGGATCCTTCTCAAATTCAAAAAGTCGAGCTACTTCCTGACGATAAAGTTTATCTCCCGCGCTTTCAAGATGATAAATCTCCTCCGCTGCAGCCAGAATTATGGTCTTTTTGAAATGAATATTACCTAAACAAGAGAAGGCCGATTGGATTTGCTGTGTTGCCAGTTCGACTAAATGAACAAGTTCTTGGGCGCCAAGGGACGGTTTTCCAGTTCGGTAGAGAAGCATGCGTTCCACAGTACCTTCAGCGAAATCAACGATATCATCCAGTACTTGAGCGAGTTTATAGATGTCTTCTCGATCCAAGGGTGTGATAAACGTAGAATTAAGACGTTCCATGATTTGATTGGTTATATTGTCTGCTTCATGTTCAAACCGATGCATTTGAGCTGCATCTTCCGAGGATACAGAGTCTTGCTGCATAATATCCTGGAGTCTCTTTAAGGTCTTGGAAACGACTTGGGTACTTTGGGTGAAAAGCAAATAGAATTTATCTTCCTTAGGTGACAAACCGAACATGCGAAATAACCCCCAACGTATTTTTTTCAGCTCCCTAGAAAACGCAACTAATTTTATGACATTCCAGGGAGTATTGTATCAAATCTTAGGGGGTTTGTGTAAAAAAAATGTTAAGTTTTTCGAAACAGTTTTAAAAAAAGTGACTTTTATCAGGATTATAAGCATTTGTTATGTTAAGAGAAGGTTATTGTTTCTTTAACGCCTCAATTAAAGCTTGACGGGCATCGGCAAGCATATAGAGGGAACCTGTAACACAAAGCATGTCCTTTTCGCCCACACGGCTGAGGGCATAAATAACCGCCTCTTTGGGATCTTCGATGCATTGAACGGGACAGCCGTGCTTTTCAGCCAGTCTCCCCAGGGACGTCCAATCTCCGGCCCGCGGAGAATTGGGGCGGGTGACGATAACCTCTTCGGCCATAGGCACCAGCATATCCACGACCTTTTCCCGCTCCTTATCGGCCAGCATGCCGAAACATAGGATGAGGCGTTCCCGGGAATAAAGCGGCAGGGCCTCCGCCAAAGCTTGAGCCCCGTCAACATTATGAGCCCCATCCAAAAGAATTTTCGGTTGAAGGGAAAGCAATTCTAACCGCCCAGGCCATTCCACATTGCGCAAGCCCGCATAAATAGCCTCTCGCGGGATTGTTACTCCGTAATTGCTTTGCAGAAGTTCGCAGACGGTTACAGCTGTTGCAGCATTGCGCAGCTGGTGAAGGCCTATGAGGTGCAGGCGTAATTTATAATACGTCGAGTGCAGGCCCACCAGGTCAAATTCCTGTTCCAGCTCACCGCTCCAAATGCTCTCCCAATTGACATCCTCGCCAACCAGGTATAAGGGCACGCTATTAGCCTGTGCTGTGTCACGCAGGACTTGAATAACATCAGGGTTCTGTGCAGCTGTTACCACCAAAGACTCCGGTTTAATAATCCCGGCCTTAACTTTAGCAATGGACACCAGGTCAGGACCCAGATAATCCATATGATCCATGGCTACATTGGTAATCACAGAAATTAAGGGGGTTACGACATTGGTCGAATCAATGGCCCCGCCTAAACCAACTTCTATGAGAGCATAATCAATTTCTTCTTGAGCGAAGTAAAGGAGTGCCAGAGCAGTGCTCACCTCAAATTCCGTGGGATGCTCAAATCCTTCTGCTACCATCGCCTCCAAATGGGGACGAAGGTCATCAATGATCCGGATCATCGTTTCTTTGGGAATCATTTGCCCATTGATGGTCATACGCTCACGATAATCGTGGAGATGAGGCGACGTAAAGACACCAACCTTATAGCCTGCTTCCCGTAAGATCCGGGCAATCATCACCGTCGTTGAGCCTTTGCCATTAGTCCCCCCCACATGGACGACACGCAGTTTCTTTTCCGGATTGCCTAACCGTTTCAGAAGTTCCCGGATTCTGTCTAAACCAAAGTTCATCCCAAATGTTGTCAGGTTGACAAGGTAATCAAGACTCGCTTGATACGTTTGCTCAAGTTCCATTGATTTCATCTCGTTTTCCCCCTGTAACTTATTAACTCTGCAGCAGTTCCTTTAGACGTTCTTCTAAAGCAATTTTGCGGGCAGCTAAACCTTCTGCTCTTTCCCGTTCTTTGGCCACAACAGCTGCCGGCGCTTTGCCGACAAAACCTGGGTTATTGAGCTTCACTTCCAGTACGTTCTGTTCTGAAACCACGAGTGCGATCTCCTTCTCTAAACGGGCCACTTCCTTATCCAGATCCATGAGCCCTTTGAGCGGGAGATAAATTTCCACACCCTCTAAGACAGCACTGGCCGCTTGTGAAGGTTTTTCGGCCGCAGCTTCGAGCAGTTCCACACTTGCTCCTCCGGCAAGCTTGAGGATATCTGCTTTTCCCCGTTCCAAAACCTGACGCTGACTGGAATCAGCGGCCAGGATCAGAATCTCCACTTTCTGGCCGGGTGAGACTTTCATTTCAGCTCGAATATTGCGGATGGCTTTAATAGCATCCATCAAAAGCGTCATGTTTCTCACGGCATCTTCTTCATGATAAGCCGGTGCCTCAGGCCAGGACTGCATCATAATGCTGACTCCCTCAACAGGAAGGTTCTGCCAAATTTCCTCGGTCAAGAAAGGCATAAAGGGATGCAATAATCGCAATGTCCCTTCGAGGACTTCCAGGAGAATAGACTGGGCGGTATGACGGGCAAGCACATCTTCTTTGTTATAAAGGCGGGGCTTGCTGAGTTCAATATACCAATCGCAGAACTCATTCCAAATAAATTCGTACAGAATTCGACCGGCTTCACCGAGATCGTAGGATTCCAAGGCTTCAGTCGTTTTCTCAACAAGGGAGGCATAACGGGTCAGGATCCAGCGGTCTGCCAGGGTCAGCTCTCCCCTTGGCCCAGCCTCGTAGTCTTCTAAGTTCATGAGCACAAAGCGGGAAGCATTCCAGATCTTATTGCAGAAATTCCGGGTTGCCTCCAATCGTTCCGGATGAAAGCGCAGATCATTGCCCGGAGTATTGCCGGTAATTAGCATAAAGCGCAGAGTATCGGCTCCATACTGCTCAATAACTTCAATCGGGTCAACACCGTTGCCCAGGGATTTGCTCATTTTCCGCCCTTTAGAATCAAGAACCAAGCCGTGAATCATTACTTTCGGGAAGGGAACTTCCTTCATGAACTCCATAGCCATAAAGATCATCCGCGCTACCCAGAAAAAGATAATATCCCTGCCGGTTACCAACACCGACGTCGGATAGAACTGCTTCAGTTCCGGTGTTTTTTCCGGCCAGCCCATAGTGGAAAACGGCCAGAGTCCTGAGGAAAACCAGGTATCCAAGACATCAGGATCTTGCTTAAGATGAACTCCTCCGCAAGAAGGACAGCTTGTGGGGTCTTCCTTCGCACAAATCTCCTGTCCGCAGTCGTCACAATACCAAACCGGAATGCGGTGTCCCCACCACAGTTGACGGGAAATACACCAATCGCGAATATTCTCCATCCACCCAAGATAGATCTTATCAAAACGATCCGGCACAAATCCTAAACGCCCGTCCTTAATGACCTCAATGGCCGGCTTAGCCAAAGGCTCCATTTTCACAAACCATTGTTTGCTGACCATTGGTTCGATCACTGTGGCACAGCGATAACATTCCCCGACAGCATGAGCATGGGCGTCAATTTTGACTAAGACGCCTAAGGCCTTGAGATCCTCGACGATTACTTTGCGGGCTTCAAAACGGTCTAGCCCTTGATATTTCCCGGCGTGCTCATTCATTTTGGCTTCTTTGTCCATCACCGCAATTTGCGGCAGCTGATGGCGCAGACCAATTTCAAAATCGTTGGGGTCGTGGGCCGGAGTTATTTTCACAGCACCGGTACCAAACTCCCGATCCACATACTCATCAGCGATAATCGGAATTTCTCGTCCCACCAAGGGCAGGATCAAGGTTTTGCCGATCAAGTGCTGATAGCGCTCATCCTCTGGGTGAACAGCCACTGCTGTGTCTCCCAGCATCGTCTCCGGTCTCGTCGTGGCAACGATTAAGGTTTCATCACTATCTTTTACAGGATAACGCAAATGATACAAGTTTCCTTCGCTGTCCACATGTTCAACTTCAATATCCGAAATCGTGGTGTGGCATTTCGGGCACCAATTGACGATATAATTTCCCCGGTAAATCAGCCCTTTTTGATACAAGGTTACAAAAGCTTCGCGAACTGCCTGGGAACAGCCTTCGTCCATGGTAAACCGTTCCCGCTCCCAATCACAGGAAGCGCCTAAGCGGCGCAGTTGCTGGGTAATCCGCCCGCCATACTGATTTTTCCATTCCCACACCCGGTCTAAAAACTTCTCGCGCCCAAGTTCCCCCCTGCTCGTTCCTTCTTTGACGAGCTGAGCTTCCACTTTGGCCTGCGTAGCAATCCCGGCATGATCCGTCCCGGGCAGCCAAAGGGTATTAAAGCCGCGCATGCGCTTATACCTTGTCAAGATGTCCTGGATCGTTCCATCCATAGCGTGGCCTAAGTGCAGAGCACCTGTAACGTTCGGCGGCGGCATGACAATACTAAAAGGGTTTTTCTTCTCATCAACCTCCGAATGAAAAAATCCGTTTTCCTCCCAAAACTGATACCATTTTCCCTCAACTTGACTTGAATCATAGGCCTTAGCCATTTCTATCTTTTCCGGATTTTTGTTAAGACTTTCATCCATAATGTGCCAAACTCCTTCCTGCATTGAATTAAAAAAGCTTTTCATCCTGATAAAGGACGAAAAGCGATCGTGGTACCACCTTAATTTAGTGAAACAGCCTCCAAGGCTTTGGCGGTTTCACACTCATTGTTTTGTCTAACGGGTTTTCCGTCAGAGAGTACTCCATTCCCCTCTGCCCCTCCTGTGCGACCCAAGCGCTTCTCCGTAAAGACCTCTCAGCTCATAGTCTTTTTCTCTGGACGGTATCTTGATGCTATTCCTCACAATCATCGAGTTTAACCAATATTTGATTTGAATACATTATACTCAGCCGGATGACTATTGTCAAAATTTATAAATCTTTAAACGTATAAGCAGGTTTTACGCCGGTAACTTTCGCCGTCCATTCGTCCAAGGCCACCAGATCATTGGGACCAAGCTCAGCCAACGCTGTTTTTCCCAGAGCCCGTACGCCTTCCTCCATCTCCTTGGCCATCGACTTGAAAACGTTGGCAACGCTTTGACTGGCCAAATTAATATCCAGGCGGTCTTTATAAGGGGAATCATACCAGACCAATTGAGTTAAGGGCTCCCAAGGGAGAATCTTATGCACTTGGCGATGGACTAAAGCAAACAAAGGGACCGTTCCCAAATATACGGCATCGGCTCCCAGAGTTATGGCCTTCAAACATTCTCCGCTGGTAGCATAACCGCCGGCGACTACTAAGCTCACTTCTTTGCGAGCTCCCTGTTCCACTAAAAATCGTTCTGCACGCACTAAGCCGAGCAAGCTGGGGATTCCTAAATCATCGCAAATCATGGGAGAAGCACCGGAAGCCCCACCCTGTGCTCCATCGACGACAATCACATCAAAACCCGCTTCTACAGCAACAGCTAAGTCCCTTTCAATAGCGCCTGTCGCCATAATCTTTAAAGCAATGGGTTTTCCCCCTGCTTGAGCTCTTAGATCCTCAACATACTTCATCCAATCCCAAGGACTCTGAATCCCCGGTATAACCGCGGATGTAACGAGAGATTCGACAGGCGAAATTCCCATCAGTCTTTGGGCTTTGCCTTTAACAACAGACGGTTCAACGGTAAAAGGACCCATACGTGCCCCTTGGCCCATCTGAACTTCAAGCATATCTGCAGCCGCAATGGCCTCTGGGGAATGTCCCCATGGACTTCTGCTGATTTGCCAAATAAACTTTCCCGCCTCTTGCCGTTCTTCCGCTAAATAAGGACCCTCGCCAGAATTAGTGGCTGTCTGAAGCTGCTTGGCGGCCTTAGCCAAGGCCCGCTTAGCTTGTTCACTAAGACCAACACCATAGCCCATACCGCTGATCATCAGGGGAATTTCAATGGTTAAAGGTTTTTGGGCCTTAGGCCCAAGAGTTACCTTCATATCGACAGGAACGTCAGCCTCTTTTGGCAGCCGGGCCATCTGACCGGGAACAAACATTAAAGTATCAAAATGCGGCATTCGTTTAGGGGATCCCAGAGGCCGCTCGATAAGGCCGCCTTTTTCGGCTCGTAAGCTGATTTCCAATATGGTCTGAAGTGAGGTTCGGCGAACGGCACTCCAGAGTTCCATTAGATTCTCATGGTACTTATCTTGAAGCAGCCTGTCGATCACCAGGCCAAAAAGGCGCTGCACGATGGTGCGGAACAACCGTTTTCCTATAAAAAAGATCAGCACCAGGAGCAAAACTCCTGCCAGGAACGCTCCCAGGGCTGAAAGGCCAATAACCAGCAGAGCAGTCTGCAGCAACAATGCCAATCCCCCATCTTTGCAAATATGTTACTATCTTAGAGTAGTCTGCACCACAAGTTAAAGAATATTCGCTGAGTCCCCTGGCTTTTGCGGCGAAAAAGAAAACACTGTTTTCGCCGTAGGATAGGGCTTCCGGCAATCCCATAATGCATATCTCAAGGGTATCTCGTTAGAGATGCCTCACCCGATAGGCGTAAGGCGGGATTATGAAAAATTGAAGTTATTTTTTTCCCCACTTGCCACGGAAAGCAATCTCTTCTATAGCTTTGCGAGGACGAGGGCGACGTTCCTCTGCAGCATATCCCAAAGGAGTCATGGCCACTACACGAACATCCTCCGGAATCTGCAAAGCTTCCCGAACCTTCTCCTCAGTAAATAAGCCTTGCCAACAAGTCCCCAGCCCTTGTTCCGTCGCTGCTAAGACCAAATGTTCCATAGCAAGACCTGCATCAAGCATCATATAATCCTTGCCTTCCCAGATTTCTGATTCCTTAGGCACTGCACAAAGCACTATAACGATGGGAGCCCCCGTTAACGCTTTTCGCCCGGGATTTAACTCTCCCATACTGTCGGCCAAGGCTGCTTTTCCTGCTGCCTCTTCCACAACAATAAAACGCCAGCACTGCATATTTTTCCAGGAAGGAGCCAAGCGAGCCGCTTCCAAAACGTAATCCAGTTTTTCCTTCTCCACAGGCGTATCTTTATAAGTACGCAAGCTCCTGCGGGTCTGAGCTAATTCAAGAAAATTCATCATTGATAGTCTCCTTTTCTTTGCTGCTTACACTCTAATGCTTGTATTATTCTCAATTTCGAGTTCTTCTTTCAGAATTCTCTTTAAATACCCAGGATTCCTTCCCCCCGCAAGGCCCTTGAGAAAATATAATTTTATATTATTCCCACCACGGTTTATCATCCTTCGTCTTAGGAAAATTACCCTTCTTTTTATTGTCTGGCTCCCTATCCCAAGGCCATTTAATCTTCGAATCAGGGTCCGAATCAAAGCTTGAATTCAGGGAATCCATTTCAAAATTTGAAGCTGATTTTGAATCTGATGTAATATCTGATTCTAGATCCAGCATTAAATCCAAATTCGAATTCGGATTCGGCTTAGAATTTAACAAAAATTGAGAACTGGAACTGGAATCAGAATATGAATTTAACTTAGAATTAGTCTTTGTACTTAACCCAGAATCATAATCCTCTTTATCCGAGTCAAAAGACCAATCATCAGTATCAAGATTGCTGCCTGCAACTGAAGATCCCTCTCGACTGTGAAGATCATCATTCATATTCCAATCAAGGTCGCTGCCCGTCTGTTTTTCACTTCCATATCCGGCATAATGCGGCCTATAGTTGGTATTAGCTTTTCCGCCGCCCCAGGAACCCCTAACGCTTCCCTTCGAGCCTCCTGCTCCAAAGGCCCCTGCAATAATGCCTAATATTGCTCCTTCCCCCAAAACCTGAATAAAACCCCAGACCCGAATCGGAAGAAACAAAGCCAACAACAGAGTCCCAACAGTTACATAGCCAAAGCCTGTAATCCCACCCATTATCCATTCTCCGCTTTCCCGCGATGTACGATACCCGCCCACCAAGCAGCTTGCCAAAAGCCCAATATCCACCAGGCTGGAAACACTTAGTCCTCCTAACCCCATGGCTCCCCACAGCATTCCGGCCAGAAGGGTTAACAGGGTAACCATCAAAGCCGTTGTAATTCCCTTCAAAACACATGAAAGCATGAATAAACTCCTCCTAACATTATGGATTTTTCAGTCTTGAAACACTCTATCCTTCTATAACTACGCCGAACCCGTCCTATACATTCCATTCATCTCCATAATTATCCATTACCACGTTCTCTGGCTTGCGAATATAGTGTACTATGCCGTAGCAAAAGGAGGAGTCCTCATGGATTATGCACGCTATGTAGTGCGAGCAGGGGATACTATTTACAAGATCTCAAAAGCTTACTCGGTTGAAATGTCCGAGATCATTCAGCTTAATCATTTAAAACATCCCGATCGTATTTATGCCGGTCAAATACTGCTGCTCCCAATTACAAAAACTCTAGAACCAATACCGGGAGAAATACCTGAGCCAAATTTTACATATGCCATTTGGCTCTACGATGCTTATGCTGGTACTGATTCGGAACTAACCGCTATTACCACATATCTTTATCAGGCCGTATTACTTGATCGTCCGGAATTTGACGCTTTATTAAGACCCATCGCTTATGATGAACTCCGCCATTTGGAAAAGCTGGCCCTTGCTTTACGACATCTTGGTGTCGATCCCAGGTACGGTGCCTTAAGCAGCGGTCACTGGGTTGATTGGCGGTCCCGTTTTATCAACTATACAAGTGAACTTTGTGCACTCCTTGACGCAAATATTGAAGACGAAGCCAAAGCTCATCGTGTTTATCTTGAACTGGCCAATAAGATCCCCATCTCGGAAATCCAAGAAATTTTAACAGAAATAGCCTGCGATGAAGAACGACATTATTATCTCTTTTGCCAAGCCAAGGAACAATTCTGCAGCAATTGCGCCTGCCCGCCTCCGCCCCCTTGCTCTCCAGATCCCGCTTATACCCCCACTGAGGATCCTGATCCGCCAGGACAATCGGGGCCCCCTGATGGAGCCCGGGGCTAACTTTTTCTTTTCAGTTCTCTTAAGTTCCGCTATACTATAATTGCGTGCTTATCAGACAAGACAATCTGTAACAGCAGAAAGGCCGTTGCGTCTCAATACGCCGCGGCCTTTTTATTTTAAAGCTTGTAAAGGGGCTGAACCGACTTGAAAATAACTCGTACTCAAGGGGCTGATTTTTCGTTACTGCTCGTGGCTTTTGTTTGGGGCTTGACCTTTGTCGTCGTAAAATGGGCTATCGCTGATCTGCCGCCCCTTCCCTTCCTCGCGATACGTTTTTTTCTCGCCTTCATCAGCTTGCTGCCTTTCCTCTGGCTGCAGAGAGCTCATATTTCCAAGAAAAATATTCTCAAGGGAATGGCCGTCGGCGTCTTTCTTGCTTCCGGCTACATCTGGCAAACCATCGGCCTGCAATACACCACTGTCTCCAATGCCGGTTTTATAACCGGGCTTTCCGTCGTTATAGTCCCTACCTTAGTCACCATCACAACGAAGAAAATACCTCGTCCCAGTTTGATCCTGGGAATCTTAAGCGCTTTAGTCGGCTTAGCCTTACTCTCCTTGGGAGACCGCTTACAGTTTAACAAAGGGGACCTCATGGTTCTGATCTGCGCCGTCAGCTTTGCCCTGCAGATATTCTTTACCGGACGTTTTGCCCCCGACACCAACGCTACGGTACTCACCGCTTTTCAAATTCTTACAGTCAGTATCATAAGCACTGTTTTCTCCCTGATTTTACCCCAACCCCCGCTGCATTTCACAACGGCAGCCTGGTCTGGTCTGCTCATTACTGCCATCCCTGCTACCTCTCTTGCCTTTTTTGCTCAATCAAAAATGCAGCAATTCACAACCTCTACCCATACAGCTATCATCTTTTCCATGGAACCTGTCTTTGCCGGCCTATCGGCCTATTTTCTGGCTGGGGAAGTTCCAACCCTTAAAGGCTTGATTGGGGCAGGATTGGTCCTGGCAGGCATGATTATCGCCGAATTCAGTGGCTCGGAAAGCGCAGCACCGTCAAAATAAACATCAGATAAAAGACTCCTCCCATGAGAAGACCCGTAGGATGAATCGCTCCTTTACGGCGAAGCGAAAAAACCGGAATTATCGCCGAGCCAACCGCCAAGAAAGCACTCCAAAGAGCTAAGGTATCTAATTTCCAAGATGTCAAAGCAATGCCAATAGCAGGGATAATTGAACTTTGAAAGACCATCGCTCCTGTTAAATTCCCTATAGCCAAGGTATCCTTGCCGCGCATAATCCAAAGGACACTGTTAAATTTCTCCGGCAGCTCCGTCGCTACAGGAGTTATAATCAAGGAAAGCACAAAAACTGGAATTCCCAAATCGGCTGCAATAGGCTGAACAGCATTGACAAAGCCATGGGCCCCAAAAACGATAGCGACTAAAGCCATGGTGATCTGCAAAACAATAGCCGTCATCTTAGGATCATCCGCTTTGCGCGCCATGTAAAGAGAGGCCAATTTTTCCTCCTTATGCCCGCCCCGATTGGAACGCAGAGTTAATACAACATAAATCACATAGGCTAAAATCAAAGACCAGGCAGCAATAGTTTTGTAATTCTGGTTTCCTAAAAAAGACGCTAAAATTGCAATTGTAAATACAAAAAGAAAAAATTGCAGATCACGCTGCACAACCTTAGTATCAAGCTTTAAGGGCTCATTGCTCCGGCGAAATATCAAAGCAGCCAATCCGGTTATAAAGAATGCCAATGTTGAGAGCATAAAAGGAGCCCCAAGAATCGCCCCGATCCCAATATCCGATCCCTCAGTTCCTTCTCGAAAGCCAAGAAAAGCAATAATTGGCACAACCGTCTCCGGCAAAGCCGTCCCCACGGCCGCCAAAAGGCTCCCCACAGCCCCCGCCCCAAGCTTCAGCTTTTGCCCCAGCCACTCAATGCTATTCGTAAAGGCCTCCGCGCCAACAAGAATTATCCCTAAACTTACTACGAGCATAATGACATCCCTCAAGCCCTCTCCCCCTTCATCCCCGCTTAAACCCCTGAGACATTCCTCACTGTAACTATACGAGGTTGCCTATACATTTATAACGAGAACTTTCAAGCAGAAAACACGAAAAAAGGCGTGTCAAAGGGACGGTCCTTTTAACACGCCTTAACGTGTTAAAAGGACCGTCCCTCCGTCTCTCCGTCTCACACACAAACAACAGCATTACAGATGTGTCACAGTGTGTCACAGGGACGGTCCTCTTAACACGCCTTAACGTGTCAAAAGGACCGTCCCTCCGTCTCTCCGTCTCACACACACAGCATTACAGACAAACTACACATAAATATGTCGTCTCCCTAACTGGATAGCAGTACTTAATGTACTCAATGCGACACACGCCAGACATCTTTACATGAAAACATCAACCTTCACTCAAGCTATAGAAAATACCTCTTTTACAAAAGAAAGATACTCCGGCGCATTTTTGATGTTAGGCAAACCGTTACTTTGAGCTATTCCATGTCGTATTGCCCGTTTGATCACAGTGTCAAAAACCTTTACATCCGGATTTTCAGCAAAAGATTTCCGTAGATTTTGCAGCATTACATTATGAAGGTTTGTATAATCCTGAACCATTGTTGGTAATACCCCTAGAATATTTATCTTTGCACCTTGTTCCCGAATACGCTTGACCAGGTTAATCGTGTCATAGACGCCGTCAATGGCTAAGCCCTCCGGAAGAGCAGGGATGATAATATCTGTAGATGCTAACAGGGAATTCATCGTTTGCAGATCATTACTCGGTGAAGTATCAATTAAAATATAGTCATGGAGAGCTTTTATCTGACCAATTGCATTTTTCAAAAGATAATTAGGAGCAGGAAATCGCTTGTCATTATAATGCGCCATTACAATCGAAGTTAGATCATTAAGAGAAGTGTTTGCTAAGTACAAATCCACGCCAAAGGCATTTTGCTTAATTTCACTCATTTTTGCTTTGCCAATTAAAACATCATAAATGGTTTTCTTTATATTATTTTTTTTAATCCCGAAGGAAAATGCAATATGCCCTTGAGCGTCCATATCAATAATAGCCGTCTTATATCCGAGACTAACTAACCCTACGGCCATGTTTGTAACAGTAGCCGTCTTGCCAACTCCACCTTTTTGTGATGCAACGGCAATGACACGTGCAGTTTTTATCGCTTTCATAGATTTTCCTAATCTTCTATCCCTATTCATGCCACACATCCCCTTTAACAATTGTATTATTGGTATATTTTACCATATACAAAGTCGAGTGTATATACTTGTTGCTTTTAGTTAAAGGGAACCTTCATTCGACAGATAATCTAAAGACTGATATGATATAAGACCAAAAGGCAATTAAAAAAACCGTGCTATTCTTATCAGTATGCATAAACAAAATCAGTATAACAACGACAGCACATAAAATTTGTCTTCTACCTAACGTCCCAAGCAACCCTATAGCAGGACGCAGTGTGACACAAACCCGATCTTTACGTGAGCAGACCAGAGCAAACTTCGTGAAAACGGCCAAACCTGAGAAAGTGTGTCAAAAGGACCGTCCCCTCAACATTAACCCTAAAGGCAATGAACTAAAAGCAGAGGCAAGGGCTAATCTGACCAGCGAATATGGGATGAAAATGCGTAGCTTAAGACCTATAGAGGTGGAAAGTGCTTTGGAGATATCAAAGGCAATTTTGGTGTGCGACGATTTATCCTAAAGGGATTGGAAAAGGTCAAGCTGGAGTGGGGATTACATTGTATTGCCCATAACATGAGAAAACTGACTGTCGTCTTAGGATAGACGGTCAGTCAGTTTAGCCTTCCCCATTCGAAACCTATTGAGGGGCTGTGAGAAACAAAGTTTCAACACAGCCCCATTAAATATCCTAAAGAACTATTTTATGTCACAGGACCGTACGCCGCCAAAAGCGTGTCAAAAGGACCGTCCCCCTAACACTTACACGAGTCCCATCTCGGAGAGGGATTCATTCAGTTCCTCTACACCGGCGCCTGTCTGCGCGGAAAAGGGCAGAATCAGCGATGCATCATCAATCTCCAAAGCCTTGGCTATAATCGTCAAATGCTTAAGCCACTGCCCTCGGGAAATCTTATCCGCCTTTGTCGCAACAACCATCGTCGGGACCTGCCTCATCCTCAGCCATTGATGCATTTCAACATCCTCGCGGCTGGGTGCATGCCGGATATCGACAATTTGAATCACAGCGCGCAGAGTCTCTCGCTTTTTGAAGTAGTTTTCCATCATGGAGCCCCATTGGGCATTGACCGTCTTGGCCACTTTGGCATACCCATAGCCGGGCAAATCCACGAGAAACCAAGCGTCATTGACACGGTAAAAGTTAAGAGTCTGAGTTTTTCCCGGCGTGTTCCCCGTTCGCGCCAAATTGCGCCGGCCTAAAAAGCGATTGATTAAGGAGGACTTGCCTACATTAGACCGCCCGGCCATGGCGATTTCAGGCAAACCTCCTGTTGGGTATTGTTCATATTTTACTGCAGATGCCACATATTCGGCTTTGCGAATAACAATCAAAACCTCATCGTCCCTTTAAAAAAATTAAGACACTACCGGGCGCTCTCCTGCTCCGTTATCGTTCACAGGCACTCCCTTACCGCCATACACAGTATGTCTCGAGTCATTATTGTTAACCTCATCGGATTGGGCCAAAGGAAGCAGCGCTAGTTTCAGAACTTCTTCGATGCGGCTGACAAAGTGAAATTCCAAAAGTTTGCGAACCTTCTCCGGAACTTCTTCCATATCCTTGCGGTTCTCTTCAGGCAGCAAGACCACTTTTATGCCGGCCCGATGGGCGGCCAGAACCTTCTCTTTCACTCCGCCGATGGGCAAAACATTGCCTCTGAGGGTTATTTCCCCTGTCATCGCCAAATCGGCACGAACGGCACGTTTGGAAAGAGCTGAAGCCATTGCAGTGGCCATGGTAATACCGGCTGACGGACCATCTTTGGGGACAGCGCCTTCCGGCACGTGAATATGAAGATCGGTGTGCTCATAGAAATCCTGCTCAATGCCTAACTCTAAAGCATAGGCCCTGATGAAGGTCCAGGCCGCTTGGGCAGACTCCTTCATGACATCTCCCAGTTTCCCCGTCAGGGTTAAATTCCCTTTACCAGGCAAGGGGGTTACTTCAATCGTCAGCACAACTCCACCGACTTCAGTGAAGGCCAGTCCCGTCACTGCCCCAATCTCCGGTGCTTTAGCCGCTGCTTGGAAATGATAACGAGGTGCCCCTAAGGCATTTTCGATATCCTCAAGTGTCAAAGCATGGGATTCCCAGTCTTCCTTAACCACACGAACGGCGATCTTACGGCAGACATTAGCAATTTGTCGCTCTAAATTACGTACTCCGGACTCCCGGGTGTAGTTTTGAATGAGTTTTAGCAGTATTTCCTCGTCCATAGTGAAAACTTCATCCTTAACTCCGTGAGTTTTCATTTGTTTAGGCACGAGGTAACGCTTAGCAATATTCACTTTTTCGTCCTCGGTATATCCGCTGATCGAAATGACTTCCATACGATCCAAAAGAGGACGCGGGATCGTATCTAAGGTGTTTGCTGTTAAGACAAAAAAGGTCTGTGACAAATCAAAAGGTACTTCCAGATAATGATCTGTAAAGTTAGCATTCTGCTCAGGATCCAGCACTTCAAGAAGCGCAGATGCCGGGTCACCGCGAAAATCTGAAGACATCTTATCAATTTCATCCAAAAGGAAGACAGAATTACGTGTTCCTGCTGTACGAATCCCCTGAATAATTCGTCCCGGCAATGCTCCTATATAGGTACGGCGATGTCCTCTGATCTCGGCTTCATCCCTCAATCCGCCCAGAGACATACGGACAAATTTACGATCTAAGGATCTGGCAATAGATTTCGCCAGCGACGTCTTGCCGACTCCAGGAGGTCCCACTAAGCAGAGAATCGGGCTTTTCATTTTGGGAGTCAGTTTGCGAATCGCCAAGAACTCTAAGATACGTTCTTTAACTTTCTCCAAGCCATAGTGATCTTCATTAAGTATACCCTCAGCCTTTGCCAAGTCTATTTTATCCCTGGTAGTTTTGTTCCAGGGAAGTACCAAGAGCCAATCTAAATATGTGCGCACTACCGTACCTTCTGCCGAAGAAGGAGGCATTTTTTCTAAACGTTCAATTTCCTTTAATGCCTTTTGCTCGACTTCTTTGGGGCATTTGGCCTTAGCTACCTTTTCGCGGTATTCATCGGCTTCAACTTGACGCTCATCCTTGTCGCCTAACTCTTTCTGGATCGCCTTAATCTGCTCGCGCAAGTAATATTCCTTCTGAGCTTTGTCCATCTGTTTACGGACTCGTAAACCAATACGGCGTTCCAATTCCATAATCTCGATCTCACGCATAATAAGCTCTGTCAAACGTTCAATGCGTTCGTCAATTTCTAACGCTTCTAAGATTAGTTGCTTATCAGGAACTTTGAGATTAAGATGGGAGGCGATTATATCCGTTAGCTGCCCCGGCTCTTCCACCGCTAAAACAGTTCCCAGGGTTTCAACGGGTACACGTTTACTGAGTTTAGCATATTCCTCAAATTGATGAGTCATTCCCCGAACCAAGGTCTGTGTTTCGGCAGACATAGGTTTCTTCTTCTCACTTAATTCCTCAACCCGGACTTTAAAATAAGGCTCCTCTTGAAGAAATTCGAGTACATGACCTCGATCAATCCCCTCGACTAAGACCCGCATGGTGCCACCCGGAAGTTTAAGAAGCTGTTTAATTTCCGCAACCGTCCCCATGGTATACAAATCAGCCGTCGTTGGAGAATCAATTTCTGTCTCTTTTTGCGAGGTTAACAAAATAATTCGATCTCCCAGCATAGCTTCTTCGATAGCTGCCATGGAACGCTCTCTGCCGACGTCAAGGTGAATAACCATATATGGAAAGACTAGAATTCCACGCAGCGGGAGTAATGGTAATTCACGCTCTTTGCTCATTAATATCCCCCCTAATAGATCTATAGAAAAAGACACACTAAAGCTAGTGTGCCAAACTTATCATTTACTATTCTAACATGTTTTGCCTCGTTCAAGCAAATTTACTGGACATTATTAACCACTTTATTTACAGCAAAATCTAAACAGCTTAATACTTCTTCAAGGGGCGGACGTATTTCTGTTTTCTCCAGCTTAATCTCAGAACGGAGGGCCAGCTGCAAAACTTCAGAAAGCTCCTCAACAGGAATTATCTCAATATCGCCTTCATATTCGGCAAAACGTTCCTGCCAATTTTCCTTGGGAATTAAAACTCGTTTGCATCCTGCCTGTCTGGCCGCTTCAATCTTGGCCGTAACCCCGCCGATGGGTTTTACTCTGCCCCGAATGGACAGTTCCCCTGTCATCGCCAGATAGTTATCCACGTTTTGCTGCAGGATTGCTGAAGCCGTAGCTGTCGCAATGGCAATCCCTGCAGAAGGCCCATCTATGGGAGCGCCCCCGGGAAAGTTGACATGGATGTCAAAGTTGCCGGGCTGAATCCCCAACTGTCGTCTTAAAACCGTAAGAACGTTTTCGACAGAACTGCGTGCCATACTTTTACGCCGAATCTTTTTCCCCGCATTTCCTTGTTCCTCTTCCTCAACAATACCTGTGACCAAAAGAGTTCCTGTACCCGGAGCAACAGGCAGAGCCGTTACTTCGAGTTCTAAGAGAGCACCCATATTGGGGCCATAAACGGCAAGGCCATTAACAACCCCAACACCGGCCTCTGTGGGTACTTTCCTCTCGGGACGAGGAGTGTACTGTCCTGTTGTAACCACCCATTCCACAATTTCTACATCGACCTGCTTCAGACAATCTGTTAAAGCGACCCCTGCGGCTAACTGGACCATATTGACAGCTTCTCGTCCATTGGAAGCATACTGTTTGATGACTTCAATAGCCTCGGTAGTAAATGATATTTCCATTTTCGCTGCAGCTACGCGAGCGATCTCGGCAATTTCATCAGGAAGCAAACCACGGAAATAGACCTCCATGCACCGGGAGCGTATCGCCGGCGGGATTTCTTCCGGGCTGCGGGTAGTAGCCCCGACAAGACGAAAATCTGCCGGCAGACCATTCTGGAAGATATCATGAATATGCTGAGGAATATTTGGATCCTCCGAACTATAGTAGGCGCTTTCCAGGATTACTTTACGATCTTCCAGAACCTTCAGGAGCTTATTGATCTGAATTGGATGAAGCTCGCCAATCTCATCAATAAATAAAATACCTCCATGAGCTTTGGTAACAGCACCCTGTTTGGGTTGGGGGATTCCGGCCAAACCCATGGCCCCGGCTCCTTGGTAAATAGGATCATGAACTGAACCAATCAAAGGATCAGCAATTCCCCGTTCGTCAAAGCGAGCCGTCGCCCCGTCAATCTCAGTGAAACAAGCATTTTCATTAAAAGGAGACAGAGGATTTTTCTTCGCCTCTTCTAAAATCAGGCGCGCCGCTGCAGTTTTTCCGACGCCCGGAGCCCCGTAAATTATGACGTGCTGCGGATTAGGGCCGCAAAGAGCCGCTCGCAAGGCCTTGATGCCTTCTTTTTGCCCGATAATCTCGTCAAAATGTGCCGGGCGGGTTTTTTCAGCCAAAGGCGTTGTTAAGGCAATTTTGCGCATCTTCTGCAGTTTTTCAAGTTCCTTACGTGATTCGCGTTCAACGGAGATTTTATTCCCCTGTTGTGACTTGAGCATTCCCCAAAAATACAGCCCGATGACAACAGCGAAAACCAACTGAACGACCATGACTATTCCGCTCAGTCCACTCATACACTCATTCCCTCTCAGTTTTTTCTCACTGATAGTATTGCCAGCAGTCTGAAATTAAAACATTTTCTTTCACAAAGTCCGCAAAATTAGTGAACTCAGATCGCTTAATCTGAACATCGGTGATTCGGTGTAGACTCTCCGTTCAGCCAAAGCTGAACATCGAGGCTTCAGATACAATAATGTCCAGTGGACATTATTGCCGAGCCGCCTTTCCCAATAGGAATACTTAGCGGCGAAGGAGGACTCTACCCGACCTGAAGTCAACGAAGGACCCACCCCTACTTATAGAAGTGGGGGTCTTAAAAACTAGATAAATTGATTAAGCTTAATCGCATAAAAAGGCTGCAATAAAACTGGAATAACCAGTTTTATTGCAGCCTCAACTTTCCTAAAGAATATTAAACTGTCATAGCTTGATTAACTTGATCAGGCTTTGAATTTTAGGCAGATTCCTCTTTTTTACCTTTTTTTGCCTTATCTGCCATGACGAGCACCGGCTCTTCCTTCTTCTGAACCACTTCTTGGGTTACTACGCACTTCGTAACATCTGTGCGGGAAGGAAGATCATACATGACGTTTAGCATAAGCTCTTCCACAATGGCTCTTAAGCCCCGAGCTCCGGTATTTCGGCGTATCGCCTCACTGGCAATGGATGTAAGAGCAGAATCTTTAAATTCCAGAGTCACACCATCTAATTCCATCAGTTTTTGGTACTGTTTAACTAAAGCGTTTTTCGGTTCTGTCAGAATTCGGACCAAAGCAGGTTCATCTAAAGCTTCCAGCGTCACGATTACTGGCAGACGTCCTACAAATTCAGGGATGAGACCGTACTTTTGCAGGTCAGCAGGTAGAATCTGTTTAAGAACTTCCCCGATTTTCATATCCTTTTTATTTTTGATATTAGCCCCAAAACCCATGGTTTTTTCGCCGGAACGGTTTTGAATAATCTTTTCAATGCCATCAAAAGCTCCGCCCACAATAAACAGGATATTTGTCGTGTCTAACTGGATAAATTCCTGATGGGGATGCTTGCGCCCGCCTTGCGGAGGAACACTGGCAACGGTTCCTTCAAGGATCTTGAGCAGCGCCTGCTGAACACCTTCACCAGATACATCTCTGGTTATGGAAGGATTTTCAGACTTACGGGCAATTTTATCGATTTCATCGATATAGACAATACCTTTTTCCGCTTTTTCAACGTCGTAATCAGCTGCTTGAATTAATTTCAAGAGAATATTTTCGACGTCCTCACCTACATAACCGGCTTCTGTAAGCGAGGTAGCATCGGCGATAGCAAAGGGAACATTAAGAACCTTAGCTAGAGTCGAGGCCAGCAAAGTTTTTCCCGAACCCGTTGGTCCAAGCATAATAATATTAGACTTCTGTAGTTCTACGTCATCAATTTTCATGCCGAGATTAATACGCTTGTAATGATTATAAACCGCTACGGAAAGTGCCTTTTTCGCTTCTTCTTGACCAATAACATATTGATCAATAATTGCTCGGATTTCCTTAGGCTTTAAGATCTCACCAATCTCAACACCGAGGTCGTCTGTGAGTTCTTCCTCAATAATTTCATTGCAAAGTTCAATACATTCATCGCAAATATAAACACCCGGGCCGGCAACCAGTTTCTTGACCTGTTCCTGAGTTTTACCGCAAAATGAACACTTCAGTTGATTTTTGTCGTCGGTGTACTTTGCCATCCTCTCACCTCTATACCTCAGAATTTCCCTCTAAGGCGCTTAGGCATTCTGTTCCACTAAGAAGTTGACAGTTTTTTCCTGAATCAAACTTTGCTTATAGAACTCCATCTGTCCACGCTCTAGAAGGGATTGTTTGAGCGACGCAGGGTCTTGTTTAAAACGCTCCCCAAGATTTTCTAGTCCCTCATTTACTTCGTCTTCCGTAACCGTAATTCCTTCTGCTTTTGCAACAGCTTCTAAAACTAAATCTCTTTTTACGCTTTCTACGGCTTGAGGGCGTAATCGTTCACGCATAATTTCTTCGGAAGAATTCGTAAATTGATAATACTGATCCATGTTCATTCCCTGCTGAATGAGGCTCGTGTTTAATTCCTCGAACATCTCATTAATCCTTTGGGTAAACATTACTTCCGGAATTTCAACGCTGGCATTGTCAACTACTTTCGAAATAATCGCTTTAAGGTGATCATCTTTAACTTTTGATTCAGCGATCTTCATTAATTTATTCCGCAAATCGTTTTTCAATTCATCCAGAGTCTCAAATTCACTAACATCTTTTGCAAATTCATCATCTAACGGTGAAAGCTCTTTACGCTGGATTTTTTTAACAAGACATTTAAAAACAGCTTCTTGCCCTGCTAGCTCTGCACTATGATATTCAGCCGGGAAGGTAACGTTGACATCAATATTCTTACCGGCCTCGGCACCAATCAAGCCTTCTTCAAACCCGGGAATAAACGTTCCCGAACCAATTACGAGTTCGTAATCCTCAGCTTTGCCGCCGGCAAAAGGTTCGTCACCTTTGAAGCCCTCAAAGTCGAGAGTGACAATATCTCCCTCTTCAATTTTACCATCTTCTATTATCATGAGTCTAGCATGTTGCTGCTGTCTGCCCTTTAATTCTTCGATAACTTCTTCTTCAGTGACGCTGGCAACATCTTGTTCAACACTTAATCCTTTATATTCACCCAAAACAACTTCCGGGCGTACAACTACTTTGGCTTTAAAGATCAGTTCCTTGCCTTCTTCAATCTGAACTAATTCTACATCAGGCCGGTCAACAGGGTTAATCCCAGTTTCCTGAACAGCTTGAGCATAAGCCGGCCCAATTACATGATCGAGGGCTTCATCATAGAGAGCTGCCTGGCCCACATGAAGTTCTACCAAGCGACGAGGAGCTTTTCCTTTGCGGAAACCAGGAACGTTAACTTTTTTAGCCAGATTTTTGGCAGCTTGGTTGACAGCATCGGCAAATTTTTCTGCTTCAACTGTGACTTGCAAAGCCACCACATTTTTTTCCACGTTTTCTACAGAGACTGACATATGTTCTCCCCCTTAAAACACTAATTACTCTATGTGCAAGGCAAGTTGGGATACTACGATAGTCTTACCTTTTTTTCAAGACTACAAACCCCGCTTAAGCCAAATACATCCAAAAAAAGTTTTACTTCAGCTATTATAGCTTAAATCCGCCTAAGGGGGAACATATCGTTCCCCCTTTAACACAAAGTTCCCGTTAAATGTTCAAAAATCGATTCTAAAAAATTCACTAGCCAATTATACCAGACTTAGGCCTTGTAATCAAATACAAGACAAATAAGTTCTTACTAAATAAGTTCTTACTAATTTAGCTCCTTATATGCCCCATGTTCGATCCCTATTAGATTCAAGTTAGGAATTTATGTCACGAACTATTTTTACCGGATTTAAGATCGGAAGCGGCATAAGAAAGCAACTTTTCCCGGCTAATCCATACCAGCTTCGTTTTATTGCCTAATCGTTCATTTTGACGGTCCTTGCCTGCCGGATGATATATGCGCATAATCATCATCTGCAGAAGGGCTATCCCCCTGCTCTTCCACGTCTCCGGCAAATCCTGAACCGTGAAGCCAAAACCTTTGACACCTCGATAGAGCAACGTCTCACCTACGAACACCTTAACATCGGAATATCTAGGATTATGTGCAATATAACGGGCCAAATCCGGCATTGATATTCGAGCTTGACGCAAGGCCTTGAGGGCCGTTTTCTGAACATCTCGGCCTTTGGCCTGAAGCCGAATATTATCCATATGAATTTCTGCTGCCGGATCTCCTTTCCGAGCTAATAACCGTCCGTCTTCAGAATAAAGTTTCGGTCCATCATAAACTGTTTTTTCCAAACGAAAAATATTGGTATCATCAACCCGATCTACATGATGTGTTTTAGCGTAATAGTGTTCCCATTTTTCCCAAATCCTGAAGGTCAGACGCTGGCCCAAGGACCAGTCCGGAAAGTCCAGGGGGACAAAAGGCAATTTCAAGTCGCGAGGAATTCGTTCTGCTAATAAATCCAAAGCGGCCAGAGTATTTTCCGGAGCTCCGCTTTCTCCGCCGCTGTCATGCATCACGACGATTGAACCCTCATTAACCCTTTTCATGATTCGGGCTGAAATATCTTCAGGTGAGCGCCGAACCTCCCAATCGTGGCCCTCCGCGTTCCACAACACCGCCCTCATATGATGTCGTTTAAGCCACAGCCAGGTCACAAGATTAAAGGTCCCCCAAGGCGGACGCATCCAAGTGATTTTTTGACCGAGAATTTGTTCCAAGACACGAACACTTTCCGTCCATTCTTGAACTGTTTTCCGCGGGGAGGTAAACCAGGCATAGCGATGGCTGAAAGAATGAACACCAATCTGATGTCCTTCCCCAGCCATCTGCTGAATCAATTCCGGATACTGCGCGGCCTTTTCGGCAATCACGAAGAAGGTTGCAGAGATCTTATGGCGTTTTAGTGCTTGCAATAAACGGGGAGTAATCAGCGGATCCGGGCCATCATCAAAGGTGAGGGCTACTCCTGGGCTGAATTGTCTTCTCCAGCTCCCAATACCCCAACGGTGGAGAAATAAGTCAGGAACGATCGTATAGATCGCCGCGCCTATTAAAATAAAACCGAGCAACATAGTTCCCCAAAACATGATCTATCTCCCTACCATTAAGCTTAACTAGTGAACTCCTTCAGCTCAAGCTGAAGTTTACGAAGGACCCACCCCCACTTATAGAAGGGGGGGCTAGCCGATCCTTTGCGCGCTCCGCCGCTCTTCCACAAGACGCAGAATTCCTTCTACGGCACGCTCAGCAGCACGGCCAGGAACAGCTTGAGCCGCTGCTCGGCACATTTGCTCTACAGCCTCAGGATGCTGCAAAAGGCTGAAAATTATCTTCTCTAACCCTTCTTCATTATCGGCTGCTCGGCCAGCCCCGATTTTCTCAAGATAACGGGCGTTCTCTTCTTCCTGACCGGGAATAGGTTTGAAAATCACCAGCGGCAGACGTTTGGTTAAGGCTTCCGAAACTGTAAGCCCGCCTGCCTTAGTAATAATGATATCTGCCGCACTCATTAACTCCTCAACATTGTTGACGAAACCAAAACGCACCAGCGGATTCTTACAGTCCTCAACTAAAGAATCCAGAGCCTTGTATAATTTTTCATCCTGCCCGCAAACTACGATAGTCTGAAGAGATATTGCGGCTTCGGATAAAGTCTTACAAATCCATTTGGCACCGCCCAAAACTCCATAGGCTCCACCCATTACTAAGACCGTTGGCAGCTCCGGATTCATTGTTAGATTCTGTAAGATCATCCGGCGGTCTAATTTCAATTCAAACTTAGGACTTACCGGAATTCCAGAGATATGAATTGTTTGAGGATTTATTCCCCGAGCCACTAACCCTTTATAAACGTCTTCACAGCCTACGATGTAATGGTCAACCCCTGGGTGAATCCATTGGCTATGTACCGCATAATCCGTAACAACGGTCACCAAAGGAACATTTAAAACTCCACGAAGCCTCTGTTGAGCCAAAACACCTGCTACTGTGGGATAAGTACAAATCACAAGATCTGGTTGCAGCACCTGAATAAATCTCACGAATTCGCGGCGTCCCAAGCCGTTTAAAAAGCGCTGAAATAACGAATCCGGGGGAATCTTAGACGTCCGATAGTAAAACTTGCCCCATAGTCTGGGGGTATGTTTAATGAGTTCAATATACGTATTTTTAACAACTGAATTAAATGTCTTGCTTAAAAAAGCTCCAAAGTCCAGGTGGGTAATTTTCACGTTCGGGTCCTTAGCACGCAGGGCTTCAATAATTGCTTCTGCGGCGCGAACATGCCCAGCGCCAAAGGACGCTGAAAAAATCAGCACATTTAATTGTTCCACGAACAAACCTCCTCGTTATTGACTGTATGTTTGTTAGATTTGTTACAGGAAAAGTAACCCTCTGAAAAAAACTCTGTTCTTGACCATTATACCGTGAAACTAGCAATTCACCAAATTATGGTGAAAATGTGAAGAAGGAATGATGATTCAAAAGGGATAACAGACAAAATTTGAGGGAACTATACTTTTTGCAAGGAATCGTTAATGCTCAAATCGTCCAAAAGGAGTATCGCAAATGATCATTGTTGTACTTAGAACTCTGATATTATATGGCTTAGTTATTATTGCCCTTCGTTTAATGGGGAAAAGGGAGATAGGTCAGCTGCAGCCTTTTGAACTGGTCGTTATTATCATGATTTCAGAGTTGGCTGCCATTCCGAGTGAAAATATCGGTGTCCCCCTTCTCAGCGGTATTATTCCCATTTTAGTTCTGCTCCTAACAGGCATCACCTTGGCTTGGATTTCTTTAAAAAGCGAACGGGCCAGAGCTATTATCTGCGGCACACCAAGTGTCCTTATCGAACGGGGAAAAATCTTAGAAGATGAGTTGAAAAAAAATCGTTACAGTCTTACTGATTTACTTGAAGAACTGCGTATTAAAAATGTACCCAACATCTCCGAAGTTGAATTTGCAGTTTTAGAGACAAACGGACAACTAAGTGTTTTTCCCAAATCTCAAAATAGGCCTACAATTCCCAAGGATTTTATGCTAAAAACTCAATACGAAGGACTGCCTTTAACACTTATTATGGACGGAGTTCTAAATCAGAAAAATCTGCGGCAAAGCAATAAAGATCTCAACTGGTTAATGAACGAACTAAAAAAACAAAAGATTGACCGCCTGGAGGGCGTCCTCTTGGCTTCTTTGGATAGTTCGGATACACTTTTTGTTCAAACTAAAAGCAGTTCGAATATTAAGAACAAGTAAACAAAATCAATCATTAAACATAATATCGAGGTGAAACTTTTTGCGTACCCATATAACGGTTGTCATTATCCTTATCCTCTTGCTCGGAGGATCTTTGGTATCTTATGAATTTATTCAAAGAACAACTCAAAGTCTTGACTCCCAGATCTCAACCGTCGAACAATCCATATCCGGCCAGCAATGGGCCATGGCTCAAAATAAATTAAAGGAAACTCAACAACGCTGGGATAAAAATAAAATCTGGTGGACCATTCTTCTCGATCATCAAGAAATCGACAAAATTGATTTCAGTTTATCTCGCCTTGACAAATACTTAGTAACCCAAAACCTTCCCCTTTCTCTTGGTGAAGTTTCAACCTTAGAACTCTTGATCAGTCACATTTCGGAGACAGAAAAATTTACACTCGAAAACATTTTATAGAATTAATTTATAGAATCAATTTCTCGAATAATTTCTCGAACTCCTATCCTATAAGAGTTTAAAATTGTTTAAATTAGTTCAGTTAAAAATTGCTAGTTCATACATAGCGCAGGCATAAAAATACGTATGTTAACTTCAGGTGGAGTAGAGTCCTCCTTCGCCGCTACGTATTTCTATCGAGAAAGGCGGCTCGGCAATAATGTCCACTGGACCTTATTTTATCTGAAGCCCCGATGTTCAGCTTTAGCTGAACAAGTTCACTGTATTTACGCCGTCGTTTGACATCATATTTGAATATATATTAAAATTTAATAGTATTATACTTACAGAGGTGAGATGGCGTGAAAAAAGCATTCTATTGTTTAATGGTATTAATGATCTTAACAGCCGTAGTTTCGTGTGGTACCAAACCCCCCAATACAACAGCTAATAATACTGCAAATACTTCTTCTAATTCCAGTAATGCCAAAACCTATACAAAAGAATTCTCATACCTCCCCGCCTACAACGGTATCAAGTCAGCAGTCTCCTATAAACCTGCGAGTACTGCGCAGCCCCTCGGCAAAGCAACATACATTATCCAAAACGCAAAGGATACCCAAGTATTTGAGAATTATGAGGCCCTTTTAAAAAAGGACGGCTGGACAATTACTCATGAAGAAAAAGTTATTAATTTTTCAGCGAAAAAGCAAGACCATATTGCCAATATTTCCATTTCCATATATGGTACCGGAGTAATGCTAACCATTGAGTCAAAATAGAAAGTTTCAACCATAAAAACAAAGGAGTCTCGATTATCGAGGCTCCTTAAAGCACAAAAGCAGCAGCTCATTTGTCTAGACCAGAGCAAATGAGCTGCTGCTTTTTTCTATTTATCACATGCCTGCTCAAGTAATTCTTTTCTTTTTTTATATAAATAACTTGTAAACTGTAAGGCGGCCAAACAGAGCAAAAATGTGGAGATACCAATAAATGCAGCCGTCGGAAGTACTAAACCGTGCTGATTATTGAGATGAAATTCGATTCCGAAGATTACAAACACAGCCAAGCCGGCAAGCAAGCTCATCAAAGTATTCGTTTTTAAGTTCGGTTTTAAGCGTCTGTCCCAAATCCCGTTCTTGATACAAGCGATTAACGTATAAATACTAAGCACCATAAGAATAACCCATTCTCCGGCTAACTGTTTAAAATCGGCACCCAAACATGTTTGAATCATAATAGCTGCCACAAGACCCCAAAAGGCCAGCCACATGCCGTTATGTTCGATACTCAATAATTTCTTTTCTTGCATCTCATCCAGATTGTTTTTACGCATCTTCGTTCTCCTCCCCAAACAGCTCATCAAGAGATTTCCCCAACACCCTGCATATATTGCGACATAACCTGATTGTTGGGTTATATTCGCCCTGTTCTATGGCGTTCATCGTTTGACGAGATATTCCCACGGCTTCAGCTAAAGCCTTTTGGGTCATATCAAGTTCTGCACGAGCAACTTTAATTTTTAAGTTTCTGGCCATATTATCACCTCGAATATAACTATAATGCATATATGAATTAATGTCAAATATATATTACATTAAACCTTAAATATATTACATTAAACCTTAAATATATGACATTACCCAAAGAGTTATTCAAAGTGCCTTTAAAAGGAAAGCTCTTAGCTTCGAGAAGCATTCTCATTTTTAATACGCTGCAATGAGAATAAGACATTTTTCATAGCTTCATTCAGGACCATCGAACATAAAAAAACAAACAGTAAAGAGAGGGCGTTATTTCCCTCTCTTTCTCTGCTGTCCTATTCATTGCGATGGTCAACTGATAGAAAACTTAGCTTTAGTTCATGATAATGAATTTAACCGAAAAATCCTTATAGGCTTAAAGTTGCGGTTGTTGTAACATTGCTATTCGAGTCAACACCGGTTATTGTAACGTTTGTGAGCGATAGGGGATTAATATTCGAAAAAAATCTCAATTGGATTAAACCATTCCGTGCTGTAATGGTGCCCACATTTGAGGTGAATTGAATATTATTTGCAAGATATGTGTTTGTAATATCAGCGCCATATTGATCAGTCACAATATATGTTGCATAACCAACTGTGTTATTTCCATCAGCAGGGGTTGTCGCCAGTTTCGTTGAGTTTATCGTAATTTTACTGACCTTTTGATCTGAATATTGACTGGGGCTTGGATTTCCAGACGTCGAATTATTAGCAGGGGCAGGAGAACTTGAAGGGCCGGTACTGGAAGAAGTATCAAGACTCACAACTCTGCCGGTGATTAAGTCTACGAGAGTAATAATCGGTTTATTCGTATCTGAAGAAGAGTTATAAGTTATCGTACCGAGACCTTTGCTTGGATCTAAAGTAATTGATGAACTTACCGAGGCAACGGCTGATAACTGCGCAGCTGGAACGGTTGACGTAATATCTTTGCCATTTTCATCGAGTACCTGAAACTTAAAGGTTGCAGTAGTCGCCCCAGTTTTGGAAAAATTGCTCAAGCTAAGAGTCCTACGGTTTCCAATTATGGTATTTCCATTTGCAGCAGCATCAGCCGAGGAAGAATCGTAGCTCACAACTCTGCCGGTGTTTAGGTCCACAAGGGTTATAGTAATCGGTTTATCTACATCTGAAGAAGAGTTATAAGTTATCGTACCGATACCTTTACTTGGATCTAAGGAAATCGATGATTTTACGGAAGCAACGGCTGATAATTGTGTTGCCGGAACGGTTGACGTAATGTCTTTCCCGGTTTGATCAAGTACTTGGTACTTAAAAGTTGCAGTGGTCGTCCCAACTTTAGTGAAATCACTTAACTTCAGAGTCTCCTGGCCTGAAGTATTCGCAGAACTAAACGAATTCAGATCAGTAATTACCGATTCAGGAATAATCCCTGTCCCGCCAAATACATAAACCTTACTTGCCTTGGTAAACCTTTGCTCATAATAACTTCTCGTATTTGTCGGAGAATCAGTATTAATAAGGACTAGAGGTTCAGATAGTTTTGCACAAAAGGCTGTTCCTGTTAAGGCATCAGCAAAGCCCTCACCTGTGGCTAAACAGACACTGTCTGACTTGAAATCCGTATTAAATAATTGATTTACGGCTATGTTTCTGGCATATTTATCAGCCCCTGGGATCCGTTCAGCATTTGGGAACTGTTGGGCAACTTGATCGCTAATGATGTCCGAACTTCCAACAATATAGGTTTTGCTGATATTGAGCGTTGCAATGTAATTCTTAACGACATCAGGTATAACATCATGTGGTACAAGAATAATTGGACTTTGCTTTAGGGAAGCGATGGAGCCGACGGATAACGCGTCGGGATAGTCCTCGCCGGTGACAACAAACAAGGTTGAAGGATTCGGACTCACTTGTTGGGCAACTTGAATCGCAGTCGCATACCGATCAATCCCATAAATTCTTGTTGTCTGCAGGCCCATCGTTTGAAGTTCAGACTCGACCGCTTGAGATATTACTGCTGTTCCGCCAATAATTTTTACGTTTTTTACGTGCAAATCTAACAATGTTTGCTTCGTAGTTGTTGGCAAACTGCCGGTATCTGTTAATAAGATAGGAGCATCAAATTTCTTGGCTAAAGGGGCAGCAGACAGCGCATCAGGATAGTCTCCCCCGAAGGCCAAAACAGCATAATTAGACTGAGACCAGCCCGACACAGCGATCTGGGATGCTGTTTCGTAACGATCAACACCTGCTAAGCGAGTAATCGTTGGCGAAGAATTTGCTAATGTTGCTGCAGGAAAAACAAAACTGATAAGGGTAATTAGACTTAGGATTAAACATAATCTTGAGTTTCTTTTCCATAGAGACATATTGATAATTCACTTCTTTCATATTTTATTAACTAAAGTATAGTACTTTGTCCACGGGATTTTTTGTCGCAAGATGTAACATTTTATCCTTAATAAAAATTTAATATTTACTCCTTAACCATTTACGGACATGCTGCATACAATGTATCAAAACCTTCTCGATCTCTTCTTATGATATCTAAAAAGAGGAGGTGTAACGAATGTTTATTTTCGGAATAATTGGCGCAGCTTTAGCCTTGATTATTGGTTTGGTGTTGGTTATTCTTCATTTAATTTTTGGCGGTATAGCAGCAAACGCTTAATTCATTCTTCCGCATCGTGAGGAGCATGATCTTCCTTATGTGATTTACATTTGAAAGAGCAGCCGTATTTTACAGCTGCTCTTTCTTACTAAATAATCTATTCTATTTTCTATGATCATCATGTGTACACACTCAGCTTAAAGTTATCAATATCATAAGCTTCTTCAACATTCTTATTAAATAAGCAATTCCTGAGATTATACTTTTCTGATAGTTTTTTTCTAGTAAACCTATAAATCAAGTGCAATTTCGTTAAGTTTTCCGGCCATTACGGAAATTCCCTCTATGCTTGTTGTGATTTCCTGCGTAGCAGCAGCTTGTTCCTAGATTCATTAGCCATAGTTATAATTTCACTCGTTAACTTTTGAATTTTAGGGACTGTACTCTATTAAATACCTTGCCAAAAGTACACGCTGAGCAAAAATATGGGGGACGTGAATTCACAAAATCCTAACAAGTTTTTCAGCAAACATTCAGCGTACGTTCAGCGTACATTCTGAAATCAAAGGTATACTTGGATAAACTACAAAATTGATTTCAAGGAGTGTTTAATTATGAAATTCAACAAAACAACCAAAATTGCTCTTGCTTCAGCCGTCATTACTTTGTTATCCTCATCTACAGTTTTTGCAGGAACTATGAGTCAATCATCAGCTCAAACGAAAATACCGCAAATGTCTCACTCAAGAGGTTTTGACGGAGGATTGAAAAGTCGATTAGACAGCTTAGTATCTTCTGGTACCTTAACCTCTGCCCAGGAAACGGCTATTAACGATGCTCTAAAAGCATCCATGCCTCAACGTGTCAATCCATTCGATAGTCTGGTAAGCGCAGGAACCATTACACAAGCCCAAGAAACGGCAATCGAAAATGCTATGCAAACAGCTCGAAAAAGCGGCACTAAAACAGATATGAAAACCGTTCTTGACAGCCTCGTTAGTGCAGGGACCATCACCGCTGACCAAGAAACTGCAATTACGAACGCTATGCCCCAACCTAAAGATCAAGGCCTCAAGGGAAAAGAACATAAAAACCCAATCGATAGCTTAGTCACTGCAGGTACCATTACCCAAGCTCAAGAAACGGCAATCGAAAATGCTATGCAAACAGCTCGAAAAAGCGGCACTAAAACAGATATGAAAACCGTTCTTGACAGCCTCGTTAGTGCAGGGACCATCACCGCTGACCAAGAAACTGCAATTACGAACGCTATGCCTCAACCTAAAGAGAACACCGGCTTAAAAACAGCTTTAGATAAACTGGTTACAGCCGGAACGATTACTCAAGCTCAAGAAGATGCTATCTTAACAAAGTAAGACAATAAATGGCAAGAGCGTTGGAAATGTGTTGTTCCAACGCTCTTGCCATTTTTATTCTCACTATAAAGCGAACTCGCTTACGCCAAAGCTGAACATCGGGGCTTCAGATACAATAATGTCCAGTGGACATTATTGCCGAGCCGCCTTTTCCAATAGGAATACTGATAAACATGATTATCCAAATGAGCATTTAGATTCAAAGTTAAATAACATTGCGTTGAACGACAGTAAATAAAAAAAGCCTTCCTGGGTGTTAACCCTAGAAAGGCTTCGGTCGATTAAATAATTACCAATTGTTTCTCGTGCGTGGTTGATAACAGTCACGGCAATATACTGGTTTATCACCCGTCGGTTGGAAAGGCACTGTCGTTTCTTTTCCACAATTAGCACAGATTGCAGGAAACATTTCTCTTTGAGGGCGAGAGTATCCACTATTGTTTCTGCCTTGTGCCTTTCTGGCAGAACGGCATTTTGGGCACCGACCAGGTTCGTTAGCAAATCCCTTTTCTGCGTAGAATTCTTGTTCGGAAGCGGTAAAGGTAAACTCACTGCCACAATCCTTGCATGTTAAAATTTTGTCTTCAAGCATTAAAAAAACCTCCAAAATATATTACCCGCGCTACATGGGAAGTAGTTATTGCTTCCTATAGCTTTAGGCAACAGAGGAAGGTTTTCGTAAATCCGCAAATATTAACGAGCTTATTAAGTATAACTGTAATGAAGAAATAAGTCAAATACTTAATAAGCTATTTCTCAAATAGATATTTCCTAAATATGGTATACCGAGAATAATAAAACAGGACTTCAGGAATAAGCAAAACGTTATCAAAACCGTATTTGAGATTATCTCTAGGAGTTCAACACTTCATCCAACAAACGAACTGCTTGTTCTTCTTTAAGGCCCTTAACCTCCATTATCTCGCTGACAAAAACATGACGTGCATTATTCAACATGTTTACGTCATCTGCCCCAAGTTTATTTATTTGACCCTTACGTGTTAAATCACGGATAATTTCCGCACCTTTATAAATGTCACCACTTTTAAATTTCTTTTTATTAATATCTTTGCACCATCGTTGATTTTCAAGAATAATCGGGTCAGTATTTCCAAGGTTAAAATCACTGAGTACATTTTCCAATATCTCATGGTTAACTATCTGACGCATACCTACATCGACAGCTTTGTCCATTGGAACCATAACATGCAATTTCTCCTGAGGAATGTTCAAAATGTAGCAGAGTTTTCTTTCCCCTAAGATCTCTTTTTCTTCAACTGCTTCTACAACACAAGCCCCATGAACTGGATATATAATCTTGTCACCAACGTTAAATATCATACCGTCTACCTCCAGACTACCACCCTAAGTATATCACAAAACAAGAAAAATTAAAAATAATTATTTTACCATATTATATTTATTTGTGTCAATAATTTATTGAGGAAGAAATCAGCTCAATCTTATAACAATTATTAATGGCAAAACTGGCGTCATCAAAAACCGAAAAATCCTCCCTTTAGCCGTTCACGGTTTAAGGGCCAAGAAGAATACCTCTCAACCGCATTTCGCAATATTTCAAGTACGAGTTTTGAATCTTGGGTTACTAATTTTCTAGCAGTCTCAAATGTCGTTATCTTATGCTCGTTTTCAATTCTTGCTGGATTTTTTTGAGAAGTACACACATTTATTTTTTACACACAAAAAGAGAACCTCTCAGTGGTTCTCTTAGCATTAGCTAGAAATAATCATGATAATGCATTAAAGGGTCTCCGGCTAGCGAAAAATGTGCGTATGTTAGCTCAATACGGCACTAAGGTCAAATATATTAATAGCACGTCTCCCCAGAGCGGTCAAGGGTCGAGATGAATGGCTTCGCGCCATTAGCCGTTTCGGAAACTATGTAATATGATAGCCATGTTAAGGCAAGCCTTAACCTTGTATGGCTCATTCCAAAAGAGACAGCCGCCTTTAGAAATAAATTCAAGGCAGCTTTTGATAGGCTATTGTTACGGTTTATATATTCCGGCAATTTTCATTTTTTGCCATGAACTAAATTGCGTATTTTCATCCTCGGCTTTAATCACACGTAATGAATATAAACCAACATTAGATTGGTCTGTATTTGTCGTGTATTCCAAAAGAAAGAAAAGATATTTTTGTTTGTCAGTCTCGACAATATAAAATGATTTTACCTCATTTGTACTATGCCCGTAATTGTCCGACTCATCAACTATTAGCCCATCATTCTTTTTAGACTGAACCTTGCCTTGAAAAAGCTTAAATAAGTAATTCATACTTCCATCAAAATCCTTAGCTTCAGCCAAAGCTTGTTTTGAAAACATTGCCCTTAAAGCATTTTTATCTTGATTTTGTATAGCTACAATCACTTGTTCTAGTTGAGCATCTGCTTTTTTATCGTCACTTTCTTTGTTAAGAATTCCCGCTCTTGACCCTCCTAGCGAACATGAACTTAGTAAACATGCTATGATAATTAATAAAATAGCATATGTTATTTTACGCATAACCTATCCCCTTCTGGTTTGTACCATTGTAATATCCGCTAACACAACTAATATACTCTAACTTCTTTGTCCAACACTAGAATGTATATGTTAACAAATATTTATTATCTTTTGATATCGACCATTTATCTTTATTATCCAAGTATGCATTAGAATTAATAAAAGCATTATACATATCAGTTTTATTGGAAAAATCAATTGTATAAATAGCTGTCAGGTAATCTGCATCTGCTTGATCACCTTGATAATACGGATTAAAACCCGTTACCCACCATTGTGGTTCGTTAGGATTATAAGAAAATATAACGTTACATTTATTATCTTTAAGAGACAATGTTATTGGCATTGCATCACTTGTATCTGCCAGCCATTGATCTGTCTTAACACCGCAAATACTTAATCTTGAGTATATACCCATTTCTGCACCAGCTCCAAGGTTAAGATAATTTCCTTTCCATGCCCAGAAAATATAATCTGTTCCTCCGTAATTAAATTGAAATTTTGCTTTATCCATGCTTGTGGAGTAATTGAAAACAGTATCATAGAAATCATTATAACCGGCATATTGCTGCAAAGCATCTTGCCTCGCATGGTATACGCCACCTGAATCCCTGACAAAACCCGCTTTATAATAGAGATCGCTAAACCACCCCTGTTGAGTTGCGTATACGTTGACTGGGTTAGCTATTAACCATTTTGCAGAAGTTCTCGTCACGTCTGTAAACTCAGGCCAATTTCCACTCATATCAACATATAAAATAGGATTATTAAAGCAATAAGTATAAAGATTCAGGCTTAACGGGTCTATTGTTTTTCCTGTATTTGTATCTTCATTCAAGAATCGGCCTGTTGTCGGATCATAATTTCTTGCCCGCAAGTAGTAGGTATTCGTCTCTAAATCTAGATACTCTCCTGAATACCTGAATACATTAGTGTCATTAGGGTCAATATTTTTCTCATTCCCAAAAGCATCATAGTCATAATTCTTTGTGACATTCCCTGACGTATCAGCTAATTGAACAACATCTCCATGCCCATTATACATATATTGTTTCCTGACGTTTTTGACGACAGCATGAACTTGTTAACGACTGAAATCGTTTATTTCAGAATGTCTATTCACATGTTAATTAAACTATTTTGCCGACCCTTTTAGGCTTAATCAAGTTCATCAACGGCGATGCAGTTGAATGTGCAACTTTCAAGTCCTCATCAGTAGCTGCAATATAACGTCTAGTCATGGATAAGTCCGTATGTCCCATTAACCGCTGTAAGAATAATGCGTTACCACCGTTGCGGAGAAAGCCTAGAGCAAATGCATGTCGAAGCTAATAAGGGCGAATTTTAACGCCCAATTGGTTGGCATTACTTCTCTAGGCGGTCACCCCAAGTATGTCTGTTCAGCATCGTCCCATCGGCAGAGGCGAAAATTGGCGTTACATCTATCCATTCACGAGGACGAACTGCAATGAGTTGTGAGATTAACGAGGCAGTTGCTTGACTGACAGGTAAGATTCGCTGATTTCTTGTTTTTGCAATCTCCGCACGTATGAAGATCTCTAGAGTACGGGAATTAAAATCATGTTTGGTGAGTTGGCATGCCTCTTTTGGCCTAATACCTGTATCAATCGTCAAGAATATAAGTGCCTTGTCTCGCAAGCCAGCATAAGTTCGAACATCAGGCAATTTCACCAATTCTGTGAGTGTTTCAGTATCCAGTTCAACAATCCTTGGCTCAGCTCGACGTTTTGAAAGGTTCTTGAGCGGGTTTTCATCCATATAACCTTGTTCCACACACCACTTGTAGAATCCTTTCAAATACGCTAACCGAATGTTGTATGTGGCTGGGGCAATCTTTTCAGTCATATAGGCGTATAGGTTCGCCTGTAAATTGCCATCGGGAAATAAACGATAATATTTGTGGATGTGATAATCATAATCATGAATTGTCGTGTCCGATCGGCCTTGTGCCTTCTTTTCAGCTAGGAACATACTTAGCGTATCCTCCCAACGAATCAATGATTGTGTGACCTTACGTACCCTTTTTGCCATAAAACAATACCTCCCTTTTATTTGTGGAGGCATCCATAATTTTCTAAACGCTAACACACTGGACTCGCCGTAAACCAACACACTGGACTCGCGTTAATTTACGTCCAAATCCACCTTATACGTACAAAATCAAAAAGTACGCTTGAGTCTTACTCTCAAGCGTACTTGAACGTTTCTAAATGGTGCGGGAGACAGGACTTGAACCTGCACGGTTGCCCGCTGGAACCTAAATCCAGTGCGTCTGCCAGTTCCGCCACTCCCGCATGTTGAAATCACGTAGCAGAGAATATAATACCATATATCTTACAAAAAGACAAGGGATAGACTACAACTTGCCCAAACCATAAACTCACAACAAATTCACTATAAACTACTATAACTTGTAACCTGGGTTTACCTATCACACTGTTACCCCATGCTCCGTAATAACCAAAAATATTCGGATAGTAAAATGATCAGATCAATTCCTATCAAAAACAGCAAATTCTTTAGCCAATTCTCCGGATAGTTCCAATAATATAAAACGATATTGATTATGATGAGGACGGCCGAACTAATACCCCAACGCCAATACAAGCTTGAGTCTTTGGAAAAAAGATGAATAAACCAAATGATGGGCAAAAAAAGAAAGACACCCAAAAAGGTAATCATATTGTAGCCAATTTGACGACGCAGATCATCGGGGGTAGGTTTAGCTTTGCCCAAAATTTTCTCTCCTTATCTACCCTGATTATTACTTGAATATCAGTATACCATAATTTTGACACTCCCACGGCTGAAGCGGGTGGAATTCTTGGGTGATTAAACCGAAATCCATTTCTAGTGGCTAGTGTATTTAGGATTCACGTATTCAACTCGAATACCTTCCAGAAAGGCCTCGTACTCGATAAACGAAGCAATGTATCGCTGAATAGTTTCACTAGATACCACGATTAAAACCATAGGCTTTCGTCTGCGTTTCTGTAATCATGAGCATCAAAAAACTCCCATAAACCTTTTGGCTATAGAAACTCCCGCACACTGCTGAAGTGTACGGGAGCTTTTTCAGCTATTGTTACCTTACCATTTCAGAGGATTCAGTTACCCCATCTCTAATCTCTTTGATGGTCTTCTCTGCCGTGACTTTTACTTTTTGGTCCATTTCCATGCTCTGAATTTGGTGATCCCTTTACTGAAGGATGAACAGAATTGGAGCCGGCCTCAGGGCCGGACATCATGACTCCTTGAGTCATCGGAGTATGCCGAGCAGGTGTAACTTGCTGGGTCCCAGAATTATCCTCATCCTGGTCTTGATCATCCAGGTTAAGCTTTACATTTTGCTTCAAGGACTTCTTAAAGTTTTCTAAAGCGACTTTAGCATCCTTTTCTAATTGCTTAGTATTATTTGTTACCGGTTGAGTATTTGTTGGACTCGAGTTTGCTGTCACTGAGCCGGAATCAGTCACAGATCCTGACGTTGATGCAGAAGTACCGGAAGGAACCGTCGTACTCGAATTCGTACTCGAAGAAGTACTCGAAGTCGTTCCCGCGGTGGAATCCGTCTCTTCAGCAGGCAATTTAGTTACAGCCTTTTCCATAGTTTTAACAATATTCAAGGCTAATCTTTGAGCAGCTTGGGGGGGAAGCTTATCCAATAAACTGCTTAACACCTCAATATTATTTGAATTCACATTTGCGAGAGCTATAGTGAGGGCTTTAGCCGTTTCACTGTTTGGATCTTTTGCTTGGCTGATAAAATTTTCAGCTTGACTCATCTTGTCTGAGTATTGAGATAGACTGGCTTCAGCTGCCTGAGAATTTCCTTGCTGCATAAGTTTCTTAGCTTCGGCTAGATTTGCTAAAGCATGGTGCTCATTAATAGAAGCCTTATTAACAGGATCAGAGGTCAACATAAGCTGAATTTTGCCTAATAAATCTGTGAACCAATTTTCGGCTGTGACGGTATTGCCATTACCATCAACAACAGTCGCTGGAGATACCGTTACAGGCACTGTCGGATCTAAGGGAGGCACAGCTGTATTTGTATTTGTATTTGTATTTGAATCTGAATTTGCAGCTGCAGCTGTAGTTGCATTGGTTGCCGAAGCGGCAGAGGAAACAGTATCAGCGAGTGTCAGAGCGGAACCAACAGGCAGGGTAAGTAAGGTAAATGTTGCGGCGATAGCTATTTTTCTTTTCATGTGCTGTATTTTGTTCATAACTTATCATAATCCCCTTTTTTATGCTTTAGTACGTACTATTATTTCTTACGTATATAAAGGAGGTTTTAAGGGGGGCACGAAAATTATTTTTACCCAATCGTAAGATAGGCCGTTGCAAAATGCATAAGCGCTCAGAGAAGCTTTTACTAGGGAGTATAAGCTATGCCAAAACCCTCTAAAATACCGTTTTTCTTTTATTAAGAAAATAACTCGTTCCCCAGAATAGTGCCAGGGCAGCAAATCCCAAAACCAGCCAGAGCCAGGTTGCCCGCGCAATTCCCAAAAAAACAAGAGCCGTACCGATATAATACGGAATCATGGAAACCGCAGCGGTCCAGAGATAAGTCCATAACTGCATCGAGGGCATGGCGCCTGCTATATAATTAACAGCAAAGGCAGGGATAGGAAGCAGCCGGGCCACTAGCAACCCGAAAGACCCTTTGCCTTTGACCCAATTATCAACTGTGTTGAAACGTTCCGGCGAAATAAGTTTTTTCATCAGGGTTTGACCATAATATCGCACAAGAATGAAAATAACCAGGGAGCTAAATGTCGAACCGATCCAGGCAAAGAAGACCCCTTCATACACTCCAAAGACTTTCAAAAACATAATAACCAGCCCTTCTGAGGGTATGGGCGTCATGCAGATTGCCGTCATCAGTAAAATTGCGAAAGCAACTCCCCAAATGCCCCAGGCCTGAATAACGTCAGAGATCCGGTTCTGACGATCATAGTAGAAAAAGGCCACTAACAAGACAATAAAAACAACAGTAATCAGAGCCGTTAAGCCATACTTTCCCAGCTTGTTTTGATCTCCCATCGTTAGACTCTCAGTCCTTCCTCTTTTAATCCCCTCGTGAGAAACGCCCCTCATTAAACAAAACCATGCCTATATAGTGTTTTATCCTCTTATATGCCTGGTTTTATTTATAAAAACGGATAGATATTCATTAGGCAACGGCCCCCTTACGATTGGATAAAACCTAATTCTCGTTTAGTAATGTTCCCAAATCCTGCTATGTTATGACTGATAATCCCTCTGCCCTTTTTGAGCACCTATAGTCCCGATTCCTTAAATTTACGCTCCATTAGTTCCGTAAGCCTGTGAAAGGGCCTTTTTAAAATCCCCAGGCAGAGAAATACAAGACTGAAGATAAGCAGAGCAGCTGCATAGTTGATTACTTTGCCCCATAATGGACCTGCTATCGCTTCCCGAAATCCTCCGATAGCATAAGTAAAAGGCCAGAGAGGCTGCAGGATTCCAAAGATTCTCGGGTTTGTTTGAATAGGATAAATTCCCCCGGAGCCGGCAATCTGAAAAACCATCATGACCACAACAATCGCCTTACCAACATTGCCAAAGATTGAGACCAAGGTGAAAATGATGCTGGTGAAGCAAATCCCCGAAAGCAAAGCAAAGCCGAGCATTAGGGGCATATTTGCCGGAATAACTACTTGTCGCCTAACGTTACGATAATCGCCTGTACAAGGGAAATGGCCATAAATAAAAGCATTTTGCCATAATGTCTTTGGATCAGCGTCAATGTTCTTTTCTCATTATCTCCATAAGCAGTATGTTCAACACTCAATAAAGACGAGGACAGCAGGCCTCCCACCCAAATAGCTAAAACAGTATAAAAAGGGGTTAAGCCCTCCCCAAACGTCTTCATGTTGTAAATATCAACTTCTTTGACATCAATAGGCGAGGAGAGAAAACTGGCAGCCTGGCCAGGGTTCATTTTCATTAAATTAATCATCGTATTAAGGTTATTTTCGTTTAAGTCCTTGAGTTTAACCTGTAATTGATTTAATTCGTTCTGAAGATTTGCGAGTTGATTGTTTAAATCACTAGCCTCTTGTCTGGATATCTCACTGCCCGCTATACCATAATTGGCTAAAGCATTTAACTGAGGCACAATAACCTTTGTGGATTCCAGGATCGTATTAATATTATCCAAGCCGCTTGTAAAATTATCCGAGAGATTGTTAAAAACCTTTAGCCCCGCAGAATAAAAATTATTTGTTATTGGTACTAGGTTATTGGCAATTTCTTGATTTAGAGCAGAAACTTGATCAATAGCCGAAGTTAGAGACGCTTGGGAAGCGCCGTTATTAAGAAGTGTTTTGAGTGCGTTTACTTTTGTTTCTTCATCGCTGACTAATCCTTGCAAATCCTTAAGCATGCTTATCAATTGGCTTATTGAGCCGTTGGGATAACTTTTATTGATAGATTCTAAGCTGTTAATATCGGCATCGATTAAATTATTGGCCGAATGAAGAGGACTTGAGAGTTCATTGATAATATTTATCAGATTACCTGAATCTGAAGTCGAGGCCATTTGCTTCAAGGTCGACAACAAGAGCTGATTTTGCTGATTAATGGCTTCCAGCTGAATCAAATCGTTATTCATCTCTGCAGCCGTGTTGTTAATCGCTTGTTTTGTAGAAAGCACCAGAGATTTATTGGCTTCGGCGGCACTTTGTAAATTGTTAATTTGGGCCGTAATTTGAGGCAGATTTGTTTTAACAGTTTTTAAATAACCTTGTAAAGCTTCGGAGTTAGTATTTGCCTTATTGATGAATCCTCGAATCGCTTCCAGGTCACTGCCAGCCTGAGTCAATGTATCTTTTATCTGCAGGATTTTAGCCTTGTTGGTCTGAATATTTCCTGCCACGGGATTTAAGGTTTCCAAGACTTCCTTCGTAACTGTTGCCAGAAAATTGCTTTTAATGCTATCGGCTAATTCCTGTGTTGCCGCATTGGAAATTTTGGAGGCGATAGCATTTAGTTTTTCATTAACCCTATAGGTAATATGGGGTTTGGGGGCAGTTACACTTGTCAGGCTTACTAACTTTTGCGAAAAATCGCTTGGGATCTCTATGAGAGCGTAGTAGTATCCTTCATTGAGCCCATAGTTTGCCTGCCAGGAATCGAGGATTATCCAGTGGATGGATTTATTCTTTTTTAGTTCTGTAATAATCTGATTCCCCACGTTAATTTCTTGACCATTAAAGGATGTGCCTTGATCATCGTTCGTTACTGCTATAGGAAGATTGCCTGTGTTGGCATAAGGGTTCCAACTGGCTCGGATATTGATCCAGGCGTATAACGAAGGCAGAATGCCTAAGCCTATAATAATTAAAATTGCTGCTTTGCTCGTAATAATGCTCTTCAAATCTTGCCTAAAGACTCCGATTAATTCTTTCATGCCAGGCTCCTAACTATTACAGAATTCAAACTTACTCTCCGATTCCCGACAGCTTAAAATTCGCTTCGAACTTACGAACGTGCTCGTATAAAACCTTTTTAAGGAAAAAGCCCAACAGAATGAATATGACTGAAATGAGGATCAGCATGAAAAAATCCAAAGCAACACTGCTGATTAACGGGCCGGCCATTGCCTCTCGAAAAAGGGCAATAGCATAGGTAAAGGGAAATGTCGGCTGGAGTATTCTAAGAATTAAAGGGTCAACCTGAATAGGATACGTCCCCCCGCTTCCCGCTAATTGGACGATCATATAAATAATGGCTAAAGCCTTGCCGAGATTACCCAGCAGAGAAACTAAGGTATAGGTGATAATGACAAAGGTTAGTGATGATATTAAAGCAGCCATAATCATCAAAGGCGTACTAACCGAATACACGCCTAACAAAAGCTTATCACCCAGAGAAACAATGAGTCCCTGCACAAGGGCTAACGTGATAAAGGTTAACATTTTGCCAAAGTGTTTCTCACGGAGCGACAAGGTCTCAATTCCTTCGTAATAGGCAGGTTCCGTCTTGAGCAAGGACGTTAAGATGAGTGTTCCCACCCAAAGAGCTAACACTGTATAGACGGGGGCCATAGCAGAGCCATAGTTTGGCACTCCATAGATAGACTCCTCCTGCAAATTAAAGGGTGATGCAATGTAACTTCCCATTAATTCAGGATTACTCTGGAGTATGCTTAAAATTTGCGCTAAGTCATTATTACTAACCATCTGAAGTTTATCGCTCAAAGCAGAGATAATCCCTTGATACTCTAACAACCTGCTTCTTAAATCGCCGGATACTTTGGCGGCCAATTGACTGCCTTGAATTGCTGTTCCCATAAGACTATTGATTTGAGCTTGAAGTCCCTGAGCCGACGTTATGAGATTTGAAGCATCATTGGCAGCATTGGTCAGATTGCCCGCAATAACATTTAGATCCTTTTGGGCGCTGTCATTATAGAAATTAGCAGCCTGAATGATTTGGGAGTTAAGATTTGTTGTTATCTCATTTAATTGCTGCCACAGTGTTTGATTGATTGTATTGGCCTGATTGAATTGCTGCTGTAAAGAATTTAATTGATTGGTTTCGGCTGTCAAGGAGTTTTTAATGCTTTGCAAAGAACCAATTAGATTAGCAAGGTGTGTGCTGGGACTGAAATCATTAAATTTCTGCAAGTAAGTAATAATAGTGCTTATTTGGCTATTAAGGGCCTCTAACTCCAGGTTTATCTGCCCAATGGTGGAATTCACTTGAGATGCGGACGTGTTGGCTGCTGAGGAATTTACGCTCTGCAGCAAATCATGGATTCTGTTCACTGAAGCTTGAGCGTTATTCAAACCTGCCTCGATCGTATCAAAAGATTGGTTTAAGGTAAGCTGAGTCGTTTTAAGCATTGCCGAGTTATTGTCGTTAATTTGAGCCAGATCGCTTAATTGATTATCCACTCCCGGCATGGCTGCCTGGATTTCTGTCAGGAACGAGCTTAAGTTACCAGACCGGCTGTTGATGTCCTGAAGCAGCGGTAAGATCAAACCCATGTTCCGATTAATCTGGATTATTTCATCTTTCCATTGAATGATCTTGCTTTTATTCGCTTCTGCATCTGCACCGACTTTATTAAACAAGGTGAAAATACTTGTGTTGACGGTAGATATAAAGCTGGTTGAAATCTGGTCCACGAGTGAACTTTTAGCTGCCTCCGTTATTTTGCCGGCAACAGGATTGGCCTTCGTATCCACCTTATAAATTATTTCTGGTTTCTTCGTAGCAGCCGTTAGAAAACTAACAAAACTCGCTGAAAAATTGCTTGGGATCTCTATAACTGCAAAATAAGTCCCGTCAACGACCCCCAAATTGGCTTCATTGTCTGACACGAATTTCCAGCCAATCTGTTTATTCGTCTTTAGTGTATTGACAACGGTATTGCCTATATTAATCAGTTTTCCTTGATATGTAACACCTTGGTCCTGATTCACTACCGCCACCGGAATTGAACCGGTGTTTTCATAGGGATCCCAGCAAGCAAATATATTTACCCAAGCATAGAGGGAGGGCAAGATACATAATCCAGCAATGATTATTAAGGCAATGGGATTTGCCTTTATCCTTTTGAGGTCATTACTATATAGTTTTAAGATATTCTTCAAAGGATCGACTCTCCTTTTTAGAACTATTTGCTCATATCAACAGTATTTCCTTAACTAATTTTGCTTATCAAAAAACATCCCTTGTTCATAATCAAGGATATTCCCATGTTTCTCCGTAATTATATCTTGGGAAGAATAATTTTTCCAGATTTGAAGAAAAACTTCCCGGTCACTCCAGACATTTCCTTTAGACATTTTTAACCGGCAGTCATCTCGCCGCAAAAAGATAAAAGAAAACCTTCTCATGTATTTCTAAAAAACACAGAGAAGGTTTTAGTATTTAAAACAGTGAACTCGCTTACGCTAAAGCTGAACATCGGGGCTTCAGATACAATAATGTCCAGTGGACATTATGGCCGAGCCGCCTTACCCAATAGAAATACTTAGCGGCGAAGGAGGCCACTGAAAATCTACTGCTTGGGTATTCAAAACCGCCATATACGGTAGGTAAAATAAAAAGTCAGCACTATATACGGCGCTGACCTTCTCGAAGATAAAAAAAGCCAAGAATAAATCTTGGCTTAATTTCCTAATATGGGGTGGGTGATGGGTTTCGAACCCACGAATGCCGGAACCACAACCCGGTGCGTTAACCGCTTCGCCACACCCACCATAGTACAGTAAAATCAATTGGTGCGCCTGGAGAGACTCGAACCCCCGACAACCTGCTTAGAAGGCAGATGCTCTATCCAACTGAGCTACAGGCGCAGTTTGAGAGATTACGATTGTCAACCCAGGTTACTCCTAAACCTAGACAAGTTGGGAATAATGGTCGGGGCAGAGGGATTCGAACCCCCGGCCTCCTGCTCCCAAGGCAGGCGCGCTAGCCAAGCTGCGCTATGCCCCGATTGGTGACTTGATTAGTATAGCTCATCTCCACGTATTCGTCAAGAATTTATGCTCAATAATTTATAATTTTTTTTGAGCTTTTTTGGGGGGCTTTTTTCTAGCCTTTTAATCTCTGCAATATAGGAATCGCCTTGCGGAAGGCTCGAGCTCTGTGACTCAAATCATTCTTCTCAGTCAAGGATATCTCAGCTAAAGTTCTTCCCAATTCCGGCACTAAAAACAATGGATCGTAACCGAAACCGTCCGTCCCCCGCCGCTCCCTGAGAATTTTCCCTTCGACGGTTCCCTCAGTAAGATATTCTTTCCCTTCGGGAATCGCAATAACCAAGGCACAGCGGAAACGGGCCGTTCTTTTATCATCAGGAATTGTTTCCAAAAGGCCCAAGAGCTTGTCATTGTTGCGTTCATCGTCTTTGGGCTCTCCGGCAAAGCGAGCAGAGAATACCCCCGGAGCACCGTTTAGCGCATCGACTTCCAAGCCCGAATCATCGGCCAAAGCAATCAGGCCAGTTCTTTGCACGGCTGCTCTGGCTTTTAGGGCCGCGTTTTCAGCAAAGGTTTCTCCGTTTTCTTCAACCTCTTCCCAATCGGGAAGATCCCGCAGCGAAACTACTTCAATCTCTTCATCAGCCAGCAGCTCCTGCAGTTCTCTTACTTTTCCTTGATTTTGAGTAGCTAATAATATCTTCATCATGAATTCGTCTCAATTGCTGTCTTCTGAACTTCCATGAGGGAGCGAATCCCTTTTTCCGCTAAACGCAGAAACACATCCAAATCGGCACGATCAAAAGGAACTTCTTCTGCAGTTCCTTGGATTTCCACGAATTTTCCTGCTCCTGTCATAACCACATTCATATCTACTTCTGCTTTCGAGTCTTCCTCATAGTCCAAATCCAGGACCTGAGTTCCCAGAACCTTGCCGACGGAAACCGCAGCCAAGGTATCCATAATAGGATTCGTTTTAATCAGCTTCTTTTCAAGTAAATACTGTATGGCATCCAACAAGGCTACATAAGCTCCAGTGATGGAAGCTGTCCTTGTACCGCCGTCAGCCTGCAGTACGTCGCAATCCAGCCATATCGTCCGTTCACCTAATTTTTTCAAGTCGACGACGGAGCGCAACGCGCGGCCGATTAAACGCTGGATTTCCATAGTGCGGCCAGTGAGCTTTCCTTTGGTCGCCTCGCGCTGGGTTCGAGTTTGGGTGGCCCTGGGAATCATGGCATATTCCGCAGTTACCCAGCCTTTTCCCGTCCCTTTTTGGAAGGGAGGAACTTTTTCTTCTACACTCGCCGTACATAAAACCCGTGTCTGACCAACTTCAATAAGAACTGACCCTTCCGGCGCCTTCGTAAATTGTCTTGTAATTCTAACAGGGCGCAGACCATCTGCGGCCCGATCATATGAACGCTGCATTATTAACCTAACCTTTCTTTACCTATAGCTTGCTAATTTAGTTTACCAGATCGCTTCTAAAAATGCCAATAATACACAAATAATTTATCCTCTACTTACCGTCTGTGTTTTGATTTCTGCCTCCAAACAAATCAATCGAACGAGTTATCATCGCCCCTTCGCCAACAATCCCAGCAACGGTATAAAGCCTGGCAATAGGATCAAAGCGAAATTCTTTAAGGAGGTGAAAACCTTTAATATCACTAGTTCTTCGAATGTGGATGCGCGGACCGGTACAGGGATACATCATTTCGCCAACTCGAATGTGCTCGTCATCGGCAAAACAAATTGCCAGATCTGCTTTGATCAAGTCTAAGACGCGCTGTTCCACTAAGTCTAAATCAATGTCAGGTTTCTCAGGAAGTTCTAATACAAAGCCATGCTTTATATCACTATGCACTTCGGGCCTTTCCAAACCCATTTCTTCCAAAATCATCGATGTTAGATCTTCGGCACTATGGGCCATGCGCCTATATTTGATAGACTCAAAAACAATATCGGCAATACTTTGCGGTTCAGGTCCAAAGACCGTCGGACGTGTAACAATGACTTCTTCCCCGACACCGATTAAAACTTCGGCATTGGCTCCCAAGTGAGGATATACAAGATCAAAATGCTCAACAACAACTCTATGCCCCTTAGCAATGGCTTTCTGAATGGCCTCCGCAATTTGCCAGGGCTGGGTAAAGGCCGACTCAAAACGGACATCCAAATGGTAGGTATGACAGCGGAAGTGATTACGTTCCGCATCTTCCATTAAGGGCAGCGGCCGGATATTAATACCGTCATCATCATTCGTCAATTCCAGACCAGGAAACATTCCCCGAATTAGCAGCGACTTACCGGCACCCGCATCTCCCACAAAGCCAATTAGCTTATCTTCCGGACTTAAATAACGCTGCTGTATATTTGTTCCCAAAAACAACAGCCGTTTTCTCCCTCGCGGGGCAAAATATACGGCCTGCATCAAATGTTCATGGACAAACATCGTTTCAATACCTACTCCCTTCTATGATCAGGTTTAATGAAACTCCGATACTTCATTATTATCTTACAAATGTTTGCTTAAGTATAGGAGCAGCAAAAGAATCGGTTGATGAATCAGATAGATTCCTAAAGAATTCCGACTTAACCATTGTACCCATCCGGGAAGACGCCAATTAATTCTTGGCCGGCTCCAGAGAAGGAAGTTTTGTGAAGGTTTGCCGTTTCCAGCTCCTTGGGCATAAAAATGCCTGTAAATAAGTATGCCAATGATAGTCACCGCTAAATAGGGGAACAGCGGGTAATAGTCGATGGAGCTGAATCCCTCATACATCAGACCCAAAGGGAGGAAGAAACTTGTCTGAACCGTAAGTGTTTTAAACCAAAACCCTAAGAAAGCAGTCAAAACGGTTATGACCCCAAGGAGACGCGAGGATAATCTCCTGAAGAGAGGAGATAAAATCATGGCTGTCCCAAGAAAATGTAAAATTCCAAAGCGGACGTACTCCTCTTTCATAACCAGATACGTCACTAAGGTAACACCCATTCCATAAAGCAAAATGTTTAAACCCCGGCGAACGGGGAAAGTACTTAAACCGCTGGACAGCCCGGATAAGAGAATAAAGAGCAGTGCCGACGTCTTGCCGAGGATAAACCAGAAGGATGCTCGATAATCGACAGCCGCTCCGGCAAACTCATGAAGGTCATAAACTGCGTGAAAAATCACCATGAATACGATTGCGCTGGCTCTTAAAAGGTCTATTTCCTGAAATCGCTGGGATGATCTCCGGAGAGGCTGCCATTCTCCCATAACTATCTCCCTTTTTCAGCTTTCCTGCTGACAGATACGCCGTCCCCAAACGGCAGAACCGAAGTCACATAGTCCGGATTGGCGCAAAGTTCCTGCAGAAATTTCCTCAACCCGCCGACCATGCGCTCATATTTCGGGGCGAAATTACTGTCCGGTACTACCCAGCCCCGAAAAAGAACATTGTCAACAACCAATATTCCGCCTGGGATAATTAAACCATCGATCAGCTTTAAGTAATCCAAATATTCTCCCTTTGCAGCATCAATAAAAACAAAGTCATACCCTGAAGTCAAGCTAGGCAAAATCTTGCGGGCATCGCCTTCCAGAGCTGTGATTTTTTCCAGAAGTCCCGCACGTTGGAAATAACCTCTGGCTCGTGACAAGCGGTCTTTATTCATGTCGATGGTCGTAACATGACCTCCGCTCTTCTCAACCCCTCGGGCCAGCCAGATCGTAGAATAGCCAATGGCAGTACCAATTTCCAAAACTGACTGCGCTTTATTCATGGCCGCCAACAAGCTGAGAAAATTCCCCACTGCCGGTGTCACCACAGGTATGGTTTCCTGAAGAGCTTGTTCTTCCATTTCCCGCAGCAAAGGATCCCTTTCGCCTAACAAGGTTTCAAGGTAACGTTCCATTTCAAAAGGGTAAAACAAGGTAATCGCGCCTTTCTCTATTCAATAATTCCACTTTACCATAAATTCGTCCTTAAATAAAAAAAGTATGTGCTTTCTCTAAATTGCTTGATCACCGAACAAACAACTACAGCAAGGCACATACTATCAATAATATAGTCATCGTAAAGGCAAGCAATTTGCGCAAACAAAATGCTTTGTCTTAACGACAGAAGAGCTGACTCCTGGCTAAAACAATTAATTCCCCGTCAACACTAGTGCCTGCACCTCGTTGAATAATATCGAGGGCTTCAGTTGTTGACATGGCAGGACGATAGGGACGATCCTCAGTTAAAGCAGCAAACATATCTGCAATCGTCATGAGCCGAGAGCCAACATCGATTTCTTTATCCTTAAGTGCAAAGGGATAACCTTTGCCGTCAAGACGTTCGTGGTGATGAGCAGCCCATTCAACCATCCGTGTCGGGAAACCGGCCTCAGTCAACAAGCGATGAGTATAATACGTGTGAGTTCGGATGATATCTACTTCCGAGGCATCTAGGGGCCCTTGCTTATCTAAGATCTTTTTCGGTATAGAGAGCTTGCCTAAATCGTGGAGCAAACCCGCTACATAGATTTCGTGACGTTGCTGTTCACTCCAACCCAAGCCTTCGGCTAAACGTTCCACAACCTCTGCCACTGACCGTGAGTGGCGAGCCGTAAAACTGCTTTTTTGGTCGATAAGATCTGCGAACGTCGCTGCCAGCTCATCAGTAAATCCCGTAGTTTCTAATTCTCTAATCAAGGGAACATGCCAATTCCCAAACAAGAGTCCTAAAACAATTTGCAGCAAATCCGGCTGCTCGATATCCAGCCAAAAGGATTCTTTGGCGGCTAATTGTTCAAAGGCTGCTGCCGGTTCAGAAAAAAACGAAACTCCCTTTTCCCTGGAAATCCAATGTAATAGTTCCTCCCGTTCTTTACGGGTATGCTGACGCCGAGACAGATGCAAATCCACCTGATCGGCTAAGGATAAAATCCTAGCCATCAGCGGGACTTCATCAGCAGGAACACCCAAGGCGCTCCGAGCTGAACCCGGCATTTCATGGTGATATTTTATCGCAGGGGCAAGAATTGCTCCCGAAGGAAACCGCTCAACGATCGCTGAACCGACCAGACAGTGCTTGCTAAGAAGCTTAGCGTTGCCATAGTGAGTCCTAAAGGACCCCATGGCTCCAATATCATGGAGCAGCCCGGCCACCGTTAAATGTACCAATTCCGTTTTATGAAGTCCCAAACTGCGGCCCAGACGCATGGCAATATAAGCTACCCGTTCTCCGTGCTGCTGCCCGACCGCAAACTTTAATCCGCGTTCAACCTCTTCATCAACTAACCCGAGGTCAAGAGCTCGGGAAAAGCTCCACATTCTCCGAATGTAAAAGGCATCCTCAGGCAAAGACATTTTCTCCACCAACTTAACCCTCTCTATTCCCTCATGCCCATTTGCGCCAGCGATGTGGCTGAATTAGCGACATCTTCCGAGGCTGCTCCGATCTGTCCTGCCGTCATAGCTAAGGCATCAATCTGCTGAGCGATTCCCTGAACTTGTTGAATGCTGGAATTGATGGCTGACATAATATCACCGAAGCGATTGACGACTTCTCCTGCCTCTACTGCTGCGCTTTTCATAGCATCCGTAGTTTCCTCAATCGACTGATTAACGGCAATGGTATTTTCTTTGCTCTGGGTAATAAGAGCACTAATTTCCCGAACCGATTGTTCTGAATTGGTGGCCAGTTTCTTAACTTCTTCAGCAACAACACCGAAGCCTCGGCCGCTGTCCCCGGCCCGTGCCGCTTCAATAGCCGCGTTTAAGGCTAAAAGGTTAGTCTGAGAAGCTATTTCTCGAATGACATCAGTAACCGAAGCAATGCGGGCTGAACTTTGATCCAACTGGTTCATTTTTTCCTGCATATCGGAGGCCATGTCTGCCAAACGCAGAATAGTTTCAGAAATCATTTGAATTTTACTCGCTCCTTCTTGAGCTAAAGCATCGACTTTCCTCGAAAATTCTGCTGCTTCGGAAGCATTATCGGAAATACGAGTGGTCGCTTCATTCATTTCAGCCGCAGATGCAGCCGTTTCCTCCGAAGTCGCCGCCAAAGCCTGGCTCGCTTCATTGACTCTCCGCTGCAAACTGTCAATCTCAAACAGTGCCTTTTCCAATTCAGCTTTCTTATCAATCTCAGTCATATAGGATTGTATATAACTAGCCATAACAACTTGCTGGTCGAAACTCAAAATTCTTTGAAAGGCTAAAGCTGAGCGCAGCGCCAAATCGGTTTTTTTCTTGAAATGTTTATAGATCAAGGGAATAATTTCATCACATAAGACCTGATTAGCGCTTAAATAATAAAAAGGCGGTAAATTGATACGATTATGTACTTCTCCAATAGTCACACGCCATTGCATAAATTGTTCGTCAATCGTCTCAGGACAAATTGAGAGCAAATATTTCTTCATCGTAATTTTAAGCTTATCCACCGAAGAAAAACGATCAATAATTGCTTTCAAACCCGGAATCGTCGTAACATGGGCATAAAAGTTGGTAATGATTTGATCGGCATCCTTCTCGATAATCGCACGTACCTCTTTAAGCAGGCTCAACTGCTCGGAATCAATCTTCAACAACCGAGTCGATTCCGTCAGCTCAAATTGATGTAATTGTATCAATGTTATGCACCCTTTCTTAAGTTAATCATTCTTTTTCTTGCCATGTTAATGAACTATCTGATCTGAATAATTTCCCTGTTAATCAAAAGCAACCCTTACCAGCGACGGAGGACTCTAATTACCTGAAGTTAACGAGGGACCCACAGGATAAACTATCCAATTTTAATATCACTCATATTTTATTTTAGGATTTTTATACTAGATTTTTAGAATTCTATTAATAGTCGACAAAATCCTGCTTTTACTATCAAATTCCAATGATAATTTTCTCAAAACGAAAAAAGAGCCCGATTTCGAGCTCTCTTTTCCTTGAGTTGATTCTGTTGTCATGTACTTATGTCAAGCCTTAGTAAGTAAAAGCCTCTTGCTATGCTTTAGTTAATCTTCAAAATTCGGTTCATCCGGCTCGGCGAACGGCAGGACGAGTTATAACATGAGTGATAGATTCATGGTCAAGGATCAGTGGTTCAACCGATCCGTCAGACATAACCTCATAAATCTTAACCTCTCCACCTCCCTTAGTCCACTCATGACAACACTCGCGGCAATAATAACGTTCACGGCCAATTCTGCCTACCTCACGCGCTCCACAAAAAGGGCAATAATCCATAGTTAGCACTCCTATCAAGGATTTCCAATAATATCTTATTATATATTAAAATCCTCAATTCTACTTTAAGAAATTGTGAAGCTTTTGTGACCAATTTTGAGCTTAAACGGTTCTATACCGGGCCTTCCCGCTCTCATACAAATTCGTTCCTTCTTGATCAATAATCACAATCGCCGGAAAGTCTTTGACAACCAACCGTCGAACAGCTTCCGGTCCCAGTTCAGGATAAGCAATCACTTCTGCCGAAACAATACGTTTGGCAATAAGAGCACCAGCCCCGCCGATAGCCCCAAAATAAACGGCACCATGTTCCTTCATGGCATCTATAACCTCGGGACTGCGCAGCCCTTTGCCTATCATTCCTGTTAACCCTTGAGCAATTAACTTAGGGGAATAAGCATCCATCCGGCCGCTTGTCGTTGGTCCCGCCGAGCCAATCACTTGTCCTTCCTTAGCTGGAGTCGGCCCCACGAAATAAATTACTTGATCTTTCATAGCGAAGGGCAATTCAAGACCTTGCTCCAAAGCTTCAACCATTTTCTTATGAGCAGCATCTCGTCCCGTATAAATAACACCACTTAATAAAACATTATCTCCCGCTTTTAAGGTCTTGAGTTTTTCTTGCGTAAGAGGGGTTTCGATGCGTTTTACGTCACTCATTTACTCTCCCTCCCTTGTAAGGTGATTTCCTTATGCCGCGTCGCATGACAGCCTATATTTACAGACACAGGCATGCCGGCGATATGGGTGGGATATACTTCTAAGTTGACGGCCAGCGCTGTCGTCAAGCCGCCAAATCCTTGGGGTCCAATACCCAGTCGATTGATACGCTCTAATAATTCTTTTTCAATATTTGCCAACCGTTCATCCTGGTTATGGATTCCTACTTCACGAAGCAAAGCCTTCTTAGCCAAGAAGGTAGACTTCTCCATAGTTCCTCCGACACCCACGCCGACGATAATCGGAGGGCAAGGGTTTCCGCCGGCTCGGTCTACCGTATCGACAACAAAATCCATCGCGCCTGCCAAACCTTCCGAAGGCTTACACATTTTCAGGCCGCCCATATTCTCACTCCCAAATCCTTTCGGAGCAACAATAAGGCGCAAAGCCTCACCGGGAACAATATCGTAATGAATGATCGCCGGAGTATTATCTCCAGTATTGACCCTGTCAAAAGGATCCTTGACAACAGATTTGCGCAGAAATCCTTGCTCATATCCCTGTCGTACTCCTTCATTAAGCGCATCCGTCAGGTTACCGCCTGCTATGTGCAAATCCTGACCGATTTCCACAAAAAGCACAGCCATCCCGGTATCCTGGCACATTGGTACTTGTTCTTTATGGGCAATATCAGCATTTTCGATAAGACGCTCTAAAACCTCCAGGCCCAAAGGCGAAGATTCGCTTTTCAGGGCTGACTGAAAGCCTGTCATAATATCCGAACTCAAATTATAGTTTGCCTCCATGCAGAGGGTTCGGATGGCCGAAATAATTTCATCCACGTGGATTTCTTTCATTTGGATGTCTGACCTCCTTTAAAGGAATTATTACATAATTTTGCAGAAGAAAAATCTATAAAAGCAATGAAGGAAAGCCTAATCGAACATCTCCTCCGCGATCAACCTTTAGCTGCTTGTAGTCGCTGAAGCTACGGGCGAATATTGACTTGTACCAGAACTGTTAACTGCCTGGATTTTGTAATAATAGGTTGTATTTGCCCAGAGACCGGTATTTGAATAACTATTCGTCGTTACTGTTGCAATATGACTAAAAGTACCTGTGGAGGAAGTTGAACCATAAACATAATATGAAGTCGCACCGCTTACAGCATCCCAACTCAGGTTAATTTGACTTGAGCTTACAACGGAAGCAGTGGCAATTGTCGGCGCAGAAATTGTATTTGAAGCATTCCCTGAACCATTTAGACTGGTTAATACGCTGTCCGGGACAACGACTGTCCCGCCGAAAACAACCTCTTTATTAATACTTCCGGCGATGCTCCCCATATAATCAAGGGTTGACTGTTCTACCGGATTGCTTACCAAGATCACTGGTGAATTTGTTATTGAAGCCAATACTGAACCAGCTAAAGCGTCAGCATAGTTTTCACCGGTGGATATATAACAGGTGCTGAAATCTAGTTGACCGGCGAATGCTTTGAGTACACTAATATTGGTATCATAGCGATCTTCTCCGCTCAGGCGCGTAGGTGAGGGAAGTTGACTATAAACAGCATCGCTGATAACTCCAGTACCGCCTACGACATAAGTACTTTGTATCCCCTTGAGATAGGTTTTTACACTGTCCGGAAGAGTATCTTTTGTAGTCAGCAGGATTGGCATTCCCTTCATTGCAGCAATAGGAGCGATTGACAGAGCATCCGGGAAAGTTTCGCCGCTGGCGATAACTGCCTGGGTAGTTTGTCCAAGTGCTTGGGCGATTTTAACGGAGGTTTCGTAACTATCGTTTCCCGCGATTCTTGTTACCTGCATTCCCATACCTTCAATAGTTTGTTCAACTGCCGAAGAAATAACACCGACTCCACCCACGATAAAAACACTTTTTACTTTTAAGCGTGTAAGTTGTGCCTTTGTATCTTCGTTCAAGGAATCCTTGGTGGTTAGCAACAATGGAGCATTATATTTTTGAGCAAGAGGTGCACTGCATAAAGCATCAGAAAATGTTTCTCCACTGACAATGACAGCATAATAAGAAGTAAGCCATCCTGCTTTGGCTACTTCTGCAGAAGTACCGTACGAGTCCTGCCCCGCTAATCGTTGGGAGGAAATTTGTGAGGTATTGCTGGAAGAAGTAGAGCTGCCGGATGTTCCCGTAGTTGCCGCAGAGACAACTGATGAAAAAGAACTCAAGCCCGAAGTGCCTGCAGCCTGTATTTCATAATAATACGTGGTATTCGCTGGCAGGTTGGTATCTGTATAATTGGTAGTTGAAGTTGTAGCAATATTCGTGTACGTATCTGTGGGCGATGCAGCCCTGTACACATTGTAGGAAGTTGCATTACCAACAGGATCCCAAGTTAAATAGATTTGATTGGTACTTAAGGCAGTGGCTGTCGGATTTGTCGGAGTCGGCAGGGCACCGTTAGTACTCGTTGTTGTTGCAGGGACGATCGCCGAGTCTGCGCTGCTGCCTGCACTTCCAACAGCCACCACTTTATAATAATACGTAATGCCTGTTGACAAGCCTGTATCAGTATAATTAGCTGTTGTAGACGTACCAATAACAGTAAAAGTTCCCGAAGCTGAGGTTGCTCTATAAACGTTATAGCTTGTCGCATTACTCACAGAAGACCAAGTTAAGTATACTTGACTAGTGTTTACAACAGTAGCGATAAGATTTGTCGGCGCAGCTATCGCTCCATTTGTATAGGTTGTAGAAGCAGAAACAATTGCCGAATCCGAACTAGTACCCGCATTGCCTACCGCCACTACTTTATAATAATAAGTTGTGTTCGATGACAACCCCAGATCGGTGAAAGTCGTCGTTGACGGCATACCAACAATCGAAAACGGACCCGCTAGAGAAGTCGCTCTATAAACATAATAGCTCGTTGCATAGCTTACAGGGTTCCAGGTTACGCATAATTGACTTGTACTTACAACACTTGCTGAAACTTGCGTAGGGGCGGACAAAGTACTGTTGGAAAAATTGGCTGTGGTTGAAACTATTTGAGAATCCGGACTTGATCCTGCGCTATTTACCGCCTCAATTTTATAATAATAAGTTGTGTATAATTGCACAGAAGAATCCGTGTAATTTGAGGTTGTTGGTGCCCCAACAATCGTGAAAGGGCCTGAAACTGTGGTAGACCTGTAGACGGAATAATAGGTTGCGTAATTAACGGGACTCCAAGTCAAATACACTTGACTACTGTTCGTAGGCGTAGCTGTAAGATTTGAAGGAGCAGATAGTGCGATATTGGACGTATTTGTTATCGCATAAACTATAGCAGAATCCGAACTTGTTCCGGTACTGCCAACTGCATCCACTTTGTAATAGTAGGTTGTGTTTGGAGACACATTCGTATCCATCAAAGTCGAAGATGAAGGCGAACCAACAATAGCAAAGGGTCCGCCGTATGACGTTGATCTGTACACAGAATAATAGGTAGCATTAACAACAGGATTCCAAGTCAAATATACTTGATTACCACTTTGCGCCTGAGCAACGAGATTTACCGGAGCCGACAGAGCAGTATTAGAATTAGTTGGTATCGCATATACGATTGAAGAATCCGCACTTGTTCCGGCACTATTTATAGCATCTACCTTATAATAGTAGGGTGTGTTTAATGACACATTATAATCCGTATAATTTGTAGTTGTTGGTCCAGCAATGAGGGAATAATTTCCAGTAACGGTAGTTGACTTATAAACATAATAGTAGGATGCGTTGGCAACGGGACTCCAGTTAAGATAAATTTGATTACCATTTGCTGCAGTTGCTGTAAGATTTGTTGGTGCAGCAGGAGCACCATTTGAATTATTCGATGTAGCATATACTATTGCTGAATCTGAGCTTGTTCCGGCAGAATTCGCAGCTGTAACTTTATAATAATAGGAAACACTCGGCGATATACCAGAATCGGTATAATTTGTAGATGTTGGAGAAGCAATAATGGTGTAATATCCATCAGGTGAAGTCGCCCTGTAAACGTAGTACGCCGTTGCATCGACCACCGGATTCCAGGATAAGTAAATTTGGTTACTATTTACTGTTGTAGCAGTAAGATTTGTTGGTGCCAAAGGAATAGTGCTTGCGAGAGTGTTTCGGGGAAAAATCACTCCAACAATCATTAAACAAATCACTATAGCCAGCACCTTGTGATAGAGCCTTTTCATCAATTTTCCTCCTCCTATGTGTAAAAGAGTATTATTCTAATAGTTTTAGGCAGCATATCGCAAAAGAAATAAACCAATTCCGACAAAGAACTCTTGAATCCGATAGTATTATTCTTGTTTGTATGTGCATTATCCTTCTTAGGAAAGGAAACATTTTCACAAAAATGATTGAATTATTAATTCACAGATCTAAATTTTCCTATGTTTCTTTATCGCTCTTCCAAAAACCGCCAACCCTATGTATATTGCAAATGCGACTAAGAAACCCCAGAGCCCTTCTACAATATCTTGGAATTCCATATTTCCCCGACCGGTTATTTTCTGTTCAATTTCGATTGTGAAAACTAAAACAACACGGACTGTAAAGGTATATCTCCCCTATCCCGAAGTGGACCTCGAAGGCTGACTACTCAAAGTATTACCTTAATATTGCTTAAATCAGTCCGAGTAGTTCATTAGGAGATCGCGGCCTTTAACGCAGCACCCAATCGCCCCATTAAACTGAGGTTCCTGTGGAATAATAATCCGCCTGCCCGTACCCTCCTGCAAAAGCCTTGTAACCGCATAATTATGGGCAACTCCTCCGGTAAAGACTAAAAGCTCCCCATCAAAGGATCGTAGGAGTGGCAATATCCTCTTAACTATGGTTGCATTTACTCCGGCAGCAAGCTCATTAAGAGAAAAGCCTTCAACAATCTTACCAATGAGTTCACTTTCCCCAAACACAGCACAGGTAGAATTCAACTCCACAGGAGAATCTGCATAATGGCCAAGCTCCTCAATCGACAAATCTAATACAGCCGCCATGTTTTCTAAATAACGTCCAGACGAGGCTGCACACTTATCATTTGTCAAAAAGTCAATCATTTTGCCTCTGCGGACTTGAATGATTTTACTATCCTGTCCTCCTAAATCAACGAGAGTGAAATCGTTAAGCCCAGTTTGGTAGATAGCGCCCAGAACATGAGCTTTTAATTCCGGAATTGCTTCCCCCCCAGCGAGCTCTAAGGTATTTCGGCCATAGCCGGTAGATACGAGACTGTCAATTTCAGGCAAACCCAGAGCTTCAAAATTCACGACCAGCTTCCCATCGCGCTTACGTCCATACTCTCGATAAAAACGAATAGTATCCAACTTTTCCAGCCGCTTAATCTCTAGGGAATCAGATTCCGTTTGGAACTGCATGAGGGCCATCTTAATACTTCGACTTCCTAGATCAATACCACAAATCGTTTGCACAGACATTTTACCAATTGCCTCCAATGATTCAAACTTCTCCTATAACACGTTTGGATATCAGCGTTACGTTACTGATACTCACAATCAAAATTCAAAAAAAGCGAGGAGCCTTTCTCTATTCCTTTAGCATACTCAAAAATGACTCAATCCTCATCTTGCTCCGTGCATCAAGCCCCGTCGGATTCTCGCCTTCCAGCGTTAAGATCGGGTAGTCCAATTTTTTGCGGATAATCAAATCCTCGATTTGTCGATAGCAAAAGCTTTGGGTATAGTGGATAATTCCATCCAACTGACGTCGTTCAGCTTCATTACGAATGTCCTCGATCCGCTGAAAAACTTGATAAGGATAAGTGTAACGCCTGTATTGTTCAACGATATCCTCTGTTGGAAAGGGCATGGAAAATTGCCTTTGAACTTCATTAAAAACGATACGCGCGCCATGTTCCTCGATAAAATCATAGATCTCAGGAAAAATCGGAGGAACTCCGATAAACCCCAATCGTACCTCCCGTGTCTTTTTCCGGCCTTGGAACAGATTCCCCTCCGCTAACGATTCTCTTTGACGAGCCTCTGCGATAAACTCCTCCATCTCGCGGGCAAATCGTTCCGGATCACCGTTAAAATCCGAGCAGGAAACTTGATAAAGATGATTTTCAAATCCCCTTATCCGATTATCTTCCCAAGTCAGCCGATCAATCTCCCAGGCCAAGGCCCGGACTTGGTCAAGCCGCCTTTTCTGCTCCTTCACACCCTCCCAGGTTGCTCCTAAAGCAGTAATAAGTTTGTCCATTTGCAGCCTAAGCATATCGGGATCACCATCATAAGGAAACGCAAAAGGGATTATATCAATCCCCTCAACTTCCCACGTCTCCATCAAAGCATGGGTATTGCTGCAATCTCCTTGAGTAACAGCGACAATACGGCGGATTTCAGGGTCCTGCAGAGCACTGGAGTACAACCCCTTAATCCAGCCGCAGACATTCCTCGGAAAACCAGCCAACTCAGCATCCTCAACACGCTTCATCGCATCAGAAGCAGTAATAAAAATATTATTCAAATCAATCGGAGTTTCACCTGCCGCATAAATAACCTCAACCGGCACCGTCGTCGTCAAACCAATTTTACCCATAAAAACCTCTTCCCCTTGTCCTTGCGCTTAGCTTAAATTACTTACGCTCTCTATTGTAAAGGTTTCAGCCCCAAAAGTTAAGTCGCCAGCCCCTCTCAGCATCATAACATCCTTCGCGAACACCAACCAATCCACACGTGGCACGAAAGTGCACAACATGGGCTCAGCTGCCCGACCCATAGCATCTACATTTATCCCTCAATAGCGCCATCCGGTCGACTTTAGCATCGACTTTAGCCTCGACATAAAAAAGAGAAGACCAGCCCCCCTACCATCTAAGCCAATAAGGAAACCCAGTCTTCGTCTAAAGATTGTTAACCCAGAAAAGCCCATAGACCACAGAGGAAGGCAGCTTCGCCCACAAGAGTGAACTCATTGCATGGAAAGGCGGTAAAGCTCACAAAGTTTGCGCAGGAGAGTGAAACCGTGGTTCACATCAGGTACTACCCTGAGGTTCGGTGTAGCTCCCGCGCAAACGAGTGAGCGAGCCTTGGAATGCTGAGTGAACGGTGTGGGCGAAGCTGCCCGACCCAAGGATCTACCTTTATCCCTCAATATCACCATCAGCATCGACTTTAGCGTCGACTTTAACATCGACATAAAAAAGAGAAGACCAGCCCCCCTACCATCTAAGCCAATAAGGAAACCCAGTCTTCATCTTAAGATTGTTAACCCGAAAAACCACGGTCCTAAGAGGAAGGCAGCTTCGCCCACAAGAGTGAACTCATTGCATGGAGAGGCGGTAAAGCTCACAAAGTTTGCGCAGGAGAGCGAAACCGTGGTTCACATCAGGTACTACCCTGAGGTTCGGTGTAGCTCCCGCGCAAACGAGTGAGCGAGCCTTGGAATGCTGAGTGAACGGTGTGGGCGAAGCTGCCCGACCCAAGGGACCCCAAATTCAAAGAAAAACTAACGCGATGACGCCTTCCTCCGTAACAGCGCCAACGTCCTATTCATCTCATTGTGCACAATCATATACCCCTCATCGACACCCATCCCAGGCTTAGCCAGCATCTGATCCGGACGGCTAGCCAAAGCAACATGAACAGCCGTTCGTCCGCCTGCATCAGTTTCGTTGCAGGACCCTCCGACATAGGCGCCCACGCCATACTTTTTGGCATAAATCACCGCTTCAATAGTATTTTGTATCCCGCCAAGATCAGGCGTTTTAATTTGTACCATATCTGCCGCTTGAGCATCAACAAACTCGACAATATCTTCATAGGTGTTGCACCACTCATCGGCAACGATTTCCACCTTCACGCCACGCTCTTTCAAGGCTGCCCGCAGGGCCTTCAGTTGAGCAATCTGTCCTTCTGTACTGCCGGCATCCATCGGACCTTCAATCCGTAAATGCAGCGGGGCAGCCGCTTTTTCCAGCTTCGCAAAATACTCAGCCATTTTTTGGGTATCATCTTTGAAGGCAATCCCAATGGTTCCATAAACATCAATATGCAAAACCGGCCGGTAATCATCTCCGCCAATAGTGAGAATACGATCTCTCAGCCAGGTGACGTAGTCTAAAAGCAGTTCCCCGTTAACGCCAAGCTTTGTTTCCACATTATTGATTAAAGCATGAGGCAATACTCCCGCACGCTTAATAATAGCCTTATCGGCATTATCATAGCGATCATCACCTGTTTGGGCAAAAATCGGAACAGGTTCCAAAATCATAGGAAGATCATATTCTTCCAGAATAACTTCCGTCATGGTTTTCTTCTTGGCTTTGGCAACAGCATCAAGAATTGCTTGGCTGACCCCATAGCGAATAGCCGTATGGTAACGGTCTCCGTTAGGACGTTTTGAATTTTCCACTAAACCTACTAAGTGACGGAAAGAATCGAGTTCCTGGCCCAAAAGCTTAGGCGCAATTTCCTCCAAAATAATGGGGATAAATTCTTCCGCCAAAAAGAGAGGATCACGGCCGCCCGCTCCTGAATACTGAACGGCAGCACAATCTCCTGAAGCGACTTGACCATCTTCTAAGATTAACATCACGGAAATAGACTCTCCGCGCTGTCTCACAGCTTTAAACCCCGGGGTCATCGGTTCGCCGGTATAAGTGAAACCGTCATGACCGGCTCCTGCTTTAATGGCCTGCTGATCGTCAAAATAAAACCCTGTAAGTCCCGGTGATGCAATTATGTCAACAATCTTCATGATAATGTTTCCTCCCTAGCTTCTTTCATTTTTCAAATATAACCTGTTCAGTTAAAATATTTCGCTCCCACTCGTCTTACCTTGGCCGTCCAACGAGCATTCCTTTACCAATAGCATAAATATCATCGATGACCATCTGGAAGGAAGGATCCCGGCCCTCATCACGTCCCCGTTGGGCAATGCGTTCACGATGGAAATCCTTGATCGTCTCATCAAAGGGAAGATTGCCGAAATCGAGCATTCTTACAGCTCCCGTAGTATCCCGTGCCGGTAAAATTTTGCCGGCATTAAAACGGCTGGGAGCAAAAGGAACGTCGATAACACCTGCCTGGAATGCCCGAACAGTACCTACAGCGATGTCACCTTCACCGAGACTTAAGACGCGATCCAAAATAGTCCTGGTTTCCGCCAAAATCATCTGTTCTTCTAAAGCCAGTTCCTCAGTCATCGGCAGAGTCTGGTCTTTTAACATACTCAAGACCTGTTTCGTAGCTCGAATCCCTGCCGCATTGGCTTCTTTGGTCGGTATACCCAAGGCTTCGTGAGGCGTTTTCACAATAACCTTCGTCGCTTTGCCTAAGGCAGCCGTAGCAGCACCCCAAGAAATAACACCGAAAGCCTTAGCTTCGTCTTGGGGGAATCCGCCCATCCACTGGTGAAATACGGTGGTAATCATAGCCTTAGGATACCCAAGCTTCTCCATATATTCTTCAGCAAGGACCGGCAGAGTATGCAGAGCAGCGACATCTTGAATCAAGTTGCCGCATTGCCCATAACCCAGGGTCAAACTGCGAACTCCCTGAGCCACAGCCAGAATTCCTTCAATTACAGCCACAGCGTGAGAAATCGCGGGAGGAACAAGTGTCCCGGTCAAGGGGCCGAACGGTTCGCGATTAATTTTTACCCCTTGTTCCTCATACAAGCCAATAAGCCGGTCAACATATTGCCAGTACTTTATCGTACTTTCAATTGAAACATCTTTGGAGTAGGGGATATTATAAGAAATACCTCCTCCTTCAAAATCCGTAAAACCTCCGGCGATCGTAATTTCTGCTAACAACCGAGCGTCAGGAGTACCATGACGTACCTGAACAGGTACCTGAACACTCTCAGCGACTTGCCGGCAGGCTGCAACCCCATGGTTCACTGCCGGAAAGCCATTCAGCATCGAACGCCCGATTGTTCGGCTTTCTTCGATTCCGGATTGTGCTTCCGTATAGCGGTTCTGCCGTGTATAGGAGTCAATCGTCGTAGGCAGAAAATCTGCGCCTCCTTCATCCTGGAGGCAGCGCAGCAATTCAATATGCTCTGTGATCAGCGCCACACCAGCACGCGGTTGGGCAAAAGTGATACCCTTCTCTTTGCCTTCTGCCAGTTTCTCAGCAAAAATTTTGCTTTTGGGCAGTCCCTTATGATAGGCAACTGCTTCTTCGAAATTGACGTCCTTACCGGTCTCCCATTGTCCTAAGACCTCCTGACGCTGACGCTGAAATTCTTCAGCATCCATTTGCCGGACTGTTAATTCCATCGTTATACCCTCCTATAGTTCAACCACGTATTTTTTCATCATTCGAAGCGCAGCTTGGGGCGCAACTTCACGCAGCAAACCCATAGCTGCTAAAATATAATCTTTATCCAGATAGAACCTGGGCTTTTGCGGTTTCAGCAGAGTCGGTTCGGCAGAGTCGAAAAGGGAACCCTTGAGAATTTTCAAAGCATTCGGGTGATGGAGCAAAACTCCTCCGGTCCCAATCACAACGGGCAGCGGTGTCAAATCTTTGCCGCGCTGGACATAGGTTGCTCCAAAAGGCGTGTAAATTACTTCAATCGTTCCGACATGCCGGTCGACAGCTAAGCCAACGGCCATGCGACCCATGGCTGCGTCAAATTCGGCTTCCTCCTCGGTCTGAGGTATTCGCCAGGGATTTTCTTTGAATAGCCCAAGTTGGCTGGCTACTTGCTCATCCGTCCAACCTAAATAATCATACAAGCGCCGGCCTGAAGCTTCCACTAAAGCCTCTGAGCTGTAACGCATGCCCAGATCGCCTTCAACAGTTCGTTTGGCAAAGGGTTCCGGCAATCCTTTGAGGGTGACGCTCGGTTTACTCGGGTCCCCTTTGGCAATGGAATGAACGTCCGTCGTTGCTCCCCCGACATCAACAATCATCAGTTCACCCAGTCCACGCTCTGAGCCGGATCCTTCAGCCAACAATTCTGCTGCCGACAATACCGCCGCCGGAGTAGGCATCATAATCCGTTCTAGAAACTCTTCCGCCTTATCTAAACCTTTGGCGTGAACAATATGGCTGAGGAATATATCGCGTATAGCCATGCGGGCCGAATCGACGGCCAAAACTCCCAGATCAGGCATCACATTGTCCGCCACCACCACAGGTGCGTGCCGTTGTCTGAGCAGGTCTGCAGCCTGAACTGCAGCTGCTTTGTTGCCGGCGACCACCACCGGCAGACTGATAGGCAGCGTGCTCAGCAGTTCCGCATTTTTAAGCAATATTTCTTTATTTCCGCCATCCGTGCCTCCTGCCAGCAAGAAAATATCCGGCTTGGCAGCAATAATCTTCTCCAGATCTTGGGCCGTTAACTCGTAGCTGAATACTTCAAGCAATCTGGCACCCGCTCCCAAAGCAGCTCTTCTGGCCGCTTCAGCAGTTAATTCTTTAACCAGGCCGCTGGCCATCATTTTCAAGCCGCCTGCCGCACTGCTGCAGGCAAGTTTACGGACAAAATTCCATCCTCCCGACGGCTCAGGGATCTCAGCCAGCGCCTTATTCAAACCATCCATAATATTGGTTTCAATCGTTGTGCCGGCTCGGGCGGTACCAACGATCTCTTCCGAATCAAGGTCAACAACCGTCACTTTCGTGTAAGTACTGCCAAAATCGATGAGAAGGACTGCTTGCAAGGCTCATTCCCCCTTTATTCTTCGCTCATCCCTAAATCTTCTCGCAAATCTTTAATGGGAACTTCGGGCATAGTACCCGGCGGGTAAACGCGATTAAAGCCCATTGCCAAGAAGCGTTCTTTAACCGATTCAAAATCTTGTTTCCCCACAACCAGATTACCGCCGACATACATCAAAATGTCACCAATTCCTTTTTCCTGACATTTTTCACGCAGCCCTCGGCAATCCATCTCACCATGGCCATACAATGATGAAACGAGCAGGACATCGGCATTTGTCTCGATGGCAGCATTAATGAACTCTTCTTGAGTTGCCAGCACTCCGATGTTAATTACTTTAAAACCAGCATGAGTAAAGGCATAATCCAAAATGCGGTTTCCGACAGCATGAACATCTGAACCGATTACCCCTAATACCAAGGTCTTTTGTTTCACGATTAATTCCTCCCGGCTTTTTTAAATATGGAAACTAACTAAGATTTAAAAATTCATGGAGCCGTCCACAAAATGGACTTGTTCAACGGATTCGATCGAGTCCTGTAGAAGTGTATTTCCTACCTGTCTGAACAGCTCCGGATCTCCGCTGACAAAATAGCGGGCTCGCCATTGGCTTTTCCCTGAGACAGCTGACGTTGATACTGATTCTAAGGAAGGATCGGATTTCGCTTCAGCCCGCTGCTTCATCTGCCCCAACAATTCTTTAAGTTCCTCTACCACGGCCAGAGCGGGGTCAACAATCAGAACATCTTCACCTAAAATTTCCTTAAGAACCGGTTCCAAAAAAGGATAATGGGTACAGCCAAGAATCAGAGCATCAACCCCGGAGGATTGAAGAGGCGCCAGATAGGTCTTGGCAATACCCCGTGCCTGCCAAGAATCGGCTAACCCGGCTTCAATCAGAGGGACAAAGAGAGGACAACCCTGTGCTTTGACCAAGGCTATGGCCTGTTCCCCATGTTGCCAGGCCGAACGCAGGACCTCATTCTCCGGCACACTTCCTCGGGCCAGAGCGCGGCTAACCCCTAAAGAATAGGCTTTGCTGCGAACCGTCGTTTCCGTGGCTATCAGCCCTATTCGGCCCGCTATGGTTTTCTTAACGGCTAAGCGGGCACCGGGATCAATCATTCCGATCATTGGAATATCAAACCTTTCCCGGAGTGTGGGAAGAGCGGTAGCAGAACTTGTATTGCAGGCAACGACGATGGCTTCCGCCCCTTGCCCAATCAAAAAGCTGACGCTTTCTTCCCCAAAGCGTATAAGTTCCTCCTGGGAACGGTTTCCGTAAGGCACTCGAGCCGTATCTCCAAAATAGACAATTCGAACATCGGGCAGTTGCTCCAGAATTTGTTTGGCTACCGTAAGTCCGCCAACTCCCGAATCGAATAAGCCAATGACCCGTTGTTTCCTCAACGTTTACCCTCCTTTATTTCCAATAAAGCACCGCGCAGCAAATTTAAACTTCCAGTATCCGGTTCGAAGCGAAATTCGATACATTCCATATTATCCGGAAGAACTTTTTCAACCCGAAGCCGCAGCTTCGGTGCAAATATTACTGCTCCGCAAGCGGGCAAAGACTCGCGCAATTTTATGTCATCAGGTTGTATCAATGTCCGAAAGGCGGGATGAAGCCCTGCTTGATTTAAAGCATTAATAACCTTTTCTGCAAAAAGACTGCTCTCGCAAACTAAGGCCAAGTCCCGTCCTACCGTCAATTTGGCAATCCGGACGATAGTTTCCAGCTTTGGCTGGAGTGAAACTCCCAAAATAGGCAAGTTGAACTTCTCAAATAATTTTTTAACCTCTGACAAATGAGCTACTCCTGTAACGAGCATATCCATACTTGCTAAACGTTTTTGAACCATAGGCGAATCCTGAAGTTCAGAGAGCAAAAAAGGCAGCAAACTGACACCAGGGCCAAGGTTCCAGCGCGCATCGTTTAATTGCTCAGGGTTACATTCAATGAAAGCTACTTTCACCCGTGACAGAAAATGCTTTTTCTCCATCCCCCGCACATGAACGAAGGAGACAAAGTCATCAATACTAAAACCTAAGCCAACAGCCTCTTCCATAGCTACATCAATAATCCGAAGGACCTTCTCTTTGCGTCCCTCCTGCTGCATGATCAATAACGTATCGGCCACAAACGTCCCTTTTCCTTGAGCTGAACTTAATACCCCTTCGCTTTCAAGTTCTTTATAAGCTTGACTGACTGTGTTGCGGCTCACGGATAAACTCGCGGCCAGTTCCCGTTCAGTTGGCAATTTCATACCTGCAGCCCAAACTCCCTGAGTAATATGACGTCTAATTTGTTCTTTGAGCTGTATGTAGTAGGGAACTCCGCTCTTACGATCGAGATCCATTTACCCACCTCTTAACTAAGTTTCAGCCCTTTGGCTTAGTCCTTATTGGCATGGTCAATTAGTCCAATTTTCTTACGCTATTATATTCGGCATTTCTCCAAAAATCCCTTCTCGATTCCTAGTATTTTATGAAAATTAATTTATAATTCATACCCAGAATTATAATAACCGCAGTTATTAAAACTGCGCAAAAGACCACAGAGGAAGGCAGCTTCGCCCACAAGAGTGAACTCATTGCATGGAGAGGCGGTAAAGCTCACAACGTTTGCGCAGGAGAGCGAAACCGCGGTTCACATCAGGTACTACCCTGTGGTTCGGTGTAGCTCCCGCGCAAACGAGTGAGCGAGCCTCGGAATGCTGAGTGAACGGTGTGGGCGAAGCTGCCCGACCCCAGGATCCACGTTTATCCCTCAATGCCAACATCAGCGTCGACTTTAGCGTCGACCTAAAAAGAGAAGACCAGACCCCCTTACCATTAAATCATTAAGGGAATCCAGTCTTCGTCTAAAATTATTAACCCAGAAAAGCCCATAGGACCGCAGAGGAAGGCAGCTTCGCCCACAAGAGTGAACTCATTGCATGGAGAGGCGGTAAAGCTCACAACGTTTGCGCAGGAGAGCGGAACCGTGGTTCACATCAGGTACTACCCTGTGGTTCGGTGTAGCTCCCGCGCAAACGAGTGAGCGAGCCTTGGAATGCTGAGTGAACGGTGTGGGCGAAGCTGCCCGACCCCAGTGATCTCCATATCGACCTAATGCTCCAACAAATCCTTAAGCTCTGTCTCCAAATCCAACGAAACACTGCTGTTTGTCCCAATAACTGACGATTGCTTAATATAACCCACATTATACAACAAGAAATAATTCAAACTCGAAGGAATAGTATATTGCGGGACCATAGCAACAAACCCACCTTGTTTAGCAGCTAAAGCCGCTGTTACCAGAGCATCGGCTTTGGGATTTCCCGAACTCACGTCACCTTGACGGACAAGGCCGGAGGCGAAATAGAGGGGGGTTTGAGGCTTAGAAGTGTTAAAAAGATTTTGGAAGATGATATTTTGCGTATCGTATTGATCATAGCCGCCCCAGCGCTTAACGTGGTAGTTGGAGCTTAGTTGATTTTGCACGGAATTTCCTATGACCGCCGTACCTCCCAGCAAAATAACGTTACTTGCCTTAAGAGTTGTCAAAGCCTTAGCCGTGGAAGAGGGTACGGTATCTCTTTCCGTAAGCAGAATCGGACTTCCCTGTTCAGCAGCAAAAGCGCTGATGGCGATAGCATCGGGAATTGCGGCATAATTAGCGATATAAACGGTCTGGGTAGGATCAATCCCCACAGTCGCAGAGATCTGTGCCGCCGTATCGTAAGCCTGCTGACCGGCAATTCGGGTAACGGTGAACTCATTGCTCAAACTATCTTGAATTCCTTGGGAGACCGCAACGGTCCCACCGACAATATAGATATTTTTAGCTCCCAGATTTCGAATTTCCGTTAGCGTGCGATTATCTAATGTAGAAGAACCAGTCATAAGAATCGGTGCATCAAGCTTCTTCGAAAGAGGGGCAGCGGCAAGAGCATCTGAAAATTGATCGTCTCTGGTCAAGATGACATTTGGGGTACCGGAAGCCCAACCGCTTTGAGCCACACTGATTGCCAAGGAGACATTATCCCCAGAATCCCCACCAATGCGGGCGTTTTGAGTGTAGGCCGGGAGTACAGGTATAGTACCAATGATATGGCCGGCAAAGAGAATATTGACGTTCCCAAATTGTGTTGGGGTCATATTAAATGTAAAGGTTCCATCGCTTAGCGTCGTAAAAGAGATTAAGGAACTTCCAACTAATGTTCCATCAACTGTTCCAGAGTCACGCATCAAAGGTTTACCGTTGGTATCCGTTACTTTTACCCTTATGGCATTGTTGGTATTAATATATAAAGGGTCTGTGACAAAAGCTTTTGCGTCCAACACTGTAATAGTTCCCGTGGCAAATGCTGTTCCCAACGCCCCCTCTTGAATTACTAACTGATAATCCCCGGCGGTATCTATCGTCACATTGGAAACTGTATAATCTCCGGTATTTCCAGATATCTGATATATTTTGGAGGTGCCATCAGAACCCTTAATCGTTGCACTGGCTACTGATCCTGAATAGGGATTTCCGTTATTATCCCAAAGCTGGACATTAATATTGCCTGTTTCTCCGGCAATCAGTGTTGAATCGTTGCTGGTTGCGAAACTAAGCCATGCGAGCCAGCTCCCGCCGTCATTTGTGTCCGCTGCTGCTATCCCCGGAATCATCCCTATCAGCAAAATCACGATGGCCAGAACGCTCATCACTACCTGGGCCCGTTTACTTTTCCTCATATTTTTCCCCTTTCCAACTTTTCCGATAACCAAAATTTGCACAATCGAATCAAATACCTGGAAGCAAGCAGCAAAATCCTAATGACCATGATAATTGATAGATTACTCATACCTTAAAGCGTCAATTGGATCCATCGAAGCCGCTTTTCGGGCCGGAAACACTCCGAAGATTATGCCGATGGCTGCAGAGAAACCGAAGGCGACTAACACAGACATTGGGGAAATACTGGTACTCATCTTTAAGGCTTTCCCAGCCAGGGTTGATCCTCCAAAGCCGAGAACAATCCCAATCCCACCTCCCAGAATACTAAGCACAATAGCTTCAATGAGAAATTGCAGCATGATATCCATACCTTTAGCTCCGATAGCTTTACGGATTCCGATCTCCCGCGTTCGTTCGGTAACCGAAACAAGCATAATATTCATAATGCCAATCCCCCCAACCAAGAGGGAAATTCCGGCAATACCGCCTAGGAGCATGGTCAAAGTTTGGGTTACTCCCGTCATAGTTTGTAACATATCGGCCTGATTTTGAATCGTAAAATCATCACTTTGTCCGGCTTGGATTTTATGAGCCCTTTCCAGCTCGGCTGTAATCTGATTTTGAGCGGCTTGCATTTGATCCGCCGAAGTCGCTGAGACCAGGATATTACGAACAGTTTTTTTCCCAAGCAAACGCTCCTGAATGGTAGAAATAGGTGCGGTAATCATATCGTCACTGCTCATAAAACCGGTAGATCCTGTTGCAGTTGTCACTCCAATAACTTGGAAAGGTACATTGTTAATCTTAATGACTTTGCCGATCACTGAAGCATTAGCGTCGCCGAAAAGGTCCGTAACTACAGTAGGGCCAAGGACAGCCACACGGGCGCCTTTATCAACATCGTCTGTTGTAATATAACGTCCCGTGGCCACGGTTACGTTTTTAATTTCCTGATAATCCTGAGTCGTCCCCATAATCGTGGTCGAGGTGTTGCCCGAGCCAAAAACCACTTGTCCATTGGTATTCGCGACGGGAGCGACTGCCTTCACAGCCGTTCCGATCTGAATTTTATCGACATCCGTCATTTTTAAAGTATCGGAACTGCCCATTCCTCCCCGGACTCCCCCGGAATTGGACTGTCCCGAGCTGATGGTCAGGAGATTTGAACCCAAGCCTTGAATCTGTGAGGTAATCGAAGCTGTCGCTCCGTTGCCTATGCCCACCATGGCGATAACAGCCGCAACCCCGATAATCATACCCAGCATGGTGAGGGCAGAGCGCAGCTTGTTGGCCCGCAAGGCTCGAAGAGAGACCCGAATACTTTCTAAAAAGTTCACTTTGCTACTCCCTCCTCGACGATCTGAGCTCGAGCTTTACGGGGATTGGCAACCTTCTCATCCCCTTCAATGTTGCCATCACGGAAATGGACAATCCGTTCTGTAAATTCCGCAATATCCGGTTCATGAGTAACCAGGACAATGGTATTACCTGACTCGTGCAGCCGCTGAAAAATAGCCATAACCTCTTCACTGGACTTACTGTCTAAATTCCCAGTGGGTTCGTCGGCTAAAATGATCGAAGGTTTGGTAACAAGGGCGCGGGCAATGGCTACCCGCTGCTGTTGACCTCCCGAGAGCTCTTTAGGTTTGTGATAAACCCGGCCGCCGAGGCCGACAGATTCTAGAGCTGCAATGGCACGAGTACGCCTTTCTTTGCTGGGTACCCCGGCGTAAAGCATAGGAAGCTCGACATTTTCTACCGCCGTCGTGCGGGGCAAGAGATTAAATCCCTGGAAAACAAAGCCGATCTTACGATTGCGAATCACCGACAACTGGTCACCGCTTGCTTTGGCCACATCGGTTCCGTCGAGAAAATACTCTCCTTCGGTGGGGGTATCCAAGCAGCCCAAAATATTCATCATTGATGATTTACCGGAACCGGAGGGTCCCATGATGGAAACAAACTCACTAGCTCCCACGTGAAGATCCACCCCGGCTAAGGCAGCAACTTGAATATCACCGTTGGCATAGATCTTTTTAATCCCTTTAAGATCGATCAAATTGCATCCCTCCTAACGTATTCTAAAGCTAGCTCACTTAATTTCCTCTGGGACGTCCGCCGCCGCCAGTCACAGCTCTTGCAGCGCCGCCGCCAAAGCCAAATCCAGACTTGGAATTCGAGTTAGAATTAGTCGTCGTTGTGTTGGAAACCGTACCGGTAACGACTTCCTGCCCTTCTTGCAAACCGCTCTTGATTTCCACATTAGTGCCATCGTCAAGACCAACCACGACGGGAACCATACGCACATTAGCCATAGCATTTTTGCTGCCGGCGCCACTTCTTGTTCCTGAATATCCGCTGCCGCCATTTCCAGAGCCAGTGGATCCGCTGCCTGATTTTCTAGCACCTGAATATCCGTTAGCCGCGTTGCCTGCTTGGTTGGAACCGGTTTTGGATTGTCCTTGAGATTGGGACTGCGCTTGGGAATTGGCTGTTGCGGACGTTGTGCCCGGAGCTGCAGGTACCAATACAAACGATTGTGTTCCCCTGGTCTTAACCGCTTCGCTCGGCACAGTTAAAACATTTTTCGCTTCAGCGACAATAATATTGACATTGGCATTCATGCCTGCCCGGAGAAGGTCACTGTTTTGGTCAACTGTCGCTGTGACCTGATAGGTAGTAACGTTGGAGGTCGTTGTGCCCTGCAAAGCAACTGCATTCACTGTCCCACTGATATGATTATTCGGATAGGAGTCAAGGGTAATATCTACTTTTTGTCCGACTTTGCATTGGGTAATATCTGCCTGGTCTATTGCAGCATCTACTTCAAGTTTGTCTCCTACAGGAGTGATCGTGATGATGGATTTGGAATCCGAATCTTGCCCCTGTTGCAGCGGGCAATCTACGACCACAGCATCTACCGGTGCAATGATTGAAGCATCAGCTAAATCAGCCTGAGCGCTGGCGAGCTGAGCCTGAGCAATTTGAATGCTAGCTTGAGCCGATTGAACATCGGAAGCTTGCGGACCTTGCTTCTGCTGTTCCACTTGATATTGAGCGGCGGTAACGTCAGCCTGGGCAGCAGCTAAGGCTTTCGCCGCCCCTCCATTTTGATTGTTATTAGCAGTAGTTAGAGCATCTAAAGCTGAATTCAAAGAACTTTGAGCAGATTGGACGGAGGAAGAATTTCCGCTCAACTGCGCTTTCGCTAAATTATCGCTGGCTTGTTTAACGTTACTATTGGCCAAAGTCACTTGATTGGCCAAATAGCCAGGATCCGCATTCTGCTGGGCAGTCGTTAAATTCACCTGCGCTTTGGCAAGAGTCGACTCGGCTTGCGCAAGGGTTTGAGCATTATAGGAATTCTCAAGGTCTTGATACTTGGATTCAGCGGAAGTCACACTGGCCTCTGCCTGTAAAACAGAGGTTTTTAATTTTGTATCGTCGATCTTAGCAAGGACTTCCCCCGCTTTAACCGTATCTCCTGTTTTCACATTTAGTTGTACGATTTTCCCGGCAGAAGAGGCGTTTCCTGAGGTCGGAAAGGTTAAGGTAATCGCGTGGGGGTAATTAACAGTTCCGGTTGCCGTAATCACTTTTTGAACATCACCCATTTTAGCCTTGGAGGTTGTATAAGCAGCTGCCGCCGGTTTTGCCGTAAAATGCTTATACGCCCAATAGCCCCCTCCCAAGACCAGCAGAACACCAATCACCCCAATGGTCACCTTTTTTTTGTTCATACTCTTTCTCCTTTTCTCGCTCGTTTAAACACAATTCTTAAGTATCTCTCTGCTTGTACTTTAAAAATAATTCTTGCTTAGAATACCATAGACTTTTGTTCAAACGAGGAAGGACTTCTTAAGATATTGTTAAGGATTGACATTTAAAGAGTTTGGGGCCTCACAGGCAGTAGAATCCGGAAACTGCTTCCTTCGCCAAGTTTACTCTCAACCTTGATTGTTCCTCCGTGTGCCTGGATGAATTCTTTAGCAATAGCTAAGCCTAAACCAGTTCCGCCGTTCTCTCGTTCTCGGGATTTGTCAACTCGATAAAAGCGATCAAAGATATGGTCGAGTTCCTCCACAGGAATTCCTTCGCCGGAATCTCTCACGGTTACCTGCACCCATCCTCCGGTTGCAGATTCATCCCGGGAATTTTTTTCCTTAGAACCGGCTTCCTCAGTCTTATCGTCCTTTCTCCGAAAAACATCCCGCAAGCGCCGTGAGGCATCCTCTCCGGCCACTTCGTTTTCCCGAAGATTTTCCACCTCTTCTAAGAGAACGCTCAGAGATCCTCCTGACGGAGTATGCAAAAGCGCATTGCCAATTAAGTTGACGAAAACCTGGGTTAACCGATCGGCATCACCGATGATCTCCGGAATCTTCCCGCCGCTGATGTTGATGTTTAAACCGCGTTCCTCAAATTCTATTTGAAATTGTTCCATAATTTTTCCGACAATAGTCCGAAGGTTAACTGTACTAAGGGCCATAGGCAATTTGCCCGCTTCTGCCAGACTTAGCTGCTGCAGGTCGCGAACCAAGCGAATAAGTCTTAAAGTTTCATCCTGGATGGGCAGAATTGTCTCCGGAGTTGAAGGCAGTACACCCTCTTGAATAGATTCCAGTTTACCCAGGATAACTGCCAGAGGAGTCCGCAATTCGTGGGCAATATCTGCCACCATGTTGCGTCTCACTTCTTCATTGCGATTCAATTGCTCCGTCATTTTATTAAAATCACGGGCCAAAAGGGCGATATCGCCATCGCCTTCGACTTCGACACGTGAAGCCAGATCACCGTCACCAACCCGCCGCACGGCTTCCATGAGGCGATTTAAAGGCTGGGTAAAATGCCGGGTTAAGAGCAGCCCTAAAAGCAGCGCGATTAGAGACGTAATAATTAAACCGATAATCATGCCTTGAATAATGGAAGTCCCGATCGTTTTCGCCAACTTGCTGTCTACCATAGAGGTGTGTATCGACTGCCAATAATGCCCCACTATTTTCCCATTGGCCGTGATTGGCTGCCATTGCTTTTCGATTTTTTCATGATCAGGAAGAGCAGTGAGCTGTTTGCCCAAATCTTTATTCGAGGGATCAACAATGACTTTATTATTTTGGTTAAAGACTAAAAAATGCTGAAAATCCCGTGGCGGGTGGGCAAATTTAGGATCAGGCGGTTTGGTCATAGCCTGGGAAACGTGGTCCTGAACCCCCTCCCAGCTGCTGTGTCCCTCATAGTAAACACTGAGCAGTTGATTCAAGTGATCTCCGAAAGACTGCTGCACATAGGTTTCAGCATGTCCAATCAAAGCCTGAGTTGAGGTAAGGGCAATACCGGCAAAAACAATGGACATAAAAACAACCATGCCGATTAAAGCCAAGATAAACTTACGCCTTAACGTCATAGGTTCTCACCAAACCGATACCCAACCCCAAATACGGTTTCAATATATTTAGGATCACTGGGATTATCTTCGATTTTTTTGCGCAAGTTCGAGACATGAGTGTCGATAGAACGTTCATAATAAAGATACTCTTCTCCCATGGCCTGACGCAGTAGCTGGAGCCGGCTGTAGACTGTCCCCGGACGCAAGGCCAATAAATGAAGAATATTAAACTCTGTCGGTGTAAGAAGCAATTCCTGCCCTTTTTTCGTGACCTTATGGCTTGTAACATCAATGGTCAAGTCTCCGCGCATGAGGAGAGATGAATTGGAGTTCTCCTGAACGCCCCCGGTGGAGCGCCGCAGTACTGTTTTTATGCGGGCTGCCAACTCCCTCAGGCTAAAGGGCTTAACGATATAATCATCGGCGCCAAACTCAAGTCCTAAAACACGATCAATCTCCTCTGACTTGGCCGTTAACATAATGATGGGGATTGTGCTTGTCTCACGCAAACGTTTACACATTTCTAACCCGCTCATTCCCGGCAGCATCCAATCAAGCAGCACCAAATCCGGTTTTTCCTTTTCGATGAGTTCAATCCCCTCAAGACCGTTCTGCGCCGTTACAACACTAAAACCATCCCTCGTAAGATAGTCTCGCACGAGGGTTAAAATCTCAGCCTCATCATCCACTAATACAATTTTAGTTCCCACGTCCACAGCTCCCTCCAGCTTTCGATCTAAAATTTTGATAGTCACAGTATACCGCGTAAATTTTAGTTGTATTTAAGATTATTTTAAAGATTTTATGGAGATTTCGCTACCATGCTTCTCCGGGCAGATAACTCATTTCTTAATATGCCAAAAAATACCTCCACTTAAGCAAGCAAAGGTATTTTTTCCTCATAATTATTATAAGTTCATCCGCTGTTCCAGAAGTTCTAAACTCTGAAGCAGCTTCTGATATTCCTCTTCTGAATAATTCTCGAAAACGTCACTCAAAAAGTTTTGCCGTTCAGCGATAACAGCATCAACAATTTCATGGCCTTTGTCCAATAAACGCAGCCGAACCATTCTCCGGTCATTTTTATCCCGAACCCGTTCTACCAGCTGCGCTCGTTCCATTCGATCTGCTAAATCTGTGGCAGTGCTGCAGGCTACAAATAAGTGTTTCCCCAGTTCACCCATGGTTAGCGGCCCAAATTCCCAGATACTTAAGAGTGCATTGAACTGAAGTGAAGAAATTTCCATACCGACTAGAATCGATCGTCCGCGCTTAAACAAAATGGTGTTTGCTCGTCTTAAGGTCTCCTCTAATTGTTTGGTCAGTTCTTCCGTTGACGCCATCTCTCGTCCCCCATTCTCCATTTAACTCTATTTTAGCATAGATTCAGGGGTTGTACACAAGGAAATATGCCAGCGAATCCTCGTTAAGTAGAACTCGGCGGGTAATTAAAGAGATTGATCGAACTGGGGGAATTAGGTAGCGCATTGTCAGTTTTATTCGGCTGTGAGGTACCTGTTCCCGAAGGCTGCGAGGATTGCGAAGGCTGTAAAGATTGACCGGAAGTTCCTGAACTGCCATTATTCTTATCTGTTCCCGCACTGCTTCCAAGATTAGGAATTATACTCGTTACAGGTGTTGATCCCTTTACCAAACTTGGTTTACTGACCAAATTTGTGGCATCAATTGTGCCATACTTCGTAAGGGGTTTACCTTCGATACGAATTTGGACTTGTTTTATTGTTGAATACTGGGTCAGTGTATTGACAAGGCCGTAAAGTGCTGCTTCCGGTGTAACTTTGGAACTGGGCTGCAGAAATTCTTTGCTTAAATCCACGACCGCCAAATCACCTTTAACAGCGATATCCAAAAGTGTTGTTGAGGCCGGGACAGCGGCTTGATCTTTTGTCCCTTTGGCTGCTGCCGGTCCTTTTAACCACTCAGTTACCGTTTCTCTGGCGACACTTAAGGTCTTAGGCAATGTACGTTGTTCTTTGACAAGATACTTTCCTGTCGAGTCTGGAAAATACAGTGTGATGACCTTGCTATCCGCCGATGGTGATGTTGATGTTGAAGTCAAAGCCGAGGCTGCTGCAGAAATTGCCGCCGTTTTATCCCCGCCAATAAAGTTTCCAAAAGAGCTGTCAGTCCCATCCTTGTTGATAAGAGTTTCCAATGTACCGCAGCCCGTAAGAGACAACAGACTTAGGACTATCATCCCTATTACTAGTTTAGACCCTGCTCTGATTTTCAATGATTGATGCCCCCTCCCAGATCGTTTAAGCTATGATTCCGTTATGGTTTCCTCACAATAAGCCTATGCTTTGTCCGCGAAAATAGTACAAGAACTCACTCCAAGAGATGAATTTGACTGCGGAAAATATTTGTATAAAGCTCAGCTTTAGACCATAAATATGATAGCGATTAAACGTTTGGAAAGGAGATCCCTCATGCAGGATCTATGGGAAATTTTTAAAATCAGTACCATCGCAGGACTAGCTACGACCTTAGGAAGTTTGCTTGTTCTTTTGTTCGGTAAACCGCAGGAGCGCATCCTGGCTTCACTGTTGGCAGGAGCAGGCGGAGTGATGCTTGCCGTGGTCAGTGTTGACCTGCTGCCCAATGCCTGGAAAATCGGCCCGCCTCTTCAGGTTGGCTTGGGCTTTGCCTTAGGCTTGTTCTTCATGCTGATCGCTGATCGTCAGCTCAAGACACCGGGAAGGGACTCGTCACTCCCTTTAACAAGACGTCAGCGTCTTAAACGGACCGGCCTGCTCGTCGCAACAGGGATTGCTTTACACGATATTCCGGAAGGAATGGCCATTGCCATCAGCCAGGAAGCTGCTCCCAGCCTCGGCCTCCTTATTGCCATCGCTATTACCTTACATAATCTCCCCGAAGGAATGGCTACAACCGCACCCTTAACTATGGCTGGAATCCGTTGGTGGAAAATATTAGCTTTAAATATCGGAATAGCTGTCTTCACACCTTTAGGAGCCTTAATCGGCCTTCTGGCACTCGAAGGAGTAGAAAATTCCCTGGCTTTTTTTCTGGCCTTCGCCGCAGGAGCAATGACTTTTCTCGTCTTCGCCGAACTAATCCCCCTCTCACGGGAGCGCCATCCGCATTATGCTCTCCTCGGCGGAACCATCGGTTTCCTATTCTTCGCCCTGATCAGTATGCTTCTTCCGGCATAATGTCTTGATACCCATTACTTCAGCAGTTTAGCCGCATAATCTCCCATTTCTTCATAACCTTTGGCATTGGGGTATTTTCCATCCTTAGAGGCTAAACCAGCAATGTATTTCTTGGAGTTATCAAACAGCACTGTCGTAAAATCCAAGGTCATAATCGACTGTTTTTGGGCGTAATCAATTTCCCAAGCACGAAATTCCTGGATACTCGTTTGATACTTTGGATACCAAATGGGTAAGGCCAAGACAGGAATAATGTTGTGAGCTTTTGCCTTTTCAACTATCGCTTGAATATTCGTTTGATAATCTTTCAGAGAAACATTTTGGAGCGCATCCCCGGTTCCGATAAAAATAATCACTCGGCCCGGCTTTTGACTGACTACATCGGCGTCGAAACGAGCCAGCAAATCTTTGGCTGTCTGGCTCCCTTTTCCCTTATTGACAACGCTTATCTTCAGATCATCGGCTAAGCGCTGAGTCCAAGAATGTCTTGTGTCCAAGGGATATCCCAGGGTAAAGGAGTCCCCTAAGGCTACGATCTTTGAATTGCTGGGAGTTTGTACGGAAGCAGCAGTTCTCTGAGTTTCCGAAGCACCTGCTGTCGATCCCGATGGCTGACCGGCTTGACCCCACAATCCGAGAAATCCGGTGATAACGACAATTAAAGCCAGCGCAGCGGCAGCTTGAATCAGACGTATCTCCAATCGATAAGTACGCATAGAAAAAACTCCTCCTTTTCCTTCTAAAAACTACTTATTCTACATCGTTTTCCTCTTTCCTTCTAACACCACTTAGAACTATATCCCAGAAACCCTCTTCTGAAAGGTCAATCCCCTATACACCAGTGCGCTCCTAAGCGCATATTTTATAGGAGGAAATAAGGAGGTGCCCTTATGAGTTACATTGACAAGGCCCGTGAATTAGGAGAAGCCCTGTCTCAGACCCCCGAACTTCAAGGTCTAAAGGCGGCAGAGGCTGCCATTATGGCTGATCCGCAAAGCAAAGAAGGATTCATCGAGTACCAGGAGAAAGAGCGCAATCTCGTCACTGCCCAAATGATTAGCAAAGTGGTTCCAGAGAAAGAATCTCTAGCTCTGCTTGATCTTAAAGTGCGGCTAATGAATAAATATCCTCTGATTAAAAACTACTTTGTTCAGCAGCAAAATTATGAAAAGCTGATGGCCATGGTTAATCTAACTCTGACAACTGCAATGCATGGGCTGCCTTCGGCAAGCGACCTGCCCATTCCAGAAGAGCTAAAGGGCATGGCCCAGCAAATTCTTGACAAAATCAGCGGCGGAAACCCCATGGAAAAAATGCAGGTCACCCCTGACATGGTAAAAAACCTCAAACTACCGCCATTAACGCAGAAATAGTCAAAGGCAGGGGTTAAAATGATCAATGGTTATCGGGGCCCAAACTTTATCAACGATATCACACATCCTGTAACATTCATAGCTTTTCTGATTGTCATTATTTTAGGAAGCTGGGCAACGATTTGCACCTGGTTCTAAAAACGTAAAGGAGAGGAGGAAAGCCGTGATTCAAAGAACTGAATGTGCTCCCCCCTTACCGGCTACTTCTTTCTCCTTTACTATTTTAGTCGACAGCCCTATTCGCCGCAATTTACCCTTCTGCCCTGTCAGTGCCATGTTATTTCCTATAGCCTCAACGGAAATCGAGTATGCTTCCATGATTGTTGCCGGTATTGATGTGCTGATGACGTTTCTTTTTAAACGTTCATTAGCTCATCCACCCAACTTTAGTCGCCCAACACCGGAACATTATCCCGTGACTCTTACTCTGCCCCAGCTAACGCAGCTTATGCAGGCGACAATGAACGGTCAAATACCTATGCAGCCTCTCCCTCAGCCTGTCCCCGGCCAGGGTTTTGGCCCTGTCGGTACTGACGAGCCTCTATTTCCGGATAACTTGAGCGTTTCCTTAGTAATTTCTGCTCCTTTTGCACCGTTTGACGGAAGTCCTGACACTTCCTTTAACGTCCCCTTATTTGAAATCCCCGGGGTCCCCGGCAACTTAATTATTGCTCTGGGAATCATCATCGCCCAGTTCTTTATCGAGCGCAGCGGAATCGGTATTCCTAATGGAAATGGGGGGGATAGCGTTGCCACTTTTTAACGGGTTGAAAGACGAATGCTCAAGACCCCCACTCTGCAGTTATCCAAATTCTAAGTCACCGGCAGCCTGGGATTATGGCTTTAACCGTCTGGTTCCCGTATTGCAGTCCCCAACCGTCGGAGCAGGAATGTTAGCCATTACTTTTTTCTTTTTCATCGCCTTCTTCTCCAACGTTCTTTTAGCTCAATTATCGTTAAAAACTATCGGCATTGCAGTAACGGTCACAACCTATAGCTTAATGGCTTTAATCGTGCTCATTTTGTTTTTACTGTAGACGATCTCGGGCACCTCTTCAGTGAGCGAATAAAATTAGAATGGCTCAGAGCGCAAAAAATAGCCAGATTGCAATTCTGGCTATTTTTTATCTGTTCTAGTTTTTTAAGGGGTTGGCGGAGGAAGTATGGTTTCAGAAGGTGCCATGACTTCAGGAGCCATCATTGTTTCAGAAGGCACTCCCATCTGACTCGGAGCAGGCAGCACTTGCGGTACGCCAGCACCAGGCAGCGCTTCAGGGCCGACCGGCGGTTTCTTGCCTCTGAACAAGTTAGAGATCTTACCCCAGAAGGATTGAGCCGTATTCTTCATCGGACTGAGGAATGCCGCAGGTCCTCGGGGTTCTTGAACTTTCAAAATAATAGGGCCGTTGGGTGCCTGACCCAGCTGGCCGATACCTTCCACCGAAACTACCGTTCGGGTATAGGGGTACAAGGGAACAGGACTTTGAAAATGGGCCCTATAAACACCATTGCCAACAGGACGCAGAACACCGGCTAAGAAGCCCATCTTCCCTTTATTATCCACAAGATAGGCCGCATACTGACCAAGCTGGCCTTGCCCCAGGAAGGTCTGCGGCGGCGGAAGATTGGCTACTAACAGAAAACTGTTGTCAGGGGATATGGTCGCCACACCGTTAGCAGCAATTCCTTCTTGAGCCGCTTGAAGAATAAGCTGTCTTGCCTGATTCATCCCCTGATTTGGTCCTTGCAGCTGGGGCTGGGAGAAACCGCCCATACCCTGGGATACGGGAGGAACCTGCCAGGGGTTCCCAGGTGCAGGCCCTGAAAATGGGGCTTGTTTAGGGCCGATAAATCCCCCTCGTAGATTTTGAACTTGACCATCCTTTTGAAAAATGCCGTTCGCTTTAAGTTTTGATCCCAAAGTATCACGAATCGTACCGGGAGAGTATCCCGGAGCCAATGGAGCATTAGGTAATGTTGGGAATCCCTGCGAACCCATGGGTTCATAAGGATTTGAAGGAGTGTTCCCGCTGAACTTCACCTTGCGCCCCTCCTTTATAATTTCATACTAACCTCTTAACATGATATGATTAAATGAAAGGAAGAGTTCTGATATACTGTTAAGAAAGGCAAACTATTCTTAGGGAGGCTGCTATGCCGGATAAATTAACCACACTATTTACCAAAGAAATCTCACGCCGGGACTTTTTTCGCGGAGCCGGCGGCTTTATCGTCAACCACTGGCTGCTTTCACTGCTGCCCGTCGGAGGCGCCGGTGTGCTCGGCTGGGCAGAACATGATACCCGGGAATTGCAGAGCGAAATGTGGGATCTATTCTATCCCAAACTGCCAAAATCCCTGGAAGGGAAAACCGTCTGCCAACTGAGCGACCTACATTTGGAAACCCTGAAAATATCTCCCCAGCGCATTTTCCAAACCACGATGGCCCAAAAACCAGACTTGCTCGTCCTTACCGGAGACATCATCTCAACACGTACCGATCTGGATAAAGTCGACTCCTATTTAGAAAAGCTCTCCGCCCCCTACGGAAAGTATGTCGTCTTAGGCAACAATGACTACAGCCACCTGTCACATACATTATTGAAACGTTTTCTGAAACAGCTTCAGGGGCTAGGCTGGATCCCTCTGATTAATGAATCATCCTTTATAACCTCACTTAATCTCTGGATTATTGGCATTGACGATCCGGCAACCGCTCACGATAATGTAGATCAAGCCTATCAAAACCTTCTCACCGCGAAGACCCCACTGTCAACATCCCAGACTCCTCCCTTCTGCCTCGCCTTAGCTCACTCCTCCGATTGCCTCGATGATGTTGCTTTCTACGGAGCCGATCTTTTGCTAACGGGACATACCCACGGAGGCCAAATTCGCATCCCAGGTCTGCCGCCCTTGATTACCAACACTTACCTCGGCGACAAAGGAATTTACGAAGGATACCATGTCATACAAGGCATCCCCCTCTACGTCAACCGCGGTATTGGCGAAAGCGTCATCCCGCTGCGTTTCAACGTTCCCCCGGAAATCACCTTCTTCACCTTGCATCAAGGAAATGCCTCACCCAAACATCAAACCAAAGACGCCAAATAGCCCCGCAAACGCGGGGCTATTTCATTTCTCAAGTCAGGCGGCACATAAAATATGCCGTCACCCAAAAAACGTTCTCTCTTATTCTCGTTTCGTTACCAAGCCCGGGACGCAGTGTGACGCAATCGCGAGGCCTCTACGTAAGCAGCCCAGAAAACTTCCGTTCTAGCGACCGACCCCTGATACGGGGCGGTGAACAGGGATGAACCCCGCTCCCCAAATCAGTCGCTGGAACGGTTAGTTTGCTCTGCGCATGTACGGCTGAACGCTGCGTCATACAAGTCAAATACTAAACGTATGGTTCCCAATCTTTTTAATAACGGGTCTGCTTTTTATCCAACGATCTTTCGTAAGCCGGGGATTATAATAATATATTGCCCCATTGGTGGGATCATCACCTGAAAGTGCTGCTTCTGCAGCCTTGTAGGCTACGTCATTCGGATCAAGGTGAATCTGCTGATCCTTAACGGCCGTAAAAGCACCGGGTTGATAAATAACACCCCACATAGTTTTCGGAAAATGAGGATCCTTAAGGCGATTTAAAACAACAGCTCCAACAGCGACTTGACCTTCAAAATTCTCTCCCCGCGCTTCGCCATAAATTACGCGGGATAACAGGTTGACTTCCTCTTCTGTTACGAAACGCCCCAAACTGCGGGAGAGAACTTGATGCCCTGTATCTGGCGGTGGTGTATCTTGCGACAATTTATTATTTTCATACTGATCATTATTAACAATAATATTATACGTTGGAATTTTAGTTGTCGACTTTGTTGGCGGAGGCTCATTGGAACGAGAAGATTGAGGTCCGGTGTTTGAGTTGACAAAAATGATTTCATACATATCATCTTGCCCTAAAACAGGATAGATGTCGGCTTGCCAAAGAAACAAACACATCAACCCACAAAGAAAGATCGCCAAGGACTTCCGACATCGTCGGTGTGGCAAAAAAATCACCTCTTAAGTTCTAAACTATTTCTAGTCTTTCCCAATAAAGGCGATTTTTATAACATTAAAAATTTTGTAACATGTATTGCTTTTTTTCTTTCCTAATCATATCCAACAGTTAATTTACATATACTTAGGCAAACTGAGCAAAGCTAAAGAGAATAATTTTTTGTACCATGTAAAGTGAGGGTGACGATATGCGAGCTTTTTTAAAAAATTTACTTACATCGTATTCTTCACCATGCGACCTACCCCTAAGCGAAGCCGAACGATTACTGGGAGAAATTGAGGAATCTCGTGAAAAAATCGAGTATGCTTGGAATCACTTCGATTACGCGGATCCGGAATATGTTGAAATTGCTGTTCTTGAACTTCTTTTGGCAGAAACTCAATATAGTATACTCAACAAACGTTACCGTTTAATGCTTGGAATTGAGAAAAAATCCCTGTATTGGGAAACTCCCGAGACAGAATTTCCTTCATTTTCTCTGGAAAGTCAGCTCGAAAACCATGCTTTTTATGGAGCTTTCTTGAATAGTGAAAAAAAATCAACACCTGTAGTCTCCCAGTTATTATCACAAAACCCATCATAATATCCCAACATATCTTTCTAAAATAATCTCCTTAAAAGTTGGCCCAAAATTCTCTCTGGGCCAGCTTTTATCTTCCACTTTCAAGGGGTATCTACAATTCCTTTATGATTTATGTACGGATCTTCCCCTTTTCTCAAATGTAGAAGCGTGTAGAATACTGTTGTTCCTAAAAATAATTTTTGCGGAGACTGTATTATAACCTTTATGCATAAAGGAAGCCGACTCACCCGAAGGTGGATCGGCTCCCTTGTTCGACTGGTACCCTTTGCAGTTAACTTTTAATACTAGAATTATTGAACTACAATCTTAATAGTTTGTACTAATCCACTTGTTGTTACTGCAGTAACCGTGAAATAATCTCCAGACTGAAGGGTATTGCTGGTAATCCTGCCATATTGGTCAATTGCAATTGAGCCGTTTGTGGTAGTTGTATGAGCAATTGTATTACCTGTTGCATCAAGACCGTTAGAGTTGCCAACAAGGCTCACCGATGCCAGATCCATACCTTTAGTGCCATAAGAATCTGTAGCGTAGAAGTAAATGGGTGCTCGGTTTTTACCATTAGCCACGTCGGTTGATAAATGGTTGGCTCCGGCTTGGATATCGGGTTCAGCTGCATTGATATAGCGTGTCAGATATTCTCCTACAGTTAAGTCTGATGCATTAATCGTAGCAGTAGTTTTGTCGGCAGACAGTGTAACACCAGGCACTGTCGTATCAACAGATACACCAACCGATTTTGCTACAGGATCTGTTGTTGTAGAAGTTATCGGGGTAGTCACTGTATGAATCAATCCGTCGGCGCCTTGAATAGTTACTGTCAAGTTAGCGCTTGAACCGGTTTTTGAAGGATCTAATTGTTTAGCTGCTACAAAGACACTATCATAGTTTCCAGCGCTCAAGCTGCCTTGTGTTATACCACCGGTATTAGTCGTGTCGACTGTGAAGTCACTTGAATCAACATAGGCTCCTTTTATAGAACCATCTGCTAATACTACCTTCCCGCCGCCGGCTGTTGTTCCCCATACATGCGGGTTAGCTTCAAAGTCAGTATCACGAGCTGTTATATTGCCGCCCACTTCTGTATAAATTGGATTAGCTACTTTGTCAATAGTATAGCCTTTGATATCTGTATTTTGAAGTACAGAGAACGTTACTGACTTAGAATCAATTGGTGTCAACTTGCTGTAATCCGGACTGCTAGGATTAGTTAGTAAATTCCCTTGGCTATCCTTTTGTTGTACATCATATAGATTAAACGTAACATTTTGTTGGCCTGGGACTAAGGATTTGATTTCTACTCCTTCCCCGCCTTTACCATTGGTACCTACACCATTTATTACGACAGAAGATGATGCGGAGCTTGCTACACTTCCATCTCCATAGGTTTGATATAACTCTAACGCACTTCCTGCCCCCGCGGATGCTACAACCTGGAATCTGTCATTTGGATTAGTAGTTGCATTGTAGGCAGCACCACCGTCTCCATATTTATTAAGAGCTGTGAAATCCATCGATCTGCCATATTGGTCAAGTACAGATAAGCCGCCATATTTATGCCCAAAGTCTACGCGTTGTTCTGCGCCGCCAGCTTGCATTGTACTGGTGAGTACAGAGCTATCCAAGGATAACGTATTAGCTTTAACAGCAGTTTGGACATTAACGGTTATGGTACTGACTTTGCCGGTTTCAGGAACACTTGCAGTAATAACACCAGGTTGGCTTTGGTTTGTGTTATTGGCAGCTGCTTGATACCATAAGCTTGCAGTTCCATCGGGATTTTCTACTAACTTAGCTCCTGCAGTCGATGAATTCGTATAAGCTGGACTGAAAACAACACCCGAAAGATCACTATATTTGGTCAATTGGTTTCCGTCTTGGTCATAGGCCACAAACGGAATTTGTTTGTATTCCCCGGAAGCAATACTTGCGGTAGGAGCCATGATAGTGAAGGTATTAACATCAGCTTGTTTCTTTAAGGTCAAGTTCAAGGATGAAGGAGATCCGCCATAAGTCATTGCTGTAATCGTTACAGGCATATCCATTTGAATAGCGGTACTGTCAACTGTAACTTGAATTGCAGCTTTGTTGCTGTCATTAGGATCTTGTACAACTTTGGCGTGTACATATGGGTTAGAACTTGTTAACTCGTAATCATTTCCGGTTGTGATCAAGCCGTTTTTAACAAGGTTATAATCATTGGTAACGTTTCCGCTCAAATCTGTAGCTGTATAGTCGATATACCAAATATCACTTGTATCCCCAGCTTGAAGAACTGCATTGTTAGCACTAGTCAATTTATTAAGAGTAATACCGCTTAATGTTCCTGCTGCTGTGGAAGTATTTAAAGTTGCACTTGTAGAAACACCAGAGGTTGAATCATAACCTGTAATTACTACTGTAGAGAAGGTAAGGAGATTTGTCGTACCAGGATCTACCTTCAAAACACCGTGTGTTGGAACGGTAATAGAACCAACGCCAGTTGTCCAGGTAATGTTGTTAGCCAGATAGCTGTCGGTAATATCGTTGCCATATTGGTCTTGAACTGTAAAGGTAGCATAGCCAGCTTGCGCGTTGGTTGCAGTTGCTGTGGTAACAGCAAGTTTCGATGAATTAATAGTAATCTTAGCAATTTTTTGTGCAGTAATGGCTACGGTGCTGGTACCTAGATCAGTTGTGTCATTTTTAACGTCAATAGAATAGCTGCCTTCAGGGAGGTTAGCAGAATCAGTCAAGGTAGCGACTGTATTGGTAGAATCCCATGTTGTGCTTAACGTAACAGGGGAGCCTGTGTTTGTAACATTGAAAGAAACCTTAGAAGTGTCGGCAGGTGCAGCGCTGAACTTAACTTGGAAGCTGGTAGCGCTAATGGCACTTACAGAGGTAACGGCTAAATCACCTTGTGCAGGGGTCGTTGTGCCGTTTTCAATACCTATGCGGACGTTATCTGAAACAACAGCGGTTCCGCCAAGAGCCGTTACAACACCATCAGAAGCAAGCTTGCTGTGAACGAAGGTTGCTGCAGCCGGAACGGTTCCGTCGGTAAGAACGATTGCAGAGTTGGTTTGAGCTGCAAGAGGTGCACCAGCGAGAGCATCGATGCCCGTTTTACCATTTGCGACATAGACATTGTCAAATTTTAAGGATGAGCTGAAGTCTTGGATGACTTGGTTATTGGTATCGTAAGCGGTAGTTCCGAAGTGGCGGGCTGCATTCGGAAAGTCTGCTTTCACAGCATCGCTGATGACGCCTGTACCACCAATAACATCAGAGGAAGTGATATTTGAATTTGAGGCTAAGAAAGATTGTACACTAGGAGGTACGGAATCTTTTTCAGTCAAAAGAATAGGTTCAGTGGCAGCGGAAGCAATGGATGCAATGGAAAGAGCGTCTTGGTTTGACCAACCATAAGCTACGGCTACTTTAGAGACTGAAGCACCAAGTTTAACCATTTCCTTTGCGATGTTAGCAGAGGTTTCAAAGCGATCGTTTCCGCCGAGTGAAACGACAGTGATTCCCATGCCGGATAACTGATCAAGAACGGATTGGCTGATGACAGCAGTTCCACTCGTTACATAAACAGTTTTCACGTTAAGCTTTTGGAGTTCAGCTTTGGTGTCAGCATTTAAGGTGTTTCCTGCACCTTGGAGAAGGATAGGGGCTTTGAGGAAGGTAGCGAGCGGCCCAGCAGTCAGAGCATCAACCATGCCATACGAAGTTGATGAAGCCAGAACAGCAGCACCTGTCCAGCCGGTTTGGTCAGCAATAGCGACAGCAGTTTGCTCAGCGGTTGTACCGGCTAAGCGGGTAGGAACGGTAGTAGAAGCGAAAGCATTGTAAGGAACGGCGCTTAAAGCCATACCAGCAATTGCTAATGAAGCTAAAGCTTTTTTAGTCTTTTTCATGCGTAATGTTTCTCCTCTCAATTTTAAAAACAATTTTGTCTTTGATGTCATGTTTCTTTTTTAATAAAAAGTGATCAATGAACGAAACAAATCTGCAGAGACGCTTAAATTCGTCTCTCACCTCCTTAAAGGTTATATTATTAATCTTTAGACATTGCGCAGTATCTAAAAGTATTCCACCGGATTATTCATGGAAGCGTCCCTCCAAAAATGTTGGTAACCGCTCCGATGGGTACCCTTTAGAAACTTTAATAAAATGAGAGCAGCAGACGTCACAATAGCCTTTAAATAGTCATTATATATAATATGCTATTGTTTTTTGAAGTTTGAGCTTTCACTTTTTAAAGCTTTGAACTTCGGACAAACAGATAATAACATATCAAGACTTAAAATACACTTTAAACTTAATGGTTATGTTTCCAAGTATTTCTTTTGCACTTCCTTTATTAACATATCTAAAGATAAATCTTAATAAATTCTAAACCAATTTGCTGTTCTTTATATAATTCTTATACTTACATATGATGGATATATTAATATCCTTAATATTTAACATATCCCCAAGAAGAGAAATGTTGTTGCGTTTAAATATAAAAGTAAGATTGGCCCCGATCTTCAAAACTGAAAACCCGGGCCAATCTTACTTTTAAGGAACAGTAAGAGAAAGCATCCGCCAATCTTTTAACTGTACGGAGCTTTCTCTTCAATTAAATCTTTATTCCCAAATAATCAATACTAATCATCTAAACTGTTTTGGAAATTTGCAGCGTCTGTCATGTACTGATTGATATCCTGCTGAAGTGTAAACTGATCATTGAGAAGTGCATTTTGCAGTGTAATCATATCAAGGATAGTTGATTTTCCTGCATCAATATTCTTTTGCATAACATCGATATTGATTTTGTCAGCTTCCACAGTCAATTGAGCAGCTGCAATTGTATTTTCTAAAGACTTTAAGGAATTATAATCGGTTCTTAACTGTACTAATTGGTTATTTGATATATTAGCTAAAGTTGCTTTCTTGTCCTCAATGCTCAATTCTACTTGATCGGCCGACATGGTATCTTCAAAAACCTTATCAATACTATACTCGATTTGCGAAATATCGATATCCTCTTGATACTTTTTAAGATCATAGTTATTTTGGATTGCTTGAGCGATCTTATTATCCAGATCTGAGTCATCGAATTTCGTATAAGGAATAAGGCTCGACGTCAGAACGACATTTCTGCCGAGATCAATTCCCAAATCTTGTTTGAGTGAAAGCATTTCACTATCACTGGAATTGAGAACACCTTTTTGTTTGGCTTCCAGACCACTTTTAGCAGCATTAAGGGAATCGACAGCGGAAGGAATTTGGAGGCCAAGTTTTATCTGGAGGTTCATTTTGTCTATCTGCGTCGCTAGATTAGTAAGTTGAGTCTGATAATTTTGGGCCTCCTGCTGATAGTTTAAAATATCCTCATACTCATTGGTGACTCGAACCTTAGCATCCTTTAAGTCAGTATCTCTTTGGTGCTTCTCATTGTCTAAGTTCCATTGAGATCGCTTATAATTCAAATCCAGATCTTTCTTACTATCTTCATCAACTACAGGGGCATTGGCGCTATGACGGGCTAATGCTTCCTGATTTTGTCTGTCCAAAATTTGAATCTCGCTATCGTCCAATTTAATGGTGCTGTTGCCCGTTTCTACCATTTTCAGAGCATCATCAAGTGAGAGGTTCAAGGTAGAAGTGTCCGCAGAAGTTGTAGATGTACCAGAAGTACCTGTCGTTGCAGATGAATCGGAAGTACTTGTTGCTGATGCACCAGTAGTACTTGTTGTTGATGCACCAGTAGTACTTGTTGTTGATGCACCAGTAGTACTTGTTGCTGATGTACCAGTAGTACTTGTTGCTGATGTACCAGTAGTACTTGTTGTTGATGTTGACGTCGCAGATACAGCTGTACTTGTGGTTGAAGCACCTGACGTTGGCTGAGTCGTATTGTCAAGAGCGAGTGTACTATTCGTAAAAAGCATCATCGAAGCGATGGGAACAAAAGCAAAAATAGACAAATATTTTTTCTTCATATCTAGCACCCCCATGTTATTAATGGTTATCGTGAATTGGATTTGATGGAAGAAGTTTGTTAACGTGGCTGGAAGTGCTCGTTAAATTAAGTGTAAAAGGTACATATCCGGCACCACTTGCCAAACCCATCATCGTTTGCGCTAACCAAGCATCCATTTGCGAATTTTTATAGTTCATATCAGCCTGTGCTTTAGCTACTTTTGCTTTGTCAAAATCCTGCAGAGTAATCATAGAGTTCTTATACTGAATTTCTGCAGATTGATAATTTGATGCAGCTTGATCATCAAGGTCCTTCTGGGCTTGCATCGCCTTCATTGCTCCTTGCAGCGACGAATAAGTTTCAGTAATATTTTTCTGAACTTTTAATTTATCAAGATCTAAAGCATTTTGATCATTATCAAGGGTTTGCTGTTCTTGCTGGCAGTATAAGTCATAATCTGTCGGCATCGCTGATTTGCCATATTCAAATGCCTCTTTGTCAATATCTAACTGACTCTGATCATCAGCAATTTCTAATCGGTTCGCTAAAGCGAGGCCAATATAAGCATCTAATGATTTTATCTGGCCGGCAGGGACTATGTTATAATCCTGCAGTGAAGAAAACTGTTTTGTAATGTCTTCACCCATAAGATTATTAACTTGCATAGAAGCGGAATTAAATGCTTTTTTAGCGCTATCGTAAGCATATTGAGCTTGAAGATAAGAAATCTGAGTCAATCTCAACTGAGATGGTGAAATTAATCCCAAGGATTCCTGTTGCTGTGCTGTTTTATAATCAGCAGCAAGATCATTCATAAGACCCTGTTGAATATTCTCAGCATAGCTTGCTTTTAAAAGGGAAATATAGGCTTGATAGGAAGAGAGCCTAATATAGTTTGAAAGTACTACTTTTGCATTCGTAACCTGTGTCACCATAACCTTCATTTTCGCGGGATTAAGGATAACTGATTCTATCGTCGAATATGAATTCGAATATTGCAAAGTTCCTCTTAAAATACTGGCCATTCCGAGCATATCCTGATAATTTTTCTGCACTTCTGTTACCTGCCTATCGGCACTTTGCAGCTGCTGAGAAGTTTTCAATGTCTGAATAGCCACTTTTTCTATGTCCAAAGTGTCTTCCGCTGCCAAGGCAGTATGAGCTGAAACTAGTAGCATCAATCCTACTAAAAAAATTGACATCACTTTCTTCATCTGAAATCCTCCTTTGCTAAAAGTTTAAAAATGATTCTATATTCATTTAATAGTTCCTTGTCTCTCCACCCTTCGAAGTTTTGTCGCTAATATGTTAAAATACTTAGAATGTATCAACTATGGAAGGAGAATTTCCAAAGGTCTCTACTCAAGCCAAAATCGAATATGACTATTGGTATAATTGTTTTCACGGTACTTGTTGGAGGACTCGCCGGAGCTTTAGCAGGCGTGTTGTTCGCACCTCAGAGAGGAAAAGCTTTACGCCATTTTATAAGAAGGAAGTTAAGTGGCTTCTTTTTTTCTTCCGCGTAGGTCCTGCCAAAAACACATAATTTGCTTAATTGATTCCAAAAGACTTGTCACAAGATGTAATGGATTCTTCCTGAACTTTTCTATATCAACCGCAACCTCGGTAACCGTTTCGCTTACTTGTTCGGTAGTGTTTTTTACCAGGCCGGTCATTACTTTTACATCGTCGAGCATTGACGGCATATACATATTTAAATCTTCTACAGTGTGCCTAACCTCATCCGTAAGTTTCCGGATCGAGTGAATCCAGATGATTAATTCTATGCCCAGCATCCCTAAGATAATAGTAGCTACAAGTGCACATACTTCATAAACCATAGATTCACCCCTTCTAATCCGTGACTTGATCGCATTCTGGCACTTGAATTACTTCCGGTTATGACCCCAAACTGCCAAGCCGTAGTCTGGTGCAGCAGGGTTGTTAAACATTTTTTCACTTACAACTTTTGAAGTTGTCAAGGATTGAATCTCCGCCTTCTCTTCCGTTCCAGACCCCTTGACTGTATTAATAATTGTAATTGTTCCTTTACTTAATGCCTTGCCAGAGGTATCCAGGACTGTTGGATTAACAACCAGCCAATAGGTTGAGTCGGCGGACAACGTCTTCTCCGGAACCACCTTTACATCAGAGGAACCCAGCGCCTTGTACGTCGCAGGAATTCTTTCTCCAGTTAAACTATTAATTAGCTCAATACTTGAATCGTTCACTGTCTTCCAGTTAACCGCCCCATTAAAGTGAACCTCAAATTGTTTATCCAGCGAAACTCCTGATAATTCACTGACTTTCTGATAATCAGGATAGTACAAAGAATAAGGATCTTGCTTCGTTTCAGGCGTCAAGGAATTCAAAAGTTCACTCCAAGCTTGCCAATAGTCCGTGGTTCTAGCCTTTGTCAGAGCATCTGCTTTATCCGACAACATGAGTTCTGCTGCTTTTAAAGAATCCGCCTTTTGTATTTCTACATCAGGAGTAATCCCCACTTTGTTGATCTCGCGACCGAACGCAGAGTAGAAATGATCTACAGTCATTTTCAAAACGCCGCCATTAGAGAGAGGGAAAATACTCTGTGCCGTACCCTTTCCATATGTAGTTGTACCAACAATGACGGCTGTACGGTAGTCTTTAACAGCACTGGTAAGGACTTCCGATGCGCTGGCACTATTTCCGTTCGTCAAAAAGATAATCGGCTGGTTCAACGTAAACGGCTGAAATGGAGCTTGATCTAAGCGGAGAACGCCAGAACGGTCTTTAACTTGTACCACAACATTCGGACCAATGAAAAATCCCGCAAGAGAAATCGCAGAATCCAAGTATCCGCCGCCATTATCTCTTAAATCAATAATCCAAGAATTGGCACCCTCACTATTTAATTTAAGCACCGTATTGGCAAATTCCACTGGCGTCTCTTCGCCAAACGTCGCTATATCAATGTATCCAATATGACCATCCTTCACAGAACCTGTCACAGTCGGTTCTGCAATTGTTTGGCGAGTCACCGTAAAATCCTTGGACTCAGACCCGCGCTTTATACTGATATGTACCGAGCTGCCTTCCGGTCCTCGTAACAAATTCGCCGCCTGATCAGACGCTAATCCAGCCAAAGGCTGTCCATCCGCACTAATAATCACGTCTCCTTTTTTTATGCCGGCTTGCTCTGCCGGTGATCCTGAAAGCACGGAATCCACCTTGACGCCGTCAGGAAGTAATTCAATAGATACTCCGATGCCTGTAAAACTATTGTTTACGCTCCCTACAAAATCTTGGTATTGCTTTGGTGTAAAATAATTAGTGTGCGGATCTCCAAGCCGCTTGAGCATTTCATCAATCGAAGGAGCATTTAAGACATCCTGAGAAACGGGATCTACATACTGATTCTGCAGTAAGGAACGGACTTCAGACAATGGATCATTTGATGCCGCCCAAACCGGAGTCGAGGTGCTAAGAATCAAGATCAACGAGAGCATTACATTTGCGAAGATTTTCCCAAAAACTCTCATCCGAAAAAGGCTTTTAAACATAATTGTTTATGTCTCCCTCCAAAATATAAGACCACATAATCAATAAACTATTCGACACAGAATTTAATTTACCTTCTAAAATAAAAAAGGACTTTGTGATATTTAGAACATTCCTGACTAATAATTATATAGTAAAATGGAAAAAGGCCAGAGAATGGCCTTTTACGAAGCACCTAGGGGGAAGTAATTGTATTAATTTCCCTTTTCAGGACTAAATTACATTAACCGTTTTTCTTAAAATCTTTCCCTCTTGAAGCACCTGTTGAACCTCCACGAACATCGCAGTTTCTTCTTCGAGACCAAGTATCCGTTCTTTGCGGGTAGTTTTTTCTATTGTAGCCACCTTGTTGTCCTCTTGGTTTACCCACACCTCTCACCCGAATCGGTGCAGCTTCCGTTAAGTGTACCTCAACATTTTCCGGTTCCTTTGTAATTATTTTTAAAGCTGCCGATAGCAGGGTTACAGAGTCATTTTCCGCAAGAAGTTCTTCAGCTATCCCCTTATATTTCTCAATATCCTCTTCAGCGATGACTCTCAGTATTTCATTCATAGTTAATCGTTGCTGACCTTGTACAGCTTCAATAATCGTCGGGACCGGTTTGCGTATGATTTTTCTTTTAATTACTGATTCGATTAGCCGCAGCATTCCCATCTCTCGTGGTGTTACTAAGGTGATAGCGAGGCCCGTCTTTCCGGCACGACCTGTTCTCCCAACTCTGTGAACATAACTTTCAGTATCTTGCGGAATGTCAAAATTAAAAACGTGAGTCACTCCGCTGATATCCAGTCCCCTCGCTGCAACGTCGGTGGCCACTAAAACATCAATGGTTCCATCTTTAAATTGTCTTAAAACACTATCCCTCTTACTCTGGGTAAGATCACCATGAATTCCTTCTGCAGAATATCCACGTTTATTCAACCCCTCAGAAAGTTCATCAACCCGGCGTTTAGTGCGAGCAAAAACTATCGACAGATCTGGGGATTGTATGTCTAAAAGACGTGTCAAAACATCAAATTTAAGTTTTTCAGGTACTTCAAGATAATGCTGTTCAATATCTGAAACTGTTACGCCTGTGGCCTTAATACGAATAAGTTCTGGTTCTCTCATAAACCGCTGAGCAATATTCTGAATCTGATGAGGCATCGTTGCTGAGAAGAGCAGTGTTTGACGTTCTTCAGGTACTTCTTTAAGTATTGTTTCAATGTCTTCCAAAAAGCCCATATTCAACATTTCATCTGCTTCATCTAAAACAACGATCTTTATATCATTCAGGCGAATAGTTCTCCTCCTCATATGATCCATCAATCGTCCTGGAGTTGCCACAATAATGTGGGGCCTCTTTCTCAGAGCACGAATCTGCCAGTCTATACTTTGCCCTCCATAGATTGGTAAAGCATGAATGCGCTTAAACTGACCAATTTTGTTCAATTCCTCTGCAACTTGAACCGCTAATTCTCGCGTAGGAGCTAATACAATCCCTTGAATTTGTTCTGCCTGCTCCGCAATTTTTTCAGTTAAGGGAATTCCATAAGCTGCAGTCTTTCCAGTTCCTGTCTGAGCCTGTCCAATCAAGTCCCGTCCCTGCAAAGCAATGGGAATTGTCATTTCTTGAATAGGGGTTGTTTCTTCAAACCCCATATTAACAATTGAACGTATGACCGTTTCACTTAATCCTAAGTCTATAAACGTCGCCAAAAATTTCATTCTCCTTTTATATTTATTTATATATTTATATTTATCCCAATACACCTTGATCTTAGATTGCTTACCTCTTAGACATGTCCTCTTACTAAAATCCCCAAAGCAAATGGAAAATATAAATTTTAAAATTTTAGGCCAACAAAAATGAGCTTAAAATAATATTATATTATATTATTCATATATTTACAATATATTATCGCCATATACGAATTTATTTAACCGCCATTCACAATAATCCTGAGCCATTACTGTTTTTACAGAAAAAGGTTCTAGCAAACTCTTTCAGTTTATTAGAACCCTTTATGCTGTTTGATGACTATAACATCTGCATAAGTTTCAGCTTAAAAAAGTATTTTAAATTCCGGCTTAGCCTATGCCTCACGGTTTATATGAAATTGAATCTGTAGTTTTTCCGTTTACAACTACTTGCGATGTAATCTTTCGGCCTGGGTAATTGACCTTCAATTGAGACAAAAACTCATTAGCCAAGTTATGAGCATATGTTTTGTCAACTCCGCTTTTAAACGTAATGATCCCATAGATTATTCCTTTTTGTTCAAATATCTGTGTGCCCAGAACATTCTTTTGTGTCATAAGTTGTTTGGATACGCCATTATTGGCTGTCGCCAAGGGAGTTCCTTTAGGTATAGGAGTCAAATATACATTTTTTGATTCTTGGGTATTGTTTGTGCTCTTTTGGGTACCGGCAGATTGTGAACTAGTAGATTGCGTACTGGCATTTTTCTGAGTCTTATCTGTAGAAGTCCCACATCCTACAAGGCCTAAGCCTAATAACAATATCATAAATCCCAGCGTTATTTTTCTGAACAAGCAGACCACTTCCTATCGTTTTTTGATACGAACTAAAAACTCTAACAGCTCACATTATAGCATTGGTTTAACTGACTTCAAAATCAAAATTGCTAGGGCCAATTTTCCAGGTCTGATTTACGTAACAGAGTCCTTCACCTAAACGTGAAGGACCCTTTTCTCCTATTATGCCCCAAATTATTTATTAATATTAACGGCTAACACTACTATCACCAGCAGCTGACTGCGACTTCAATTTCTTCTGTTCTAACATGTAATTGATACTGATACCAGAACCTAAAAGGACCCAGAATACCGGTGCTACTGACACAACACTATCGTTAAAGAAGGCCGCTCCTAGATAGCCACAAATCGCAACAAAAATTCCCACACCAGCTTTTGAGGTGAAATCATCAAAATTGCTTCTAAAGTAGAGCCTGACACTTCTAACAATATAGGTAATAAACAAAGAAAGAAGCGCCAAAAGTGAAATAATCCCTGTATTAATAGCAACCTGTAAATACAGATCGTGAGGTTTATCGACAACCTGCCACATATCTCCATAATAAGCATAGAATTTACCGATGAAATCATTTTGAGGAAAATAAGCGGCAAACGTATCCGGCCCATGACCAATAAATATGGTGTCTTTCAGTAAGGGAATGGCCCTGGACCAAATATAGCCCCGCGAAGATCCTAAGCGTTCTTTGCCTTTGAATCCCCATGTTGCAACTGGTTGGATATCGACAGCTTGACCTCTGCTATTAAGCAAGGAGATCTTATTATTTTTAAAACTAAAGTTTAATTTAAGATTCTCTTTCACTATTTGCAGTTCATTCACATTATTAGTATCCCTAATCGCAGTAATCTGATAATCTTTGTACCGGCTATCTTTAAGCTGAACCTTCCCAGTTTTATCATCTGCTTGGAAGGCAATTGGCTTATTATCTTTGTCCAGGAATGCAACAACATTTCCGTCAACTTCGAATTTAAGTGTTTCAGTTGAGGTTACAAGTGTAGCCTCGTTCCCTGTAATATTCAATCCTTGCAGAAGCGAAGTAGCTTGACCGCCGCTGTCTGAACCTCCGGTGATATTTGAGGCATCAGAAATTAAAGAGTGAATCCGTGTACTTAAATACCCCTTCGAAACTGAATTTAACCCGAATAATATGAGGCCTAAGATAACAATGCCGCCTATAAAATACTTCCAGTTTTTGATTATGTACCGATTCATCATAATCAATAAAATGACGAGGGCTAAAGCGCCGCCAAACATACCTGCCCGTGAAGTACATCCTAACCAGTTTATCGCCATTAAAAGGGAAAAACCAGCAAAGAGCACTTTGAGCCAGCCCTTTTTGGTAAGCAAAAACAGGGTAAAGGATAAAGGAAAGAGCATCGCCATATAGCTGCCGACATAATCAAGGTGGTAAAGTGTGGCATAAATCACACCCTTAGAAAATTGAAACTGTAATTTATCTGCCATTTGTTTGAACACCGCCGGCAGAATAAGGTTTTTGCCAAAAGATGATTTGAAGAAATCATATCCCAGGTATTGAAAAATACCAATAATACCGATAATTAGGGCTCCTATGAACAAGGCTCCGATTAAGACTTTCAGATGCTGTTCCTGTCTCACAAGATTTATCGTTACAAACAATATAACCATGTAGGCTAGAAGAACATACATCCCTTCGTAACGATCGTTGAAACCGTTTAAAGCAATATCTGTATACTGTGAAAACTCCGTGGAAAGAATTACGAAGAACGCATATATTGCTATGGGAATGTAATATAAACTAAGCTTTAACTTATCAGATCCATAAGACATTACGAATAATCCCAGAGCAAGGAGCGACACAATACTGCTTATAATGATCAAAACCATCTTATAATATGAGAAGAAATCCAGATTATTCTTTTCTCCGGTCCAAAATTGAAAGGATGCACCGGATAGGGGGACAACTTTGAGATAGACTACTAAAGGTACCACTGCTAGCAAAAATAATAGCGGTAATAATAAATACCAACTATAGTTTGGAACACTTTCCTTCTTTAGCATAAACCTTTCTCCTTCCCAAAATATGTAACAAACATTCTCATGTGCTATAGAATTTTTTTTACATGTTTGAAATAGCTCTTTATTAGCACACTTATGGCCTTAACCATTCTGCTTTTCTAACCCTAGAAAAAGAATAGATTATTATTAATATTTATAAACGCCGAAAAATTCCTCCTTCCAATGTCTTAGATTTAAAAACCCACGAAGTTTAAATCTTTGCAGGTTCAAGAACTAAATTGAGCGGTCTCAAAACAATTCGCAGGAGGTCTTCCACCTTGCAAGAATCATGATCTTCATCCATTTCAGCAGTTTAAAATAGACTTGTCAAGTCTAACAGTGTATGAGCAGCGTCTTGAATGGACAACATTCCGGACTTACCTTATCAAAAAAAGTATTATTCACTAGGAGAGAGCGACTTTTGTAACATCTTGCAATTCATTAAGGACTTTTTCAACTATCCTAGGTTCACTCTAAACAATCTTATACAAAGTATAAAAATCATGAAACGAAATTATATATTAATGAATATATGCGAGTTCATTATTTTTCTATTGTTACTTTTTCATTTTATAATACAGCTTCTTGCAATACTGATATAAATTTGAGTTTCTATTTAAAAAAATCATTGCAAGCGCCTTTGCCTTGTTTACCTTTACATAAGTTTCTAAATCAAAATCATTAGATTTGTCTACAACTACTCCCTTTGGCAGTATACCTAATAAATCTACTTTACAAGATATATCATGAAAATCCTGCATGGTAAAATGATAAGAATCTTTAAAAGTTTCAGCCATCCCCTCAAGACTATAAATCTCGAAGAAATAATTGATTGCTGCTAGAAGAGGAATGGACGGCATATAATACTTGCCATCAAGCATCAAAAAAAACTTCTCGCAACAAAGTTCGTTATGGGATAGTTTCCCTTTTTTGCGAAACTCCTTTTGAAAAGCTTCTTCAAATAATTCATCGGATACATCCTTGAAATAATTTGTAAGGATATAATAGGACTCCATCACATCTCTTATTGAATTCGTAATCTTAGGTGAGCTGGTGTTTTCGCCTGATTGAATAAAACGCCTGTGCTGAACTAAAGGTTCCTGAAAAATATGGATGTTATAATGCTTTATCAGCCTAATCCACATATCAAAATCAGGAAGCTGCCTAAGCGATAAATTGTAAACCCCAAGAGTATGATACAGTTCGGTCCGAATTAATACGCTTGGATGGCATAGACAATTGCCCCTTTGAAAAAAGTGAGCATACCATTCTGCTTGAGTTCTATTTGGCTGTTCAAAAACATTTTCGTTCATCTTAAGGTGGTTTCCATTTTCATCAATAAATGCAGCCCAAGAAAAGCATGCCCCACATTCCTTATGCTCTTCTAGATAATCAACCTGTTTTTCTAGTCTGCCCGGAAGCCATACATCGTCCGAATTAATCAAAGCAACGTATTTTCCCCGTGCTTGTTCGATTAAATATTTATGATTAATTGTTGCCCCTTGATTTTCGGGAAAAATATGTAGTTTTATTCGTTCATCCTTATATTTCTGAATCTCTTTCACAGTGTTGTCAGGGGAACAATCGTCGGAAATTAAAAATTCATAATCGCAAAAAGACTGTTTCAAAACGCTTTCTAAAGCGATCCTTACATATTTTTCATGCTTATAAGATGGTAGGATAACACTGACTAATGGCGGCATAAAAATTCCCCTTTTAGTTAAATACTTTTCTATTGATATTTTCTTTTTTCATTTTCGCAGGATTGCCCATGTAAATTCCATTGGGTGGTAAACTATGACTAACCACCGAACCCATTGCAATGATAGACCAACTGCCAATCTGAACATTTTCCCTAATTACCGCACCAGCCCCAATGAAACAGTTATCGGAAACACTACAGTTTCCCGCTATAGTTGCACCGATAGACAGAACCGTATTATTTCCAATTACGCTATTATGTGCAACCGTTGAATGATTATAAATTAGCGTATTGTTGTTTATTTGAACGTTGGACGACACGCATACAAAGGGATAAATTATAATGCCTTTCCCCAATCGAGCCGATGGGGATATCACTGCTGAATAATCAATAACGCTGGCTAATCTGTATCCGTCCGAAATAACTTTGCTTGAAAGCGTTTCTCTCGAAGCTGGTTCGCCGTTAGCGATTACGATTATCGCACTTTCCGGAGAAAATATTTTTTGAAAATTATTATAAGAAAATAGTTTCTTACCATAAAAAGAATCGGCATTTATTGTATCATCTATAAAGCAAATTTCCTCCCATTTAGGCGATTGGGTGTTTATTCTTTCAGCTATATCGCAAACTTCTCGGCCGACACCACCCGCACAATAAATAAAAAGTTTCTTCATTTTCACAATCCCTTAATTTTATTCAATATTTTTATAGGAATAATCAATTTAACGATATAAATCAAAATAGGAGGAGTGTAATCCTTTATTCTCTTTAATCCAATTTTTATCCTCGTGAATTTTGAGGAATGAACTATCTGCAAGGGCTTTGATGTGAATAGCCGCTCTTTTAACCTGCTTCTGTGTTCCTCAAATTCATTTTCAAACAAATGATTAGTAAATTCGTTATATTTCTCAATACAATCAAGGGTTTCTCTAATATTATCTTCTTCCCTCTTACTACTCCATACACCTTCTGTGTGAATCCGATAAATACTCATCACATCTGTTAAATAACCGATCATGCCACTTCTTCCCACCATAATATTTATAATCCAGTCATAGGCAGTCATTTCGAACAAACTTTCTGGCAAAGCGTTTATTGCCGACCTACGATACACACACGTAGAAAAATTGCCAATAAAATTCTCACAGATAATATCTCTTGAAGTAATAAGCTGATACCCTTTTCCATTTTCCCACGCAGGCTGGACAATATACTTTGCCTTATTAAAATCTCCGACAACGTACCGATTAAAACTCATCGTACATTCGTAGTGATGATCTAAAAAATTTATATGCTTTTGAAGTCTATATGGATCAGTCCATATATCATCGCCTTCCATTACTGCTATATATTCAGCATCACATTCACCAAACGCACGTTGATAGTTTTTTGTGATCCCCAAATTCCTTTCGTTCTTCAAATAACAGAATGGAATATTAGTTCGTGTTTCATATTTTTTTATCCGTTCTAGTGTATCATCGGTTGATTTATCATCGGCTACCAGAATGTTGAAATCAAAATTCGTTTTTTGAGCTAAAATGCTGCGCAGAGATTCTTCAATAAATTTTGAATGATTATATGTTATTAAAATAACATTTAATTTCATTTTGCACTTCCCTCATTATTTATTCTATTCCCAAACAATCTCCACCATTTGGTTGATTTTATATTATCTTCGAATTTGAGAGAAGTAGCATGTAAGTCATTAAGATCTTTATAATTCTCCGTTAATTCGGAATAATCATTTTTCAATTTGATGTAATTACTTTCTAACTCATTATAGGCTTTCCTTATACTTTTGTCGTCATTTTCTATTGACTCATAACCATTTTGTAAGTCCTTTGTATATCTTTCAAGATTTTCATACTTAGTTTTTATTTCATTGTGATCCATTTCCAAATTTTGATAAGCTGTCTGAATGTTATGATAATCTTTTATAATAGTCTTATAGTACTTTTCTTCTTGCTTTTTTGCATACCGCATATTCTGGACATAATTCTTAATCTCGTTTTCTAACAAGGCAATACGTGGTTTTATTTGAACTTCTAAAGAGTAAAGTCTTTGAATTTTTTTATGCCCATAAACACAAAGACTACGCAATTCGTCTGGATGTTGATAGTAATACTCTATTGTGTTTATAATGTCACCGACATCATGTTGAATAATTACGATCTCAGAACGATTATTAAAATAGCTATTATTTTGTCCTAACTCATCCGTGCAAAACATCGCGGTTTCTCTCATACCCGCATCAACACAACAGCCCGTGGGGAAGCCATCAAATCCTCCCTGCCTTAACTTACCGTGAATGTTGGGTGAAAGGAATATATCTTTATCTGAATAAAATTCATCAAACCACTCTTGATTATGCACTCCATAAAATGTAATGCGCTTTTTAATTTCAGTAACGTCTATCACATTTTCGTCGAAATCCCCAACAACATGAAAATAAATGTTTTGATACTTTTCACATAACTGCTTTGCAGTTTCTATGAATATATCATAGCCCTTATCTTCACCAAGTTCTGTATATCTCATTGCGGCAAAACAAATATCGAGTCTATCCTTTTCAAAACCAAAATGCTTTTTTATCCCAATTGACTTGTTTAATTTTTCAGGCGCTGTCACACTTCCAAAAATCAACAGAATTTGATCTTCTGAACAGAATCCATTTTCAGTTAGGTAATCAAAGGTTATTTTTTGAGTCACAATAACTTTTCTAAAAAATCTAGAGCTAGTAACTTTACGGAGGAAATAATCTGACTCCTGATTATGAAGTGAAAATCCCCCACCTGGATATAATTCAAAAACAAAAGGTATACCGTTTCTTTCAATTGTATCTAATGAATAATAAGTGTTATTCAAAAAACAAAAATACGCAAGTTTAGCTTGAACTGTTTCAGGTAATTCATAACCGTTCCACTGAATGACTTTTTTCGAATATTGCGGGTAGACTTCGCGAAAAGCCTGAAATACACTCCCATTACTTTCCTTACTAACTATATGAAGTGAACCACCGTTCCCAAATATCTTCATCTTATTAAAGTTCTCTAAATAGCTAACAAACTCTTCCATCCTAAAGGAACTAATGGGACATGGAAAAATATCGTCAACCACTAGCAAATCAAGCGGTTCCCACAAATCTTTTACATAAGAAAAATCCTTTAATCCTGTTTGCATACTGCTGCGAAAAGGTGCCAATTGTTCTTCCCGATCACGAGTTTTATCCATCTTGACTAATACACCAAATGTATCTTCTTCTATAAGAAGAAAATTTTTCTCTTTCTCCTTTTCATACACCGATCGGACACTCGGCCAATCAATATCATCAAAAACGATTATTCCCCCTTCACGAACGATAGGGATATAATATTCTGCATCCGATTGGACAAAAACAGTATCATGATTTCCGTCAATATGAAGCATATCAATAGAAATATTCGTATCCTTTATATATTTAATTGCTTCCTCTGAAGGATAACGCAATAAATTTACAGTTGAATCAAAATCAAAGTTCTTTTTAAATGCATTAACTTCCTGAAACAGTTCATTAAAATCCATCTCTTGAATTGCTTTTTGCACTATCTTTTGAATTGCTGGTGAGGCTTCAGCCTCTTTAATACAACTATTAAGATAAGGATCAATTCCATAAGCCCGGCCTTTATTTTCCCGGACTGCCACAGAAACGGTGAATAAGCTCTTCCCTCTATAAACGCCAATTTCGATGTAACTTTTAAACTTCAGATTTTTAAATAAATATGCCATTAAAAAGCATTTATAAAAAGAGCTGCCACCCAACTCATCAGCATATATATTCTCATGAATTTCTTTTATCCGCTTATAGAAATCCAAAGTATTACTATCCAAAAATAAGCCTCCTATATTTTTTTAGTTTTAAAACCTATGATAGCATCACAAATCCGCAGAATATCTTCTTCTTCCAGATCAGCGTATATAGGAAGTGATAACACGCGATCGGCAACATAATGAGCAACCGGCAATTCATATTGTTCAAACTTTCCGTGATAACATTCAAAATCCGTAATCAGTGGATAAAAATATTTACGCGTAAAGATATCTTTTTTTTGTAATTCATCAAAAAGCTCATTTCGAGTAAAGCCAGATAGTTTCTCATCAATTACGATCGGGAAATAAGCATAGTTCCATAAAACGTTCTGGTTATTCTTGTTATCTATCATTTTAATTCCCTTGAAATCCTTCAGCCGTTTAAAATACAATTCATAAGCGTGCTTTCTCTTTTGAATGTTCTTATCAAGATAACAGAGATTACAAATTCCCATAGCTGCAGCAAATTCATTCATTTTGGCGTTTAACCCGATATCCACGACGCTTTCCGGCCCTTCAATACCAAAATTACGAAGATTTTTTAATTTCCTTGTCAACTTTTCATCAGAGTAAATTAAAGCCCCACCTTCAATGGTGTTGAACACCTTAGTAGCATGGAAAGAAAACATGGAAATATCGCCAAAATTTGCAATTGGTTTTCCATCCAACTTAACACCAAACGCATGAGCCGCATCAAAAATTAATTTTAAATGATGTTTTTCGGCTATTTTTTCTAACTTTATTACATTGCAGGGTTGTCCATAAACATGAACTCCTAAGATTGCGCTAGTCTTTTCCGTTATCAAAGCTTCAACTTTATCTTCATCAATCGTATAATCATCAGGTTTAATATCGCAAAATACTGGAACCAGGTCATTCATTACCAAAGCATGAGTTGTGGAGGCAAAGGTAAATGGCGTTGTAATTACTTCTCCCGTTAGTCCCAAAGCCTTAATCGCAATATCAAGAGCCATGTGCCCATTTACATAAAGCTCCAAGTTATCACAACATAAATATTGTTTCATGCTTTCTTCCAATTCCGTGTAAATCGGGCCGTTATTCGTCATCCAGCCAGTCTCCCAGATGCGCTTTATTTTATCAACATATTCTTCCATAGGCGGAAGCGAAGAACGCGTTACCAAAATCTTCTTATCCATAATTTACCTCCAGCTAATTCTCATCTTCTTCATGACATGTAGTTTTGATAATGTTCACAGATTTCCTTTGAATCTCCAATCATTTTGACTTGCCCATAGTCTAACCAAATAACCCTGTCACACATCTCTTTAATCTGCTCAATACTGTGAGAGACAAACAAGACGGTAGTACCTCCACCCATAAGCTCCAACATTCTGGCTCTACTTTTCCTTTGAAAAGCTTCGTCACCTACCGATAGGATCTCATCTACGATTAAAATTTCAGGTTCAATAACCGTGGCAATAGAAAATGCCAAGCGCATCAGCATACCTGAAGAATAATTTCGGATTGGCACATCAATAAACTCCTTGAGTTCTGAAAACTGAACAATTTCGTTATATTTATCTCGCAAATATCTTTCTGAATAGCCCAAAATAGAACCATTGAGGAAAATATTTTCACGTCCGGACAGATCCGAGTCGAACCCGGCACCAAGTTCCAGCATAGGAACAATATTTCCCGATACCATAATTTCGCCTTTTGATGGTTTCAAAATTCCAGATATTACTTTTAAAAGGGTGCTTTTCCCAGCACCATTTCTCCCGATTATCCCTATTACTTCTCCCTTTTGAACTTCAAAACTAACATCTTTTAAAGCCCAAAATTCTTCATACTCCAGTTTTCCTCTCAATCGGGTAACCAAATACTCCTTTAAACTATTAATCCGGTCATGTGTAATTTTAAACTCCATGGATATATGCTCTGCTTTTATCATATCAATTCCTCATAGATTTAAAATAAACTTATTTTGTGTCCTTTTAAAAACGATAGCCCCAATTACTAATGGCAAAAACCCTGCAATCAAGCAAAACAAATAAGCTTTAGGTTCGGGCGAAACGCCATTCAAAATAATCGTACGAGCAAATCGTATGAAGTGGTACAATGGATTCAATTTAAAAATGAAAATGTATTTCTGCGGAAGAATACTTTCAGGATAAAAAATCGGTGTGGCATAAACCCACAACATGCTCACTACATTCCATAAAAACTGCATGTCCCGAAAAAACACCATTGCTGAAGACAAAAGAAAACTCATCCCAATGCAAAAAGCTATAATACAGACAATACTAAAAGGCAAAAGTAACAAAGCCGGTGTAATAGGGGTCCTGGTAATCATCATAACTATGATAAGGGGGATTATGGATATCAACAAATTAATCACCGAAGACAAAACTCTTGAAACCGGGAAAATATACTTTGGAATATATACTTTTGTAATTAGTGACGCATTTCCTACGATAGACCCCAGACCCATTCCAGTTGCTTCCGAAAAAAAGTTAAAGAAGACAATTCCAGTTAGAAGGTACACCGCAAAATTGGAGATATTCGACTTAAAAAGCGTTGAGAACACCACATACTGTACCGTCATAGAAAGCAGCGGATTCAAGAAACTCCAGAACACGCCCAACACAGATCGTTTATATTTTGTTTTAAAATCTCTGGAAACAAGCTGGTGAAGCAAAAAACGGTACTTTAAAAATGTAGCGATAAGATTAAGTCCAAAGCTCCTTTTCCCTTTTTTCTGTTTCACTACTAGATTAATGCAGTAAATTGCAAGTAGAATGCCAAGTCCGATGACGAGATCCCAATAATAATCACCGAATAAAATCTTATCCCGGCCAGAGTAAATGATACAAAGAGTTCCTTGCTGTTTCACTCCATTCAGAAACCATGCTCCTCCGCCCTGAAAGGTATTTCCTGCATCAAACCAAACAGAAATCGTTTTTCCTTCTTCTGAATTTGGAACATTCAGTGTTAAACCCAACGTTTCTCCTTTATTTACTTTTACAGGTTGATCAAATCCAATACTAGTGTAAGCATTATTTGCCAAAGAGGAAAGTACTACGTTTTTCTGCGCAAGAACCTTACCATTCGCCATATTGAGAATTCTTATGAGAGCAACTCCTGGGTTTTGCTTGCCACCCGTAGCAAACAGCAGCGATACGCGCTGCACCTCATCTGTCTGAGCGATAAAAGTCTGCATAACTGTCATATTACGACGTATCTCCCCAATGGTTGTGGTGGATTTTTCCGTCGCCTTATATTCTTGTGATGGAGTATATTTTAGCTGCTCTCCTCCAATAAAATAGAAGCAAACAGCGAGTATACTATAGATTACAATAACCAGAGCACACCCTTGTGCTATGGTAACTTTTTTCTTTTGCTTCATGAATTTCACAGCCTTATATTATTTCTTTCAAATATCTGTTGAGCCCATCCTGCCATGAAGGCAGATGTGAAAATCCAGCCAGATCGAGACTTACCTTGCTCAATCTCGAATTGGAAGGTCTATGGGCTTTGGTCGGATATTCTGATGTTGATATAAAGTTTACTTTTGTTTTATATCCAGCCTGGCGGAAAATTTCCGCGGCAAATTCAGCCCAGCTACAAAACCCCTCATTAGTCGCATGGTATGTGCCATATTCCTCCGTCACTAGCATATCACAGAGTAAGGGAGCCAAGTCAGCTGTATAAGTCGGCGAACCAATTTGATCGCTCACTACGTTTACATCAGCACGCGTTTTGCCAATATTCAACATAGTTTTGACGAAATTATTACCATTTTTGCCGAAAACCCATGAAATACGAACAATAAAATATTTGCAAAGTTGCTCTTTAACGGCTAGTTCTCCTTCCAGCTTTGTTTCGCCATAGACGCCGAGTGGACAAGTTACATCATCGACCTCATATGCTTTGTCGCCTGTTCCGGGGAACACATAATCTGTACTGATATAAATTATCTTTGCATCAATTGCTTTACAGGCCTTTGCAATATTTTTTGTACCTTCTACATTAACTGCAGTGCAGAGTTCTTTATTTTCCTCCGCCATATCCACTGCCGTATATGCAGCACAGTGGATTACGGCGTCTGGATGATAATTTGTAATAACTCTCAAAGTTGCTTCAAAGTCAGTAATATCAAAATCATCTCTACCAGTGCCAAGGCAATTAATATTACGTGCTTGCAACTCTTTAATCATATCGCTCCCGAGCTGACCTTTTGCACCAGTAACCAATACTTTCATAAAGTTTACTCCCTTTTTATCACGATGAGAGAACGTTTAATTACCGATTTTCATACATTCTCTTGTAATAGTCCTTATATTCGCCGTTAATAATGTGCTCCCACCACGGTTTGTTACTCAAATACCACTGGACCGTCTTCCTTATTCCAACATCAAACTTGGTTTCAGGCAGCCAACCCAGCTCATTATGAATTTTTTCAGGATCAATGGCATAACGCATATCATGTCCGGGACGATCCGAGACATATTTAATTAACCGTTCAGGCTTACCAAGTTCAATCAAGATTGTTTTGACAACTTCCAAATTACTTCGTTCATTATGCCCGCCGATATTATAGACTTCACCTTCACGACCTTTATGGAGTATTAAATCAATAGCCGAACAGTGATCCTCTACATATAGCCAATCACGCACATTCTCACCTTTACCGTAGACTGGAAGCGGCTTTTCGGCCAGTGCATTTGTAATCATTAACGGAATAAGTTTTTCCGGAAAATGGTAAGGCCCGTAGTTATTGGAGCATCGCGAAATCGTTATCGGCACTTTAAATGTTCGATAAAAAGCCTGAACTAATAAATCTGCGCTGGCTTTACTCGCCGAATAGGGACTTGAAGCACGAATTGGTGTTTCCTCTGTGAAAAATAAATCTGGTCTGTTTAACGGCAGATCTCCATAAACTTCATCCGTGGATACCTGATGAAAGCGATCAACACCGAATTTTCTGCAAGCATCGAGGAGTACCTGGGTGCCCATAACATTGGTCTCTAAAAAAATTGATGGGTTTTCAATTGAACGATCCACATGACTCTCGGCCGCAAAATTTACGACAATATTCGGTTTCTCCTCTTCGAATATTTTGTAAACGGCCTCCCGCTCCCCAATATCTGCTTTAATAAATTTAAAATGGGGATTATTCATCGCAGAATCCAGAGTTTCCAAATTACCGGCATAAGTTAATTTATCGAGACAGATAATTTCATAATCGGCATACTTTCTCAGCATATAATGAACAAAGTTCCCGCCGATAAAGCCCGCTCCACCTGTCACAACTATTTTCATATTCATTTCCCCTCGTAAACAAAATCGGTATCACTTTCGGACAATCGCGGAGCCTTAGCATCTCTCTCCGATAAAATAGGGTTATCAATACCCCACACTATTTTGAGTTCTTCATCGTTCCAAAATATATTTCGATCCGCCTCTGGGCAATAATAGTTATCCGCTTTATACAAAAATTCCACATCATTCGTGAGGGTTAGAAAAGCATGAGCAAACCCCCGAGGTATCAATAACTGTCTTTTGTTTTCTGCAGATAATTCAACTGCTAACCATTTCTTGTAAGTTGGTGAGCCTTTTCGAAGATCGACTGCTACATCCAAAACAGAACCTTTGTTACAACGTACAAGCTTTGCTTGCGCAGCATTTCCTTTTTGGAAATGCAAACCTCGGAGAGTTCCTTTTTGTGCAGAAAATGACTGATTATCCTGTACAAAATTATACCAAAGATTAGCTTTTTGCATTTCTCTGGTTGACCAACTTTCCATAAACCAGCCCCGATTATCACCAAAAACCTGAGGTTCTAGAATATAAACATCTAAGACATCTGTTTCGATCACCTTCATTATTGTAATCCCTCTTAATATAAAATTTTCCCGTCTGCGACCGCTTTTAAATGCATTCCATAAGTCGATTTCCCATACTTTTGAGCGGACTCAATCAACTTATCCCTTGTAATCCAACTGTTGCGATAAGCAATTTCCTCTACGGCAGAAATCTTAATACCCTGTCTCGTTTCAAGAACCTTTACAAACTCCGAAGCTTCTGTCAACGAATCAATGGTACCGGTGTCCAGCCACGCAAAACCCCTACCTAATGTTATGACATCAAGTCTGTCATTTTCTAAGTAAATACGGTTTAAATCCGTTATTTCCAACTCTCCCCGTGATGATGGCTTTAGGCTTTTGGCATATTCACATACATTATAATCATAAAAATAAAGACCTGTAACGGCGTAATTTGATTTAGGTATTGCAGGCTTTTCCTCCAGAGAAATCACCCTTCCAGATTCATCAAATTCCACAACGCCGAACCTTTCTGGATCCTCAACATAATAGCCAAATACCGTAGCGCCTTCCGCTCGCTGTGCAGCTTTAACCAAATATTTTGATAGTCCGCTGCCATAAAAAATATTATCTCCCAAAACCATTGCACAATTATCCCCATTAATAAATTCTTCACCGATAATAAAAGCTTGAGCAAGGCCGTCTGGCGAAAGCTGTTCTGCATACGACAGATTGATACCGAAGCGGGTGCCATCACCTAATAATCTTTGGAAGTTAGGTAAGTCATGAGGAGTTGAGATAATCAATATATCCTTAATGCCAGCCAACATCAGAGTGGATAACGGATAATAAATCATTGGCTTATCATAAACTGGTAATAGTTGTTTTGAGGTGACCAATGTTAGTGGATATAATCTTGTACCTGACCCTCCTGCAAGTATGATGCCTTTCAAACAGAACTCCTCCTCGTTGCAATTCTAATTCAAAAACAAATAAGTTTCCATTATCAAATCAATTTTAACAAAACAGAATTTGCCCACACCGCCGTATAAAACTTGCCTTCCAAAAACCGTATCTAAAAATCGTCTCAATTCTTCTAACTTTTCCATATAGAGGAATTGAGCTGTATTCTCGAACTAATTCCATACACTCTGGTGTAAGCATTTCCCCATACATTTCCAAAAAAGATTGGGCCTGACGATAAGTAGATCGCAAAGATTGTTTAGAACTTATGGGATCCAGAAATCGTCCTAGATTATACCAAACGCTTCTTATATTTTTGGAACCCACCTCATTACTTCCGTGTTGACGGTAAAGCACTGTTGATTGATTTACAAATCCAATTGCCCCAAATGCGCTTGCTATTATTGCTAACCACCAATCATGCATTATTACATCTTTCGGTAGATCATTTACTTTGTTCAGCAATGCCCGGTTGACCAGCATGGTGCAGCCCGTTACAATATTCTGCACAAGAAGATTATGAACTTTGTCTTTTCGGTTATCTAACTTTTGCCTCTTAAATAAAGATTCTTCAATTTCATTAAGATCACTGTCTACTACTTTAAGGTCTGTATGCACTAATATGGCTTTCTTAATCCCATGGACTGCTTCTAACCTGTGCATTTCTTTTTGGGTAATCTGGATTTTATCAGGCAGCCAGATATCATCTTGATCGCAAGTCATCACGTAATCGCTGTTTGCATATTTAAACATACTAAAAAAATTGTGCTTTGCTGAACCGGATGGTTCTTTTCTTTCAATCAATTTAATCTTTTGGGGATACTTTTGTTGATATTTCAATAAAATCGAGACCGTTTTGTCAGTTGAACAGTCATCCTGTATGATTAATTTCCAATCAGTATAGGTTTGTTGTAAAATCGATTCAATTTGTTCAGATATATAGCGCTCCCCATTATAGGCAGCCATTAAAATAGTAACCATATTATTCCTCAATTTATCCTTAAACGCTATTCCAATAAGCTCTATTTTTCGTGAGTTTTATGTTAAGGGCAATTGGAAAAAGCAGATATCTTTTCCCTAATTGGTAACCAATAAACTTAGCTAAAGTATTTATGGAAAAGCCCATTAAATCTTGCGGTTGATTTTTAAGGCAAAATCCAATTCCTTTTTTTACAAAGCAAAGTCCTTTTTTAGTACTTGATCTAATCGGCAATTCATCTTTAAAAATACGGTGCATTACTCCCATGTCAAAATATCGTTTTAAATTTTCTTTAAAGTCGATAGTATGTGAATGTTTAACAATAGCCTCAGAACAATAGCCCGTGCTATATCCTGCTTTTAGCAGACGAGAAGCAAAGATCATATCTTCGGCAAAAATAATCTTCTCCGGAAACCCCCCTAGTTTCCAGAATGTCTTTAGTCGCACCGCAGAACAAGTATTGCTAAAAAACACTTCCTCGATAGTCGAGGGCTGTAATCTGTTAATTTTTGATCCTTCCGGATAATTGAACTCTCGCTCCACTCGCTCAAGAATACTACAACCATCACGAGGGATTTGACGGGCGTAGGCAGCACTGAGATTATTTCTTTCAATAAATGTTACTAGCTCTTCGATACAATTATCTTGAATAATTGCATCCTGCGTGAGAAAGACAGCTATTTCACTATCTCCCAGCAACTTTGCTCCTAAATTCCGCGTTGCACCATGGTCAAATTCAAAAGGCCTAATCTTTTCGTAAATCACCTTGATTTTATTATCCAGTTTAGAACGTATAAAAGTTTGATTTTCATAAGCCATATCACTTGAGTCAATCAAAACGACCTGCGAAATCGCTACTGTTTGAACTAATAGTGCATCCAAAACCTCTTCAAAGATATCAGGAGGGTTAAAAATAGGAATAATTACGCCAATCTTCATTATGACGCACCTCTCCCTGAAACTACGCTGGGAATCGTTTGGAGAATAATCCTGAAGTCCAATCCAATCGACCAGTTATGTATATAAAATAGATCGAGCTTTATGCGTTCATCATAACTTAAGCCATTTCTTCCATTAGCCTGCCAGAGACCCGTCAACCCAGGCTTAACCCGAAGTATCATTTTTCCATGCATTCCATACCGTGAAATTTCAGAGGGAATTATAGGGCGGGGTCCAACAAAACTAATGTCCCCTAGCAGAACATTAACCAGTTGGGGCAATTCATCAAGACTCGTTCTGCGTAATAATTTGCCCAATCTTGTTATGCGTGGATCGTTTTCTATTTTGAAATCAGTATAGTACTGATTTCGGATAGATTCATTTTGAAGCAATTTATTAAGTTGCTCTTGAGAATCGGCGTACATCGTTCGAAATTTATATATGGTAGTTAGCTTACCATTAAGTCCCAGTCTTTCGTGTGCATATATCCCCGTTCCAGGTGAACTAAGTTTCACTGCAATCCAAATCAGGCACATCAGCCAGCTAGAAAACAGCAATCCTACTACAGCTAAAATTACATCTATTGACCGTTTTAAGCGTTTAGCGGTACCCTCTACCAAATTGTCTTTTGTCCCTAAAAGCATATAGTTTTTCTTATCGATGACCTTCATCGGGACTGACAATAACCCAGTGATATTGGGAACAATATAGAATGGGATATAATTCAATTCGCAGTATTCAATTAGGTTGTGCAGTTGGGCGGTTTCACATTCGTAGATCAAAACCCCTAGTTTTTCTTTCGACTTTTGTTCTCCTCCAGTCAAAGTGGCGGCTATTTCTTTATAATTATCTAAAAAGTTGAAAACTTCAGTGGAAATGGGCAATTCCGCAATTATCCTCAACCCTGCTTTTATTTTAAGTTGAGAAAGAACTTCCGGCGGGGCCTTTTCAAAACCGAGCGCAAATAAAGGTAATTTAATCGAATCCCCCAACGTCCTTTTATGATGGCGAATCAATACTGAATGTACCACAAACGCCACTAGAAGATTCACAGGATATATCGCCGTAAAGAAGATACGCGAATAAGTCACATCCCTCATATAAAAGGACAAAATGAAAAAAGTAATCGCACAGTATAAATTAGCATTGATATACTTGCTGTACGTCAGGTTTAATATATTTTCGGTCTCATATAGGCCGCTAAAATATAAGAGGACCAAATAAATAATCCCAGTTATACTTAAAATTCTCAAATAAGCGTAAACATTAATAGTGGAAAAATCAAACCGAAATTTTAAGAAAGCCATAAAAAAAATGCTGAATAAATAAGCGCCGAGATCAGCCAGAAAATACCAGCATCGCAAGCGCCCAATCAAGGAAGAATAGAGCATACCGGATTGCCTCCAAAATTATTATAACAAATATTATTAAACGTCAATTAGCATTTCAATCAATACCCTATTCGGTAATCTTTCATTGGTATCTCTTATATAAAAATACACTTAAAATGATCATAACCGTTTACTCAATCACTCTGATAATAATTTAAATTTCTTAACCATTAGTAGAGAATATCCTGCCGTAACCCTTGTTTATTTTATTATTCGACGTATTTAGTATTTATCCTTCCAAACAAACTCTCTTATTTCACTAGTTCATTTCATTAGAGTTGCATAAAGTAACTATCATAAAGTCAAATCTCAAACACTAAGGAAATCGAAGAAAAAAGCAACAAAATTGTCTAATATTACTAATAGCTCCTCTAGAAGCAATAAAAAGATTCTAATAATTAGCATTAGGTTAGTCCTTGCCAAAATCTCTAATCATAAGGAGATTTCATATAATTCTGCCGTGGTCTCGTGGGACTACTAGAAATTCCTTTATCAGTCATCTAAAGGATAAATGCAGCTTATGAAAAATGCATGATAACGGACCAATAGAAGGACTTTAAAAAATCAAACTGCCTTAGTTCGATGCAATCTCGAACTAAGGCAGCATAAACTACATACCTAAGACAAAATTACTTTAATGAAAATATATCGACGGGACCCTGTTTCGACCCAGTTTCAAGAATAACGAACAAATACTTCAGTCACAATCGAAGAAACCTAATTTTTAATGGTAATAGTTTTAACCGGTAAAGAACTTCGGACACCGCTCGTACTAGTTTCCTGAATAACAATAGAGTGTAGCCCATTAGAAAATTTTGTGGTGTCTAAACTGTAGTGATACCCCGAATTACTGTTGTTATATGCCGGAAGCGCTGCTGCCACATCCGGCCGTGAGTCTCCATAGCTTGCCGTTCCTACGGGACTGTTATCGATGAGTACTTGTACCGTGCTTACTCCGCTGCCGTCCAAATACCACCCCCATAAGCTGACAGTCCCGCTCAGTGTCCCGCTTATGTTCGTATCTAAACTTCCCAGTGCCGGCAGCGCCGAAACATTACTCACATTAATGTTTACTCCAGGCAAGCTTGCCTGTTTTCCGTTCTTCCCTGTTTCCTGAATCACCAAGGTATGCTTCCCGTTCGTAAGTTTCGTTGTATCCAAGCTGTAGTGATACCCC
>NZ_LDZY01000016.1 GCF_001029285.1 Desulfosporosinus acididurans
AATTGTGGAAGCTTACCGATTTCGTGGTTACAATAAGGGAGCCCGCGGTATTTACATGCGGCTTCTTCATATGGCTCCTCCGGTGCACATGAACATTAAGAAAATCCGACGTTTGATGAACAAATATCGACTTTTCTGTCCTATTCGCAAAGCAAATCCGTACCGGAGAATGGCCAAAGCACTGAAAACCAACAATGTGGCTCCCAACCTACTGAACCGGGAATTTGAAACACACGGCCCCCGCGCTGTTCTGCTGACGGATATTACCTACATAATTAATGGAAAGGCGCCACGGTGCTATATGTCTACTATCATTGACGCCTGTACAAAAGAGTTGCTCGCTTGGGTACTGAGTGAATCTCTCGAAATTGATTTTGTTCTGGAAACTGTGAACCAGCTCGTCAAGAATTATGGTATCTCTTTGACAGCTGAGACCCTGATTAATTCGNATCAAGGGTCACACTACACAAGTATAAAGTTTATCCAACTGATAAAGGACAGTGAACTGAGGCAGTCTATGTCCCGAAAGGCAAATTGTTGGGATAACGCTCCGCAGGAATCCTTTTACGGTCACATGAAAGATGAAATTGACATTTCTCAATGCACAACATTTGAAGGAATTCACCAAGTGATCAATGTCCACTCCGATAACAATACTTCTTTCAGAAAGTTGCTTTAGTTTCTCGTTTTGTGTAAAATTCATTTGGGATGACCTCCGTTATTTTGATTGGATTCTGTTGGCCAACAGCCCTTTCAAATTGTAACGTGAGGTCTTCTTTTTGACAAAGCTCATTTTTTCCTACTACAGGAATGCTCCTCATATCCTCTCTTGAACAGATACAAGGATATAGGTTATGGTTTATGCCTGCAATGGATTTTGCAATACTATGGAATTTCCAATTGCAATACTATGGAATTTTTACTTGCAACTTTCGGTACTTTTATCTTACAACAAACAGTTTGGATATATCTGAAATAAGGAATCTTGACGATAAAGAATATCCAGAGAAGATTGAAGGCATTGAACAATTTGTCTCACAAAATATTGGAAAATGTATAGAATTATCTGATGTTCACCTATATAATCCTGCAAATGGGGTGAATAATTTTAACTTTCTAAAGGTTCAATTAGTAAGATATTTAAGTCTTATAATGCATCCTGGTTTAATTAGTCCAACACACCAGGAACGATGCATGCAAATAGCATATAACGCAAAATTGAATTCTGGATGTTTGTCTCGCCAAGTGGGAGTGGTTGTAACCGATGAGGACTATTCTGTAAAATCTATTGGTTGGAATAGTGTAGCAGAAGGACAAACCCCTTGTAATCTCCGCGATGTATTTTCACTTATTTCTAGAAATAATCTAGATGGATTTAGCAATTTTGAAACTAACGATGAAGACTTTTTCTCGTTTCTTATAACGACGTTGAAAAGTCAAAAAGTAACTGAAGATAGTTTAAACGGAAGAACTTTATCCTATTGCTTTAAAGATGCCTATAATGCCTCTGCGAAAAAAAATCAAGTTCATACTCGTGCTTTACATGCAGAAGAAAATGCGTTTTTACAAATTTCTAAATATGGTGGGTACAGCATAAAAGGTGGGTATCTATTTACAACCGCTAGCCCCTGTGAGCTCTGTGCAAAAAAGGCCTATCAACTAGGGATCAAAGTAATCTTTTTCATAGATCCTTACCCAGGAATTTCGAACAGCCATATACTTAAATGTGGAACTAATAGACCCGAATTGAACTTGTTTTATGGAGCTATTGGAAGAGCCTATCATCAATTTTATACACCGATTGTACCATTAAAGGACGAGTTAGAAATGGTTGCTAACTTAAAGTTTTGATAATTTAGACCAAATATACAATTTAATTGTTAAGAGATTCTTCTATGATGCCAGTAAATACCTAGAGTTTATTATCGTTAAGAAAATCATCCCTCACCGCCCCCCGCCAACTTCAAGAAGAAATAGCTTCCTTGATATAATGGCTAGCTTGTGGTCTTGTGCCAAGAACGTGTTCGAAGAACACAATGCTGTATCAGTGATGAAGGTAGGTCCTTCAAAACGGTTTATAGGAATTGGTTTCAAACAGCCGAAGACTACCCAACAGTGTTGCTCTATAGAATTATTCATCTTGGCTTTCTGCCTAAGCTGGCGGAGGCCTTTTTTGATGGGAAACTGTGATGTGTGGTGTGAATGGGGGAAAAGGTGGAGATAACATCAAAGTCTTACCTATCCTTATTATTTTATGTAAATATAGGAGCAAGCATCAGAGAGAACATTTTTAAGCAAAGTTACAGTGAATTGATTAATAGCTACTATATAAATGGCAAAACTGATTAATTGGTTTGACTTAGACGCAATATTCTAAGTGAATAGCTAGAAAGAGTTAGGGCCGGCTGGGGTGATTAAAGTTTACCTAGGTCGACTATTTTTTAACCTATTATGTATTTCGAAAGTTGATATAAGCCTAAAGGGGACAAATTGCTTTCCGTTTTATCGAGAAAAGTTACGAATTTATACTCAAATATTCCAACATGAGGTAATAAGTAAATGCACAAAACTTTATTGACAAAATAGTTTAGGTCAATTATTATTTACTTAATAAACAAGAAGGTGAATATATGAGTAATGATTCTAACACCATGATGGAAAATACCGATTATTTACTGCGGGTGGTTTGGTCCAAATACCAAGAGTACCTGATTCCTCCGAGCGGTGATTTATCAGTGCATCAGATCTTCTTTTTGCGGTTTCTGGAAAGAAGGCAAATCTGTACTCCCTCAGAAATTTCTCAGGAGTTTGGTATTACCCTTGGAGCGGTTACGGGCTTTGTGGATCGGCTTTATAAACTGGAATTGATTGCCCGTACCCGTAGTGAGGAAGATCGACGTTTGGTCTTGGTGAGTTTGACAGAAAAGGGAAAAAGCCTATTGGAAGAACTTGGCCAGCAAAGAGCTGATAAGACTAAACGGTTGCTAACAGCTCTAGGTGAAAATGAATCAAAACAACTAAATCAAGCTCTGGAAAGGTTGCAAACCGTTTTAACGAAGTTATTGTCTAAGGAGTGATAGGAATGGGAATCAAGAGGTTGGCGATTAGAGGTTCCTTTTCACTGATGACTCGTTATTATTTTCGGCAGTTTGTGAGACAAACCCGGCAAGCGGGGAAGCTCAATCGACAGGTTTTGCGGGAAGTCCTTCGAGCTAATGCCCAGACTGAATATGGTCTGGCCTATAAATTTGCTGGGATAAAGAACGAGGAAGAGTACAAACAGCTTGTGCCGCTGCAAGTCTATTCGGATTACGAGCCCTACCTGGAGAGGATGCTTCTAGGTCATGAGAATATACTCACCGCGGAACCGGTAAAATATTTCGGACTGAGTTCGGGTACCACAGGCAAACAAAAACACATCCCTACAACTGCTAAAACTCAGCGCAAAATGAATATGAGCATGATGTTTCTTCAACAAGGACTGCTGAATCAGGCGTTGCCGGCAGCTAAACGGGCAGACAAAGGTCTGCTGTTAATGAACATGGTACAAGGAGGAACGACACCCGCCGGAATCCCTACGGGTTCCGGGACTTCTGGAGGTGCCAATTCGATGCGTCGGATTTTTCCGTATTTCTGGACTTCACCGCTTGAGGTTTTGCAACTTTCTGATCAGCAGACAGCAACCTATTTGCATTTGTTATTTGCCTTAAAGGAACGCGGTCTTGCCTATATTGGCGCACCCTTTGCCTCTGGCATTGTCCAGCTGTTTGCTGTTCTGGAAGAACGCGGGCCGGAACTAGCTGAGGATATTACCAAAGGGAGAATTTCCCAAACGTTGGTCTTGGAGCCGGAAACCAGAGCGTGCTTAGAACAAGGCTTAAAGCCAGACCCACTCCGGGCAGAGGAAATACTCAGGGAATTGGCCAAGGGGGCTGCGGGCATAGCCTCCAGGCTCTGGCCCCAAATGGTATATCTTAGCTGTGTAACTAGCGGCTCTTTCAGCATTTATCTGGATAAACTGCATTTTTATTGTGGTGATCTGCCTATTTTTTCTGCCGTGTACGGAGCTACGGAGGCATTAATTGGTGTGGCTACCGAAGTTAATAAACCTTACTACGCTGTTACTCCAGGGGTTGCCTATTATGAATTTATTCCTATTGCTGAGGCCGATTTACCGCAACCACGAACCCTTAATCTTGATCAACTGGAAAAGGGCCAAAGCTACGAAATTGTAGTGACGAATTTTTCTGGTTTTTATCGTTACCGAATCGGAGATGTAGTAAAAGTTGTTGATTATTATTTCAACACCCCGTTGCTTGAATTTGGTTACCGCAAGGGACAATTGCTGAATTTGGCTGGTGAAAAGACCTCCGAACGGGCTGTCATCGCTGCGGTACAAGACGCAAGTTTAAGGTTAGGATTGCTGTTAGAGGATTTTACGGTGGTTCAGGATTTGGCAGGCTCTTTAGGAAGCTACCAGTTCTATTTAGAAGTTGCTGATGTTTCGGCAGCAACAGGGAAAGGTGTGAAAATAAGGCAGGCATTGGATGAATGCTTGGCGCAGGCCAACCCACGCTATCTGGCGGCCGTACAAGACAGACGTCTTGCTCCGCTAGGACTAAATCTGGTTGCCAAGGGGACATTTGGGAAAATCCGTAAAATGTTAGTTCAAAGGGGAGCATCAAACAACCAGGTAAAAGTACCTCGGATGGTCCGAGATGACGCTCTAATTAATACACTTAGGCACAATGTAGTTTGTGAAATAAGAGGGATATATCATGAAAGATAAGCAGACAAAACCTTTAGCTATTCTATTCGTGATTCAGTTCCTGGTGATGGTGGGATTTGGTATAGTCATTCCGGTTTTACCCTTTTTTGTGAGTAAGTTGGGGGGCACACCCATTACTCTCGGGGTATTCATGGCGGCCTATTCTATCATGCAGTTTTTCTTTGCTCCTTTTTGGGGGAGATTATCTGATCGTATTGGGCGTAGGCCTGTATTACTCATTGGTTTATGTGGTTATGGGTTCACCTATTTTTTGTTCGGCTTTGCCAGTAATCTTTGGGTGCTAATTTTTATCAGAGCCTTGTCCGGGATGATCTCCTCGGCTACCCTTCCAACGGCGATGGCTTATCTAACAGATATCACTGAAGAGGGACCGGAACGTTCCAAAGGTTTGGGCCTGCTCGGTGCTGCTATGGGATTGGGTATGATCTTTGGACCAGCCATAGGAGGCTGGCTTGGTCAATACGTCTTTACTGCGCCTTTCTTCGTAGCGGGTGGTTTGTCTTTGCTTGTAGTGCCTTTTGCCTGGTTCTTCTTAGAGGAAACCCTAGGCTCGCCAAGGCCAATGGCTCAGCGAGCCCGGTCTAAAATGACCCTGGAAGTAATTAAAGACCCGCTGTTCGTTCTCTTCTGCTTTAACTTTGTGATCACTTTTGCCATGTCGATGTTTGAGGCGACTTTTGCCTGGCTGGTTGCAGCTAAGGTAGGTTTTGGCCCAAAGGAGATTGGAATTGTATTTGGAGTAGCCGGGGTATGCGGGGTGATTATTCAAGGAGGCCTTATGGGTAGGTTAGTAAAGAAATTTGGTGAATCTACCCTGGTAGTCTCCGGCGCCTTTCTATGTGCTTTAGGGCTCATGTTAATAATGAGTTCGGCAACGGGATTAACCATAATACTTGCTACTGTAGTCTACATGGCTGGCACATCTCTAGCTGGACCCACAAGCTCGAGTCTCGTCACTAAGTATGCTACCGAGGGGCAGGGCGTGTCTTTAGGGCTATTCCAGTCTTTCGGAAGTTTAGGCAGAATGTTGGGTCCAATAGTTGGCGGTGCCCTATATGGCCTTTGGATTGGCCTGCCTTATGTCGGTGGGGCAGGGATATTAGTGTTAATCATAATAATGTATGGCAAGCGGATTTTAGGATACTCCGTGAAGCATTCCATTTAGGTGATTCGAAGTTAATTACTGCAAATCATTTTGCATAACTCACGACCCCACCGCCCTCCAGCTAACCTCAAAGACCCGTATAAAGCCTAGCCGCTGGTCATGTGGCGGGGAAAAGAAAATCCTAATAGCTAATGCTACGAGATGCTCTTACCTATCCAAAGGCGCTCACCGAACCGGAAAGCAGATGGCTGAGGGATGCGTCACATCGAGTCTTGCGTCCGGGGTTAAAGGAGCTGCCATTCTAGCCGGAGGGCGGTGGGGAGACGGGAAAAGATTATTTGTTGCAGATTCATATTAGGAGTCGCTTTCCCAAGTAAAATAGTGTGAGTCATATAGATTTAAATAATAAAATAAGTCTAGCAATTATTAAAAGGCGGTGTGAATATGCCATTTTTGAGGTTTAAGGGCTTCGAAAAAAGTATTGTAAAAAAAATATCTCCATTCATAATAGATGAATTTTCTAATATCGTTAGCATTCCAAGGGACATGGTAAAAATAGAACTTCTTCATGTTGAACAAGTAGCAAACTCTCCATTATCTGTGGAAATTTTTATGTTTCAACGACAGCAAAAAGAACATGACGCACTTGCTTCAATGATATATAAAAAGTTATATGAGTATGGCTATAAAAATCCTCATATCTTTTTTGTGATATTAACCCCTTCTCTTTACTATAAAGAAGGTAAGCCGTTGAATGAAATACCAAAAAATTTATTAGCTAACAAAACTTACAATGTTGAGGCCAACAAAACCTTTCATAATCGTTTGACCAGCAAACGTTCCAACGGCAGAGGAAGAAAGTCCGGAGGCCAAGAGAGCAATACCAAAGGCGCCGCTGGATAAGGAACCAAGTAACGGTGAGAGAGACTGATGAGCCCGCTCAATCGAATCAACAACCATTCCGTTCCCCCTGTGTTAGGATAGTTGACGTAGGAGTAATGAGAAAGTATCCTTGAAGGAACACAGGAGGGGAAAACGAAATGAGATATCCCAAAGAGTTGAAAAACTCTATTATTGCAAAGATGTTACCGCCAAACAATCAGTCTCTTAGTCAGATTCAACAAGAGACGGGTGTTCCGGAAGGGACATTGAAGTTGTGACGGAAGGAAATTCGGGGAAAGGGCCTTGCAGCCCCCGCTGGAGAACAACAAACTGAGCAATGGAGCACACGTGACAAGTTCCTTATTGTGGTTGAGACATCCACTCTCAGTGAAATTGAACTAGCCCTCGCACAACGGCGAGAAAAAGAAGTAGAAAAAGAGCTAAAACAAGTTAAAAAAGAACTTCAGAGAAAAGAGTCAGCCTTGGCTGAAACAGCAGCTCTGCTTGTACTAAGAAAAAAAGCCGATGCGATTTGGGGACTAAAGGACGAGGAAGTCTGACCAGCACTGCGAATCGCGACATAATTATTAAGCTGGTAGAAGAAGCCGTCACAAGCGGAGCATCCCAACAGAAGGCTTGTGAAGAAATTGGCATATCTGTTCGAACTCTACAACGTTGGTGTCAGGCCGGAGCCCCTAAAGCCGATCAACGACCCTTTTCAAAACATCCTGAACCAGCAAATAAACTCTCAGCAGACGAATGCGAGGAAATTCTAGACTTAGTCAACCAACCCGAATATCAAAGTCTACCGCCCAGCCAGATTGTCCCGATTCTTGCGGATCAGGGTATCTATATCGCCTCCGAATCAACCTTCTATCGGATCATGCGTCAAGCCGGTGAACAGAATCATCGGGGTCGCAGTAAGCCTCCCTCCAACAAGCCTAAATCCACTCATTGTGCTACTGAACCGAATCGTGTGTGGTCGTGGGATATTACGTATCGTGCGCCCATAACAGGGTGCTAAGAGAATCTGCGTTAGCACGCAGTAGACCAGTACTACAAAGGTCTATTGTCAACCAGCTTACTGAAAGGTGGAAACGCCAATCAGGAAAATAGCATGCTGGTAAAGCCGTAAGTCAGCCGATGGTTAGGCTGCGACTGAACGGGCAAGACAAAAGTTTTGAATGAGGATAAAAGCTATACTGCTTGAACGACAGCTCGAAGGGCCAAAGATGTATCGGCAGCGAAGCAACCATTGAAACGCTGCAAGGGATAGCGCCATGTCTTTATGATACGGAGATATGGCAGTACTACGTATCCCTCCTGCTTGAGTATTCATGAAAGAGCGAAAATCGTATCCGACATCAAGACAAGCTGTTCTCTTAGCACCTAAATGGGGATTGCCTAAAGCAAGCGTTCTTGCCATGGCAACGGAGCATTCGTAGTAGTCTGAGATGGGGAAAGCCCATTACATGGCGAAGGGAGGCAGTCTACCAAAGTTCAGAAACTATGGAGGATGCGAGAGGCATTGAGAAATCCAATAGCGATCATGAACAATCTCAAAAAGCATGCAAAAACCGAGAGCTATGAATACAAAAGGATCTACAGGAGCCTGTATAATGAAGAGCTCTTCTTGTTAGCGTACAACAAAATCTATGCAAAACCGGGCAACCTGACAAAAGGAGCCGACGGACAAACAATCGACGGAATAAGCCTTGAAAGAATTAATGACATAATAAACCAGCTTAGAAACGGAACCTATAAACCAAATCCAGCACGCCGGACGTATATTCTAAAAAAGAACGGAAAGAAACGCCCGCTGGGTATTCCTTCAATTGATGACAAGCTGGTGCAGGAAACAACAAGGATGATTCTTGAGAGCATATGGGAAGATACATTCCTTCATTGTTCCCACGGGTTTAGACCACAAAGAAGCTGTCATACGGCACTACAACAAATTCAAAGTACATTTAACGGGGTAAAATGGTTCGTCGAGGGTGACATTTCTGCTTATTTTGACACAATCGATCATAGCATCTTGGTAAGAATACTGCGTAAGCGAATAAAGGACGAACGATTTATTCAACTCATCTGGAAATTCCTTAAAGCAGGCTATCTGGAAGACATGCAATATCACGTCACTTACAGCGGCACTGCCCAGGGGTCGATCATCAGTCCAATTCTAGCCAATATATACTTGAATGAACTAGACAAACACATGATGGAAATTAAAAAGTCGTTCGATATGGGGAGCGCACGCAGGAGAAATTCTGAGCATCGAAAAGCAGAAGCTCAGAAATACCGTATTAGAAAGACGTACAATCCCACATGGATAACCTTAGATAGAGCAGAAAAGTCTAAAATCCGTAAACAAGTCAAAGCGCTAGAACAGACAATGGTCAATATTCCGTATGCGGATCCATTTGACACTCAATACCGAAGACTCTCCTATGTAAGATATGCTGACGACTTCCTGATAGGAATCATTGGAAGTAAAAACGATGCTCTACGAATAAAAGACAACATAGCAAAGTTCCTATCTGACCAATTGAGTTTGAAGCTATCAGCCGAAAAAACGCTCATAACACACTCGGCTAAACGAGCAAAATTTCTCAGCTTCGACATAACCGTCGCACGTAACAATAATCCCCGACGCAACTCGAAGGGAACCTTGACACGCACTCATAACTACTGCGTCAAGCTGCTTATACCTAAGGAGAGCTGGGTAAAAAAACTACATGCATACGAAGTAATCAAGATCCGACCTCAAACACTAAACGAACCAGAAAAATGGCACCCAATTGCCCGAAATAAAATCGCTAACAAAACGGACCTCGAAATCCTTCAACAATATAACCAAGAAGTTCGAGGGCTCTATAATTATTACAGAATAGCCAACAACGCTTCAGTTCTACATAAATTCAACTATTTTATGTACTACAGTCTGTTAAGGACACTCGCCAAAAAGTATAAGAAGTCAATGAAACAAATCAGAATCAAGTATGACATCGATGGCAAATTGGGTGTTCGGTACAAAGCAAAGAATGTAGAAAGAACCATGCTGTATTATCACGATGGATTCCGTAGAGACAAGTCTGTCAAGGTAAATTACGAAAATGATATTAAAATCGAATACAAATATCCCTTTGGCAGATATAGCCCGGCGTATAAACTTAAGCAAGGCATCTGTGAACTCTGCAAAGCGGTAAACGTCAGAATTTTGATCCATCATGTGCGTAAGTTAAACAGCCTCAGAGCAGATACACCGTGGAATATTCGCATGCTTGAACTAAAGCGGAAAACACTTCCTGTATGTGAGCATTGTTTCGGTCACATCATCCATGCTTCATGATAATTTAATGGTAGATGGAGAGCCGTATACCTTGAGAAAGGTAAGTGCGGTTCGGAGGAAAGTGTTCGGAAACCTGCTCATAGATGAACAAGGCGCCGAATGCTTATCCTACTGCCCGGACCTGCTAAAGGTCTCTACTTTTACTTATACCTTATCCTAGATATCTTTAGCCGTGACATTGTCGGTTGGGAAGTCTGGCTTGAAGAATCGGCAGAACATGCTAGTCAACTCATTCGGCGGGCAGTGATGGCCCAGAATATTACCCAAAAAGAAGGTCCCTTGGTACTCCATTCAGATAATGGAAGTCCGATGAAAGGGTCATCCATGCTGGAAACACTGTATCAATTGGGAATTACGCCTTCTAGGAGTCGTCCGAGGGTTAGCAATGACAATCCATATTCGGAGTCCATTTTTAGAACCTGCAAATACCGTCCAAGCTATCCCATCGGAGGATTCGCAACGCTCAATGAAGCAAGACTATGGGTCAAAGAATTCGTCCATTGGTATAACTACAATCATCACCATAGTGGTATTAAATTTCTAACGCCACACCAGCGTCACAGTGGCCAAGGTGAAGAAATACTTAAGAAGCGACACTTGCTCTATGAGGCTGCAAAGGCTCGACATCCGGAACGCTGGACACGACACACAAGGAACTGGACCTTACCCAACGAAGTATGGCTTAATCCAGAAAAGACCCAGATGGAAGATCATATTGAGTCCAAAACAGATGCGTCATAAGTCAATTTAATGAAGTAATGAGTTAAGTGTCAGGGTACCACGCGGGATACCGGAGGACCGAAGGGCCGAGGATATGCGCGCTGGTATCCCAGTGACACTAGCACACAAATAAGCTGAAGGACCGAAGGGACTTTTTGATCCGCAGATCACAAAAGTTCCTTCTGGCAAGCGCCGAGCGTCTCGTTACCTTCAAGTAGGTCATGATTAGTACATTTAGTCATTTAGTTATTTTGGTCAAATGCGACAACTATCTTGACAACCGCCGACCGGGAGGATGGACAATTCGGCAAGTTGTTCATCATATTGCAGATAGTCATATGAATGGTTACATCAGATTCAGACTCGCACTGACTGAGGATACGCCTACAATAAAACCGTATAACGAAGCCTTATGGGCAGAGCTTGAAGACGCTCGAACCTTGCCAGTCGAGGTTTCTTTGAAGCTTGTTGAAACTCTACATAAACGATGGTCTGTTCTACTAAGGTCGTTATCAAGCACTGAACTTAATCGTCAATTTCGCCATCCAGAGTCCGGAGACTTAAGTATTAAAAAGGCAATTGGATTATATGCTTGGCATGGTAATCATCATTTGGCACATATCACAAATTATAGAAAGAGTATAGGTCTATAAACGCCTTTGGTCGCTTTTGTATTATTCTGGAACCCCGTTAACCCAAAACCCCCTCGCCTCTTGCGCCCCTGCCCTCCGTCAACCCCCCGAACTCCTTCAATTCCGCAGGATGGATGTGGTTGCCCAGGTGGATATGGAGGAAGGTGTGGGCGCATCGTTGCAATGATAGATGACTACAGAAAATAGCAAGGAGTTGCATTCTTTGAAATTGAAAGAGATAAGTGAAGTTATCATTAGAAAGGCTACTAAATCGGATGCTAAGTCATTGATAGATTATCTTGATATAATTGGCGGAGAGTCCGATTTTTTAACTTTTGGACCGGGACAGTTTGGAAGGAGTGTTGAGCAGGAAGAAGAATTCATTCAGTCTGTTTTGACGAAAGAGAATGCCCTCTTTATTGTTGCTGAAGTTGAAGGAAAGCTTGTTGGAAATTTGAATTTTTCTGGTGGGCCTAGGCAAAGAAATGCTCATGTTGGAGAATTTGGAGTAAGTGTCCTCAGGGAATGTTGGGGGAACGGTATCGGTGAAAAACTAATACAATATTTGATTGCATGGAGTAAAGATTCAGGGATAATTAGGAAAATTAATTTAAGGGTTAGGAGCGACAATACACGAGGTATATGCCTTTACAAGAAACTAGGATTTAAAGAAGAAGGAATAGCAAAGAGAGATTTTTTAATTCATGATAGATTCTATGACTCTATAATTATGGGATTGCCAATTGATTAACATTTCGGATTCAGCGAATTCATTATATTACCCCAGCACCCCAGCTACCTTCAACCTCAAACGCCATCCTCCGCGATAACCACCATCTCCCAGCCAAACCCACCGAACTCCTTCAATCCCGCAGGATGGGATGTCCTTACCTCGTGGATAACCGAACAGGAAAGCTGGAGTGATGAGTCAAATGGAGTGGTGAATGAGGGGTAAAATCAGAAAAGACACAAATCGGAGGCTTATATTTATATGACAACGACTGTTGATTATCAGAACCATGTTATAGATTTTAAGATTATTACTGGCCTAGACAGACTTGAAGAAGTTAAACAACTTTTTTTAGAGTATTCTCAGTCGCTCGATATAGACCTTGCTTTCCAAGATTTTGAAACAGAATTTAAAACTTTACCGGGAAAGTATGCACCACCTGACGGGGCTTTAATATTAGCCTTAGTTGACGGTAGAGAAGCAGGGTGCATTGCCTTTCGCAAGATTTCTGAAGGCATATGCGAAATGAAAAGGTTATATGTTAGGGATGAGTATAGATGCCTAGGTATAGGCAAAAAACTTATAACTATAATGCTTGAAGAAGCTAAAAAAATTGGGTATCAATATGTTAGGCTTGATACGCTTCCAACAATGAAAATGGCACAAGCTTTATATATGAAATTCGGGTTTTATGATATTGAGCCTTATGTTTATAACCCAATTAAAGGGACGAGATTTATGGAATTAAAACTAAGGGCCTACTTTGATTATATTGGCTGATACCCAATCCACTCCGCCGACCTACGTCCATTGCTACCCTCACCCCCAAATACCCATAAACCTCAGCCCCCAGTCAAACTACCGAACTCCTTCGATCCCGCAGGATGGGAATGTGGTTGCCTGGTGGATATCGGGAGTGTGAGTTGGATAGCGTCGCTGAGTCCGAGAATGGGTCCCTTATATAGAGAGAGCGGTTGAGTTGAGACGGAGGAATTAAGTAAAAATGAAGAAAGCTTATGCCAAAATTGTTATAGTCATTGTTATTTTGATAGTCGCAGTTTGGTATTGCTATTTTGGCGGTTATAGATTTACTCCTTTGGAGGCAGCACATTTTGATATTGGCGAGAACTCAGTACCTTTTGGAAATGTTGATTTCGGCTGGGGGAAAGTAATCCTATTCAATACGCCAAATGGTCCACGGACTGTATTGGCAATTAGAAGCGGTTTTTTATGGAGAGCGCCAGATGTTTGCACACTTGATAAAGTATCTTCAGATAAGATTAACACAGTTGGTTGGATGAGTTATAATAGCAGCAAAAATCAGGCTACAGTATTAGCGGTGCAAACATCTGATCCTAATGTTGCATTCATTAAAATGGGTTCAGCTAATGAACAAGAGAAAAAAGTAGTAAAAACGGGAACGCCAGTAATCTTTTCTTGGAATAAGCTAATCCAGTACTATGATTTAAAACCCACAGCACTTTCAAAAGATGGTACTCCTCTATATGAATATAGGTATCCGAAGAATACAAATGTTATTAGTAGTAATGATCTAAAATGGTATCCGGTAAATGGGGATAAATAAGACTTTTAGATAAGTCTGAATTCTTTTTTCTATACAAGATCCAATCTCTAAACCTCTCCCTCGGCTAACCCCCAATCCCAAATCCCAGCCTCTCTATAAAACCCCAGACCCCCGTCAACCCACCGAACCCCTTCAATCCCGCAGGATGTGGTTGCCTGGCTGGTTATGGGGGAAGGTGGGGGATGTTTTGCATTCGATAGCTAAGTGTTCTACCATGAACCGGGGACTTACTAAGATGTAGAATAATATGAAAGCATTATTCACAGAAAAATAGGAGGCGGGTGTATGTGAGTTTTTATATTTATTTGATTTCGATATCGTTACTCTATTTATGTATAGGAATCATATTAACTAGAAGAGAATCTAGGAAATCTATTAAGCGAGGTTTTGTGTGCAGCTATTTTTTTACACTGTTAACATTTTTTGTAGCTGTTGATTCCTCTTTTAGAAAATATTCATATCTTGTGGTGATGATCACATCGTTAACTTTGTACAATATCTATTTACTTAAGTTTGGCAAGAACGATTAGAGTTAGTTTGGCCTAAAGAGTGAGAACAAGCAACGTGGAAATGATTGTTTATATAAGAAGTTAAAGTTTTTAACATGTGAGAATAACTTATTATGCCCGTGAAATACCCTCCATGACATAACCCTAGCCCCCCGTCAACCACCGAACTCCTTAAATCCCGCAGGATGGATGTGCTTACCTATTGGATAACCGAACCGGATAGTTGTGGATGGGGAGTCTGATTAGACGGTAAGGAAAACTTGTACATTTGTAAGATATTGCGAAACAAGTAATGAAGATTGTAAGAGGGGGGATGTGTTAATTGACAATAGTTTATATTTTATTATTCTTAGTTATACTATGCTTCTTCATTGCAATTACAGTAACTTGTCTTAATTTTAATAAAGCAGCCAATAATAGTGGCCAAAAAAGAGATGTCATCATTGTACTTGGTTATCCTGCAAAAAAGGGCGGAAGCATATCCCCTATTTTACGTGAACGAATAAATGAAGCGTCAAAGCTATATCATGAAGGAGTTGCAGGAACCATTATTTGCACTGGTGCTGCAGTAGCTAACAACTATATTGAAGCAGATATCATGGCTCAAGCCCTGATTGAATTAGGAGTGCCAGATTACTGTATAATCCGTGAAAAATTGGCTAAAGGTACATATGAGAATTTAGTAAACTCAAGAAAAATTATGCAGGATAGAAAACTTAATACAGCGGTTATAGTATCTTCACCGTGGCATTTACGAAAAGCTAGTTCCTATGCCTTCAAGCTTGAAATTGACCATACAGTAGAAAAATCAAAATTTCCGCATGAATACTTATTGATAGGAATCGGTATGATTTACCTTTATATATACACACAGATGTTTATAAACATTTTAAAGCATTATCAAAGTAGAAAAAACATAAACAGGATATAATGACGAAATATTCAAACATTTAGTATTGAGATAGGGTTCCAAATTTTTGTATCTAATGGCTTGTTCCAGATATTACGTATCACCGCCCGCCAATCATGATCCCAATCCCAAATCCCCATAAACCCCAGCAACCAGTCAAGCTACCGGACTCCTTCAATCCCGCAGGATGGATGGGCTTACTTATTGGATAACTGAACTGGAAAGCTGAGGGATGCGTCACATGAGTGTTGGGTGGATAATTAACCTTCATCTATAATTTAGAACGGGAGGAACCTGCATGAGAGTAAAGCTTCTAATGGCGGCTTTTCTTGTAATGATAATAATTTTAGATGGATGTGCTAATGAACAAACTGCAAGCACCAATACTAATACGCCGAATACAGTAACAGCCAATGCAAACAGAGATAGACAGTCGAAAAATATAACCCTTTCACAGGGGGCGGCGGGAAATACTGATAATGAAATTTTTAGAGAGATGTTAATTACGGCTGTTGATCCATATATTCAACAGTCTGTCACGAAATATTACAAAAAAGATGTATTAGCTCCGCCTTATATGGTGAGGGTCATAGAGGCAAGAAGACCTAGTTCAGATCAGGTTTATGAGGTCAGTTTTGAAGTGGAACCTTATATCGGAGCTCATATTGAAGTAGGCATTGATCATGTCACATTGCGGGTAAGTCCTACTAAAATTGAGGTTATCAACTTTGAGCATATCAAAAGTTTCCCATTGCCAAGCAACTTGTAGTCACATTGAACATAGCGGGTTGAAAATTACAACCCCTATCATTTTATTAAACATTCCAGACACTTCATCTATGCCAAATCACTCACGTCACCCCCAGCTAACCTAAAGAATAAATAGCCATCATAAAAAAAGTTACAGGTGGATAGTGCTGATTGGTGCGGAGGTCTTGAATAGCCAGAGCAAAAGGAGCCCCAACAGCCAATGCCGCGGGCTATCCTTACCTATCCAAAGGCGCTCACCGAACTGGAAAGCTGGAGGGGTGCGTTGGATGTAGTTTTACACATACCGGAACGTTTTGTCGTTTCCGGTTTTATAGTTTATTGTCCGCCTTATGCAGGGAATTGGAACTAATTATGGAAATAACTAATGAGTGTTCTTTATTGAAAATCCGAAGTATTTAATGTTGGGAGGAAGAGTATGGGAATCGAAAATCTTTTATTAAAGCCGGTTGTTTATCAAGTTTCCGGAATGGAGAATGTAACTGTACAGAAGAATATTGGATATTAACCTAAAGGGGGAAGGGGTCACTGATTTAATCAGTGGCATTACCCCCATCAGTTTATTTCAATAAATCGCACAAAGTTTAATCAAGAAAATTAAAATGAGTAGGATGCAACTATTCATTAAATTGATATTTAATGCATAGTTGATAGAGGCTAATTACGCATGTGGTTAGGTCAATATCTCTAATGAGTTAATTCATAGATCAAATAACTATTGATAACGCAATTCGTTTAGTCAACATCAATCGAATCTTATAGAGTTCTGATTTTAGTGCTGAAAACTGATTCATATTTATGGATTATATTCAAGGCTTTATATAAGCTCCTGTAGCTATAGTTTACTCAGATTAGTCCAATCCATACTAGGCATTAGTTTCTAAAGCCTTACAGAGCATTCTAGAGGCTGGCTTTTTAGTCGCTGTTATCGTAAACCCTTGTAAAAGGGTTTACTGGGCTAGTAAATTCCAAACTCGACGATTAACCTAGCAGATGAATAAGTTAGAGTTGGTAATTGATTTTATCCAAAATGTATAATATAAATTCTCGGAATCGGTTAAACACTGATAGCCTAAAAATAGCTAATGCGGACAATTTGGTTTATAAATCCGCATTAGCTATTTTTAGGCTGTTATTAGTATTATCCCCTAGGCGTATTTTATACTCTACTTTACATAATATCTATTATAGGACCCAAATTAATATCTGCATTTGCCTATGATTGCATTTGTTTTGTGTGAATTAATTTTGTAATTGTTTCTTCTATATAAATATAAATCAATAAATCAGATTCTAGCCCCAGTATTTCATTCAGAAAATCTTAAGTGAAATACTGGGGCAATATTCATCATCTTATTCAAACGTCCACACCACAGCTATTTAAATGAGGTATATGAAGTGATTTTAATTTGATATAATATAATTTCAATTTTTACTGTTTCCTGATTGATATTCTCAATCCTGTTTCTCAGCCCTACATTTAGTAGCAACCACGATAACCACATTTATATAATAGCCTAGGCCTTACAGTTCAATCTAGTAAGCATTTAAATAATTCAAATTCAAAAATAGGCTTTTGATTAGAAGCACTTTTGCAATAAATTATCGTCAGAAACTTCAATGAACTCTCCCCCACCACTCCCTAAAATCTGTACTAAACTGATTCTGAACAGTACATTTACTTAAACGTTTGCCTTCTGCCTTCTCTTTCAACCTTTTCGCCCAGTTAACCCAGTTAAATGGATAGATTCACGCCTGTTTTGGAAACATTTACAATCGAACTAGCAGTAACTGAAGGCAACTGTCCTTCCTCTTGAATTTCCAAGTTAATTTGATCTTTAACTTGAGTAATATCCGGATATAATGTAAATCTAGTCACGCCATAATGTTCGAGTTCGGCAAGGATTTCAGAAACTCTGTTAGCAGCAACACAGATCTCAACTAAATTAATTTGATGCAATCCGCAAAAAGATTTAATGGGATAACCCTTCCCTATCAATGAAGGGAAAACTTACAGTAAAAAACCCCTTTTTGCGCCACAATGTGGGGGTTATTTAAAGGGCCAATAACTGCGGCGGGTTTTTTGCTTTCAAGGATTTTGGCATTCGGACCAAAGTAGAGGTCAACAATTTCTTCATCCACATTAGGTATATAGCCTGGCTTAACGAAACTATGGAAGGAAAATGCTTCATTGAGACGAACAGGGTTTAGAATCCAAACTGCGGCATCTGGTCTACCATCATTTGAACTCCGCCCATCCAAAGCAAAGAAAAGACCAGTCAGGGCATCGCGACTCCAATCCATAATTCGGGTTGGAACTCCATAATGCTGCATCATAAAGAGCCAGTGCCAATAAGCAGCCTGACCATTCGGAATTGGAAAAGAGGGTAATTCTTGTACAAAAGGAATAGCATAGGATTTAAACTTCGACAGATAGATAATCTCCATAAGGGGATTGCGCGGACTTCGAGCGATGCTGGGAATTAGGTCCCATCGAATTGGTTTTGTTGGTTGATTTAATTCGTTTTGACCACGGTACCATAGTTCACATCTCCCAGTCATGGGACAGATTTTAGCAAATGCCTTATCTACGGCATTTAAATACTCTTCGACACTTGTAACACGTGTAAAGCAACTAGTAACTGGACCTGTTGGCTGTAGTTCAACTGTCATTTATCCCACCTCCCCTATAAAATATGATGGGAAGTGTATGTTCGGAAACAAGGAATCCTTTCATTCAGTTCGCGATTTTTTCGCATTCCCCGAAATATGCTGCCAATTCAAAACTGCCGAAGTGTTTGCGTAACGCTTCGGCAGTTTATATTTGTCTATTTATCCTTATTTAGCATTTAGCAAAATGGATTTACTTAGCGGCATATTTCGGAAGCGGTTGATGAATCTTTTTCTTCTTTTCGTATCTGTGATACATCCAAAATGCTACGACTGTGAAGAATACTGGCCCTGAAATCATCCAAATCGTTGATTGCAGATCCCCTTGAGTAGCCGGTTGAATAATCGTAAAGAAATTAGCAAAACCAACTGTAAAAGTCACAATAATTGTTACTAACAATGCAGATTTGTAGCTTTTAAATACTACAAAGGGTTTCGCAATATCAGTCTTTTTCTTAAAGGCTGCATAGGCTCCCGAAATGAACATACAGGGGATAGTCATGGCTACATTTGTCATCAACACCAATTTATTAAAGAAAGCTGATGCTGCCTGTCCACCAAACGATACAATAAAGATCATGACAATGACAACGAGGCACTGAATCCACATAGCGTTTAAAGGCATACCATTCTTTACTTCACTCATTTTCCCAGGCCATAATTCGGCAGGTGTCCCTTCAATCATTTGCTTTAGGGGAGCATAAATCAATGTGAAAAACGCTCCGGTCAAGGCCAGAAACATGGATAACCCTACAAGACGAGCGACCCAGGCACCAAGTGTTAGAGCAGATACCTCATTTAGGCCTAAACCATGACCGACCTGATAGCCTAGATTTTGCATTACAATATAGGCAACATTGGCCATATTAACATTATTCGAAGCTAGTACATGATTCCAATTAATAAAAATACCTATTAAGAAGATGCCTAATGAATATGCAATGGCAATAATTATGGCAGAAATGGTAACCGCTTTAGGAAATACTACTTCAGCTTTTTCCGTCCGGTCTACTAATCCTCCTACAGCTTCAATTCCTCCATAGGCAAATAATGCAAAAACAATAAAGGAGAGCATTGCTATTGGAGTTCCGTAAGAGTGGTTCGGTGATTTTATAAAGGACTGAGCAGAAAGAATAGGTTGTGCAAAATGACCGTGATTAGCTGCAAGAACAAATAACGCACCCACTAAAAGAACAATATTTAGCAAGGCGACAGCTGTACCGCCGATAGATGTTACCTTAGTAATTTTGTCCAACCCTTTGGAAGCAATAAAAGTAACAAGAATAATCCAGACCATTCCTAATAAACCTAAAGTTTGTGTAGAACTTAAACCGAATAGAGTCCATGTTGAAGTTGTATCTTTACCGAAGATAGAGTTAGATAAGGGGATCCAGATCGCAGATGCTACATTAACCATCCAAACTACATAAGAAGCATACCACATAAAAGTGCCTATAAAGGCGTACTTGGGTCCAATTGATTCCTCCATCCACGAATAGATTCCGCCCTTTTTGTTTTTAAATGCGGCGCCATATTCCGCTAACATAAAGGCATACGGAAGAAAGAAAGTAATTCCAGACAGTAGATACCAGGGAATAGCACCGTACCCCATTAAGTAAAAGGATCTCGGCATATTCGTGAAACCAAAGACGGACGTGAAAATCATTAAAACTAATGGTAACAAAGTTAACTTACTTGTGGTTTTTTCTTTTGCTGCCATCCTGATATCCCCCTTTGGAATAAATTAATGTAAACTTAATTATAATTATTTCGACAAATAATACAATACCTTTGCGTTAATTTTAAATAATAATATTATTGTATGTTTATTACAAGGACAGATGTTTTCAATTCAGAGATACGTAATATGATTAATTTATAAATCAATTAACTGTGTTATAAAAATGCAATGTAAATATGCTAAATTCAAACGAAATAATTTTTATTGTTTATACCAAACAGATAATTATAATAAAAATAGTATGTAGATCGGTACTTTTACAGTGATGATAGTAATACGTATCTATCAAACTAAAAAGCGACCCAATATGGGCCGCTTTCGGATGCAGTCGGAAGATCCTCCGCAGTAGCGCTGGAACGTACGGCATGGGCGTCTTTTTCACCAAGCTTTGTGAGATAATATGTGATCTCCCCTTCTATATCTTGAGAAATGGGAATTCTTTCAATGATCGTGCGGATCTTCGCGCTGATTTCGCTTATTTTTTCCTATCTTCCGCCTTAAGAAAAATCAATGTATCCAATAAGGTGTTAGGCTCTCTATTTTGTCTTAAAAACCTGATAAAAAAACGCTGCCTTTTCATAAAGACAACGTCTTCTATATAAAAATTTTATAAATTTGTTGATTATAGGATATATTCACGATTTTTTTAGTTGATAAACAGGATCATGGTTTCATAGGCTATCTAATTTATATGCTAAATTCCTTTTTCGACAATATGTTTTACTAAGTCAACAACTCGGCATGAATATCCCCATTCATTATCATACCAAGCCAACACTTTAACCATATGATCACCAAGCATCGTCGTTGACAGTCCGTCTACTATGGCACTGGCCGAATTACCGTTAAAGTCATGAGAAACAAGGGGTAATTCTGTATAGTCTAGATATCCTTTCATGTGGCCCTCTGCAGCTTCCCGCAAGCAAGTATTTACTTCTTTTTTGGTCGTGGGTTTAGTTAGTACAGCAACAAAATCGACCAAGGATACATTCGGTGTAGGTACCCGAACAGCTATACCACTCATCTTACCGGCTAATTCAGGTATAACAAGAGTTACGGCTTTAGCTGCTCCTGTTGTTGTGGGAATCATTGATTGATAAGCGGCGCGAGATCTCCGCCAGTCTTTATGTTTAACATCAACTGTTCGTTGATCGTTAGTAACTGAGTGGGTCGTAGTCATCATTCCTTGTTCAATTCCAAAATTGTCGAGCAAAACTTTCGCAACAGGTGCAAGGCAGTTTGTTGTACAAGAAGCATTAGAAATAATATGATGATTTAATGGATCATAGTTATCTTCGTTAACTCCCATAACAATTGTAATATCTTCGTTTTTTGCTGGAGCAGTAATAACAACCTTTTTAGCCCCGGCAGTCAGGTGTTGGGCAGCTTTGTCACGTTGTTTGAATTTACCTGTACACTCTATAACAATATCTACTCCAAGGTCTCTCCAAGGTAAATTTAGAGGGTTTCTATCGGCTACAATTTGAATTCGTTTTCCATCAATAATTAACGAGTTACCATCTGCTTCAACCGTTTGTGAAAGAGTACCATGAAATGTGTCATACTTAAGTAAATGAGCTAACATATCGGGACTGCCCATATCATTAATGGCTACAATCTCAAAAGGAAGGGCTTGACTAAGGGCAGCACGCAGTGTTAAGCGACCAATTCTACCAAAACCAGTGATTGCTACGCGGAAACTCACTTTTTAACCTCCTCAAATCAGATCGATCTATGTTGATATCACAGAACATAATTCTGCGTATATGATCAAAATTCCTTCTTTGAGGATAATTATTTTCTTATTCTTTTGTATTAAAGCCCTAATAATAGTATTTGAAATTTATATTGATCAACATAAATATACTAATGTGATGAATATTTTCCTAAAAATGTTTTTGAGGTACATATCAAAATCATAAGCTCAGAAGTGGGGCCTTATAATTGGATGAACCTTAATAATTTACGAGCTCGTGGGCCTGGAGTATAAAAATAATTTGATCGTTATCGTTGATGGTGATGGAGTTAAAATTTTATATTTCTGTTTAAATTATTAGAACTAGGTTTTATCAAGCCTGGTTTTAAGAAGTCATTGACTTGAGTGACGATTTTATCAAGAATCGCCGAAGCTAATATTAATGTTATAATCATTGCAAAGCCCAAAAGAATAAGAATCTCCCCTATTCCCTTTGCTTGATGCAACAACGTTGATTTAAAAACAACATATTTGATAATAAAACCATGTAACAAATAAACTGACATTGTACGTGATCCCATTTTTGTAAAAGGCATTTTGAATTGTGGAATTAAGGCCAATATTCCCAGAGAATTCAAAAATGAAATCAAATAAACGACAAATCGATATATCCATGTCCATTGATTAACAATCGTTAAGCTTGAATAGGCATAGCTCCCATAAAACCAACCGGGGTTATTCAGGTTTAATCTATAAATAAATAAAGGAGTTAAACTTAGAAACAATATGCTGATAAATTTTATTGCTGAATGTTGAAGTTTGTTAAACCACTCTCGTTTTGCATAGAAACCAATTAAAAAGAATGGAAAAAAGGTAATTGTTCTAGATAAACTCATAAAATAGCCAATGTGAAAGGTATATCCACTAACTAATGCCAGAACAATTGTCAGTAAAATCGGATGCTTAAGCCTTATAATATAAGGAGTTAACATTTGCCACAAAATTGAACTCATTAAAAACCACATAAGCCAAATTGGAATTAAAAAGTCGATCCTTAAATCTTGCCTTAATGTTATAACGTAAAAAACCCAGAACAATACGTCAAAAATCAGATAAGGAATTATAAGTTGTTTGAAAACTTTTAGAAGGCGCTGATGAAATGAGAGTTTGACCGTTTTTTTATAGAAATATCCTGAAATAATTATAAAAGATGGCATGTGAAAGCTATAAATTGTTAGATAAATATTCATTAGCATTGAGTTCTGGTTAATAAGGGGCTCTATTAAATGTCCAAAAACCACAAAAACAATTAAGATAAATTTTGCATTATCAAAATAAAAATCTCTTTCCAGAATATGTTTGCACAATGTAGTTTCATCCTTTAATAATTTATACCCATTACTATAATCGACATTTCTGAATTAAATCTGTATGCCTGCTGAATTTGAGTTGAAATTGATCCAACTCGAAAAGAAAAAAGTCCAGTATTACTGAACTTTTATACTGAACTTACTATATTTCTCCAGTTTTTAAGCCCCCCCACTTCTATAAGTGGGGGGGTCCCTCGTTAACTTCAGGTGGGGTAGAGTCCTCCTTCGCCGCTAAGTATTCCTATTGGGAAAGGCGGCTCGGCAATAATGTCCACTGGACATTATTGTATCTGAAGCCCCGATGTTCAGCTTTAGCGTAAGCGAGTTCACTATAGAATTGAATAAGTTTTCTTTTTATGGAGGAATTTAAAATAAAAATTGACATTTGAGAATGAGTCTTTGGCAATGATATGTTATTTAGAGCTGATTGCTGCAATTTAAGACATCTTTAATTTTATGCTTAACCATGTTTTTAATGGCTTCTCTTGCGGGTTTAAGATATTGACGTGGGTCAAAGTCAGCCGGATTGACCGCTAAATGTTCACGGACAGAAGCAGTCATGGCAAGGCGAAGATCAGTATCAATGTTTATTTTACATACCCCCATTGTTCCTGCCTTGTGGAGTAATTCCTCAGGTACACCTTGAGCTCCTTTGAGTTCTCCCCCATACTCATTACATTTGGCTACGAACTCTGGCAATACGGTCGATGCTCCATGCAATACCAATGGAAAACCGGGAAGCAGAGCAGTAATCTCTTGGAGGCGTGGAAAATCAAGTTTTGGTTCTCCCTTGAATTTATAGGCTCCGTGACTGGTTCCTATGGCGACAGCCAGGGAATCACAGCCAGTTTGATGGACAAATTCAGCGGCTTGCTGGGGATCAGTGTAACTACTATCCTTAGCACTAACATTTATTGCATCTTCAACTCCGGCAAGTCTTCCCAATTCGGCCTCGACGACAACACCTTTAGCATGGGCATATTCTACAACTTTTTTTGTCAAAGCAATATTTTCGGCAAAAGGCAGCTTCGAGCCATCGATCATGACGGAAGTAAAACCACCATCAACACAAGCCTTGCAAATCTCAAAATCTTCCCCATGGTCTAGGTGCAAGGCGATAGGTAAACCAGTGTCCGCTACAGCGGCTTCTACTAATTTCATTAAGTAAATGTGCTTAGCATATTTTCGAGCTCCTGCCGAAACTTGGAGAATAAGCGGGGCATTTTCTTCCTTAGCTGCATCCACGATTCCTTGAATAATTTCCATATTGTTAACATTAAAAGCTCCGACAGCACATTTTCCATAAACTTTCTTAAACATTTCTGTTGTCGTTACAAGTGGCATTTAATTCCCTCCTATGAAGTTAATTTTTGGGTCAAGATAGTATAATTCAACTTTGTTTTTTTGAGTTCACTCTTGTACTCTTTTTTCCTTAACATCTTCGGCACAAACTAACGATTTCCTGCGTCTCCTTAAGCACAAAACAAAAAACTATACTCTTTTAGCAGAAAAGTATTTAACATAAATTCACTTTCCCCATTTACCAGATCTTCTATTCCTATTTCTTATACTGCTTTAAAGTTTCTAAGCCTTCAAATACTTCATCCATCGGCAAATTTCCTTTTTGAAGTTCAACTGGGTCTTTCTGGGATAATCGTTTATAAAAGGCCATTCCCTGCCTTAAAACAGCATCATTTTGCTCATCCGTTTTTAGCAGATTAAAAAGAACATCCTCTGCCTTCCCATAGTTTTGAATGAGTTCGTAATATTGAAACAACAATAATTTGCTTTCCTTAGGTAAATTATGCCATCCAATTTTCTCGAGGAGTTCATCAACCTTGTTATTCGATTCTGATATGGGATCTTTTTGTTCCATTAAAACATTTAGCATCATATTTAGACTCTTTATGTATAAGTTTTTTGCTCTCAAAGTCTCTCCTTTAAGTTCATATATATCTGCTTGCTGTATTAATAATTCACTGAGCATGAGATGTTTTTCGGAATTAATAGTATTTCCGCTTATCTTATGGATCAAGATATCATAAGGAAGCGCTTCAATTACTTTTATATCCAAGTCAGTAAAATACTTTAATGTATCATTAAGAACTTCTTGACTTTCTTCAGTGTTCTTCTCTGCCTTTAACCCGGCAAGCTTACTGATTGCTGCAGTGAACTCTTTAACCATTTTCATTAAATAATCTTTTTCTTCAAACATTTCTTTACTCCAATTCCCAGAATTTATTTATAGCTACAATTAGTATATCCTTATTTCTTTAAAATTTCTTTAAAGATTTCTGCAGTTTTCCAGGTATAACATATACAAATAAATGAACGAATGATGAATAAGAAATTGTTAAAAATAAGACGATGATCGATACGAATTCATTTCGTTTGATTCAATGTAAAGATTACAAAGGAGGAAATAATTTAATGAACCTCAAGACAGTTGAGCTTACTAGGGGCATACTTGAAGTTGATCCAACGAATATCTCCTGTGAAGAAATCGCAACAATTAATGCCAACTTGCACCGGGGTGCCAGTTTGGTTGACCTAGAATCTAAGGGGGGGAAATTAATATTTACCATTGAAAAAGAACATAAAACTTCAGCGGCCAAAAAGTCCCCTGAATGAACACAAAGAAAAATAAACCAGGTTTTCAGACCCGGTTTATTTTTAAATGGAATAAGAATTTTAAAACAGATTATTTTATAGCCTACCACCAAAAGCCGCCCCAGAAAGGTCGCCAAAATGGTCTAAAGCCAAATCCGAAACCCCATCCCCATGGTCCAAAAAACATTTGTATCACCTCCAACATTATTTCACTCCAATATATGGTAAATGAATATATGTGTTCCATATATTGCTGCTCAATTAAATTGGAAGTATACGCTCTATAAAGTTAAATGGTTACGCAATGTTTTTGACAGATTGCTCCGGTTTTGCAAGAGATAATATGATCCCGAAAATTACGAGAACAAAACCCGCCCAGTGATAAAAGGATAAGGATTCACCAAGAATAAAGATACTTAAAACAATGGTCAGTACTGGTTGCAGGTTGCTTAAAATTGTAGCCTGCCCACTGCCAATAAGATTAATTCCCACGAGATTAAGGAAAAAAGCAAAGCCTGTCACAAAACATCCCATATAAATGATCATTAGAAAATCGAATAATGTAAGATGCCAAGGCTTTGTGGTAAGCTGCCAAACTCCAGGAGGAATAAGCAAGAAGGTGCCAAAGGCAAGAGCGTAGATGGAGGTTACGACTGAGGAGAGTTTTTCCATGATTTTTTGGCCAAGAACATAGAATATTGCCATTGACGAGACATTGATAAAAAGAATAATATCTCCAAGACCTAATTTTAAGGTGAGCAGATGATGTAAGGATCCTTCAGTAAATACAATTAAAAGTCCTAAAAATGAAGTTATAATACCTAAAATCTGTAGTTTATTCAACTTTGCTTTAAATCCAATGACTAAAAGGGTATTGGTTAAGGCGGGAGACGTCGCCGAGATGATTGAAGCATTAGTACCTGATGAGTATTTCATACCGACAATGAACGTTAGATATGCGAGGGTAATGCCGAAAAAACCCAGAACAAAAAGCTGGAACAAATCCTTTCTGCCAGGTCTTGTTGCTGTTTTAACACGTGACCACGTCAGAGGTACGATGATCAGAAGTCCAAGAACTCCCCGCAACGCGGATAAACCTGCGGAAGGAACATGACCGGCAATTAACTTCCCCGCAATGACATTCCCGGCATATAAGATTGAAGAAATAATCAGAACGGAATAAGCCTTAATTCGTATATGGGGAGTACTTCGCCTTGTACCTTGTATAGTGGATGTAGTAGATGCTTCCATTGTTATTTGCCTCGATTAATTTAATTAAGATAAGTTAGGACTCATATATAGTTTTCTCATTACAAGTTGTTTGGATGTTTTGCTTCTGGCATGCTGATTAGTTCATATATTACCATATTTCTTTTCGCTTTCGGAGAGTAAATCATAAAAATATAAGATAATCATATTAAAACAATCACTCCCGTATAAACTTCAACCATAAATTCCCTCTTGTCGTTCAAGCTTCTAACACATACATTAGATTAAATATTATTGTATTTGTGCAGAGGAGAATTAAGATGGGAATTCACGTAATTAAGTCCGGTGAAACCTTAAGTAAAATTGCCAAACACTATGGGGTTTCATTGGATACTATCGTTTCTGCCAATCAAGTTCCGGATAAAGATCGTTTAGTAGTCGGCCAAACTTTAGTTATTCCTACTACTAGTCATCAAATTTTCAGTGCCAAACCTACCATTGATGTCAGCGCGTATTTAGATCCCAGAATCACGGGGAATCTCTCAGGTCAGACGATAGACCGAGTAGGACGTGATCTGACGTATTTAGCAATCTTTAGCCATGCGGTAAATCTGGACGGAAGTCTTAGTCCACTCGATGACCAAGGCCCTATTGCAGCAGCCAAAAGAAACCGGGTTGCTCCTTTATTAGTGCTCACTAATTATGTTGGCGGGCAATTTAGCAGGGATTTGGCAACAGCTATCTTTAATGATGTGAATTTACAAGATTATATCTTAGATCAGGCTCTCTATTTAATGGAAGAAAAAGGATATCAAGGATTGGATTTTGACTTTGAGTATCTGGGCGGAGACAACAGATTAGGATATCTTCATTTTTTGCAGAGAGCGGCTGCCAAAGTAAAACCCCATGGCTATTTTTTGTCGGCCGCTGTGGCACCTAAAGTGAGCGGAGAACAACGAGGAATCTTGTATGAAGGGCATGATTATACGGGAATCGGCCAGATTGTAGATTTTATGTTCATCATGACTTATGAATGGGGTTGGTCAGGTGGTGAGCCCATGGCTGTTTCTCCGATTAATCTTGTGCGAAACGTCATGAACTACGCTGTGAACGTTATACCAAGGAATAAAATTATGATGGGAATTCCCCTATACGGTTACGATTGGATCCTGCCGCATGTACCAGGAAAATGGGCTCGCTCCATTAGTTCCCAACAAGCCTTGAAGTTGGCAATTCAGTATGGAGTTCAGATTCATTTTAATAAAACAGCACAAGCTCCCTGGTTTAAATATCGTGATCTCCAAGGCAGACATCATGAGGTTTGGTTTGAAGATGCCCGCAGCATCCAAAGTAAGTTTGATTTAGTTAAACAGTTGGGAATTCTAGGCTTTTATTATTGGGTATTGGGCCATGAGTTTCCACAGAACTGGTTATTACTCGAAGAAAATTTTACGGTTCGGAAATGGTAAATTTGATTGAAGTATAAAAGCATAGTTAACCAGACAAATAGGAAGGTTAACTATGCTTTTTGAAAATTCTCATTTTTAACTTGCCATTCGTACTCTTAGAATTTACGTTGGCTTTTCATCAATAATTAAGAATACTTGGAAAAAGTATTAATAGAAAAATGCGTAATACAAGCATTGAGCCCTAACCGTTAAAAAAAGATTTCAGGTTCTTTTCGTGAAGAAAACTCTATTTCTAATTCTTCTTTATGTCTTAAATAATTCTCATCGTCATAATACTTAGCATTAGAAGGGCACTTTTTGATACATGCTCCGCACTTAATACAAATGCCGATTAATTTTGCAACGTCTTCAGGATCAATTGAACCCATCGGGCAAACAGAGACACAAAGTTTACATTTAGAACAATCTTCATTTGTTTTGGGGGTAACCTTGCGAATATCTACAGGATTTCCCTCTTTATTTTTCGGCATATAATATTTTCTGTAAGGCTGATTTCCTTTGACATTGACGATAGTAAGCTCCTCAGGCGACGTTATTTTTTTTGCGATTTCATTTGCGAATTCATCTACAATCTTCATATCTTGTTCATCAGGTCGATTTTGGGCAAGAATTTTTGAGAACGAATGCTCACCAATAAAAGCCCCTCCGGCTATTACTTTGAAACCATTATTAGTAAGGATATCTCTTAATTCAATTAAGGAATCATCGTAATTTCTATTTCCATAGAGAACAACCGCAATTGCTATGGCACCATTGCCAATAATAGTATTCAAATAGTTTAATAATACATTCGGAACTCTACCTGCATAGACAGGAACTCCAAGAATCACAATATCGTCTGCAGTAAATGCGATGGGCTTAAATCTTACTTCAGGCAAGGTAAAATCAATGGAATGTGTTTGACGATCAATTTTCTTTGAAATACTCCCTGCTATTCCCGTAACGATCTTTTCAGTAGTGCCTGTAGGACTAAAATAGATGGCGTTGATAACTTGACTCATGGAAACCCCTCCCCGTAAATTAAAAAGTTCTTAGTATATGTCCTTAGAGACAACTATAGTCTATTTGTACGGCGAAAAATGACGAAGTAACAGATTTGGAATAAAAAAAGCTTTTTAACCGGCAATTTGAGTCCACCCAACTCTTTTAAGTTTATCTATAACTTTGAGATTGGTTGTAGTTAATATTATTTGCCTTGAACATGCTAGATCAGTTAAGTATTTAATAATGTTATTCCAGAGGCTCTGGTCATCAGACATTTTTCCAATAGAGAAGATCATAGGAACTTTTGTGTTGTAGTTAAGAGCTAACTGAGCAATCGCCATTCGATATGCAAAATATTCACTCTTTGCCATGTCCAGATCACTTTGAGGTTCCCTTGTTTCTCGCTGATTGAAGAATTCTCTTAAAATCTTTGCCGCTTCATACTTTAAAGCATTACCGTTATTTACTTGCCAGGTGTTCATTGAGGTTTCAAATAAGTTTTGGGCGTCATTAAAGGCTTGCAGCAAACTTTCATAACTCATCCATTCCTTTTTAACAGTCTCGATCTCTTCTTCTAAAGCGACTAAAGAAGGACGCTTTTGCAATAATTTTAAACGCTGTTCTGCCAGTAACCGTTTACTGCTCATCTCAGACAGTTCCTTTTGCCAAGAGGTCAGTGATTCAAGACGATTTTCGTCCGAAATCAGTGCTTCTTTTTCTAATTCAGCTAAAGGTTCCAATTTTTCGAAAAGATCATCTAAGCTTCGATTACTGAGCATAGTCTGCAATTTGGCTGAACACTCACTTAATCTTCTTTCTGCGCGATCTTTTGTTCTTAGTATATGAGCGGCTTTAAAAATTGCAGTTAAGACATCTTCCCGATCGGTTACAGGTATATTCCAGCCGATGAGCTTTTCTTGAAAGCCTATAGTGAAGGAGTGTAATGAATTGGTTTCTATCTTAGAACGTTCAATTAACGTTTGTCGTTTTTTATGAAGATGGGATAACTGAAGCCTTTTACGGTTGCAGCTGTTCCATCCATCAAGCCATGACGAAAAATCGGCGGCATTTGTGATAAAAAATGCTTGATTTAATAATTCATTGTGTGAATGAACGATCTTAAGCAGGGCTTCTTCATTGTCAATTTTATTTTGTAATTGAGTTATTTGCTCCTGAGTTGTCTCAACAATTTTTTTTTGATCACGAAACTTCATGAGCCGATTCTGCAACTCCTTGGAATTTTGAACATGAAACCTCTCATAAAATTGGTTAAGACGAGATTTGAACTTTTCCTCGATACTTTTTCTGCCTAAATGGTTTTTTAAGGTACGATCAATTGGCCTGCTGATTTTAGAGGTTTGCCACTTTTTCAATTGCTTTTCCCATCGTTCAACTCGATATTGATCGTCTTCTGTTATTGCTGCCATTTCTGCAAATTCCTGAAGGTGAGTAATTTCTTCCGAATATTGTAATCGGGTATTTTTCAAAGCTTCTTGAAGGTTAATGGAATTTTGAAGTTGTTCCTGAGCAGAATTTCTTTCTTCACAAAGTCTGCTTATTCGTTCCTTTTCCTCATTTGAACCTTCATAGCCACAGGTTTCTAAAAAGATTTCATGTTTTGTTATCATATCCGTTAGTTTTTGAATGATATGGTCGTAACGGTTTACTCGTGTTTGAAGATCTGCCCACTCAATACATTCTTCACGCAAACTCTCTAGGAAGCCCCAATCAACAATTGAATCGCTGGTCAAGGATGCTAGATCGATTTCAGCACGGCAGATTTCCTCTTCTGAATTCATAATTTCAGTTTGGAGTCGGCGTAATTCTCGATAGTCTGGGTTTTGGTTTAACAATGACAATCGGCCTTGTATTTTAATAGTTGAGTCAATTTTGTTTGCTAGGATTGCTTCGCCTTCTTGGAACTTATTGATCTCAATGACCAGTAACCGTTCTTCCTCCTGTTGACGGCGAGAGTCTTCCCACTCTTGTCTGAGACTATCGTATTTAGCTTTAACCAGGGCCATTTTTCCCTTTTGTTCATTCAATTTCTGCATTGCACCGCCTAAACAAGCTTTTACTTTAAGGGGTGATAGTTCTTCATCGCCGCTCTGACAAAGGTTATCAATGCGCTGGCGTAGTTGATCGAGATCCTCGATGTCTGACCAGTTAACGATTACCCCCAGTTGAAAGGTTTGCAGTTTTATGTCAAATATGTATTCGCCTAATACTGATGAGTCAGTAAACAACACATTCTGTCCCGTAATTTCATCCTTAATCAAAGCTGACGTAGGAATAAAATCGTTGTTATCCTTCAGATAATTCTGACGGATACAACAATGATTATTTTCATCACTACTGAAGACTAACTCTAAGAAACTTATGTTGTTAAATAGTTTCATACTTCCTTGTGGCGTTTGGGGACTAAATAATTTTAACAATAACTCAATCAGTGATTGTTGCTGGGTTTCTTCTTTGAAAAGCAGATAAGCAGGGCTTGCCGGGAATGTCCAAGTGATATTCCCAAGGCCCTTTAACCGGCTGCCTTTGATATGTTCAATTTTCATAACTTATCCTTCCCTGTTCGAGAGCTGCCAGTCCAATTTTTTTAATTAGCTCCCATTGCTCTTGCTCTGCAGGGGTTATCGCTGTAGATTGATAGTCTTTGATTTTTTGAAAATAAATTTGAGATAAGGAAAGATAATTGCACTCTTCCGGTGAAGTCTTAATCGATGATGAGAAATCAGGCGTCATAAAATCCAACCCGAATTGAGGATCCACCTTAGTTTGAGGGGTATCAACTTCGATAAAACGAAATTTCTCAGCGAGCAGCTTTTGTAAGGTATTTATGTCTGCATCCTTCGGTACCGGATTTGAAAAGGTTATCCTAAATAAATGTTGCTCACGTTCTTCAGAACTTGTTTCGGACAATAATTTTGCAATAATGGCTTTATAGTCATGATGAAACTCAAGATATTTCGTAATATATTGCCGTTGGCCTAATTCTCGAAATTCTAGCTCAACGTCATCTTGATCAAGTTTGCCGACGATCACACCGTGGGGTCCTTGCTCGTTAAAATTTCTGGCTTCGAGAACGCCGCTATCTGCCCAAATAGTCTTTCCTGCATTCTGAATTCCGCTAAAGAATGCTAGATACCCTAAAGCCAGATATACCAACCCGCTGGCTGCAATCTGTTCAGGACTAAGGGGAAAACTTTGGGGACTATTTGAGTCAGCTGTCTTAGAGTGAAGAAGCATAATTGGTATAGTGCCATCGTTTTTTACTCGATACTCCTGATTGAGTATAGTTCCGTCTTGTTGATAAGCAGTCCATCCAGCTCCATATACACTGATATTATGACTTTTTAGGTTAAAGCAACTGATTCCACTGGAAAATATCTGGACATTACTAGGCCATACGGCAAGTCGGTACGCTGACGTCGTAACATAAGGGTCTTTTTCGCCTGGAACAATGAAAACACTCGTCGTTTTTAAAGTGCCCAAAGATTTTGCTACCCGTTCAACCGTTGACTTGCGAGCATATTCTTGCTCGAATAAATTTCCGGTTATAAAAAGCAAATCAATCTTTTCAGATTGACAGATTAAAAGCATAGTCTCAAATGTTTTCCACAAATCCTGATTACGTTGTGAAATCCATTCTTCAGGACCTTCCCAACTGGGACTATCAAAGCGACAACCGGAACATTGTAAAAAACGGATTTGCGGAGACATACCTTCACCTCAATCATGTCATTAGAGGAATAATTTAATTGTACTATAGAACGAAACAAATAAACCATAGGCCATTAAGCTCAGATACTATATAGCTTTATACTTCTAACAATACTATTATTATTATCGAAAAAAATCTTCAAGATATTAAGATCATATCCGAAGATTGAAAACGATGTTTTACCCTCTCCTAACAGAAAAGGGTCCCATCAAATAACTTGACAGGACCCCAAAATCAGGAGGATATAATTAAAGTAACCAATTATGGAATATTCATTCATACCGTCCTTACCTATCGGAAGTCTTCACAATGAAAAGAATCCCTATGAGCTCTTACTTAAGAGACTCTGGGATTCATAGTCTGATGTTTATTTCATATAGTGAAACCCAGTTTCACAATTGTAACAAAGGTCGTATGCTTCCATTGCACGTGCTTGTCTGGGATGTAATTCATTGCTGCTATTCGAATAGATTCCTCGTGCCCCTTCTTCCCAACTGTTAAACTTTACGTTTATTTCTTGAGACCGTGTCCATTCAGAACCCCTTTTTCCTTCCTCTCTCCCATGAGTCATCCTAATCACCTCCTTAAGATATTTCCGGTCGTAAGAAGTCGACAAAATGTTTCATATAATAAAACTGCGTTTTATTATATTTACTATTAGTTATATCTTAACATAGTGGGATTTCCTCTTCAAGTAGCTATTGGATTAACATAAATTGTATTTTATATCTCAATTTTAAAGGAACAAATCAAAAAAGTCAATATATTTTGTAAAATCAGAAGATAAATATTTTTATAACAATGCATTTCATATCTTTATCATGGCATTTTAACTCCTATCGTACACCTCAAAAATAACCAGAAATCTTCTGGCTATTTTTGAGCTTACATTGTTTAGCACCGTTTGTGGAATAATCTCAGGAACCATTGCCTAATGCCTTCTTTGAGAGAAGGTTTTGGTTTCGGTTCTGGTTTGCGACCTGTAATTAGCCCAAAACCAAAGTAGTAAAGGTTTTTTTTCATAAAATTTGCATTGCGTTGAAGTCTTTTATACAAACCGGGTTGATTTTTGATTTTTAGTGGGAGGTCTTTGAGTAAAAGCCAATCCTTCTTAAGTTCACTTAGAATTGTGTTGCTGTTGCTTCTCATAGGCTGAGGATTTTCAATACATACTTCTTCAAATCCTGCGTCTGCTAAAGTATTAATCCATTCCTCATATAACAATGGATTTGTGCTGGAACCGAAACAGTCCTCCATTTGTTTTCGAATTGGTAAAGGTAATTCCTTTATTAAAATCATTTCTAGATCTGCCACTCTGCCGTGTGGTTTTAGAACTCGGTACAATTCTTGATAAACTTCTGCTTTCTTTAAAAAGACTGTTATTGACTCAGCCATAATTACATCAAATGAGTTATCTTGATAAGGAAGGTGGTAAACATCAGCAATCTCGAAGGTTACTAAATGAGAAACTCCTTCCTTTTCAGCTCGTTTTTTAGCTTTTTCTATCATTATTGGATTAACATCGATCCCCACGATTTTACAGCCCACGATTTTAGCTGTATGACAGGCTGTGAGACCGCTGCCACATCCAGCATCTAGAACATAGTCTTCAGCCTTCAATTGCAGAGAAAGCAAATTCTGTCTCGTAGCGGGAAAGCCGCCTGGATGGGAACTGCCTATTCCCAGCCAGGCGATAAGTTCAAAGTAATTCATTTCTTCTACTCGTTTACTGCTTCCCAATGGCTCACCCCCTTTATCCATACCTATGTGGTATATTATTCCAAAGGAACTTCTCCTGAAAGTTGTTTGCCAAAGATAGCATAAGAAAAAGCAACTCAAGCTAAAAAGCCTGAGCTGCTTCGAATTGAATAAGAGTGAATAAAGAATACTAATACCTTTATGTTTTAAGAAAATCATAAATCTTAACCTGACGAATGTTGACTTCATTTTCAAGTTAGCAAACACCAAAAGAAGTATCAATAAATGTAAATAATAATTGCAAAATTAAAGTGACATTTTACCTTTTTAAAATGCAATATTAATCCCTATTGTTCTTTTAGCGAGCATGATAAATTTTTGTAAATTCAGCAACTGCCTTGTCAATATTTGCTTCATGTCCCATTTCGTTAAGAGTTTCCCCTACGATTTGTAATGCTTTCACAAACATGTCTTCTGTGGCATTGCCCATATGACCGATGCGAAAGGCTTTCCCTGCTAATGAAGCCAATGCCCCCGCAATGACCATACCTCTCTCAGCCAGTCGTTTACGAAATTCTACATCGTTAACGCCTTCGGGATAAAGGACACAGCTCAACGTCGGTGCAGCAATAGCCTCAGGAGCCAAAGGCTTCATTCCATAAACCATTAAACCAGCTCTTACAGCTTTCCCTAAGGCAGCATGACGACGGTAGCGTTCGTTTAATCCTTCAGCCATAACAAGTTCCATTCCCTTGTTAAAGGCATAAATCATGTTGACAGGCGGGGTAGCATAATATTTGCCTGGGTCTTTCATAATAGGAAGCCAATTTTTGATGTCTGTATAGTATCCATGAACATCAGCTATCGCTTCACGTGCTGCCAGAGCTCTTGGTCCAAAGGCCACGATGGCAAGACCGGGCGGAACGCCAATTGCTTTTTGCGATCCGGTTAAGACAACGTCAATAGTATAAGAGGGATCACCGTAGGTTTTTTGCATATCTTCTTCAATTGCAGCAGCAGCACAGACTCCATCAAGGATAAAAAGTGCGCCGGCCTTCTTAACAGCTGGAACTAATTCATCCAGGTTGGCCATGATACCAGTCGAGGTATCAACGTGAGTCACTGTTACAGCTTTAAAGTCTCCTGAGGCTAATTTCTCTTCAACAACCTCTTTACGGACATGCTGCCCCCATTCAGCTTGAATCGTTTCGACTTGGATGCCAAACGCCTTAGCTAAAGGAATGAAGCGGTCGCCAAAATAGCCGTGACTAATTACGAGCAATTTTTCGCCGGGAGCAACGGTATTAATAATGGCCATCTCCATGGCAAGCGTTCCTGAACCAGCAACAACAAAGACTTCGCCATCCGTGTTAAAAAGCTTTTTCGTTTGGTCTAAGCTATTTTTGAATACTTTGACAAAGCGCGGATCCGTATGAGCGTAGGTTTCACTGGACAATGCATCATAAATTTCATCCACAACGGGTGTTGGCCCAGGAATGAGCAACATTTCCTTATTTCGCATAATATAACCCCTTCTTTCTCTTTATTCAATCATTTTTAGTATTTCCTAATACCTTTACTATAAATACTAATTGCTATAATTTCTCCTTAAATCGTATATTTCCTGCAAACCGTTTCATTTTTTGTTCAAAGACAGACAATTATGTAAATATTGTATTATGCAATAGAATTAAAGTCCCGTCGGACTTGGTGTTGTCCGACGGGATCTTTTAAGCATACTTTAAATAAGCAGATGAGTTAATATCCCATTAGTTTGAGGTTTCTTCAGGTGCGTCTTCCGGAATATCTTCAATTAAAGCGTTTTCGACCAAAGCACTAAGGTGTTCCATTTTCATTCCAAGTTTATAAAATTTATTCATATCATTAAATTGGTCAATACAGTTGTGACAAGGGATACACCCGATCTTTGCCCCGGTAGCCACTAATTGATCAACTTTCGGCTTGGCCTTAATCATCCGCATTTGCTTCGTTGCTGCTACAGCTAAGGCTCCTCCGCCGGCTCCGCAACAGATGTTGTATTTGCCTTCGGGATTCATTTCGCGATAATCCATAACAGTATTCTTAATAACATAACGTTGAGGTTCATAGACGCCTTCTTTACGAACCGTATTACAAGGATCATGCATGGTTACGGGAACCGTGTTTTTCGTTTTATCGAGTTTTAGTTTGCCTTCTTTAATCCAATCGGCATATATTTCAACAATATGCCGTACTGGAATTGGTTTCCCATCCCAGTAGTTGCGCGCAAACTGTCTTGTTGACCGGAAAGCATGGCCGCATTCCGTTACGATAATTTCTTTAGGGTTTAACCTTTGTGCTTCTTCAAAAAGCGGGCGTGATATTTCACAGAATTCATCATCTTTACCGGTAAACAAACAAATGTTGGTAGCATCCCAGCGTTTGGTGCTAATGGTATAGTTCGCCTTAGCTGCATGGAAAACATGCAAAATGGTTTGTAAATCGGCAGGATAGTGTTTAATTTCACGGGCATTAAAGCAAAACATAAAGTCTGCATTGGGTTTATCAAGAGGAATTTTGTAACTCGGATCCTTAAGCTGTGCTTGAAGCAATTCTTCAATCCACTCTAAGGTCTCAATGTAATCGATTTGTTCGACACCCATTTGATTTCCTGTACGAATATGGTCGTCAGCGATAACTTGTAAATGCCCAGGCGGAACCGGTGTCTTGCCGCGAAACGCTCTCGTAATCGCTGCGATGTTGACTCCCATGGGACATTCAACGGTGCACCGTTCACACATAGTGCAATTCCAAACAAATGGATCATTCTCTGCTTCTTCACGCATGCCGAGTGCTACTTTGCGGATAAATTTGCGTGGATCTTGATCTTCATGCAAATCACTGTAAATACAGCCTGCTGTACACATACCACAGGTAAGGCAGTTTGAGAAATCGTATTTTTTCAAGATCCCGGCGATCTCATGACGTAAGGTAGGATCTAAGCTTTTAACTCTAATAGGTTCTCCCACGATTAATTCACCTCCGGCCTATTATTAATATTCACTAGGAAGATCTTTTAATTGAGCCATTGAAAAGACAGGTCCGTCTTTACAGACATATTCAGTGCCAATATTGCAGCGGCCGCAAATTCCCAGTCCGCATTTCATGCGCATTTCTAATGATGTGTAGATGCGTTCAGGCGGAAAATTCAGCTTTTCCAGGACAGGCAAGGTGAATTTAATCATTGCCGGTGGTCCGCATACTACTGCATAGGTATTAACTGACGAGGGAGCTACTTGCTCGGTGATAGATGGGATAAAGCCAACATGCTTTGTCCAGCCTTCAGCCGGACGGTCGATGGTGGTGACAAGATTGATGTTGGGATTATTTTCCCAGGCAGCTAATTCTTCCTTATAGAGCAATAAGCCGGGGTTTCTTGCTCCGTAGATAACCGTTATATCCCCGTAGTCGCCGCGATGGGCTGGATCCAACATATATACAGCTAAGGCGCGAAGGGTTGTAAAGGCAAAGCCGCCGCCGATAATCACAAGATTCTTTCCTTTAAACTCTTCGACAGGATAATAGTTTCCCATCGGTCCCCGGACGCCTACCATGGTCCCTTCTTCCATCAAGTGAAGAGCATTAGACACACAACCAACTTTAGCAACAGAAAATTTCAAAATGCCAGGTTCGGTGGGAGAAGTCGCAATTCCAAAGGGTGCTTCCCCATAGCCAAAGGCGCTGAGTTCTGCGAACTGGCCGGGCATATATTTGAAGTTTTCCTCATCTTGTTTATTAAGAAATTCCAGGGTAAAGGTATTAATATTTCTATCTTCGGTCTCAACTAAATTCTTAGTGAGCTTCATAGTTATTGGAAGATAAGGATTCTGTTCCATTATTCCACCACCAATTCTGCTTTGTTTACGCCATCAATGATCTGACGCATATCCATATTTACAGGGCAGCTGCGAATGCAACGGCCGCAGCCGACGCAGGCGATGTCCCCGTTGTTATGCACAAAATAGTTAAATTTGTGCATCATCCGTTGGCGCCAGCGAGCTTTTTGAGTACTTCGAGGATTATGACCAGATCCGTGCAGAGTAAAGAGCGGCGCCATGCAAGCATCCCAAGTTCTTACGCGGCTCCCGGAATTTTGGCACACTTCTTCAGAAATATCAAAGCAGTGGCAAGTCGGGCAGGAGAAGGAACAGGTATTGCAGCCTAAGCACTTTTCTTGCAGGTTTTCCCAATAAGGGTTGTCAAACATTTTGTCCAGTTTTTCCGTAATTGTGGAAACATCGACTTGACTCGTGGTTTGAGCGCTTTTGACAGCGTCCACTAATGCTTGTTCCTGAGCCGTTAGTTCGGAAAGGCCTAAATCACCCAATAAAGCTTTCCCTTTTTCCGTAATGATTTCGAGGTCATACGAATCTCCTAAATCAATGAGGAAAATGTCTGCACCCTCGCTGCTGGCAGGCGAAAGACCCATCGAAGAACAGAAACAGGTTGGTGCAATAGTTTTACAGGCCATACCAATTACGACGGTGTTATTGCGACGCTCATAGTAGTAAGGATCTTGATATTGATCGTTCTTGAAAACCTTGTCCAGAAGAAGCAGTCCTTTTGCATCACAGGGTCTTACGCCAAAAAGGATCGTTTTCTCGACCTTCAGTTCGTTTTTAACAGTAACATCCTTACCGTTTTTGACATAGGATATAAGTTTTTCATGCTGCGGAAAGAATAACGATTTAGGAGGAAGTTTGGAATTGAGATAGTCTTGTTTAACATCTGAAAAGCTCTTGACCGCTTTGTAGTTCACTCCGCCTGCTTCACTGACCGGAGCAATGAGTCTGTAATCTGAGGACAAAGCATCTACGGATTGACCAAATTTTTCTTTACTTATCTTCATGTCTTCACCTCACTCCTTTACCAAAAACGCTTCAGGGTCATCCCCGCTGTATACATTAAGAGCTGGTTTAACATCTTCGCTGATCCCGGATTCATGTTGGTACATTTCCAGCACATCGCGGCTCATCTTACGATTTAGAGCTCGAATGTCGACTCCCTGGGGACAAGCTCTGCTGCATGTGCCGCAATCAACACAGCGGCCGGCAAGATGGAGTACACGTCCTGCTTGGAAAAACAGATTCTCGGCACGGTTGACTCCGCCTGTTAACCAACGAGGAGTATTGCAATCGACGAAACATTCCTGGCAATAACAGAGTGGGCAGGCATTACGGCAGGAATAGCAGCGAATGCATTTATCCATTTGCTCACCAAAGTAAGCTTCACGTTCACTATCAGATTTCGCTTCCATCTCCAGAACATCGGCAAACAAGACCGCTTGCTCAGGAACTTCTACAGTTCCCCCGAGGTGAATGTCTTCAATGACCGGATTAGGATAACGGCAAGTTTGGCATGTCGCATCCTTTACTTCAGCAAAGGTGAACTCGCCGCTTCCCGACATACCTTTTACTGAAATTTTTCCGTCGGCAATAGTAGCTTCAATAATTTCCCCAAGTTCATTTTCAATCTTTCTCTTATCAACAACCCCTTGACAGGAAACTCCAATAATATATAAATCATCTTTAACTAATTGGTTTTCCTGCAGGAGTACAACTAAAGCTCTGCTGTCACAGCCCTTAGTGATAATAGCTTTCTTTCCCGAAATTTTATAAGAAAAAGCTGCTAAATTGTTTTCACAGGTTTCATCCCAAATGAGTTTGTCGACATCCTGCACTGTCCGTACAAAGCAAGGTGTTGCTTTCAGCGGCAAAGAACCTTTTTCATATCCTATGACTACGTCAACTTTTCCGTCGGCCAGTAATTGGCGGGCCGTTTCTCGGATCTCTTCAGTGACACTACTCATCCGTTCCACCCCCGTCCTTTACTTTAAATACACCGTTATTGGGTCCCAGTGCTGCAACACGCTCCGTTACTCCTTTTACTACTTCAGAGAAGCGAACCCCCTCTGCTGCTGATACCCAGGAGAAACTGACTCGGTCTTCTTCTAAGCCAACATGTTTTAGAAGAGATTTAATTAAAGCGAATTTTCGGCGGGCAACATAATTACCGCTGATATAGTGGCAATCACCAGGGTGACATCCAGAAACGAGGACTCCATCGGCTCCGTTAGCCATAGCTTTTAAGAGATATAAGGGGTTGATTCTCCCAGAACATGGGACGCGGATAGTTCTGATTGTCGCAGGATATTGAAAGCGGCTGACACCGGCAAGATCGGCGCCGGCGTAGCTGCACCAGTTGCATAAAAAGGCGGCAATCTTAGGCTGGTATGTTTTATTATCCGTATCAGATACGTTTACTTGACGTTCTTCCATAAACATCTACCTTTCCTTAGCCTTATTAACGCAGCTCAATTTTAGAAGAAGTTTAACATTTCTACGATTTGCTCATTGGTACATCCTCTAAGATTGATGGCACCGCAGCGACAGCTGGAGGCACATGCTCCACAGCCTTTACACAGTGCATCGTTTACTACGGCAACACGGTTTTCTAAATCAACAGATACGGCCTTAGCTGAACATACGGCTTCACAAGTTCCACAAGCAGTGCACTTGCGTTTATTAACGTAGGCTGTCAAACCTGCGGACTCAACTTGTTCTTTCGATAAGGCTACACCGGCACGTCCGGCAGCTGCTTTAGCCTGGGAGATGACTTCTTCCATATTTTTGGGGCTATGAGCAATACCGGCCATAAAGACACCGTCAGTACTAAAGTCAACAGGTCTTAATTTCATATGTGCTTCTAAGAAGAAGCCTTCGTTATTAAGAGGTACTTTGAACCACTTGGAGAGTTTTTTGCCATCTTCGGGCGCTTTAATAGCAGCCGCCAGGCAAATGACATCCGCTTCGATTTCGATGGGGCGATCGAGAACATGATCCTTAACCGTTACGACGAGGGTTTCCCCTTCTTTGCTCACAACGGGTTTATCGTTTTCACTATAACGGACGAAGAGTATCCCGCTTCTGCGAGCGAGCTCATAGTCTTCTTCAAAATAGCTGTAAGTTCTCATATCCCGATATAGAACGAAGACATTAGCTGATGGATTTTTAGCCTTAACTTTTAAGGCCAATTTAACAGATTTGGTGCAACAAGTACGGCTGCAATAAGGGTTTTCCTCGCAGCGAGAGCCAACGCATTGGATGAACACAAAATTTTGGGCTTTAGCTACGAGATCATCATGCCGAACGAGCGCTTCATCCATTTGAATTTGGGTCATAACACGAGAATCTTGACCGTAGAGATATTCCTTCGGCTGGTATTCTTGGCCGCCGATCGCTATGACGGCAACGCCATGACGAAGTTGTTCACCGTCGTTCAGGGTAGTGGTAAAGTTTCCTAAGAAACCTCCAACATCTTTAATTTCTTTGCCAACATGCAGCGTGATTTTCGGGTGACTGCTGACACGTCCGACCAACTCCGCCAGGAATGCTTTGATATCTTCCCCGCGGAATCCGGTGGAGAAGCGTTTAGCAATACCGCCGAGTTCGGGAGCTTTCTCAACCAAATGAACAACAAACCCTTGATCAGCTAAGGATAAAGCACTGGTCATTCCGGCAACTCCGCCTCCGACGACTAAAGCATCGTGATTCATTTCCATAAATACCGGTTGAACAGGCTGCTGCATTGAAGCACGGACGATAGCCAGACGGGTCAGGTCTTTCGCCTTTTCGGTAGCTTTTTCAGGTTCATTCATGTGGACCCAGGAACATTGGTCACGGATATTGGCCATATCAAACAAATGGGCGTTTAAGCCGGCTTCTTTGAGCGTTTCTTGGAATAATGGTTCGTGAGTCCGTGGACTGCAGGAAGAAACGACAATTCTATTGAGTTTATATTCCTCAATTAATTCCTTCATAGAAGCTTGAGCATCTTGTGAACAAGCGTAGATTTTCTCAGTTGCCATGACAACGGTTGGCAGAGTTTTAGCATACTCTACAACTTCCGGCACATTAACAACACTGCCAATGTTTACTCCGCAATGGCAGATAAAAACTCCTGTCCGGATAACGTCTCCGGCGACTTCTTTCTCAGCAGGATATTCTTTTTCACTGACGAGAGTACCGCGCTCTTGCGACAATAAGGCGGAAGCAGCCCCTGCGGCAGCACTAGCCTGCATTACTGTTTCCGGAATATCACGCGGGCCGCTGAAAGCTCCTGCAGCAAAGATACCTTCTCGTGAAGTATTAACACCTGTGAGAGGTTCCAGCTCAGCAAAGCCAAACTTATTGACTTTTAAATCTAAAGTTTCGGCCAAAGCTTTGGAACTTTCTCCCGGTTCCAGGCCAACAGAAAGAACAACGAGATCGAATTGTTCAGTGGAAATTTGACCGTCTTCATTGGAATAGCGAATGACAGAATCACCCGAACCGTCCTCAGCTTCAGTGACTTCATAAATACGGGAACGGATAAAGCGTACACCTTGATTATTCTTAGCATTATTGTAGTATTTTTCAAAATCTTTGCCCGGTGTTCTCATGTCCATAAAGAAAATTGTGGTATCAACAGGAATATGACTATGTTCCTTGGCGATGACCGCTTCTTTGATGGCATACATACAGCAAACGCCGGAGCAATAATTTTTATTAATCTTAGCATTTCTGGAACCCACACACTGAATCCAAGCAATCTTTTGCGGTTCTTTCTGATCAAAGGGACGGACCAAATGACCGTCAAAAGGTCCGGAGGCACTTAAGAGACGCTCGAATTCCAAGCTGGTAAGGACACTTTTAATTTTGCCGTATCCATAATATTCTAAAGAAGCAGCATCAAAGACTTTAAAGCCGGGGTTCAGGATCATTGAACCAACTTCAATTTCAATTTCCTTGACTTCCATATCATGGTTAATAGCACCAGCCTGACAGGCTTTGAGACACTTTTTGCAAATATCTTTCCCTTTGGCTTTTCCCATAGTTTGATAGAGACATTTCTGAGGATCAATAGCATAGGCATTAGGAAAGGCTTGTGAATACTGTTTATAAATGGCCTTGCGTTTTCCAATGCCTTGATTGAATTCATCATCAACTTTTACTGGGCACACTTCTGCGCAGGATCCGCAGCCGGTACATTTGTCAATATCGACAAAACGTGGCTGCTGTTTAATAGTAACTTTAAAGTTTCCTGCTTCTCCCTCGGTTTTAATCACCTGGGAATTGGTGTAAATGCGAATGTTAAGATGACGTCCGCATTCAACTAACTTAGGAGACAAAATACACATAGAGCAATCATTTGTAGGGAATGTCTTATCTAACATTGGCATAGTTCCACCAATGGCCGACGATTCTTCTACCAAATGAACCAGATATCCCGACTCTGCCAAATCAAGTGCAGATTGAATACCGGCGATCCCAGCGCCTACAATCATCACAGCACCGACTTTATTTTGACTCATTATAACACCTCTTTCATGTTTACTCTTTGCAATAGTTACAACAATCACAAGGGACATTATTACTTAAATTCGCCAAATAATTTAAAATTCCTTTCTTGAAATGCCAAAATATTATAGAAGAATTTAATTATTCAATAAGAATATATGGCTAGTATCATAAAAATAGTTTATCCAATCGTAAGACTACCACTTCTATAAGTGGGAGTGGGTCCCCCCGTACTCTGCTTCGGTGGGGGTAGAGTCCATCCTTCAGCGCGATAGCATTTGTTATGGGTTAGGCGCTTTCGGCGAAAGCGTCCACAGGACACTTTCGTCACCGAAGTCTCGATGTTCAGCTTAGCTGAACGAGTTCACTTTCCAAGGATTGCTGTATTTCTAAGCGCCGAGAATTAGCAATTATGATTTCTTTCCCTAAAGAAAAGGAATAAAGAGAACACTGAGTAACCTCTATGCCCATAAGCCTTTCTATGGCCAAAGCATAAAGTGTCAGTTGAAGGGCATAGCGATCTCTGAGAAGTTGTTCCGGGTCCTTTTCTTCCTTCCTCAGAGAATCTGTTTTGTAGTCTAGAATTTCTGCCCTGATCTCCTGTTCCTGCTTAGTGATCATGACTACATCTATGACTCCTTGAACCAGGATATTCGTTTGAGCTTGTTTCTGAGGTGGAAAAGTTATAGTAAAAGGAAGTTCCTTCAGAACTTGATCAGAACTGAAAAGACGTAACCCGAGGGACGTATGGAGCAGCTGAAGGATTTTCAGAGGTTCAATCGTCTTCTTTTGTTCTGTGGTGATAATTTCCTGCGCTTCGAGTCGATTAAGCAATTCCTTGATCTGGATTGTTTGATCCGCCGCTTCCAGCTTCAGCCAGGCTGAACCCCAATTCTTAAAGGGCAAATGCTGCATTACGGTATGCAGAGCAGTTCCTCGTTCTGCAGCTGTAAAGGAGTGAGACGATTGCAGAAATTTGGGCCTGAGAATCCGGCCTTCCCTTGCCTGAAGGCTGTGGTGTTGAGGAGTCTCATCATCGGCATACCAGTTATGCTGACGTTTTAACTCCGAAACGCTGGTTTTAGCAACCTGGCTTACGGGATGGGGATATTTCCAGCTTAAGCGGCGATTGATCTCTGTATACCATTGTTCAACAGCTATAATCTCATCAGGTATTTTGCTAGCTTCTTCACTGGTTTGGCCAAGGCAATTTTGCTCCTGCCCTTCTGCTTCTTGAGAAAGCATAAGTACTTCTTGGCGGCTCATTTCTTGTTCCGATTCCAGGCTGTGATGATAGACAATTTCCCACGATGAGTTTGCCTCAGGAATAGTTAAAACCGATTGTTCCTGTTCTTTTCCTAAACCAAGTGAAGGATGACGGACTAGAGCCGGAACAATCCAATCGAGAAAGGATTTTGCATTTCTAAGTTGATTATCAGGCAGAGGGACCTCTGGCCAGTCGGAAATTCGCTGCCACTTTAGTAGACTATTATCTAAGTTTTCTACATTCCCGTATAGAAATAGCCGTTCTTTGGCCCGAGTAAGGGCAACATAGAGAATACGCAGTTCTTCGGCTAAGGACTCTTGAGTCAGCCGCTGCTGAACAGCATATTGGATCAAAGAGGGGTAACGTACGTTATTTTCAACGTCAATGATTGGCATGCCCAGGCCTAATTGGGCGTGCAAAAGCAGCTTTCCTTTTAGACTTCGTGAATTAAAGCTTCGCCCTAAGCCCACGACAAAGACTACTGGGAATTCTAGTCCTTTACTGGCATGGACCGTAATTAAGCGAACAACATTTTCATTCTCTCCTAAGGCACGTGCATTCCCCATGTCATGGCCCTGATCCTGAAATCGCTCTAAAAATCTAAGAAAGCGGAATAAGCCCCGGTAACGTGTAGCCTCAAAGCGTTTAGCCCGGTCGTAGAGTACCCGAAGATTAGCTTGACGCTGAACTCCCCCGGGCAATGTTCCTACATAAGCCAAATACCCGCTTTCTTCATAAAGTGACCACAAAAATTCAGACAGCGACAAACGGCGGGACTGAGTACGCCATTCTTGGAGATTTGTCCAGAAATCAGCTGCTTTCTTCTTTAAGCGCGGAGCTGAGGCCAGTATGTCTCGGGCCTTTTCTTTGCGCAGCACTAGAGTATCGTTATACAAACTCAAAATCTGGGTAAACATGGTCAGGTTGTCCTCAGTAAGAGATTCCTCGGCAAAACTTGACCAGGCAGCGAGTGCCAAAGCTTCATAAAAGTCCCCTTCCGGAAGGATCATCCGCAATTTGCCAAGTTCCAGCCCGTTGAGGTCGACAAGGGGCGAACGCAGAACTGCTGCCAAAGGGATATCCAGGTGAGGATTGTCGATAACTTTAAGCAGAGACATAATAATTTCCACTTCATGTGCTGCGAAGTAACCTGTCGACGTCTCAGCATAAACCGGAATGTCTGCCTTTTGAAATTCTTCCACGAATATGGGAGCTACTGCTGAGTAGGAACGCATTAATACAACGATGTCGGAATATTGAACAGAGCGAAAATTTCCTAGATGTTTATCAAAAATCTGGAACTCAGAGTTTTGCACCATTTGTTGAATTCTCTCGCCGACAAAATGTGCTTCAATTCTAGCTTTATCAAATTCCTCCTGGGAAGATTCTTGATTTGTCAATTCCTCAGGGCTTGAACTCAGTTCCAGAGAGGAAGTTTCTCTTGACCAAGAGTCCTTAAGGCTCTTTATATCGATAAGATGAACTTCAATTGGCCCTTCGGCAGTGGGGATTGAATCTTGTCCTTTAACAAAAGAGGCACCAAACCGTAAGGCTGCTTGATCGTCATAAGTAATTTCACCGGAACCATTTGTCATAATTTGACGAAATAGAAAGTTCACGCCGTCGACAATTTCTTGACGGCTTCTAAAATTGCGGTTTAAATCAATCACCATTTTGACAGACGATGCTGTATCAACGTCTAATTCCGGATTCCAATGGGGTAAGTTCGCATACTTGGTCAGAAATAAACCGGGGTCGGCCATGCGAAAACGATAAATACTCTGTTTTACATCCCCAACCATAAAAAGGTTTGGAGAACGATCTTGGCGCGAGACACGTTTTAAAATTTGTTCCTGAACAGGATTAATGTCTTGGTATTCATCCACTAAAACTTCATGGAAATAATCCTGAATTTCCAAGGCAATAACAGTTCCTTTTTCTTCTTCTTCAAGTAAGCTAAGTGCAAAATGCTCAAGGTCTGAGAAATCTACAATGTTGCGCAGCCTTTTAGCCTCCGCATAGTTGCGGGAAAATTCTAAGACTAAACAGCCTATAGTCTGAGCCATTTTTGCCATAGGCTTTAAAGCTTCTAATTGACGCTCATGGGGATATGAAAAAAGTTCGCTCCGAAGTGTTGTTAACTTTTTTTTGGCCTCATCCCGAAGTTTTTTGCATTCTTCTTGCAATTGTTTATCCCCTTTTGAACGAGCAGTCGTTAATTTAGGGAATTTCAGGGATTCTTGTACTTGAATTTCGCTCTTTGTCCATGAATTGGAGCTTACAAGTTTTTTTAAAATCTCCACACGATTGATATCATCTTGTAATGTTTCCGCATATTGGACCGGGCCTTCAGGCTTTTGAGCGATTTGCTCAGCGCTTTTCAGATTGTTTAAGGCTTCCTGAAGAGTGTCAAGAAGTCCTTGACGAATAATTTGTCCCCATTCGCTCTCCATCAGAGTTTCCAGGTTATCCCAGAAATAAGCTTGATCAAGAGCATTAAGCCATCGCAAGGGGCTTGGCTGGCTTTGGGCAAAATCGAAGATATGCAGTATTTGTTCCATAACTGCCAGATCATCTCGGTCTGAACCGAAAGCATCAATAAGTGAGATAAAGTCGGGGTCTTCTTTGTCATACCAAGCTTCAAAGAGATCTTCAATGACATCTTGGCGGAGGAGGGTTATTTCTGCTTCGTCGGCAACTCGAAATGCTGGATCAAGATCCAATTGGTAAAAATATTTTCTGATTAACTCTAAACAAAAAGAATGCAGTGTTGTGATATTGGCTTTTTGCAGCAGAGCACGCTGCTGGAGCAGATGTTCGACTTGACGGATGTCATCCTCCTGGAACAAGGCCTCGTCGATAGCTTTGCCAATTCTCTCCCGCATTTCATTAGCGGCCGCTTTGGTAAAGGTAACGACTAGAAAGCGATCCACATCGACAGGATTGTCTAAATCTGTGATTTGTTTAATGATTCGTTCTACTAACACAGCGGTTTTACCAGAACCGGCAGCGGCAGCTACCAAGAGTTGTCCGCGTAAATTAATCGCCGTACGTTGTTCTGCAGTCCATGAAGGCTTACTCATCATGATCTCCTCCTTCCAACCAATGTAATTCACTTTTTGTTGATAGGTCATTATTCTCCGCTGAAGAGTCGATACGTTTCAGACGATTCCATAGATCTTCTTGGTCTAAGGGACGCAGTTCCCGATATTGATTTTCCGGAAGGAAGGGATCGAAGTGACATACGGGTCGATAGGAGCAATATTGACAGGCGGTGCTTTTGCCTCGGCGATAAGGATTTAAGGAGATTTCGCCTGCAAGAATTTCCTCTCCCCTTTGCCTAAGGGTTTGATAAAGATAACGTTGAAGTATGGCAAATTGGTTTTCGGTGAGAACGTTGGCTCCTTTCCTAAAGGAACCGTCTTTATTTAATCTAAGGCCCAGCAATTCGGATTGCCCTGAGGCAAATGAAGAGTCCATCGCTTCTAAAACCTGGGGGTCAGCTAATAAATAACCGCTGACTTTGACGGCTTTTAGCTTTTTCTCTTCAGCTTCCTCCGGACTGAGGGGAGACTTTTCGTCAAGCTGCGGTTCAAGCACAGGAAAATAGAGAAAACCTGCAGGCAATGGTGACGGGTTGACCGTATTCAATAAAACCTCTGCTCCCTGCAGAGCAACGCTTAGATACGTGAGCAATTGAAGATTAAGGCCGTAGTAAATGGTATCCAGAGCCAAGGTCTGTTCACGGGATTTATAATCAAGGATTCTTAAATAGACTTGTCCATGCAAGAAGGCAGCGTCAACCCGATCAATTTGTCCCGCTAAAACTAAGGAATCTCCTTCGGATAAAGGAACCTCAACTCCGGGAAGTGTTTCATTGGGACCGAATTTGACTTCCAATTGGATGGGAAGGAATACGCCTCGCCGTGCATGCTCTCCCAGTACTCGAACGGCATGATGGACTGTGCGTTTGAGTTTGTGAGTGATATAACGATAACGAGCATTGCTTAAGAGAATTTCGTGTTGTAATTGAGGTGCCAGTTGATCAGCTAACTCCGTGACAAGCGCCCAGGACTCTTCTTTTGTCAATTTTCCCCAATCCAAATCTCTTTCCTGGAGTTGTTGAGCAAAATCATGTAAAAGAGTGTGAAAAAATTCTCCCATATCCGGTCGGGAAAGTTGATACGTTGATCGTTCACGCAGCTTCAGTCCATAATGGGCAAAATGTCCAAAGGGACACTTGGAAAATTGTTCTAAGCGGGAAACACTTGCCTTTAAATGCTTGCCATAGAGGCGGCGTGCAAGTGAACGGGGAATTCGTTGTTCTTGGTTTTTGGCGGTTAGGCTGGACCGAATATAGTTCAGCTTCCGCTGATGATTAGGATCTTGACCCAGCCATCTCTCAGCAGCTTGCCAGAGGGTTGACAGAGGCTCTCCTTGCTGCTGCAGAAGTCGTAACTGATCGGCATAATATTGAAGGGCTGAGTTCCCTTGAGTAATCAATTCTAATGCTTCCTGATTGCCTAAAAAGTTCTCGGAAATTGAAAAAAGATGTTTGAGGCGCAGGATAACAGAGGAAACTGTAAGTGCTTTCCCCTCCTCATCGGTTAGAGGATACGAGACTACTAATTTTTCCCTCGCTCTTGTAAAAGCAGTATAAATAAAAAATTGTTCCTCGTAGATTTGAGCTTTCCCTTTAGGCGCGAGAGAAATTCCCTCTTTTTGTAATTGTTCTCGTTCTTCCGCATCGAGAACTCCTTCAGAAGCAGGTCTGGCCGGAAGAACTCCTTCATTGGCTCCTAAGATGAATTGAATTCGCACCTCAGGATTGCGCGAACGGTCTAAGGAACCAACGAGGACTTGATCAATTCCTGGAGGAATTTGCCCGAGTTCAAGAGCTTCGATTCCTGAGGTGAGAATTAAGAGATATTCCTCAAGGTCCAAGGTTTCGTCACCTAAACCAGATACAATTTCATCGAAGACTTGGATAACAGCGTTCCAGAGCTGCTCCTGAAGCTTGGCTTCACTCAGCTTTCCTTCGCTTAGAGATTTTTCCGCCCACCTCTTTAAGGTTAAGGGGACGTTGAGGTTCTCTAAAAATGAAAACAGTGCTTCTGTAATCTCCCGAACCGTTAAATCTTCTTTTTTCTTTATTGAACCAAGCGTATTGAATAGAGGAATAATTTGCTCATAGATAATTGATCTGCAGGTATTTAACTGAGCTTCGAATTTTTGTTCACGATCAAGTTGTTCTTCATTCTGACCCAGCGACCATTGGCGATGATAACGCCAGGGGATATTGTTTCTCCAACGTTCTCCGTGTATTCCATGCTCGAGAATATAGTTTTCCAAACGATCGATATCGTCTCTTTGCAGCGGGAAAAAGTCAGTCTTCAAGCAGCGAAAGAGCGGTTCGTACGCCCAATTACTAGAAACAACTTCAAGGATCGAGAGAACTAATTCGATGAAAGGATGATGAAGGATAGTGTGTTTATGATCAATATAAAAGGGAATCTCGTAAGATGTAAAGGCTTGAGAGATTAACTCCTGATACCCCGGAAGATCACGTGTCATAACGGACATGTCTTTCCAAAACATTCCTTCATCTCGAGCGTAGCGTCGTAATTCTCTGGCAATCCCTTCGACTTCTGCCCGTCGATTGACTGCGGAAATTATTTGAATTCCGGGTGAATCTATAGCGGGAGCAGGTGCTTGATTATAGGGAATCATAGGATAGGTAGAATAATGCTTCTCTAAATAATCGAGCCAAGGATGGTTAAAGCGTTTTGCTGTTTTAAGTATTGTCGGAGGCAGAACCTGAACTCCAGTTTCCAGGGCCAATCGCTGCAATGCTTGATAAGTTTGCCAGGGGCCTGTAAAAAACTCTTCCCCTATTTTTAACGCGCTTTCTTCCAGATCCCTTTCCTTCGCGATAATGTCCGGGTCAAGCGGAATTGTAATCACAATATCAGCGGCCGTCATAAGCAGGCGTTTTAAAACCTCAAGCTCCTGAGGAGTATAGCCATTGAAACCGTCGATCCAAACTTGGGCTCCCTGAACAAGAGGCGCAATGGGAATCTTGGCGGCTAATAGGGAAAGCTCATCATCAGGATCCCTTACATCTTGTCCAAGAGATGCTTGAAATTCTTCGTAGATTAAGGCTAAATCATGGAGTTTATTTTCCAATATCTCTTGATTGCTTTTAACATAACGCAAATCATAAGGGGTAATTCGATAGGTTTTAAATTCCCCGATCGTTTGTGCCAGAAGGTCAGCCATTCCGGGTCGAGTTGCCGAACGGGCAAAGGCTTTAAGTTCCAGACGATGCTTTAAAAGAATTCGCCGCAAAAGCATTCGTTTGCCAGTAGCCCCAATTAGAATCTTCTGTCCTCCGCCAGTTTCTGCAAAAACTCGCCAGCCCATGCGCCGAAAACTTAAGACCAGAGCCCGCAGGCTTCCACCCAAATCCGGTGTATTGGCCAGGGCCACTTCCATCTGATAGCTCGCCTGTTCGGGCACAAGCAGGATTATTGGATTTCCCCATGGTTGGTTCCGAAGTTCCCGGCGGATTTCCTCTAAGCAAAGAGTACTTTTGCCACTGCCTGCTCGGCCAATTACCAATCGGAGGCTCAAATTAATTGCTCCTTTCCAATGAAAAACATGTCTGAAATTTGGATTGCCAAATCCTTTTTAAATCTCTATATGCCGTACTTGAGAAATCTCACTTAACAGTGCTGCGCCAACAGATGGCTGATAAGAAGGTTGAAGCAATTGCAGGTTAGAAAACTCTTCATAAATAGTCAATAAAAATGTGGGCTCAATAAATTCCCAAATATGGGTAATACCTCCAACAAGCCCTAGGTCAATACCTTGAGTTTTCCGGAGCAGTGCTCTGGTAACGAGCCCTAAATCTCTTCCTGCTTGGGCAAATATTGCTTCTGCGACAGCATCCTGGTTCCGAGCCGCCTCTACAACTATAGGAACTAAAGCTGCAATATCTTTATTTGTGCGTTCTGCTTGATTCAGCCAGTCAACAATTTCACGCACTTGTTTTAGCTGCAAATGATTTGACACTATTGATTCTAAAATACTTTTAGGCCCGTAGCCATCACAGGATGCAACCATAGCTGCAAGCGCCTTACGTCCAATATCATAGCCGCTGCCCTGGTCACCTATTAAATGCCCCCAGCCCCCAATGCGAAAGACCTTTCCCTCGTCATTAACTCCGAGGGCCACAGTTCCGGTTCCAACAGCCAAAACATTTCCGAAAAATCTCCCTCTTACAGACATTAAGGCGCCAAAAGCATCATTCTCCATAACAATAGGAATATCACGAAAAGATAATCCTCGTACTTCCTCTAATTTTAGTAATTCATCTCTTAAACCATTCGCCATAATATTCCAGTCCTCAGCGGTGTCAATACCCGCAAGGCTAATTCCGATACCTTCTAAAGAACCCTCTTTCAGAGCATCGCGAATTCCGTTCACGATATTGTTTACAGCTTGAGTTCTGCCAACAACGTGATAGTTACTTGAAGGGTTGAGCTGAGAACAAAGTATTTTTCCGGTTGAATCAAGGGCTACAACTTCTGTCTTACTGCCTCCGCCGTCCACTCCGATTCTTATTCCCATGTTAGCACTTCCTATTCTATGGTAAATCAAGCATCTATTTCGGCAATCCAATTCTTTGTACTGTCCTAGAAGCATACTACAATAATAGGTTATCTAAATTATAGCACGTGTCAACGACATCAGAATGTTCCCATACTAAATTTCGCAGCAAAGGCAGCAGAACAACGGATAACCGGTCTTCTCCTGCCTTTGCTGCGAAATCGAATATGATCACGTGCTTGGAGTGAGTAGGTATGAGATAAGATTTTGAAAGAGTATGCATGGTTCAAGATATTTACCCATAGGATAATAAAGCAATTGGGGGTGTAAACGGTGCTTTTTTTGTTATTAACTCGAAGAAGACTAATTATGCTTTGCTTATTTATCACTATTATGGGAGTTATCATCTTCACCACAGCGACTTCACTAACAGCCCCTTCTTTGGTACGTATTCCAGGAACCTATTACATGGCTCATACACAGGAAAAAGTAGTTGCCTTAACTTTTGATGATGGTCCTGATCCCATTGACACGCCACAAGTCTTGGAAATACTTAAGGAAAAAGAAGTCAGAGCAACATTTTTTGTTTTAGGGCAAGCTGTTAAGGATAATCCAAGGTTATTAAAGCGTTTAGCCAATGAAGGTCATGAAATCGGAAATCATAGTTATGACCATGATTATAAACAACAACGCCTTTTGAAAGAGATTAGTCAAACGGACGACGAAGTTTATGCGGCAACGGGTATCCATACTTATTTTTATCGCCCGCCTGGAGGTTTTCTGTCAAAGGCGCAACTGGAAAGTATTAAAAAGAATGGCCATGTCGTTGCTCTCTGGAGTGTCGATAGTAAAGACTGGCGCAATCCTGGAGTTAATCAAATTGTTAAAAATGTTATGAATAATGTTTTCCCGGGAGCAATTATCCTTATGCACGATGGCGGTTATCATCGAACTCAAACTGTTAAAGCCCTGGGATTAATTATTGATTCTCTTAAAAGAGAAGGTTATCGAATCGTTACCTTAAGTGAACTAAAAAAATTTGATACAGAACGTAATTCTGAACTTAATTCGGAACTAAAGTAAACAATTATGAACCTAAGTTAGAGATACTTTTGGACTTTGGATTATAGATGGATAATTGGTTTTTGCCATTGCGTTTTGAACAATAGAGGGCATCGTCGGCAAGTTTGATGAGTTCTTCCGCTGTCAAGGCATGCAGCGGATAAACAGCCAGTCCCACCGATATTGTTGTTTGCAGCAAAGGATTATCTTCCATAATTTTGATGCGGGTAGTTTCAAGCAACCTTTCAGCAATACTGATTGCTGCTTCGAGAGGTGTCTTAGGCAAGAGAATGACAAATTCATCTCCTGCATACCGCACCACAGCATCCCCTTCCCTTACGGTTTCTAGTAAGAGTTTAGCCAGGAAACGCAAAAATTGATCCCCGACAGGATGCCCAAACTGGTCATTAATTCTCTTGAAATTGTCGCAATCAATAAAAAGAAGGGAAACCTTTCCCTTAGCAGTCTGGGCATGATTAATAGCGCGTTCTGTTAAATCGGTAAGAGAGCGAGAATTTAAAAGACCTGTTAAGCTGTCCGTTTCAGACAGGCAACGAACATGTTCGTATAAGCGGGCGTTCGCTAAAGCGACACTCACTTGGTTGGCAAAAATCTGGGCCAATTGAAGATCATCTTTGCTAAAGGTATTTAAACTCAGAGTATAGATCCAAAGAACTCCAAAAGTTTTTTCTTCTAATTTAAGGGGAATTCCCATGACAGATTCGTCATCATAGGGAGTACCTGGAATGTGTATAGACCTTGGATCATGTTCAGCATCTCCGGAAAGGACAGCTTCACCTGTTGCTGCTACCCAGCCTACCAAGCCAAAACCTACTCGGGGGTGGTTATTGAGAATACTGGTTAGTACATCAGGGTCACTTTGACTTTCACGAGCACTAATTACCCGCAGCGATTTTTCTTCATCTTCCATTAAGTAAATTGTACAGCCGTCTGCCTTAAATAAGGAAAAGGTTTGATCAACTACTTGATTCGTTAGTTCACACAAATCAAGTGTTTTCGTTAAAGAGGTCGATATATCGGATAATGCTGACATCTCTGTTTCGTGCCGCTGAATTTGACGAATTGCATCGATCTCTCGATTAACAGCAATACCAATAAAGAGATAAACCAATGTATAGAGAAGCCATTGCAGGAGTGTTAGACGATGTGTATGTTCATATAAAATAAGGAACGTTAATCCGGAGGCGAGAACGATTTGAATTAACAAAAATTCCCACGGAAAATACAGAGCAACTAGAGCTGTGATGAGGAAAAAAAAGGATACTAAAGAGATGCTTTGATCACCTAGGAGCATAATTATCAGTGTAAGACCAAACATGAAACAAATCATGGCCAAAGCCCAAATTTTATTCGGTCTCCATTTCTTCTCGCTTATCACCGTTTGCCACCTCTGTTCTATAACTGATCAAGAGACATCTTATTTTGTTTTATATGTTACTTCTACTTCTCTTTACGTTACCATAAATCCTGCACCAAAAGGGTTATATCATTTTTATTCATTTTTTAAAAATCCCCTGCCGAGAACTTCCCCGGCATTGGATACAATCATAAATGCTTCTGGGTCAACATCACGCACTGCTTGTTTTAAGCGGCCTAGTTCCGGAAGACTGACTACACAGATAATAACATTTTTAGGCTCGTTAGAATAAGCACCGCGGCCGCTTAAAAAAGTTGCTCCTCTGCCTAAGTCCACCATAATTCGATCGACCAAAGCTTCCGGTTGATCGGAAATAATCGTTATTGATTTCGAAGGAACGCCGCTTTGGATTATGTCGAGGACCCGCCCGTAGACAAAAAGATTGACTAAGGTATAGAGAGCTCTATTTGAGCCTAAGATTGCCCAGGAAACCAAAATTATCAGGCTATTGATCGCTAAAGCAGACGTTCCCATGGGCACTCCATATCTTCGATGGATAACCTTAGAAACAATATCCGTGCCTCCCAGACTTCCACCAAAACGAAACACAATACTTGAGGAAATTCCTGAAAACACACCGCCGTAGACTGCCCCAAGAAAGATATCGTTTATCGGCACTGGATGGATACCTTTAAAGAGATCAAGGAAGATAGAAAAAATGACTAATCCCCAAATGGTTTTGAAAATAAAATCTTTATTTATTTCCCTCCATCCTAAAATGAACAGCGGAACATTTAATAGGAATGTCATTAAGCCAATAGGGAGTTTTAATGTGTAAAGCAGCAACAGTGCTATGCCGCCGACCCCTCCACCGCCAAGCCCAGAAGGGACGACAAAGGCTTGAATTCCATATGCGGCAATAATTGCCCCGGCAGCTATTGCCAAAATGCCGCCAATAGATTTCGTACGTTTCGTTAACTTCATGCCTTACCTCCATGAATCCAACCTCCACTGTTTCGCGAATCGCCCGGGGAGGTTGGAAATTAGTAATATTATACAGACATTTGAAGATAAGGTAAAGCTGAAGGAACTTTATAGCAGTGGTGAAAATAAACGAGCAAAGGACTCTTTAAGACGTTCGGAATATGGACGAGTTTGGAACGCTTCGAGATTAATACTTCGAGATTCACTCAAATCATTTTCGAAGTCCTTAACTAAGAGCATCGTTAATTTCTGATCATACATAAACGCGGAGATTTCAAAGTCAAGGGAAAAGCTACGCACATCCATATTAGCAGACCCTACAGATGCTAAAGTTTCATCAATGAGAAGAACTTTAGCGTGAAGAATTCCTTTCATATACTTATAGATTTTAACGCCTGCTTCGAGCAGTTCTTCAAGATAGGAGTTCATAGCCCAGTAAGTCACTTTGTGTTCCGGAACTCCTTGGATAATGATTTGAACATCTATTCCTGAGAGGGCTGCAGTCTTGAGCCCCATGATTAGACTTTCATCAGGGATAAAATAGGGTGTCTCGATTTTTATGCTCCGCTTAGCCATCGTTATCGCGACGAAAAAACCTTGCAGAATGGATGCCCAATTAGAATCCGGGCCGCTGGCGCCAATCTGAATAGGAAGTATATCAGGGATTTCAACCTTAGGAAAGTAGTTTTCACCCCTTATCTCCTGATGAGTTACAGTATTCCAGTCGTTTAAAAAGATACTTTGCAGGGTATGGACGGATTCTCCAAATAATTTGAGGTGAGTATCTCTCCAAAATCCAAGTTTCGGGTCACGCGAAAGATATTCGTCTCCAATATTGAGCCCCCCCATGTACCCTACATACCCGTCAATGATAACAATTTTTCGGTGGTAACGTAAATTAAGCCTTGGAGTTAAAAAGGGAAAGCGTAATGGAAAATACCATTGAGCTTGGATTCCGGCTTGTCTCATGGTAGTCATGAAGTTTCCAGCCAGGAAAAGGCTCCCCACTCCGTCAAGGAGAACGCGTACTTCCACTCCTTCAGAAACTTTATGGGAAAGGATTTTTAAGACGTCGGCACCTATTTCATCATCTTTGAAAATGTAATAGCTCAAATGGATGTGATGGGCGGCATTTTCTAACGATTGAAGCAAAGCAGCAAATTTCTCTCGGCCATTGACGAGTACGTCAACTTTGTTATGCATCTTTAAGCGGGCATAACCACTATACATAAGGAGGTTAGCTAATTTAAGGTCTAAATTGTTATCTGGAGAAAAAGTTGAGTATTCATTCTTTGGAATGGGATCGTATTCATTGATTCTTTGCTTTAACCTATTTGTCCGTTGTGCCTTATTCCGAAAGAGTTTATTACGTTGCTTTTGAGAAAATAGAATATAAAGAAGAAAACCCAGGATCGGCAGGAGACTTAGAATAAACAACCAAGTTACAGTTTTTCCTGGATCTTTATTTTCAAGAATAATCACTGTTCCCAAGAGCAATACTTGAACGCCTACTAATAATGCGACCCATAACATGTTTCCACCGCCCAGTTATAGTTTTCAGCGAGTGCCTTATTTGTTTACTACATTTCGTATTATGTGCACTCGATGGACTTTTTAACTAGGAAATGGAAATCTATCACGATGAGCATAACTCTCTTCGGGAATTGCCCCTATTGATATAGTTTAAGTCTCATTTTTATCTTTAATCAGTTTATCAATCCGCTGTTTTGCTTCAGGAGACAATGTGTCCATTAAATAATTACGTGGTCTTCTCTGTATTTCCCGATATTCCAGCTTTGTTCTTTCATAAGTCTCTTCGATCTCGGCCTTTAGTTCCCTGGCAGATAATAAGACACATCCTTCTCCTCTGATAATAATCTGCTGTAAACCGTCTGATGTTGCAACAGTTATATTATATTTTTTCTGATTATCATGAGCGAATTTTTCAATATACTGGTCTGCAGTTTGTGCCTCCCTTGTATAAACCAGATGAATATTATGATAGTCGATAATTTCTTCAAGATGCCCCTGAACGAGGTAAGCGTCGAACACAACAATAATTTGGCATTTTCGAATGCCTTGATAATTGCTTAGACTCTCCAGTAATTTCATTCTGGCACCGTCCATATTGCTATCCGCAAGTTCTTTGAGCTCAGGCCAGGCATGGATTACATTATATCCATCAACAAGAAGATACTCTTCTTTGTTTACCTTCTCACTGCTTACAGAGACAAAGTCTTCGTAATAACTTTCGCGGGCTGTTTTGCGTTTTTTCCAGGCAGACTTCTTTCCTTGGTTCGCATAGAAAGTATTATTGATAATTTGATCAATCTCATCCAAACTAATCCACTTTTCTTCTGAGTATGAGACACGGTTTGGGGCTATCTCTCCGGCCAAATCCTCTTTTTTCTGAAAATAGCTTTCAACATGCATGTGATCCTTTACGCTATCCCAATCCACCAAAAAGCCCGAGCCATGTGTACAAAATACAGAACCTGTAGGATTATTAACATCTCTTTCCGAATCATAGCCGATACTTGCAATGATCTCATCTGCATTGTGGCATCGTTCATACCCTTTTAGGCTGCAAAAGAGCCTGCCAAGACCTTTAGTATAGGCGATAATTTCTTTCTGATAATTTCTCATGGTAAGAACAGGGGCACTCCCCACAAGAATCGACATCTCCCCATTTGTCTGCGATATTTCGCATGTACCATGCATTTTCTCGATGTCCGTCATAGCTCTTCCTACCATTTTCACAGGGAGTTCCAGCTCAAAGGCATAATAAGGCTCCAATAATATAGATTCTGCTTCCTTTAAACCTTGGCGCACTGCACGGTAGGTGGCCTCTCTGAAATCACCGCCTTCTGTATGCTTAGTGTGTGCTCTGCCTGAGACTAAAGTGATTTTCATATCTGTGATTGTTGATCCTGTTAAAATTCCTTTGTGCGCTTTTTCTTCCAGATGGGTTAATATAAGCCTTTGCCAGTTTTTACTTAAGGTATCCTCACTGCATTTTGCTCCAAACTTAAGACCACTTCCCGGTTCACCGGGCTCCAATAAAAGGTGAACCTCCGCATAATGGCGCAATGGTTCAAAATGTCCTACCCCTTCAACGACATTGGCAATCGTTTCTTTATAGACAATCCTTCCGGCATCAAAGGTCACTGGGATACCAAAACGGCTTTGGATAAGGTTCTGCAAAATTTCAATTTGCACTTCTCCCATGATCTGGGCCTGAATTTCTTGTAATTGTTCATTCCAGACAATATGAAGTTCAGGCTCTTCTTCTTCAATCTGACGCAGTTTGGGTATCATTACTCTCGGGTCACAGCCCTCTGGAAGTATAATCTGATAAAACAACACGGGTTCCAAAACCGGTGTATTTGAAGCTTCTTCTATCCCTAAACCTTCTCCCGGTTTCGTTTGGCTGAGCCCCGTAACCGCTAAAACGGAACCTGCTTCTATTTCATTTACTGCCTCAAATTTTTGTCCAGAATAGACACGAATTTGATTTACTTTCTCTTCCCAAAGCCCATTCTTCAAGATATCTTTTACCTTAAGTCTTCCGCCAATAAGTTTCATGTGCGTGAGACGGTTACCCTGTTCGTCTCTGGTTATTTTGAATATTTTAGCTCCGAACTGACTGGGATAGAAAGGTACTATGGCATTGTCAGCAATGCCCTGCATAAATTGCTCAACACCTTCTAATTTTAAGGCTGAACCGAAAAAGCAGGGAAAGACGTTTCGCTCCTTTATTGCATTTTTGATCTGTGCCGTTTCAATGTGTTCTGTTTCCAGATATTCTTCCATCATTGTTTCATTACACATGGCCAGTTGATCATAAAAGCGGTTTGTCTTAACATGTTCAAATTCAATGCATCCATCATTCAATTGCTTTTTTATCTCTAACATCAATTTGTCCTTATCCGTCCCATTCTGGTCCATCTTATTGACGAATAAAAAGACAGGTATCTGGTACATGTTGAGAAGCCGCCACAACGTTTTCGTATGCCCCTGTACCCCGTCGGCGCCACTTATCACTAAAATGGCATAATCCAACACCTGAAGCGTTCTCTCCATTTCAGCTGAAAAATCTACATGCCCTGGGGTATCCAGTAACGTAATCTGAGTTTCTTCTATCTCAAATATGGCCTGCTTCGAAAAAATAGTGATTCCCCTTGCTCGTTCAAGCTCAAAGGTATCTAAATAAGCATTTTTATGATCTACTCGTCCTAATTTGCCAATTTTACCGCTCAGATAAAGGATGGCTTCTGATAATGTCGTCTTGCCCGCATCCACATGTGCTAATATCCCAATGACTAATTTATTCATTATCTATGTTCAAATCCTTTATTCATCTGATTCAATCTCAAAGCATCGGATATAAATTTTTAAGTCGATTCTTTAGATATTATGATACCAGTAAGTTTTGATTTTAACAATTTCCTATATTATTATTTACATTATAAGTAAAAGCTTTAAGATTTCTCTTTAATATTGTCTAATTAAAAATGATAGTTATACTTCATCATATTTTGAACATATATTAAAAAAACTCGACAATAATGCCGAGTTCAAATTAATCCACGCGAAATCCAACAAAGGATAAATTTCAAGTGTCAATTAAGCCTGTTTCCCTGAAGAAAAATTTTTCTTAACAGTTACGGCACGAGAGCCAACTGGGAGAACCGCACGACCATAAAGTGGATTTAGAACTCCGGCCGCTGAGGCATACCAGGCACAAGCTGCCGTAATTAATCCAAAAATACCGCCAGGAACACTTGAAGAAATAATGCCAAATTCGGCTAAATCCAATAAAACAAAGGCAATTTCCACGAAGGTAAATACTGCTAGTAAAGCATTATTAATTCTGAAAGTCCCTATCCACATATAGAACGTAAAAATGGTGAACCCTGTTAAATATACTCCAAGAGCCATATGACCAGAAGCACCAAAATTGAGGATCTTAAGTGTCTCTAATATGACAGTGGCTGCCAAACCCATCCAAAATGCTCCATAAGTTGTGAAAGCCACTGCCCCAAACGTATTGTTCTTTTTAAACTCCCACATTCCGGCAAGTATTTGGGCTAAACCACCGTAAAATAGTGCCAGAGGGACAAATAATGTACCGAGTTCCGCTGGCACTAGCTTCGCATTTGACAGACTAAGAATGAATGTTGTAAGTGCAAAACCGGCTAAACCAAGTGGTCCTGGGTCGGCTATTGAACTTTCTCGGATCTCCATGATCTCTGCCATTAATCATCGACTCCCCTTTACTCATGTTTATAAGTTCAGTGACGTTGGAAATGCTAAATTGTTATAAGTCCAACAAATAACTCTCCAGGTGTTTCACCTCCTATCATCCGCTAGTTTCTTTGATCATATAGTAAGGCCTTACACCTAATTATATGAACATTCTAAATTTTCATGATATTAGTATACCAATTACTAACATTTTCGTCAAGGTGATCTCAAACTTGAAGTATTTGTTCTTTTTCACATTTTTTGGGTTGGGATCACTGAACAGATTCTAGAATAAAATATCAACAGGCCAGTGACCTCATACCATGTTTCACTGTTTCAGGAGTTTGTCGTTTGGGTCATAAGAAGGAATTTTAAAATCTTCATGTTCATAAAAAACGAGATGCGCTGGCGAGATGAGTAAAATCTTCTCTGCCAGCGCATTTGTTTTTTGCGAAATCTTAAAATAAGTTCCTGCTTTACATTGCGTTTTTATAGATTTGAATGACTTGATCGAGGGTTGCAGTTCGTGGATTCGTTAATTGACAAGCATCCTGCTTGGCATTACCTGCCATAAGGGCAAAGTCTTCTTCTTTAACTCCCAGTTCTGCTAATCCTGTAGGAATACCAACATCTCGCGAAAGCGTTGCTATAGTGCTGAAACATTTCTCGGCAGCTTCTCTGGCTGAAAGCCCGGTAATATTTTCTCCCATGGCCTCAGCAATCTCTGCATAACGCTCGACATTGCCAATCATGTTAAAACGTGAGACGTGTGGCAAAAGGATGGCGTTGCAAACACCATGCGGCAAATTATAGAATCCTCCTAATTGGTGGGCCATAGCATGAACATAACCTAAACTGGCATTATTAAATGCCATTCCAGCTAATAATTGAGCGTAAGCCATTTGTTCACGAGCTTCGAAATCTTCCCCATTGGCCACGGCACGACGCAAATACTTGCTAATTAATCTAAAGGCCATTAAAGCCGCCGAATCCGTTACAGGTGTAGCTATTGTGGAAACATAGGCCTCTACTGCATGGGTAAGCGCATCCATTCCGGTTGCAGCGGTTAAACTGGGTGGTTGTTTCATCATTAATAAAGGATCGTTAATGGAAACATTAGGTGTTACATGCCAATCAACAATAGCCATTTTAATGTGTCTGGCTAAATCTGTAATAATGCAGAATCTTGTCATTTCTGCCGCCGTTCCTGCGGTGGTATTAATGGCAATCATTGGGGCCATCGGTAAAGGAGATTTATCCACGCCTTCATAATCATTAATTCTGCCGCCATTTCCGGCAACCAATCCAATACCCTTAGCACAGTCATGGGAAGAGCCTCCACCCACCGAAACAATAAGGTTGCAGCCTTCTTTAGTGTAAATATCCAATCCATCATGAACATTTTTGTCGGTTGGATTTGGTTCAGCCCCCCCGTAAATAACAACTTCGAGGCCTTCTTTACTGATAATATCAGCAATTTCTTGAGCCATACCGATCTTTTCCAGGAATGCATCGGTAACTAAGAAGACTTTTTTACCGCCCAATAATTTTGCTTGTTTTCCGGTTTCTTGTACTGCTCCTGCTCCCATAAGGTTTACTGTTGGCATGAAATACCCATAGACTTGATGAATGATTCCCATGTTTTTAACCTCCATTTTCATATTAGTTTTAGTATTTGATTTTCAACGCTGAATATGAGCCAGAATTTAATTCCCGGATTCTTGACGAATAATATAGCAATTTCTGTGCCAGAACTATCTGAAAATTTAGTTATTTGTTTCACATGTCCTATTTTATTGAATTTCTTCAGCTAAAGTCGAAAATCAAGCTGCGCTGGAGGACGGAGGTTATTCTTAAAAAGATAGATAAAAGCAGTAAAACGATAATCTTTACGTTTAAATTTATTTTTAAAATATATGTTAACTCGCTATAATGGACTATTTTGGAACACTTTGTTTTGAACAAACGCTTTAAATTGGAACACTTTTAAATAATAACGTTAATAGTTCCGAATAATTTAGGGTTAATTTATTGATTTTCGTAAATCAATAAATTAACCCTTCGCCGGTTACCTTAACAACCAAATTGTTCATATAGTTTAATCTGTACCCCGAACTATCTTGACAAAGTAAATTAACGCAGCCATAACTCTGTTGGAGTTGAAAAACATTCTCCAAGGGCATCCCAAGGACATGGCAGATAATTATTCTGTTCACACCGGCATGAGCAACAATTAAAATTGTGTTTCCTGCAGATTCCGCCAGCCGCTCAAACGCCGGAAGGACTCGTTTGGAACAGTCACTAAAGCTTTCACCCCGGGGCGGGACAAAATTTGCAATAGTTTGACCACGTTCTGCGAATTTCTTAGGGAACCTTGTTCTAATTTCCGAGAAAGTTTTCCCCTCCCAATCACCCATGTTCACTTCCCGGAACTCCGGACAAAGGATAGGAACCGCTGTGCTAAGAATTGCGATGATTTCCGCTGTTTGCTGCGCCCTCATTAAATCGCTGCAAAAAATATTATCGAATGACAAGTGACTAAACATATCCTTTAGTAATGAAGCCTGCTTTAAACCAAGGGGACTTAAGGGCAGATCAGTTTGACCAATATAACGTTTTTCACTCCCTAGGCCGATATCACCATGTCTGACCAAGTAAATTAATTTTTGCTTCATGTCTCTCCAGGATCATCTACTTTAAGGTCTGATCCATCTCCCTTTGAACTTTAATCAACTCGCTGAGAATACTAACGGCAATTTCTTCCGGAGTTTCTGCTCCTATTTTCAGACCAATCGGAGAATGAAGATTTTGCAGTAAATCGGCCGGAACTCCTTCTTCCTCTAATTCAGTTTTTAAAGCTTTAACTCTTTTGCGGCTGCCAATCATGCCCAAATATGCTGCCGGCTGGCGAATCACTTTTTCCAGACATACTTTATCATAGCGATGTCCTCTTGTGACAATTACCACAAAAGTTTGGGGAGTGATTGTGATTCTGTCTAAGGCTTGTGCAAAATCAGCGCAAATCACATTGTCTGCCTCTTTAAAGCGAATAGAATTGGCAAAAGCCGGACGATCATCGATGACTGTAATCTCATACCCTACTATTTTAGCCATAATGACCAGGGGGAGCGCAATATGACCACCACCTAAAATCAACAATTGCACAATTGTTCTTTGCGGTTCAATGAGCAACCGAAAGGATGGTTTGCTCATGGATGTTTCGCAAGGCTCAAACTCAGAATTCAAACTAATTAATAACGGCCGGCACCGTTTAGCGCAGATTTTGCCGCTTTCTTGGGCCACTCGATTTAAGCCATCTAAATGAAGATCACCGCTGACTTCGCCGTTTGCCTTAATAACTAGTTTGCTTCCTATCAAATGTTCAGGAGCTGATTCGATTAGTGTAACGAGAATCGGATTCTGATTTCCTTCCTCGAGTGCCGCTAAATAGTCTTTGTAAAGTTTAAATTGTCCGGCGAAGTTATGAGAACCTAAATAATCAATGAATAATCCCATGATTCCCCCGCAAACCATTCCTTCATCCTGGGCAATATCAGCAGTCATATTTAAATAATGCACCTTAGAAGTGCGTGCTGCTATGACATTGAGAGCCTCCCTCCTGGCTTCAGCCTCACCGCATCCGCCGCCAATGGTACCGACGATTGTTCCGTCAGGAAAAACTAACATTTTAGCTCCGGGCTTACGAGGAGTTGAGCCAAGGACACTGATGATTGTAACCATAGCAACTTCAGTATTTTCCTCTAGGGCAATTTTAAGTCTGTAGATTATTTCATTTTCCATTGTTTCCTACCCCTCTAGATTAACTTAATAGTTCAGATAAAGGCATGTTAATAATTTTCTCAATCTTTGTCTTAATCCACTCGGCATCCAAATATCGTCGTTGTATTTTCTCAAGTGCATCGGGGTCGTTTTGGTGTTGCTCCAAGGGGCCGGCAAATCTGTCTTTAAGAGAAACAATCTGCTCGTCTTTAACAAACTTATCAGCCAAATAGACGACTTCTTTTTCCGATATGGTCTGTTCAATGTTTGTACAAATGTCGGTGTGTTCGGCCACTATTTTTGCGACCATTGGGTAATTCATGAGCATGCTCGATCCAACTTGTGCGTGGTGCGGTTGACCCTTGGCCAGGTCATGCAATAAGGCTGCAGCCTTAATTAAGTCAAGGTTTATGCGGCATCCTGAACTTCTTAAACAACTTCCGATAACGCAGCAAAGAGCGGCTACTTGCTTACTGTGTTTAATGACTTTCAAGGGAGTTTCAGTCTTTTTGATAATCTCATAACATTCCTCTTCGGAAGGCAGCAGGGTATCACCAATGTAATCAAGCAGTTTACAATAGTCCTCCGGTGTATCCATGTCAAGCAAAACACCCGAGTCTTCAACCTGAACTTCGACGGCATCATCATCATACTGCTCTAACATCGCTCTCAGTCCGCCCGGTTTATTCCATTTTAGAATGTCGTTAACATAGCAGCTGGGAATTAGAGGAGGATGACCCCTCTCGCCTTGAAACGACGGGTAAACTATACTTTCCTGCTTAGAAAAGAAAGTGTCTTCCATCATTTCAAGAGTGTGACGTTTAATTAGGGGATTATCGGCAGGTAAAAGAAAAAAACCAGCCGTCTCAGAAGTGAGACTTTTAACTCCGGCCTGGACCGAAGAAAACATCCCTTCGGAATAATTGGTGTTCACGATAATTCGAACCCCTAAATTTTCCAAAAGGGGAAACAGTTCATTCCCGCGATGCCCAACGACAACTCGAATATCCTTGAAACCATTGTCCAAAAAACTATGAACAGCTTGTTCTATGACAGTAATCCCTCCCAAAGGCAACAATGGTTTAAATTGTTTCATGCGAAACGAGTATCCGGCAGCAACAATAATTGCTGTCAGTATCCCCCTCTCTGGCCTGGATTCTGTTCCAGTCAAGGCTGGTCACTCCTCCTTCGGTCTTGAATCTGTCGCTTAGCTCTGCTTTTAGGGGCTCTTACCCCGGGAGTTTCGCTAAAATTGAGGTTAACCTGCAAACTGTTGGTTTGCAGTCCGGTCTTTAGGTTGGGGATTTTGGCAAGGGATTGTAGAAGCGACTGTTCTACGTCCTCTGCGACAGGCTTCCTCAAGAGAATATTTATGTTTAAGCGATTTTGCTTAGCCACTTCAGTAAGCGTAACCTCGAAGTCAATAATATCCCCAAATTCAAAGAGAACCTCGTCAAAATCGGAAATCGTCAAGTAGTCCCTCTCATTCAGAAAAACCCGATCTCTGGATTTTAATCGTTCCAATCGTTTCAGGACTGTGTTACAGGAGCAAGGGCCAGGTATAAATCTGGAAATGTCGCCGGTTCGGTAACGAACTAGGGGCATAGCTGATCTGGTCAGTGTCGTAAAGACGATTTCCCCTGGCCGCCCGTCTATCACAGGGGTTCCTGTCAGGGGATCGATAATTTCAAAATATAGGTCTGCTTCCCTCAGATGATAACCACAGAAGCCCTCACATTCAATCCCGCCGCCTAAACCCATCTCAGTCATACCATAATGATTAAACACCTGACACCCCCAATATTTTTGCAGTTCTTTGACAACAGTTAAGGGTACATAATCGGTACTCAGCAAGACGCTTTTGATGTTTAGAGAAGATGATTCGTCCCTTGAAGCAATAAATCTTGCTAAATTCAGGACTTGAGCAGGTATCCCGACCAGAACATTGATTTCTTCCCGTTTTATTTGTTCAAAGGTTACTTCCGGATCAATAACCATTCCATGAATGTTCCCTATTACGCCTGCCCTTGCTAAACCCAAATGCAGTAAGTTACCGACACTTCCAGTCGTTTCACCCGGAAGCAAAATCAAGACTCTGTCCCCTGGTTCAACCAAGGTGAACATGCCATGATGAAAAAAGTCGATGGTCAATTCTTGATCAGGTTCGCTAAAGAAGAGACGTTTGGGTTTTCCTGTTGTACCGGAAGTCTGGAGGGTAACGATTCTGCTGATGTCATCTTGGGAAACACATAAGAAATCCAGGGGATAATTTTTGAGGTCTTCAGACGTGGTAAAAGGCAGTTTATTTATGTCTGCTAAACAGGAGATCTTACTATCCAAGCCCTTATAGAGACGGCGGTAAAATCTGCTGCCAGCGCTTACCCAAGCAATAGTTTCCTGCAGTTTGTTCAACTGATAATTCTCGATCAGCTTTCGCGTCAGTCTTCCCGAACGATTACCGATAATTTTCTCTTGTACCCATGGTTCAAGCGGGGTAACATTTATGGCCAAGATTTATCTCCCCTTGCGGTAAAGTGAGCGCCCATTTTTAGCGGTGAGATTATAAGCACAAAAGGGAATTAACTTGCCTTCAGGGCTTACAACATGGATACAGCAATTCTTTAAGCGTTCAAGATCCAGATTCCAAACATCTTGAAAAGCCATACCGCTGAGGGAAAAAGCATACGTTTTAAGTTGTTGAATTAAATTGTCCCAGGAGTCGCCTGGATTATCCTTTACGGTTTGAACTTTGAACAACTCAGGACCTGACCACTGGCGGGCTACGAAGGTCCTGGTTTTTCTGGCCAGCTCATCCGCTCGTTCTGGTCTCTCACAGCAGGAATTGTTCAAGATCGGCTTCAAACTACCGTCAGCTCTGCGCGTAAAGCTGCCGCTGAAAGAACAGCGTCCATTGTGGGGCTTCAGATTTTCAGCTTTAATCAGCCCTTCTGTCTGCTTCTCAATGGCTTGAATAACTTCCGGCAGTGTAATCCGATCTTCGTCCAGCGGTTCTTGGGGAATTCTGCCGAAATAGCTTACAGGTTGGAAATGAACCCCTCTGACGGCAGGATGATTTTTTAAGGCGAACTTTATGATTCCGCCGATATTATCAGTGTTTATTCCCGGTATGAGAGTCGGTACTAAGACAACTCCGATTCCGTGTTCAGCACAGTTTTCAATGGCTTTCACTTTCAGATCGTAAAGCTGCCGTCCTCTGATTGCCTGATATATTTGATCCTCTGTACCATCAAATTGCAAAAAAACCGAGCTAAGGCCGGCTATCTTTAAGCGGCTTAAATATGGGGAATCCTCGGCCAGCCGTAAGCCATTCGTGTTAATCTGGATAAAGTTAAAACCTAATCTCCTGCCCATTTCTATGATTTCCGGCAAATCGTCCCGGAGAGTCGGTTCGCCGCCGGATAACTGGATATTCACCGGGCCACTGGCGGCAAGGACGTTTTTATACCACCCTTCAATCACTTTCAGCGAAGGTTCGTCAAGCTCCGTTCCGGCATTGGCAAAACAGAAGCGGCAGTTTAGATTGCAGCGCTGGGTAACTTCAAGCAGGGCCGTACAAGTTGTCTTATAATGGTCTGCGCACAAACCGCAGTCAAAGGGGCATCCCTTATCAACTTGTGTAAAACATTCCTTGGGCGGAGTAGGAATTGTAGGCCTGACCCAGGAGGCCCATTGAGGACTTCCATGCCAAATCAAGGTTCGATACTCACCATGTTCGGGGCAGCGTTTTACGAGATAAACATTCTCACCCTGAACCTCTCTTTGTGCCGGAATCTTGCGCAAACATTCCGGACATAAACTTTCAGTAGTGGAAGTTAAACTTCCCTCCCTAACCTTCATACGCTCTAATCCCTCTCTTACTGGAACTGGTATCCCTTATGGGCAATCAGTTGGAAATAGCCCATCTTTGCTTTTTTGACCGCTTCCTGGATAGAGTTAGGATCAACGAAACTTAAACACGAAGCAGATTTAAGCCAAAAATTTGTCATCGATCCATGAGTCATTATTAGATCAACCGTCAGTTGGATCAATAAATTTGTATGGTCACTCCAGTCAACAATATGAAAGTCAAATTTATTAAGCATATTCAGCAGCTCGTCCTTGGTCAACGCCCTTCTGATGCAGGACTCGATGCCGAGTTCTCGAAGGTCCTTCAATCCATCAGGATTCCGGGCATAAACATCATTAATGATCAGCCAGCCGCCCTGCTTGAGCACCCGGAAAATTTCTTTCAGGACCTGATTTGGCTCTTCCATTACGGATAAGGTACACTCGGCGAATACCCCGTCAAGGTCGTCTGGCAGAAAGGGCAGCTCCTCTCCCCGACCCCGAATCAGGTTTAAGTCAGGATTTCTCCTTTTTCCGACCTCCAATAATACCTCCGAGGGGTCAATCCCAAGGGCTTGGAGCTGATATTCGGAGATCAAACGTTCAACCGTTGCACCACTGCCGGACCCCACGTCTAAGACTTTGGCACCAGGAAGAAAGTTACAGCGCTTTACTCCCAGGTCGGTTAGGAAAAAGCCGCCCGGACGTAAAGTATCTCCTGCAGCCTGCCGAAGAGCGTCACCTTCATAGACTTTAAAAACATTGTTATTCATACAGTTTTGAGTCCTCCGTCTGAGTCGCCAACTTCCGGCTTTTTACTAATACTCTTCGTCTGACTCTGTGTCTTCAGAATTAGCCGCTCTTATCTCTTGAACCTTATTAAAAGTTGCTGCAACAATATTGCCGCAGCGTACCGGATACTCATTCCCCTCGTCCAAGGACTGGTCTAAAATCCCTTCACATTCGATACTGCCATGGACGTCTTCAAACCAGTTCATTAATTCCTTGAGCATAGCGTTGATTTTAAGGTGCCCTGATTCGCCGGGACTGCCCTTGCCGGCAGATAAGCCAATCAAGCACGCTCCACCGGTAAGCGCTCCGCAGGTTTTTCCCGACCTTCCAATTCCTCCGCACAAACCATGCATCGCTTTGATAAGATCGGGGTTTTCCTTTCCGAGATCATCTAACCCCAAAATCAAAATAATTTGACTGCAGCAAAACCCTTGAGCTGCCAGTTGAAACATCCGAAAGGCGTCGGCCGGCATCATCCATCCCCCTTTACTTATCTTCCAGGCTTTGCTCGACTTCAAACATCTTGCCTAAGGCCAGTTCCTCGGTAATCAGGACCAGACCACAGTTAAGACATTTAAGTTCTTGAACCTCGAAATCATTGCCTAAATAAGATGCCTTAACCAAACCCCGTTCCAGTTCGCCGCCGCATTTTCCGCACTTCCAAGGCAGTTTTTCCGTTTGTTTTGGTGTATTACTCATGAGCTCCCTCCACGATTTCCATGCGATGGCTGTAAGCATTGTAGACAATAAAACCTTGTTCCTGAGGTTCGTATTCAACCCAATAAGTTACCCTGAGGGGACGGTAATGGGCCAAACTGTGGCCATTATCGGGATTCGTAAACTTTCTTCCTGTCCGCTCCGCATACCCAATAACCTGTTGGATATCCTCAATAAGAATATGACGGTCTTCCATTATCCCCCAAACTCTGTCATTGATTTGAAGGTTTATACTCATATAGGCTTCCTCCTGATCCGACGGAGTTTCTTGCCACAGCGTATGCAGCAGTTTACGTTTCAATTTGGCCCGATTTTCATGGCGGTAGGAAAAACCAACACTTGGTTTGACGGCAGCCTGCTCAAGATCGTCTGAAAAAATCAGATCTAATAAATGCCATGTTCGTTTGCCTTTAGAGGCAAACCGATCTCTGCACATAGCGCAGTAGGCAACATAATCCACATCGGACTCACTGATTCGATCTTCGACAATCTTCTGCGCTAATTCCCGGTTAGCAAAGGACATCAGCCCTCCGTAACCGCAGCATTTAGTCCGCTCTCTGCTGTAAGGCAATTCCTCAATGTCATACTTTAGTTTCTGTAGAATTTTTCGGACAGCATTATGGATGGACGGTTCATGTCTCGTTGTACAAGCATCTTGGACTGCCACTCTTCCTCCGCTGAGCATGTCTTCTTGTCCGGGAAGTTCCATGTCAGCCATCAACTCCCACAAAGAGACGATGTTCGGAAACTTTGTTTGGAACATACTGTGACAGGTGGAACAGGCTGTGATGATCTGGGGCTTGCCCAGCCGTTCCCATTCAGCAGCTAAGACTTCCCAATTTCTTCGGAACAGGTCTTGCTCACCCGCCCAGTCAGCCGGCGCACCGCAGCAGCCAAGCATTAAACCTACGCCTCCGGTAAGCTTTTCCATCAACAATTTATAAACATTTTCTACGTGCTCAGGAGACGAAGCGCTCAATTGGCACCCGGGAAAAAAGACGTAGCTGCTGGAATTACAGCCTGGCTGATGCCTGGCTAAGGCAAACTTATCACTGTTGCTGAAAGCCATGTCCCGCAAAGCAAAATCATGAGCTGAAGGCGGCATTTTTCCTTTGCCGATCATGGTTACCCGGCTTGCTTTGCAAACTTCTCCCAGATCTAATCCCTGCGGACAAACCTCAGCACATAACCCGCACAAACTGCAGGAGTTGATCATTTTATTGGCATGCCGCATCCCCATGACGATGGAATTATTATTATAAATTTGGCGCAGATACTTTTTAGGATAACTTCCGTAGCTTTCAATATATTTGCAGGCCTTGATACATTCCAGACACTGACAATTCAAACATCTGGAAGCCTCCTGAACAGCTTCTTCAACAGTGAACCCTGCCTGTTCATTACTCATAGACACTGCCGGCAACGGTTCAATTCCTTGAGTGTTAACAAACAGTTTACTCTCATAAGAACCTTCGCCTTCACGGGAAGCCGTTAAGGAAACCCCTTGTAAATAGCGGTCTATAGAAATTGCTGCTTTACGTCCGTCAGCGACAGACCTTATCGGTGAGTCATTATCCGCTAGGGTTCCCCCAAAAATACCTTTAATCGCTGTTGCACCGGTAACTGGGTCAAGGTCATAATTATTTCCGAGAAGTTCAACCGCGTCAGCTGATTGCTTCGCCAGGCCAAGATACAGGGCAGCAAATTTCTCCTGAAGATCGGCTAAATCTAAGCGGGTAATTTCCCTATTTAGTTCGATCTGAACCTTAAGTCGGGATAAAACGGAAAGTTCCTCGACAATAACTTCCGGGGACAATTGGTTTTTAGGAAAATCCCAGAGGCTGCCGCCAATTCGATCTGCTTTATCGAACAAGGTAACTTTATATCCTTTTTTAGCCAAATCATAAGCCACCGTCAGGCCTCTCAGTCCAGAACCTACTACCGCTACAGTTTGACTTTTTTCCGGAATCATCCCAGCTTTCGGCGAGTTACTGGATTGATTTTGTACACAAAACCTTTCTAATGCTGCTATTGAAATAGGTGATCCAACATCTCTGCGTTTACAAACGTCCTCACAGGGGTGATCACAAATCCGACCTATAATTCCGGGAAAGGGCTGTTTTTTTTGCAATGTTGCCAGAGCGCTTTTTAAATCCTTTTTTTGTATGTCGGACATTAGCTTGCGGGCATCGACATGGATTGGGCAACCCGCCGTACAGGCCGGAGGGTTTTCTTGGGTACACTTATCTTCCAGCAGTTTTAATTCCTCTTGTTCCATAAGCAACACCCGATTTCCTTAGTTATGGATGCAAACATAAACGGGTATACTGGGGCTTCTTAGCCCTGATAAAGCAGGGAACCTGCCATCACTAAGCATGTTCAGGTTCCCATACCTTGCTTCGGTGGGGGTAGAGTACACTCTTAACCTTTAGCCTGAAGGCCGGCAAGTACTTTTTCCGGACGGGCGGGTAAATGCGTTACCCGAACACCACAGGCATTATAGATAGCATTAATAATAGAAGCATGGGGTGAGGTCAAAGGCAGTTCTCCTGAACCTGCGGCGCCAAAGGGGCCATTGGGGCGATAAGTTTCAACATAGAGAAGTTCAATATCATCAGGAACATCCTTGATAAAAGGCAGACCCGCACCGATGAGATCAGAGTGTTTCTTCAGGTCTTCAAAATCTTCGCTCAGAGCCAGGCCAAGGCCTTGAACTAACCCGCCGTAAAGCTGCCCATCCACAACCAGCTTATTGGCAATCTTGCCGACATCGGCAACCATTGTCATCTTGACAACGTTTGTTTTGCCGGTTGTAATATCGACTTCAACTTGTGATAAGAAGGCTCCGTACATATAGACAGCAAAGGGATTGCCTTGTCCTGTCTCCACATTACACTCTGAGGCAGGAGCAGTCCAGGCGCCTTGGAAGAACACCGGCAGATTTTCGGCAATCATTTCTTCATAAGTTCGAAAGGTTCCGTCCTCTTTCTTAATCCCTTGCAGCAGCGCTTCACATGCAACCCGAGTGGCATTTCCGACTAAGACTTGTGAACGGCTTCCTCCAGCAGGCCCACTGTTGGGGGTTCTCTCCATATCATTCATCACAAGCTTAATGTTTTCCGGTTTAATTCCCAAGGGACGCAGAGCTTCATGGGCTGTGGCCAGTGATCCCATATCAGCTCCCTGACCGTGATCTTCCCAGGACGTGTAAACCGTTACACCGGTTGCCGTTAGTTCCACATTCACTGCAGCACTGTCTGCCCCGTCTAAGCCTGACCCATAGACTCCAATCGAGATGCCAATTCCGCGTTTTTTATTGGGTTCTGCTGGCGGCTGTTTAGCCCATTCTTTTGCTTGATCGTATTTAGGTTTAAGTTTATCCATAATCTCAACTAAACAATACACATCAGGTTCACAGCCGGTAGGTGTTGTATCACCGGGCCGATAGACATTTTTATAGCGCAGGTCAAAAGGATCCATACCCAGCTTTTCGGCAAGTTCATCCAGCAAAACTTCAGACGAGAAAAGGCTTTGCGGTGAGCCATACCCTCTGAAGGCTGAACCCCAGGCATGGTTGGTGCAAACCGTTCGGCCAAAGCCGCGGATGTTGGGAATATTGTAACCACTGCCAATGAATTGGGAGCCTCTTATGGTAAGCAGATCGCCAAATTCGGAATATGGGCCGTGATCTACGGACCAATCAGATTCCATGGCAATTAATTTGCCCTCTTTAGTTGCTCCATATTTAAGATTAATAAAGAAGGGGGAACGTTTTCCGGTGTAGGTCATCTGCTGATAATAATCAAACTCCAGGTATACGGGCTTGCCTGTGGCAACTGCCGCAACTCCTAACAAAGCTTCGATGGTTGGGCTGAACTTATAGCCGAAAGTTCCGCCGGCGTTGTTTTGAACTAATATCAGTTTTTCAGACTCAATTCCTATGCCCGCACAAATCATAGCCTGATGGAGATGGATTCCGATACTTTTCGAATGGATGATTAGTTTACCATCTTCATCGAAAAAGGCGTAGCCGACATCGGGCTCAATGGGCATATGGGGCTGACGTCCAACATAAAAGTCGTCTTCCACAACGACATCTGCTTTTTCCAGCAGAGGTGCGGTATCTTCACCCTTAACAACCTTCGTTTCAAAATAGATATTTGGGGTTCCAGGATGAATCTCGATGGCATCGTCAGCCATGGCCGCCGGAGCACTCATATATTCCGGCAGCAATTCCAGGTCCACTTTAACCTTTTCCACTGCGGCTTGAGCATGTTCCGCAGTATCGGCTGCAACGATAGCTATCGCATCACCAAATTGGAACACTTTTTTATCGCAAAGGATCGGGCGGTCCCAGCCGTCACCTTTATTCGTCGGAAAAGTAATTAAACCCGTAATTTTGTTTTTGCCCACGACATCTTTGGCTGTAATAACTCTGTAGACACCAGGCATTTTTTCTGCTTCCGAAGTATCTATAGAAAGAATATTGGCATGAGAAACTTTGGCCTGAACCAGTTTCAGCTGCAAGGTTCCGCACGGCAATTTGTGTCCGGCGTCAGCGCCAAAATCCCAAGTCCCGGTAACCTTAGCCAATGCAGACGGACGAATATAGTTACTACCCCAAATTCGGCCGTCTTCAGGTAATTTGCACCATAACTCTTCCGTGGTAACTTCTCCCCTCATTAAACGAGCGGCATCCATAACTGCGTCTACTAAAGGCTTATACCCTGTGCAGCGGCAGGCATTTCGATGCTTTTGAAACCAATCCCGAACGTCCTCTCTTGAAGGGTTTGTATTTTCTTCCAAGAGCTGCTTAGCCGATACAATAAATCCGGGGCTGCAGAAGCCACATTGAGCAGCACCGTGAATCATCCAGGACAGTTGTAAAGGATGCAAATGTTCTTTAGTCCCTACGCCTTCAATAGTTGTGATTTCCGCATGATCGGGAATTCGTTTCATTTTTGTAACACAGGAGCGAATAACCTTTCCATCCACGATCACGGAACAGGCGCCGCATTGTGCTTTGCCGCATCCGATTTTAGTTCCAGTCATATGCAGTTGTCCACGCAATACATTTGCCAGGGTAGCTTCCCCATCGACAATTAAAACTTGAGAGCTTCCGTTAATAATTAAGTTCTTTTTAAGCAATTTTTTCTCTCCTTTATGGTTAATTAAACCTAAAAATTATATTCCATCCATTTCCACCAATATTCATCCGTATTCTACCAGTAAGTTTTTCCCTCCAAAACAACGCTTAGTCAACTGAAAATTTCCTCCCACCCCTTTTTTCTTAAAATGAGAACTTTTAATAATTTTTGTGTAACTTTAGTGTTTTTGTTCCTTTACACTAGGTTTAATTGCAAGATTTGTGCCAATAATTTTGTGAATTTATAACTACCTTATTTTAATGAAAATTCCGGCTTGATCTCATATAAAGAATACGATACCATAAAAGACAACCAGTATTCTTTCCCTCCGCCGCCTTATAACTTCTGAAAGTTTTAGTTTAACTCCATGGTGCGTGGCTTTAAGCCCTCCTTTCCCTAGCACAAATTGGAGGTTTTCACAATGGAAAAAATCAAGGTTCAAGATTCTGTTGGCGCTGTCTTAATTCATGACATGACTCAAATTATTCCTGGTGTCACAAAAGGTCCGCGATTTCGCAAGGGACATGTCGTCCGTGAAGAAGATATCCCTATTCTGCTGAGCATGGGAAAGGAACACATTTATGTTTGGGATCAAAATCCCGGTCTGATTCATGAGAATGAAGCAGCAGACCGACTTGCTAAAGCGGCTTGCGGACCGGGACTCACCCTTGACGAACCCAAAGAAGGAAAAATCACATTCACCGCCGCCCACGACGGACTCCTTTATATCTCTGAAGACGGTATTCTAGCCTTAAATTCCTTGGAATACATTATCCTTGCTACGCTTCACAATCATCGTCCTGTCAAAAAAGGCACTAAGGTTGCCGGTACTCGTGTTGTTCCTCTGATGATTGACGAGAAGGTGATCCTAGAAGCTGAACGAATTGCCAAAACGTTTTCAACCCCGCTCCTTGAAGTTCGTCCTTTGAAATCATTCAAAGTGGGCATTGTCACTACAGGCAATGAAATCTATCATGGAAGAATCCAAGATAAGTTTGGCCCTGTCCTCCGTGCCAAAGTCGAAGCTTGGGGCTCTGAAGTACTGAAGCAAACTTTTGCCAGCGATGATATCTCTCTGATTCAAAACTCTATCCAAGATCATTTAGATCAGGGTGCGGACATGATCCTGGTCAGCGGCGGTATGTCGGTAGATCCGGATGATGTAACACCCACAGCCATCAAAGAAATGGGCGCGGAGCTCATCTCCTATGGTGCTCCTGTTTTGCCCGGCGCCATGTTTTTAGTGGCCTATATTAATGATGTTCCGATTCTGGGATTACCTGGATGTGTTATGTATTCTAAGACGACTGCATTTGACCTGTTTGCTCCACGTCTGCTGACTGGAGAGCGGCTGTCACGCCGTGATATCGTCAAGGCAGGTCATGGCGGGCTTTGTCTTGACTGTCCTGTCTGTTCTTACCCTCATTGTTCCTTCGGCAAGTGAATAAGTCGTGCACATAATCTGTCAAGAACTTCAAAGCCCAACCTTCTGAAATTCTAAGTTGGGCTTTTGAGGTTTCATAAAGGCTATGTCATTCAGTTTTCACCATATTATTATTACAAAATAATTTATTTTTATTAAAATTAATAAAACTTAAGTTCAAATGGTCTTAATATAATAGTTTGAAAAATAAAAATGTTCCATTTCTGATCTTAGTGTTCATTATTAGTGTTCCAAAATGGAACGTTTTAATTAGTATTGCATAGTTGTTTGTTTAGAATATTTGTGTTATTCTGTCAAGATAAGATCCTCATCAACTTTAATGCTAGAGAGAGGGGAAAGAGTATGAGCAACCATTGGAATCGTTTCATCAATGGGGAGAGCGTCGAATCGGAAGTAACTCCTTCCATCTATCGTTCCTGGCAGCGAAGTATTGAATTTCAAGTTGATCATAGGCTAATTACGAATCAGGATATTCTCTCAAAGCCCCGTCTTACAGAGCGTCGTGAAGCCCAAGAATCATTAATCCGAGCCGGCGAAACAGTTTTGCCTTATATCTTCAGTTTGTTGGGAAGCAATAAATATACAGTATTGCTTTGTGACAACGAGGGATATATTATCGAAGCTACCGGCGATGATTCTTTTATGAGTAAAGCCCAAAAAGTATATCTAAGTCCCGGAGCCAGTTGGCGTGAAGAAATAAGAGGAACCAACGCCATCGGAACTGCACTCCGAGATAATGCCCCCATCTCTGTTTTTGGTTGGGAACATTTTGTACGTGACAATCATTTTTTGGCATGCTGGGCAGCCCCAATTCAAAACACAGCAGGAGCACCTCTCGGCGTTTTTGATATTAGCGGTGAAGTCGCTGAAGATCGTGAAAAAATCCTCAGAATTGCTCGGATGGGGGCAAGCATGATCGAAAAAAATCTACAGCTTCTTGAGTTACAAGATCAACTGGAATTTTATCAAGAAGGTGCAAAGTTAGCCTCATCACTTTTAAATCAGGGATTTCTAGCTATTGATCGAAACGGGATCATTACAAACATCAACACTTTAGGGGCTGCACTTCTCGGGCGCAAACAAGAGGAAATTATCGGACAGCTTGCCGCAGATATTTTTAGTTCACCCAAAGGTTGGATGTTAAGCGGGCGTTCCTTAAACCTGAAAATAAAAAATAGCTACGGAAATGAGATATCTTCCCATCTGAAACAGGTTATTAATGATAAAGGCTATTCGTTAGGTGCAGTAGGGACTCTTCAAGTTACAACAGAATCATCTGCTGTGACCAATAACACCTTATGGATTGGGCATGGTGAGAATACTCAGCGAACCTTGGCAAGGGCTTCCAAAGTTGCTGCCACTCACTCATCCGTACTAATTCACGGAGAAAGTGGAACCGGAAAAGAAATTATCGCCCAGACAATCCATCAACTTAGCCCACGACGAGATGGGCCCTTTATTGCTCTAAATTGTGCTTCACTGTCTTCTTCACTTGTTGAAAGTGAGCTTTTTGGGTATGTCGAAGGCGCCTTCACCGGAGCACGCCGTGGTGGAAATCCCGGAAAATTTGAATTAGCGGACAAGGGAACCATTTTCTTGGATGAAATCGGCGATATGCCCTTAAATGTACAGGTAGCCCTACTTCGCGCACTTCAGGAAAAAGAAGTCTGCCGAATCGGAGATACGAAAACAAAGAAAATTGACGTACGAGTTATTGCAGCATCACACAAAGATCTTTCCGCTCTTGTGGCAAGTAAGCGTTTTCGACTTGACTTGTACTATCGTTTGAAAGTTGTGACTTTAGATTTACCTCCGCTGCGCGAACGGGTGGAAGATATTAGAGATTTAGTCCCCCATTTCATTCACAAAGCCAGTACGTCCTTTGGAATTCAAGTCATCGGAATTCAAGAAGAAGTATATCCTTACTTGCTGGCCCAAAAATGGCCGGGTAATGTCCGTGAACTCGAGAATTGCATTGAAAGTATGGTTGCACTCGCCGAAGGTCCCATTTTAACCGTTGCAGATCTACCCGATGAATTTAAACAAACTGGCACACAAACTGAACCTGAACCTTTACTTGAGCAACAGACTAAACATGCAATCCTCTATGCACTTACTCAAACCAAAGGAAAAATAGCTCCGGCTGCCAAACTTCTCGGTATTGGAAGGAATACCCTCTACCGAAGGATGAAAGAAATGAATATACACATATAAGAAGTTCTTCTTCAGTTGAAAATAACAACAATTGATTACAAAAACATCCCAGAGACCTGGTATCTCTAGGATGTTTTTGTAATTTTGCCCACTTATTCAATTAGTGAATCGTATCAGTGTTTTTGGAAGTGACACGAAACAATTTGTATCCAACACTTGGTACATTGTAATTACGGATAAGATTCAAGTGATTGGAACCATTGTATTTTGTTACGTTCGTAGAGCGATTGTTCATTAAACGATAACCTCCTATTGCAAATTATTGTTAAAGTTATATAGCAAAATATACTTATATACTTTCTCAATAACTTTAAATATAGTATGGTAAGTTTTATGAATTTTTAGAGTAATGGAGGCCAACAAATTTTGGTTCAGCCCCTTGTATTAGCCATTAATATATTAATGTCATCTAATCTATTAAATAATTTGCTATAGTTATCTAATAACGCTTTCTCTTTAACTCTTAATCCAGAGTTATAAAAAATTATATTGCCATTTCCTTCGTTTGTGGAGTTCATTTCTTCCAAAGTTCGTTTTAAGTTTCTCACAGTTCCTATGTTTCCATCAATTATATTAGTATTTGATGGTAGTACTTTCCTGAACATATCTTTATAAAAAGAAAAATGAGTGCAACCTAAAACTATAGTTTCATAGTTGCTTAAATCAAATTTTGATAATTGTTCTTGAAGGTAAGGTAATACTTTTTCTTCACTAAACTCAAATCCTTCGGAAAATTGGACTAACCCTGAAAGTGATAATAAATCAACAATATGTTCATTATCTAATTTTGTAATAAGATTTTGTAGTTTGTCTTCCTTTAGAGTCAAAGCGGTGGCTGTTACCAAAATCCGTTTCGTTACATCTTTATTTTTCTCAAAGGCTGGTTTTACAGCAGGCTCCATTCCTATAATTGGAATATCAAATTTAGACCTCAAATCATCGATTGCCACACTTGTAGCAGTATTACAGGCAATAACTATTGCTTTAACTCCTTGTTGGGCAATAAATTCTATAGCATTAAGAACATATTGTTTAACTTCGTCTTTCGGCTTCGGCCCATACGGAACATTTAATGTATCCGCATAGTATAAATAATCCTCATTGGGCAACATTTTAAGTGCCTCATATAATACTGTAATACCTCCCACCCCAGAATCAAAAAAACCTATTTTCATCTCTAGCCTCCAAAATAACGATTATTGGTCTCATATCCGTTCTATTCCAGGATCTGTACTGACCTGTATTGGCATTCACCATACTTTATCAGTGTGTGCCCAAGGTATCGTTAATCTTAATACTCACCGTTAGCGATTTGACGGCTGGTATCATCTATTTCTTCGGTTCGATATCCGGAATGCAGACCCCACATAAAGGCTAATAGACTAACAATAGCAAAAACGATTGTATCGTAAGGAGCAGGAATGATGTTCTTGCCTCCAAATGATTTACTGCCAGCGTATGAAAAGACTATAATGAAGACTAAATACACGGCGAGCCACAGACCAGAACGGATATGACGGGACCGAAAATTTCCTTTGCAGTAATAATAGAAATAAATCAAAAGACCGACGACGACAGATCCCAGGGCGTAGCCGGTATTGGGCCAACCGGTCCAGTAAACGATTAGCCCGGCAACGATAAAGGCCAGAGGGGATAGAACAGATAAGCCAAAAATGTTGATGGGTCGCGGAATTTCCGGGGCTGTGCGTCGAAGGACGCTGGTAGCTACGGGTCCCAGAAGGTAACTGATTACTCCTGTAACCGAAACGAAAGCGATAATTTTATTCCAGGAAGAAAAAGGAAGGAGAGTAAGCAGGCCGACGATGAGGTTAAAGTATAAAGCATTAACAGGGATGCGCCATTTGGGATGGATTTTGCTAAATAGTTTAGGCATGTAGCCATTTTCTGCCATAGCATAAATTCCTCGAGCGGTAGACGCAGTGTAGACCAGGCCTGTTCCCGCCGGAGAGATCATTGCATCGGCTTGCAGGACAATCGCTAACCAGCCGATGTTGACGGCTGCGGCCAGCTGAGCGAAAGGAGCATCCAAACTCAAAGAAGACCAGCCTTTGCTCAACATTGCAGGAGTGAGACTTCCTACGAAAGCTATTTCCAATAAAACATAAATACCGACACAGATAAGAACCGTCAGGATAAGGGCAAGCGGCAGATCTCGCTTTGGATTACGGGATTCCCCCGCTAATTCCACCGGCTGACGGAAGCCCTGGAGGGAGAAAATGATCCCCGAACTACCGACCGCCATCAAGGTCGAGGAAAATCCACTGGGGAAAAATCCCCCATGACTGGTAAAGTTGCTGCTATGAAAACCAAAAGCCATGATTAAGACAGCCGTTAGAACAGGAATAACAAATTTGATCCAGGTAATACTTGTATTAACACGAGCAAAGAGTTTTACACCAAAGTAATTGAGAATGAAAAAAAGCACCGTTAGAAGAATGGAGACTAAAAGACCGCTCAGAGTAAGCAATCCTGTATTAGTATTATAGAGAATATGTACAAAATTATTGGCATATTGGGTGATCGCTTCAGCCTCAGCAGGTGGAGTAGCAACCCAGCTTAACCATCCTCCCCACCCTATGATAAAGCTGACCAGGCTTCCATGAGAATATTGTGGGTATCGGACTGTGCCTCCAGCTTCCGGAAGCATCCCCCCTAACTCAGCATAAACTAGGGCCATGAGAATGACGGCTATACCACCCACAATCCAGGAGATTATGGCTGAGGGCCCGGCAACTGCTGCCGCAGCTTGAGAGGCTAGGAGCCAGCCAGAACCGATAATGCCGCCTACTCCGGCAAATGTTAAATCTAAAAGAGATAAATCACGTTTTAATTTTGATTGTTGCATTTTGCAAAACATCCTCCTCAAGCTTGATCCAATCGTAAGACTCCCACTTCTATAAGCTGGAATAATTCATTGGGATGGATAGAAAATCTTAGTACAAGAGCTATTAGTGATCATTTTTAATATTTTGCGTATTTCACCTTCTTATAAACATTTTTCGAATATTTTTTCATGATTTACACTGATAATAACAAATTATATTATAATTTATAAATTTTAAAGTTTAAAGCTTAACCAGTATAACCCAATCGTTGGATATTGGCAAAACTTATAGAAACATCCCCCATCAAAAGATGATTTGGGATTAAGCAAATCGAAGAACAATGCAGATTTAATACGCATAACTAATTATGATAAAAGTACCTCTGAATAATGAGCTTGTTAGGAGAATATTCGCTGTAAATACCCCATTATGGTGCTATATATTCTGGTATTAAAGGATTAATATTATTAACAGTTATATAAACAATCGCTGAATTCTTAGGAAGCGGGGGAACCATATAAGGGCTATTGATTTAGCCCAATGGGGTGAATCACAGCGTGTGACGGGTTATTTCTTTCGACCCGAATCCGACAGCTAACCTCGCAGGCGTTGAAAGGAGGGGGAAAACAAACCATACCAGCTGGTTTGTTTACATACTTTTATACACTGACCCCAAATGGGGTTTTTCTTTTGGTATTAATCAGACAGAGCTAAACTATAAAGTGATATGAAAGGATAGATAATGGAAAAGGAATTGCATTTCTGTAAAGAACGACCATTAACTATTGCGGGTATGCTCGTAACCATCGGTGTTGTTTATGGTGATATTGGTACATCACCCTTATATGTAATGAAGGCGTTAATTGAAGGAAACGGACAATTAAATTCAATAACCAACGAGTTTATATACGGTTCCATTTCCCTTATTTTCTGGACTATTACCTTACTTACTACTATTAAGTACGTCCTTATCACACTTAGAGCAGACAATCATGGGGAAGGTGGCATCCTCGCACTATATTCACTAATCCGAAGAAGACGTGCTTGGTTTATTGTCCCGGCTATGATTGGGGCAGCAGCCCTTTTAGCAGACGGTATTTTAACTCCGGCAGTTACCGTCACAAGTGCAGTAGAAGGATTAAAATGGATTCCCGCCTATACTAATAATTTTGGTTCAAATCAATCCACCGTAATTATAATTACCATTTTTATTCTTTGCGTTCTATTCCTCCTGCAACGTTCCGGGACCGAGATATTAGGACGATTATTCGGACCAATTATGCTTTTATGGTTTCTTATGCTGGCCGTTCTGGGCATAATTCATATTTCAGGGAACCTGAATATACTGAAATCACTATCTCCATACTATGGAATTAAATTGTTGTTTAGTGATCAAAACAAAGCTGGGTTTGCGATCTTGGGCAGCGTATTCTTGGCCACTACAGGTGCTGAAGCATTGTATTCCGATCTAGGGCACGTTGGACGGAAAAACATTTACGGAACTTGGCCTTTCGTTAAAATCTGCCTGCTTCTGAACTATTTCGGGCAAGGGGCTTGGGTGCTGCAGATTAAAGATAACCCTGGAATGCAGCATATGTTTGATTTTAATCCTTTTTTTGGTCTGATTCCGGAAAACTTTCGTATTATTGGTGTCATTTTAGCAACTCTTGCAGCGATTATTGCTTCTCAAGCTTTAATTAGTGGATCCTATACACTCGTTTCAGAAGCAATTAAATTAGATTTATTGCCGAGATTAAAGATTCATTATCCGGCTTTGTCAAAAGGTCAAATGTACATTCCAATCGTCAATCACCTTTTGATGCTTTCTTGTATCGGAGTGGTTCTATACTTCCAAACTTCTTCACACATGGAAGCAGCCTATGGATTAGCAATTACAATTACGATGTTGATGACTACAATCTTGTTGTTCAATTGGCTTATTAAGAAAAGGGTATCCCGGTTGCTCTCACTTCTCGTGCCCATTATTTTTGGTACAATAGAAACTTGTTTTTTCCTTTCAAGTGCAGCGAAGTTTTTTCGCGGCGGTTTTATAACAGTGTTTATTGCTGCCCTAATTTTAATACAAATGATTTTATGGTATAAAGCGACTATTTTTGAAAAAATGGTGATAAAAGAAGTTTCACTGAAAGATTATATTGATAAACTTGGAATGCTTAGAAATGATGAACATTTTCCGATATATGCTACGAACCTGGTTTATTTAACCAATAAGTCCAAACCAGGAAAAGTAGACAAGGAAATTATTTACTCGATTTTGGATAAAAGGCCAAAAAGAGCAGAAGTTTATTGGTTTATCAATGTTCAGGTCACCGATGAACCGAGGTCTATGACCTATACTGTTGAAAACTTTGGCACCGATTATGTTTTTAAGATTCAACTTCGTTTAGGATTTAGGGTTGAACAAAAAGTGAGCAGGTATTTAAGACAAATTGTAACCGATCTTATGAAGTCACACGAAATAAAAGAACAATTGCAATTATATGCTACAAATGATATCAATCGTAACATTGGGGATTTCTGTTTTGTTTTAGTACGCGAAGAACTGGCTAATGATAACAGCCTACCTTTATATAAACAACTTATTATGCAATTTAAACTTCGCTTAAAGAAAATTACAGTTTCTCCCGTAAGTTGGTTTGGACTGGAACATACTGATGTGAAGGTTGAGCATGTTCCTTTACGTTTAGGAACCCCCAAGCAAATTAAGCTTAAAAGAGAATCCAGATAAACAAAATTTGAGTTTTATGACTAATTTCTTATATTGATCCTCAGTCTATTCTAAATTTAATATGCTACCCAAAAGCACAGGCAAAACTTGCCTGTGCTTTTGGGTAGGTTAACTTTTCGATAAGAAAGCTTTAATCAATCTAACTACTCCCACTTGTAAAAGTGGGAGTAGTTCTGAGTACACACGAATTTCAATCGATAAATTTAAAGTATTTTACTTAAAAACAATTTTGTTCTTTCTTCCTTAGGGTTGTTAAAAATTTCATTAGGGGTATTTTCTTCAACTATCACTCCATCATCCATAAATAAAACCCGATCACCGACTTCACGGGCAAAGCCCATTTCATGTGTTACCACTGCCATCGTCATTCCCTCACGAGCTAGATCTTTCATGACAGCGAGTACTTCTCCGACCATTTCCGGGTCTAACGCTGAGGTAGGTTCATCAAATAACATGACTATTGGATTCATTGCCAAAGCCCTGGCAATAGCCACTCTCTGTTGTTGCCCTCCTGAAAGTTGATCTGGATAAGCTCCGGCTTTCTCCTTTAAGCCCACTTTTTCCAATAAAGTAAATGCTCTTTTCTCAGCTTCTTGTTGAGAAACTTTCAAAACTTTGCGCGGTCCGATCGTTATATTTTCCAGTACTGATAAGTGATGGAATAAGTTAAATCTCTGGAATACCATGCCAACTTCTTTACGAACATGACTTAAATTTGTTTTGCTGTGGGTTATTTCTCTATTATTTACAAATATTTGTCCATCTGAGACTTTTTCCAAACCATTCAAGCAACGTAAAAAAGTACTTTTACCTGATCCTGAAGGACCAATGATCACAACTACTTCTTGTGGTTTAATCTCTAAAGAAATATCATGTAGAACCCTATGCTGACCAAAATGTTTGGTAATATTATTAACGTTTATCAATTTGCCACCTTCTTTCTAAATATCCCGAGAGAGCTGTTAGCAGAAGGATAATGATTAAATAGACGGCGGCAATAGCTGTCCAAATTTGTAAAGAGGCAAAGTTTGTGGAAATTATAATCTGTCCGCTTCGGGTAAGTTCAGTCACAGATATAGCCGATAACAAAGACGTATCTTTAATCGTCTGGATAAATTGGTTGACTAGAGGCGGCACCATGCGTTTGAATGCTTGAGGCAAAATTATAAATCTCATCGTCTGAGGTCCGGTCATACCAATACTTAAAGCGGCCTCTGACTGGCCGCGATCCACAGCTAAAATTCCTGCACGAATAATTTCTGTAATATAGGCGCCTTCATTTAATGCCAAGGCTATAATTCCAGCAATTGGTGTAAAATACGGATCAAACCATTTATGCATCGGTAAAATCATAGGGATAGCGAAATAAATATAAAATATTTCTACTAGAAGAGGCAAACCTCGGAAGATATGCACATAAATTTCACCTATCCGACGTAATATCGCAAAACGGGATAATTTTAACAGGGCAAAAGCAAGGCCCAAAACAGTAGCCAAAATAATTGACGCTATAGAATACCAAACGGTTAATTGAGCCCCTTTTATCAACTGGGGCATAGCTGCTGATACTATCTGAAAAAAGTTCACTTATGCCTCATTTCCTCCCTGACGATTTTAAATGAGCGCAGCATTAGCTGCGCTCAACGCATTTGATTTTCAACTAACCATTTTGAAGTCGTTTATTTTTTTATTAAGCCATTGTTATCTGATTTGAAATAATCTCGGTAAATTTTTTCGTATTGTCCGTTCGCTATTAATTTATCCAATCCATCATTAATTTTTTGTAAGAGTTGAGAGTTTTGTTTAGTAACCGCTATACCATAATCTTCTCCTGTCAGAAGGCTGCCTACTACTTTAACATTGCTGTGCCCAGTATTAATGTAATTTAAGTTAACAGGATTATCGAAGACAACCGCTTGGGCTCCGCCATTTTGCAATTCATTATAAGCATCATCAATATTGTTAAATCGCTTAATTTTAATTCCCTGATCTTTAGAAAGCATAATATCAGCTGTCGTTCCTAATTTAACAGCCACCGTCTTGCCCTTGAGGTCGGCAAGGCCTTTGATCGTACTATCATTTTTAACTAAGATTGACAGTCCCGAATGATAATAGGGTTTAGAAAAGTTGACTTGCTGCTCACGAGCCGACGTAATAGTCATGCCGGCTACAGCAACGTCAATCGTTCCGGTTTGAATAGCAGGGATCAGACCTTGGAAATCCATAGTTTGAATAGGATCAGCAATTTTTAAATTCTCTTGAGCAGCGATGGCTTTGATCAAGTCGATATCAAAGCCAGTGACCTTACCATCCTTCATCATCTCAAATGGGGGAAATGTAACATCGGCACCTAACTTAATGACTTCCTGTTGACTTGCACTTTTGCCGGCTGAACTAGACGTACTAGTCGTGCCTGTTGTACCACAACCAACAAGTAATGCCCCTGCCATGATAGCTGCCATTAATACCTTTACTTTGCGCAAAAAAAACTCCTCCTTTATGTTTCTCCATTATTTAAAATATGTTTTCGTATCTGCCACTCTTTTTAGACTATCTTTAAACATTTCTCATCGTTTTGATAGCTTAAAGAATTGCAACCTGATTTATATATTATTTCGTTCTACTTTTATAATTCCCTTCTGTATTTTATTAATTATACATTATACATGCAGCAAAACATGTATAATGTATACACGTTTTGCTTGGTTGCTGTTATATCATTAACTAGAAATTTTCGTTTTTAGTTATTTTTATATCATTTTACTCGATTTATCCTATTTTTTGCATTATATAGTCTATTTCGATTATCGTAAGAAGCTGCTCCGACGTGGATCTCAACTGCACGTGGTCGGTCTCACTTAAGCCGCTGATTATTTTGGAGAAAATCTTGCCAAGGATCACTGCTGTTGATCCTCCGAAGTGCCTCCGCCATATTGACATCGTTAGGTGCTACCGTATCCAGTTCGTCCCAACTAATGGGAATGGACACCCCTGCCCCGGTCCTCGCTCTCAGCGAATAAGGAGCAATGCTGGTAGCACCTCGGCCATTGCGAATCCAGTCGATAAAGATTTTGTTAGTACGCTTGGCCTTTCTCACATTGCTTGTATAGCGGTCAGGCCATTTCTGCTCCATCACTTGGGCCACACGTTTAGCAAAATCGCGAAACGTATCCCAGGCAACAGCAGGTTTTAAAGGTACGACCACATGATACCCTTTACCGCCGCTGGTCTTAAGATAAGAGTTCAGAGAAAGCTCGGCAAGAATAGTCTTTACGTCCCGCACACCTTGGCGCACCCTGCTTAGATCCATCCCTTCATCAGGATCTAAATCAAAGACCATCATATCGGGCTTTTCCAGCTCGTCGACGCGGCTTCCCCAGGTATGAAATTCCAGCGTACCCATTTGGGCTTCGGCGATCAGCCCCGATCTATCATCTATATAGAAGTAATCTTCTGTTTCGCCGTCACTGGTGAATACAGGGATGGTGACAATCCCTTTACTGCCCGGACCGGGATGCTTTTTATAAAAGCAAGTCTGGGAGATGCCCTTGGGACAGCGAACAATGCTGAGGATCCTGCGGCTCACATAGGGCAGCATTCGTTCCGCAACTTGGGCGTAATACCGGATTATGTCCATCTTGGTAATTTCTGAATCAGCGAAGATCACCTTGCCCGGATTACTAATATTGATTCCTTCAATAACGATACAGTCGACGTTTGTTTCCATGACTCTCTCCATTTTGTTGCCAGATGAGGGGTGGTGTATTTCATCACTTGCTTTTTCTCTTTTAATATCCCTAGGATTCTTATCGTTCCGCAGGCCTTTGAAACTGGCCTGTCTTAAGAGATGGTCTGAGGTCCATTCGGCAAATTTAATTTCCGCGATCAGCTCAGGTTCAAGCCAGTTGATTTTTTCCTGGGATCTAGGCTTGGGCGCGATTTGGAATGAAGGCTCCTTTCTCTTTAGACCCGCAAACTGTTCTTCCAGATATTCCTTGTCTGCTTCGCTCAGGCCAGTGCCGGCACGTCCGGCATAGACTAATTCCCCGTCTTCATAGATGCCCAGGAGCAGGGAGCTTACCCCGCTTGTTTTTCTCTCGGAAAGTATATATCCACCAATCACAAATTCCTGCCTTTGCTCGCATTTGAGTTTGATCCAGTCACTGTTTCTTGCCCCGCTATAATTGGAGTCAGCTTTTTTGCCTACAATTCCTTCCATGCCTGCCTCACAGGCAGCGCGAAAACTTTCCTTGCCGTTTTCCCGCACATGACGGCTGTAGTAGAGGTTTCTGGGGGAATCCTTCAGCAACGCTTCCAGCTTTTCCTTTCTGTCAATCAGGCGCTGTCCCCGCAGGTCCAAACCATCCAGCGCTAAAAGGTCAAAGATAATATAGGTTAAGTTTTTGTCCAGGGGATTTTTAAAATAGTTCTGGAGTGCCTGAAAATCAGTCTTGCCCGCTGCGTTCGTGATAACCATTTCACCGTCCAGAATCATCGCTCTGCCGCCAGCCCATTCCACGAGGGAACAGGCGACTTCCCTGAAACGTTTCGTAAAATCATTGCCGTTTCTAGTGATAAGCCGAACGCTGCTCCTTTCAATATATGCCAGTATTCTGTAGCCATCGTATTTTAATTCGTAAAGCCAATCCTCACCCTTTGGAACTGAGTTGACTAATTGGGCAAGCTGCACCCCGGTATTACTGAAGGGGTTCCTCGTACTCTTATCGCCTTCTCCTTCTTTAATCTCCGTCATAGTGCGTCCGGTTCTGATGCTGGTGATAAATTGGCAGATCTTGTCGGAGGCTTTGGCATACTCATCTTTTTCCTTAAGTAACAGCCAGTTTTCCTGTTTCTCGCCTGTTTTCCCTTTTAGACGCACCAGAGCCCACTTCCCTATAAGCCTGCAGCCTTGCAGAACAAACTTCAGCGTTCCTGTACGAAGTCCGTCTGCAACATCCCCATAGGGCTCCCAGAGCCCTTCATCCCAGATCATAACTACTCCCCCGCCATATTCTCCTTTGGGAATCGTCCCCTCAAAGTTCCTGTATTCCAACGGATGCTCCTCCACCCGTATGGCGAGTCTCTTGTCACGGGGATCGAAGGAAGGGCCCTTGGGCACTGCCCAACTTAAGAGAGCTCCGTCCCATTCCAGACGGAAATCATAGTGATCTCTGCGGGCTATATGGTGTTGGACAACAAACCTCAGGCCCTCTTGGGACAATTCTGTTTTCCCTTCAGGTTCTTGGGTTCTTGTAAAGTTCCTATTTTGGTTATAGTTGTTGAGATTTGCCGTCATACAGTTATCCAGTAATTCCTTCTCTTTGTTATTTCTTCTTTTTGTTATTATTTCCAATTGAATTATAAGTATCCTGTAATTCATTTTGTTATTTACTCTGATATGATTAGTTAATTTTTGAAATTTCCAGACAAAAAAATCCCCTCACAATGGAGAGGAAGATAGAGCCTTCTCAAGGATTAAGAATTCGTGAAAAAGATATATAAATAACTGATTAAACAGCCATACTCCTCTGAGAGGTGCACCTAACCTCTTCTCACAACTTAAAATAGGAACATTTGGATGCTCTACATCCGTGAGGATGACGTGAACTTTGGGTACAAACAATAGCTTTACTAGGTACCGGCAAAAGAACATTAAAATACTCTTTGACTATGTTAATCGCTTCACTCAATCCGGTTCTAACGAAGTTCTTACAGCAGCAAGGACCGGTTTCCTCAGCAATCCTAGATACGATTCTTGCGGCAGCTCTCATGGTCATTGCCGTTTCTTGGCCTTTAGGACAAGCTGCACCTAATAAGACACTAAAACAGGCACCAATAGCCGGAACAATGCCACAAACTCCCGTCAGCCCGCAATAACCTCCAATGGCTTGTTTCTTCGTTCGATTCAAGGCTTCCACAATTTGTTCATTTGTAATCCTGATCGTCCCTTCATTCTTAAGCGCGGTCATTAAGGCTCCCGCTGCAATCCAAGCATTTTCACAACCAAGCATAGGTATGTTATCCTGAGCCATCAGAAATTCAGCGATTTCCAAAGGGTTTGCCGAGTCAGTATTCATAAGGCAGTCTTTGACAGCAATATAAAGGCCTTTTCCGTGACATTCATCGCAGACATAGTGATCGTTGGGACAGGAAATGTTGGCTATTTCAGGTTTACCACATTGAATGCAGCTCAGTTCCCGACCTGAATCGAAGTATTCTAAGGGGCTACCGCAAATTTGGCAGTTCTCGGTTTTAGTTTTGTTGTGCTGACCAGCACTGGAAGAACTTCCTCAGCAATCGCTGGAATCTGCGAATACTGGATTAACCGAATTAACAAGATCAATCATAATGATCCTCCCCTATTTTTGATCAAGCTTTATTTCCGATTCGTTCTCATATCTAGTATCTAATACATTCCGCCTTGTGTTAACCTAAACCAACTACAACACGATATTGAGGCTTAACAGCCCGCGGAATTCTTATTACTCATTCAGAATTGCAGTACAATGGGGACATCTTGTAGCCTTGAGGTTGATTTCGGTAATACAATAAGGACAAGTTTTAGTTTTTGGCGGTTCATCTTCAACATCTTTCTTCTTAGTAAAACGATTAACTTGCTTAATAACAATGAAAATGGAAAAGGCGATAATTAAGAAATCAATAATATTATTAATAAACGTACCGTAGTTTATAGTTGCCACTCCGGCCTTCTTGGCCTCATCAATTGTCTTAAAATGTCCACTCCCAAGCACTATAAACAAATTAGAAAAGTCCACTTTACCCAGAAGAATACCAAGCAGAGGCATGATGATATCACTGACCAGAGAAGTTACGATTTTACCGAATGCGCCCCCGATAATCACACCAATCGCCAAATCAATGACATTTCCTTTAAGAGAAAACTCTTTAAATTCCTTCCACATTTTCCGTTATCCTCCCTCTAGTCCAATCTTACTCAAAGTATAATTACAGCTTCCTCAGATCTTCTAAAACCTGCTCTACATGACCCTTAACTTTAACTTTAGGGTAGATTTTCCGGATGACTCCATCTTGATCAATTAGGAAAGTCGTGCGTACGATTCCCATACTCTTTTTACCATACATAGTCTTTTCCTTCCAAACATCATAAGCCTGAATGATCTCTAAATTCGGATCACTAACCAGGATAAAAGGAAGTTGATACTTTTCAATAAATTTGTGATGACTTCCCATGGGGTCTTTACTCACACCAATTACCACAGTGTCATTATTGCTTAAATCTATGTAATGGTCACGAAAATCACAAGCTTCGGAAGTACATCCGGATGTCATATCTTTGGGATAAAAATAAAGGATTATCTTCTTACCGCGAAGTTCTGATAGTTTTACGGGCTGGCCCTGACTCCCTTCAGCAAGAAAATTAGGCGCAATATCTCCCATTTGGAGCATCTTTATCAATCCTTTCTGAATCTGGAAGTAATCTCTTGTATAGAATGTAAATCATCTAACGATAAAACTCAAATCACTAGTCAGTTATCTAAATATGAATATACCCGAAAATTCTCCAATAATTATGTATTTCCTGCGAATCCTAGGTCTAAAAATTATAAAACTCTAAAATTTAGCAAGAAAATACCTCTGTCCTCTGACAGATTATAAATATCATATTGCTTACATGAGGTGTTTTGTAGACTTTCAGTCATATAACACTCAACTTCAATAATCTGCACATTTTGTAAATTAGCGAAGTTGAGCAATCAGATATATATTCATAATACAAATTAACAGTAAAACACTGCCAAGGCTTAATTTTTGGCAGTGTTTTACTTATCCCATCATTTTTGTAGTCTGGCCTGCCACAATTACCGTGCGTTGATCGCGGTTACAAATCAGCGAGCAGTTCCTTGGCACAGGCCAGATAATAGTGACGCCCATTTGCGCTTTGTTCTTGGCGGGCAAGACTGATAAGGCCTTGAGCTTTAAACTTTAGCGCCAATTTATTGGTACTATCTGCGGTAATAATAATATCGGCAAGTTCAAGGGCCCATTGAGCTTCTTCGTTGTCCAGGGCTTGACTGATGGCAGATAAGACAGACTCTATGCCCCCCATGAGAGCAAGGGTCTTCTCAGCACGAGTCCGAATTGGCAAAGGATTGAGCCTAGTAGGATTACCATCAAACCAACCCACATAACCGGCATAGATTCCTCGCACAGACCATGCAACTGTGCCGTAAAATTCGCCAAGATAAGGAAGGTTGGCCCACTTTTCAGGCAGTTTGACGGCCTCTGCCACCTCATCCATAGTCATACCTTGATTCATACATCTAAGGGTTTCTGTGAGAACATAATCAATAGCATCACGAAAGTTAGTTAAAGTATCTGTAACATCATTAGCACCGATGATTGGACGTGTGTGACCAGGCAAAAGATAATTAGCCTGATAAGCAATCAGCTTATCCAACGTGTCTACCCAGGCACTGATATCTCGATACTGGCTGCCTCGGATGGGATAAAGATTGGGCCAGCAACCATAGTAATTATCACCACAGCAAAGTACTTTTTGAACCGGCAGCCAGATAAGTATCTGATCATCAGTTTCCCCCGGGGCTGCCGTAAGTTCAAGAGCGATTCCATCAATATCACGTATGATCTTTTCCTCACTATAAACAGTCGTTGGCGGCAAGAAAGCCCTTCGGCCCTTGCCTTGAACTATACCTTCACGAACGCCGATGCCTTCAGAAATGGCTTCTTCATCGCTGAGTTCATAGCCAAATTGTCTGATGCCACGCTGATTGAGCACGTCCTGCAGGGCATCTATTCGCCCAAGAACCGGCTTAGAAGGTGCAAAGGCAATAATCTCCGGGTTAGAGTCGCTAAAAACACCGGCACCTCCAAGATGATCCGGGTGGCCATGAGTGTAGATGATCGTTTTAACCGGCTTCTCAGTATGCTCGGCAATTATGGCTTTAAGGGCTTCTGCGCGATAGTCGCAGTCAAGAGTATCAATTAGAATGACGGTGTTTTTCCCTATAATAAAACTCGCATTGCTGATGCCATAGCCCATAACATGATAGACAACACCGGGTATTATTTCTGTGACTTGGCATGGGTAGGCTGTTGCTGAAAATTCTTTTAATAATTGTTCACCATCTGGTCGTAACATTACTTGCACCTCTTATTTTATCGATTCAGGACTGATTTAGTTTAACACGTGGACAGCTGTAATGCGACCTGAATTTTATTCAATCGTAAGGCCCCCACTTTTTGTTAGTGGGAGTTGTTTCCATACCTTACTTCAGTGTGGGTAAAGTCCAACCTTCAGCGAGATAGCATTTTATTATGGGCTAATTATATTCCTTTGACAACATTAAAACTGTACCGTGTACAGCAAAATTTTTCACCTCGCGAATAATCGTATGCCCTCCTCCAAGGTAAGAGTCAAGGTTATAGTGAATAAAAATATCGTTGCTGGATCGCAATAGAGAGTAATTAAGGTTTTACTCTACAAAGCCAGATCATGTGATCGTAATTTGATCCCCAATAATCTTTTACTACTTTATGGGGTTCTCCAAATTTCCTTAGCCATCGTTTCTGAGCATTTTTATAGCCACTGTCTAAACAAAACCATTCAATACCTTGTTTCGACAGGTGTTTTAGCATAGTATTAATCAATTCTGAGCCTACGCCTTGACCTTGGTAAGGCGGCAAAATGAATAAACTTCCTAATTCACCAATATCGTTGAGCTGGTTTTCGGTACACTTTTTGATATCTTCACCACATGAACCAAAGGAAATCGTGCCAATAACAGTTCCATTTAGTATAGCGATCATGAAACATAAGGGGTAATTAGATTTATCCAGTGAAGACTTAAGTAATTGTTTCTTATGGGCAATTTCTCTGTGAATATCCTCTTGGCGGTGCCCGAGTCCCTCATTATTAAACGCATCAGGAATTGTTGTCTCAAAAACAAGTGATGCCCCTCTTATCTCAGCTTGTGTAAGAATACTTATCACTAATCCATTTATCATCAACAAACACCCTCTTACAAAATAATCAAACTAATGGTTGTCTCCAAATTTAAGACCTCGTATGAACCATGCCCCAATCTCTCTGCCAAACTATACAATAAAATACCAACACACTACAAGGCTAAAATGCAAAACCATTTTTACTCAGCATTAAGTGAGTTACTTAATCGCACAACTCACAGAAAAGCCGGAGCAGCTGAACTAACTAGAAATATGGAAAAAACCAATATATTCATTTGGATTGTACATAAAATAATAAGCAGAACATACCAGTGTACATCTTTTGTTCTTGGAGATATTAATTTCCAGACACAAATATTCTTTTTATTTTCCAGAATTCTTTACATAATAATTTCAAAACGGAGGGAAAACAATTTGAAAATCATTGGTTCTCAAGTTTTTCAAGGCAAAAATATTTACTCTCATAAAAAATGTATCCGATTGAACTTGGATTTGGAAGGATACAGTGAAATCCCAACGAAAGATATTAAAGATTTTAACAAGACTTTAAAACATATGCTTCCAGAGCTTTCAAAACACCGATGTGGAATTGATGAAGATCAAGGTTTTTATAAGCGGCTTGAAGAAGGAACGTACTTAGCCCATGTATCGGAACATATAATCATAGCCCTCCACAATATGCTTGGTTTAGATGTTAAGTATGGGAAAGCCCGCGAGTTATCAGGAGATCGCTATTATGTTATTTATCAATATGAATATGCCAAAACAGGTTTAGAAGCTGGAAGATTGGCCATTGACCTTATAAATTCCTTAATTGCCGGAGAATCTCTTAACATCGATTTACGGTTTAATCTTTTAAAACAACTTTTAAAAACGGAACAGTTAGGGGAAAGTACATTAGCCATTTGCGAGGAAGCAAAAAAACGTGGTATTCCCATTTTAAGATTAGGCGAAGATCGTATGGTGCAATTAGGTTATGGAAAGTACGCAAAACGAATTCGAGAAACGTTAAATCAGGATATAAAGGAAACTACCGCAACATATCCTGGAAGCAAACGGAATTTGGCTGCACAAATGATCGACCAACTATTCAATGACAGACCGACCTCTATTCCCTTAGTCGCCATAACCGGCACCAATGGTAAAACCACCACCACAAGACTTATCGCACATATACTCTCAATTGCCGGCTATACAGTCGGGATGACAACTACAGATGGAATATATATTAATAAAAGATGCATTTTTAAAGGTGATACAACAGGCCCCCAAAGTGCACTTGCTATACTGAAGAATAAAGATATTGACGCAGCAGTTTTAGAAACGGCTCGCGGAGGAATTATTCGGGAGGGTTTGGCATATGACCTTGCCGACGTTGGAGTAATTACAAATATAACCGAGGATCATCTTGGAATTGACGAAGTTCACACGTTGGACGATTTGGCAAAGGTTAAAGCTTTGGTGGGTGAAGCCGTGAAGAAAGACGGCTTTACCGTGATTAATGGGGATGACAAAATGAGTTTGACTATTATGACGAGATTCAAGAGTCAACTAATCATTTTTTCTCTTCATAAGGATAACAAAGCTCTTCAGACAAATTTAAAAAATGGTGGTTATGGTATCTATAGAGACCAAGATAAATTAGTAGTCCAAAAGGGATCTTCTTCCGTGGTTCTCATGGACATCAAGGATATTGGCATAAGTATGAAAGGTATTCTGATCTATAACGTTCAGAATGCTATGGCTTCCTGTGCAGCCGCAATAGGGCTTGGCATCGATTTAGCTGCAATTAAACTGGGGTTATCCTCATTTAACCATGAGCAAAATCCCGGTCGATTTAATATGTATTTTGCAAATAACAAACGAGTGATTTTAGATTATGGTCATAATAAAGACGGATATTCTTCCGTATTAGAGGGCCTAAAACGAATGAAGTATAAACGTCTCTTTGGCGTAATCGGAGTACCGGGAGATAGAATCGATAAAGATATAATTGACGTGGGTAAATGTGCCGGTGAGAACTTCGATTATATTATTATCAAAGAAGATATAGATAAACGAGGAAGAATAAAGGGCGAAGTTGCTGATCTTCTGGAAAGAGGAGTTCTAGCAACCAACTTCCCTAAACAGAATGTCCTGAAAATTTTAGAGGAAACTGAAGCCTTTAAAGCGGCTTTAGAACGAGCCGAGCCAGAAGATATTATTATTGTTTTCTTCGAAAAATCGGAGCCGCTAATAGACATTATAGAAAGTATGTCGGATAAAATTGAAGCCTTATCTGCTAAATGATAATAAAATGCTGAATCCTATTCATTGGATTCAGCATTTTATTATTACTCTCCCTTCAACGCAGTTCATTCAAAGGTATATTGGACAAATTTATGATGGCTATTTAATGAAGAATTTGAGGAATAGTTATGGCAACTGTGTGGATAGAATTATTTCCATACCCTTTAGCATTCCAAGGTGCTGCTTTTGGTTGTACATTTCCGTTGCTATCATGTGCTCGAGCAAGCACGAAATAATGACCTGGATTTGTAATATTCCAAGCATATTCCCAAAAAGTCCATGTATATTGTCCATGTTCAGGACTGGTTAATTTGGCGACATTCCAGCTCATCCCGTTGTCTACGCTTATTTCAACGTTACTAATCGTACCCTTACCAGTCCACGCTAATCCCCTGACGGAATGTTGACCTGGATGGATAATTTCTCCCTTCGAAGGCCAGGTGATAATAGAGTTGACTTTCATTTCCGTTACCGGTACAGCGTTCGAATAATCTCCTTCATTTGTTAGATAGACATAATCAATTGCCTGGAAAGGACCTTTAAAAGGATTCGATACAAAACCAATCTGTGTAACCCATTTAACATGTGCCATTCCATACCAACCAGGCACAATTAAACGGAGGGGAAAACCATGTTTGTACGGTATTGGTTCATCATTCATTTTTAAGGCTAAAAGGCATTCTCCTAATAAAGTTTTGTCCAGAGGCAGGCTGCGTTCAAAATTTACGGGAGTATCCATATCCGGTCGAATTCCTGAATCTGCTCCTGTAAAAACAATCTCGACAGCGGTATCCTTAGGCTTTATCTGGTCAAGGAGAAATGTTAGCGGAACTCCCGTCCATTTTGCGTTCCCAACGGCACCGAGTTTCCACTGTTCTCCAGGTACAGGAGGTTCAAACATAGCTCTTTTATTGCCTGAGCATTCAATGGTTACAAATTTATCGACCTGGGGCATTTGCTTAAGTTGTTCATAATTAAAATAAAGCGGTCTAGATACTTCTCCGCCAATAGATAATCTCCAGGAGTGCATATCAATGGTTGGATAAGTTAAGTGGCTTCGCGTATAAAACAATTCATTAGGGGTAACCCAAGTTAAAACATTGTTAATCGGCGACTCCAAATTTTCCGGCATTACCTGACGGGGTATCAGACCGGGTTTGTCATTAATGCTTCTTGGCAAATCCTGATTCACGTTAAATACCTCTTTCTAATTTGATAATTGACATTATAATGATCAAGTCTGTCATAAATAATTCATAGGTTTGAATTTGCCATAAATTCTATTGAATTATTTCTTTAATTTCGGCCAAATTATTTATAAAGATATTAAGATTTATCAAGGAGAGTTAGCAATGAAAAACAAAGATTATTCTGTAGCGGATCTATCACAAGAAGACCTTAAAAAAGTCCAAAAAGCAGAACAAGAGATAAACCAAGGAACAGATAGTTCCAAAATATTAATTGCTTATGATAAGAAGAGTACTAGTATATAGTATTTGATTCCTAGAATTGAGAACCACAGGGCTGCAAATTAGCAGCCCCTTTTATACTGAATCAATTTCTTCGCGTTACATGAAGTTAATAAACACTATTAAGCTGAAAGGTACTATAATGAAAGGTACTATTTCTGTGGGTGCAGGAATGGTTTCAAAGCAGGAACTTGAAAGTCATCTTGGGATCAATGTACAGTCTCTATGTTTTCCTTCAGGAAAATTTAATAAAACCACCCTAGCTTTAATGCCAAAGGTTGGATATAAACTGGGCTTTACAACGAAATCCGGTAGGGTACATTTAGGTGATAACATATTGACATTGAAGCGCGAGCGAATTTATGGAGGTATGCCTCTGGCATCATTTCAAAGCCTTTTCCCGTAAGCTAAGTTATCACTGATTCTCACTTTTATTTTGAATAAATAAGATCTAGATCTTGAAGGTGGACTGCATAACAATGACATTACATATCTTGTCATCTTTGGGATTATAATTATTACTATGAAATTATAAATTGGAAACCTTATAAACTGAAGGGATTACTTAACTAAATGGATTATCCCCTCGCCCTCTTGTCTATGTAATAAAGGATTTCTGGAAAGAAAAAGTTTCTAAAAATATTAGGGGGTGTGATTTTTTTGAAAAAAAAAGATCTTTACAAAATCGAAGACGATGTTAAAGTAGTTACTGAATTATGTCAGCTTAAAGATTTAGATTGTGAGATCAAAATCGTTAACCAATTAGATCAGTTTAAAGACGAGTAAATTACGTTCCTTTCTAGTTATTGAGAAGAATCTTATCAATCTCTCATCATCTAACGGTGAGGGATTTTCATTTATCGAACTAGCAGAATGTATTTTGTTACTATTTAGATTAAGGTTACAACATCAGTATGTAGCAGACTGTTTTTTGCCAATGATTATCTCCTAGCTATTTTGTTTTTTTAGGTACTATGGGCGTATAATCATGTTAATTTAGTGACTTTCTTCTCAGCTGATTTTAAGCAATTGTGCTTATAATTTTCTCTGGACGGTTGGGATGGTAGATACCGACTATAAATCCTAAAAGGATGTGGATAAATGGATTCTTTTTCATTTCGCATTTTAGTCGTCGATGATGAGCCTTCGATTCGACAAATGTTAGACTTAGGTTTACGAAAAGCGGGTTATGTTGTGAAAACTGCAGCTAATGGGCAAATCGCATTAGAACTTATTCCCGAATTTGACCCACATCTAATTATTTTAGATTTAATGATGCCTATCATGGATGGAAATGATTTATGTCAGGCCGTTCCGGAAATTAGTCAGGCTCCTATGATTATGCTGACTGCTAAGAACTCAGCAAAGGATATTGTTGTCGGCTTAAGGCAAGGAGCCAATGATTACCTGACCAAACCTTTTCATTTTGAGGAACTATTAGCAAGAATTGAAGTTCAGTTACGAAACCGCTACCCAGAGTTGACTGGAAAACATACTATAGGTGCTTTTTGCTTGGATGAAGCACACCATTCTATTACGTTTAACAATTGTCAGCTCTCCCTTTCCCCTACTGAATATAAACTATTATCCTATTTGCTTTGGAACCCTGGTCAAATACTTAGCAAGAACTCCATCCTAACTCACGTTTGGGGATACGACTTTGACGGTGAAGACAATATTGTCGAAGTATATATCCGTTACCTTCGTGACAAACTTGGCGACAAGGAACACAAATTAATTCAAACTGTGCGTGGTGCAGGCTATCGCCTGGTTCCTCCGCTGAAGCATTAAAATTCTTAAATATAATCTTCTCAAAGGAGGGAAGGTGTTAGAATGCAGGATGAAAGTAATAAAACAGATTGGAAAAATTCTCTGACTACTAAACTATTAGTAAGGTTTTGGTTGAGCCTTTTACTGGTATCACTAATTATGGGAGTGATTCAATATCAGGCTTTAAATTCGTTTTTGATGAGAGGAGAAACCCAGGATCTACAGACTCAGATAGGTTCATTTAATGTAAATCAACTAAAATTATGGCTGGATCATGAACAGCAATTTCCCAAGGCTTGGCAGAGCCTTAGTCCTGGTGTTGTCATTGGTTTCTTTTCACCGGAGAAAAAACTTGAAGGAATATTCAGTCGTGAGGTAGTCAAGACTAAAAATCCTTACGTTTTAGAAAAGTCTTTTTTTCGAAAACAAATTAGCAAAGATAAGCTTCGAACGAATGTAATTTTAACGTCCCCAAAGGGCATCCGCTACAGAGTTATCACTGGGCCAATCTACCTAAATCAAGAAACTGGTGCCAGTGTAACAGGACAGATGTCAAAACAAGTTTCAACCAATATATTAATCGGTTATGCAACTCTATCTGCCCCTCTAACACAGATCAACAATATACTCTACCACCAATTTCAGGTTTTCCTTATCAGCACGCTGTTTATTCTCGTGTTTGGAGGACTTTTGACGTTGTATATTCTAAAAAAACCTCTGTTACCTTTATCACGCATGTCCGAAATCTCAGGAAAAATAGCTGCTGGCAATTACGCCTTAAGAATACCCGAGGAACCGGCAGCATCAGAAATTGTGCATCTGAGATCTGTTTTAAATCAAATGCTTGATACTCTTAATCAATCTTTAACGACTGAAACAGAAGCCAAAGAACAAATGGCGAGGTTTATTGGTGACGCTTCCCATGAATTGAGAACACCTTTGACGTCTATCCGAGGATTTCTGGAAATCTTGTTGCGCGACCCAGAAACAGACTCAGAAACATTAGCTGCAGCCCATAAATCAATGCTCACTGAAACTGAGAGATTAATTCACCTTACCAAGGATTTATTGACTCTCAATCGTTTAGCAAACCAAATCGATAATGATCCGCTAGTTAAACCAGAAACAATTGTTCAAGATGTTCTTCCGGAAGTTTTGCCCCTATTGAATTCACTATTAGGAGATCGCACCTTAGATATCCATGGTGACGAAATATCCCTTCCTGTTGAACCAGGAGAACTTAAGCAAATTCTCTATAACCTAGTTCATAATGCTATTCAGCATACTTCTGTCAATGGAAAGATTTCGATAAAAACTGAAACAAATGATAAGGCAAGATATCTTTATGTTTCAGATAACGGTGAGGGAATCGCCCCTCAGGATCTTCCCTATATATTTGAGCGTTTATATCGAGGCAGCAGATCAAGAGAGAGAAAAGGCGGTAGTGGTGCAGGCTTAGGATTGGCTATCGTCCATGAATTCATAAATTTACGAAGGGGAAAAATCGATGTCGAAAGTAAGTTGGGAAAAGGTACGACGTTCATAATTTCTTTCCCCAAAGAGTGAATAAAGGAGAACCGTACTCAAGTGTACGGTTCTTAAAAACATCAGGTTGATGATGACGTTGATGTTGAAGGTGAATTTGAAGCAGGAGTTGTCGTTGAGGACGACGTATTCAAATCTCCATTAATTTTCTGAAGATCTGCTAAAATCTTTTGATAAACGCTGATTCTGTTTTGAATGTCTGCTTGAACCTTGCTTAAGTCTGAAGTAACTGCCGAGGAGTTACTAGCTTTATTATCAGTTTTAAGTTGTGTCCAATCCCCTTTAGCAGTTTGAGCAGCTCCCTGGGCAGTGGCTATATCATCCTGCATGGGAATCATGTCATTAAGGGCAGCTAATAAAGCATTGTAGTTCTTACTTTGACGATCTGTTTTGATTTGCGCATGCATCGTTTGTCTCAAAGTTTTAATTTGATCCAGCAGTTGTTTATCTTGAACCTGAAGTTGGCGAATCGGAGCCAAATTTTGCTGAAATTGCTCTGCATTTTGTAAATGCAAAATTTCATTTTGAAGCTTCTGTTTTCTGGCAGCCGCTTGGTCAGCGGAAGTCATTGTAGTTCCTGTTGAGGTATTTTGACTTTGAGAAGTTGTAGGCAGAGACGATTGGGTAGTATCAGCAAGGACGGGAAGAGAAAAACTAAAGATTGAAGATGCTATCAAAGAACAAGCTAACAATTTACTTGATTTTCGCATAGGTAAATTAATTCTCCTTTATTGAATATATTTTAATTATTGAATATTGATTTCTAGTTCGTACTTTTTACTACTATTCATTACAAATTTCCTAGACTTCTATTGAGGGCGTTAAGAGATTTATCCAGATTTTTGAGATTTTCATTGATTTGAGCATTAACTTCTTGCTTTCCCTTAGCCGCTTTGATGTCGATGGACTTAACCTGCTGCTGACTCGTCATAAGGTTAGGGGCAGCTGCTTCTTGTTTATTAGCTGTTGAAGTCGCATTTGGAGTACCCGCAGCGGAACTTGAAGACTGAGTACCACATCCGGTGAGTACTAATAATGTCGACAGAATCGCCAAGGAAACAGAAATTGCTTTTCGGCGAAATCGTTTCATCTATGCGCCTCCTTTCTTGTCAAACATATCGTTTACATTGCTTATTCTAAGGAATAAAACTGAGAATTTGCTGAGAAATTCTAAAGCTGCTTACAAGTTCGATGGGTCTTCCCTCATACAAATTCCAATCTAGATTTATCAAACTTCATTTAAATGACTTAGAAAAAGACATAGCATTGAGTAGGATATATCTCGGAGTTTGCGTGACTTAAACAAAAGGGATAATATTTATCTAGCAAACATTTATTCTATATCGAGCATTAATTCAATATCGAGATAGGGTAAGTTTGTTACAATTTTCAGTACAAACCGCAGGTTAAGCGATTTTCTACATATTCAAGACTTTCTAATGGAGGCAATATGGATAGCTCTGGAATTCCCAAATCCTCACACCAAAGGATACAATCACGACCCAAAAAGAAACCTTTTGCGGTCTACCATTACAAACGAAAAAAAAGATTACTCCCCCACCCCATTGCGTGGCCTTTCCGTTTACTCACCTTATTTCTGTTCCTCTTTATGGGGTTTCTTTATTGCCCGCTTCAACCTTTTGAGACAATTCGTAATTTCTGGGTAGAAAGTGCTATGACATCAATGAGCCATCAGTATTTGGCAAAATGGTTTTTTAGCGATGCCAAGATTCAAAAAATACTGGACAGTGATCAAGCTCAAGATTTGGGAAACTCCGATTCAACCCTGATCAATGCACGCAGTACCAACAAGAATAATAGTACCGAGCTCATTAACATTAGTCAGAATGGCTTTAGTGGATACTTACTAAAGATCAATAATCCTGGTCGCGTCAGGGTGGCAGTAACACATTATCTCGGCAAAATCGGAGAGAGAGCAGAGGATATTGCCTACGAAACTGGTGCTGCAGCGGTAATTAATGGCGGAGCTTTTAGTGATCCCCAGGGCAACGGAAGCGGTGGGCACCCACAGGGTATCCTCATCTCGCGCGGTAGACTTCTATACAAAGACCCTGGCGTTTCAACCTACGATATCATAGGCTTGAATCAAAGAAATGTCCTTGTACTAGGTCATTATACCTTAGCTAACGTCAAACGGATGGGGATACGTGATGCAGTGACATTCGGACCTTTTCTTGTCGTCAATGGTAAACCTGCCATAACCCATGGAGATGGGGCATGGGGAATTGCTCCTAGAACGGCCATTGGGCAAACAAAAGATGGCACAATCTTAATGCTGGTCATCGATGGACGCCAGGTTGGGTCACTAGGGGCCACTCTGAAAGACGTTCAGAATATCATGCTCAAATATGGTGCCTATAACGTAGCCAATCTCGACGGAGGGGCCTCAACCGTCCTCTATTATCATGGCTACATTGTAAATCACCCATCTAGTCCATACGGCGAACGCCATGCGCCATCATTTTTTATCGTAAAATAGTTTAGGTTAAATATTTAGCAAAACATATTTTCCATATTGTACCAACTCCTTAAACAATGCATATTATGTAATAACTTTAAACTAAGGAGGAAATGAAAATGGCATTTGGTGCTGTTGATGGAGTTTGTACCCCTAATTTTATGCCTGGTATCGCAATCGTTGTCGTAATTATTCTTTTGCTTATCGCAATGGGTATCGTATTCTAAATTTTAATTGAAAGGAGAAATTATATGTACGGTTATGGTCATTTCCCTAACATTTCACCAGTTGGCGCTCCTCCACACATCGGACCTATCACAACCTGTTGTCGACCAATCTGTCCCCCTGTTACAGGATGCGTCGGTGTAGGAATTATTGCTATTGCCACTTTAATTCTTATCGCTTTAGGCGTTATTTTCTAAATACAATGGCTACCATCCTTCGAGATGGTAGCTGTTATCTACTTAAACAGAAAAAGAAGATTAAAATTGCTGCCATTTTTTCTAAATGGCAGCAATTTTCTGGTTCGTAAGCATCGGTCAACTTTCGGAGACAACGTAAATTGAATAATATGGAATCGTAGGAAATATCCATCCACTAAAATTATTAATTGAGGTGAGAAAATTGGTTCATCCCCGAACAAATGTTGTCCCTATATACGGTCATTATCCGCATCAAGTACGCTGGTATCCGGTGAATTATACAGGCGGCTACGAACCAGCTTGGTGGGAACGTTACGAAGAACAGTTTGAACCACGATGGATTAAAGAAATGGAAAAACGTATGGGGTTTATTCCAGGCAGAGAACCTATTTGGTGGGAACTTTTCGAAGAACAATTTGAACCAGCTTGGCTTCAGCGTTTGGAACGTCGAATGGGTATCCCACAGCCATTTGATCCTCGTTATGATAATCCTTATAAAGGATACTAATTTAGATAGTTTTTTTGTAATCAGGGGCCAGAGTACGGGGGACCCACTCCCACTTATGAAGTGGGAGTCTTACGATTGGATAAAAAGGTCCTTTTTTCATACCACCGTTTGTGATAAATAATCTGGTGATTAAAAGTAAAACCAGAGCATTATTTTGCGTTGCTCTGGTTTACTATATTTTCGTTTGCCGCTTTTAAACCTTTCCTAACGATTCATATCTTATTAACTTAAGCCAATTTGTGACCTCTTCCGATGTGAAAGTGCCATTTACAGCTAAACCGGGCAAAGTTATGGATTTTAAACATTCCCTAGCTATATCATTTTCAATTTGGCAAAATCCGCCGCCTCCATGAGTACAAAAGGGAATTACCGTTTTACCTGTAAAATCATGTTGTTTGAGGAAACTCATAACTGGTGGGGCTAATGTTTTAAACCAGTTAGGTGTACCTATAAATATTGTTTGGTAACCATCTATTGATTCATTTCCAAATATGAGCTTAGGACAAAATCTACGAGAAATTTCATTTCTTACTTCTTTAGCGGCTGTATTATAGTCGAAGGAATAATTCTTTTCCGGAATTAACTCTCTAAGAGTACCGCCGGTTTGTTTTGCTATTTCTACTGCTAGATTTCTGGTGTGTTGGAAAAGCGAATAATAAACAATCAGTATATCGTTCATATTTACTTTCCTTTCGTAAAATCATGAAACTCTAGTTTTTCATTTTCCCACAAGTGGGAATGGTTTTCATCCCTTGCTTCAGTGCGTTTAATCCAATTATTATTTATTTTATATTTGCAGTATAGATTCGGACCGCCTCTTTAAGAAATGCTGCGGCCCCAGGTTTTTTCTTGTCGTAATAAGCTTTGAATCTCTCATCGGCCACATACATTTGAGTTACTCCTAGATGCGCCTCTTTACTATAACTGCTCCAAAAATAACTTAGCCACTGACGGTGCAAATCCGCTGCTTTTTGGGCTAATTCGCCCGCAGGATCACCAGTTTCAAATGCAGCATAAAGAATCTCAAGAACTTCTTTTTCCAGCCGAGTGACCTCGTCATATTGTTCCGGTGTCATATTGAGCATCTTTTGCTTGGAATTATTAACTGCATCATTACCGTATTTTGCACGGATTTCCTTGCCATACTTCTCTTCATTATCATCTACTAACTTCTGTTTGAAGCCTTCAAACTTTTCCTTATCGGACATTGTACTACTCCCCTCTTTTACGGCAATAGATTTATCAACATTTATAATCAATAAATCTAATTGTTTTCGCTTCTCAAGTAGTTTTCCACGGTGTTCTCTCAGTGCTCTCATTTCATCAAAGTCAGGGGAAGAGACTATTTCCTTAATTGTTTCCAAACTAAGATCCAGTTCTCGATAAAAGAGAATTTGCTGTAAACGATCCACCTCTGCTTGACCATATATTCGATATCCCGAGGAGTTAATTCTGGTCGGCTTTAAAATTCCAATCTCATCGTAATACCTTATGGTTCTTGGACTAATACCCGATATCTGCCCTAATTTTTGTACTGTATATTCCATGTTCTCACCTCCCGATGAGATAACTGTAAACCTTTACGTTACGGCAATGTCAACACGTTTTTGCAACTATTCTGTTGAATATCAAATCGTTAGCTTACTGTTGAGGAACTTGAATAGATTTACTTCTCCACTAATGGTTGCACCTTAAAAATAACGGAATCGGTGTACCAGATCAACATTCTCCCATACAATATCTATATACTATATAAAGAAATATCCTCCAGACTTTTAGCTAGAGGAGTTCTTGTCAGTAAAGTTTAGTAGTTTAATAAACCTTACATTTATACTATTATTTTTTGTCACACGATTTATTCAATATCTTTTCAATAAATAATCTTGTTAGCTCGGGGTCAAACTGCAACCCAGCGTTGCTTCTGAGTTCTTCTATTACCATTGTTTCAGAAAGAGCACTCCGGTAACTTCGTTCACTGGTCATCGCATCATAAGCATCTGCAAGTGAAATGATTCTGGCAAATTTCGGAATAGTCTCACCCTTTAAGCCTTTTGGATAACCTGTGCCATCCCATCGTTCATGATGGGCGAGTATACAATCTGCAATATCCAACATGTAATTCGACGAATTTAGTATCCTATAGCCAATTTCGGGATGCCGTTCTATTTCAATTCGTTCCTGTTTTGTAAGCCTTCCCGGTTTATTAAGTATACCTTCTTCAATGGCAATTTTTCCAATATCATGAAGTAAGCCTACTACTTTAATTTTATTTATTTCAATTTCTGATAACCCCATGGCAACCCCAATGCTTTGGCATAGTTCACTTACTCTTTTAGAATGTTGTTCTTCTCTTGGACTTTTTTCATGCAAGGTATTTATAATTGTTGTTATTGTATCTCGAATATTATTTTGATTGTCCAAGATTTTATTTTTATACATATAATCTTCAGCGACTTTCAGCGTTTTAAAAATATCTTCACTTGGTTCTTTCTTTGTTGCCCACCCAAAAGAAATGCTGATACAAATAGTATTCACTTGTTCGTCTGAACATTGATTCTTAATTCTTTGAACAATCGCTCCCGCTTCATCCGAGTTAGTTCGTGGTAGAAGAAATATAAACTCATCTCCTCCCCAACGGGCTACTATATCATCCGTTCTACATGCTTTCCGAATGACACCGGCGACTTTCAGTAAAAGTTCATCCCCTTTTTCATGTCCGAAAGTATCATTCACAAGCTTCAGGCCATTGACATCCCCCATAATTATCGAGAGAGGAAGATTCCTTTCAGAATCTAATCGTCTTATTTCTTCCTCGTAAAATCGACGATTATAAAGACCTGTCAATTTGTCATGATAGCTTAAATATCTAATTTCATCTTCCTTTTTGATCCTATTGTAAATTTCCTCTTCAAGCATAATATTAAACTGTTTTAGATCTGCTGTTGTCTCCTCTAGTTGTTGATTTAGTTCCATTACTCTTTTATGCAAGTTTCTATTTTCATCAATGAGTTCTTTGATTTCACGCGAATTTAAGTCTCTATAATAATTATAGTCCTTGCTTTTAAAGACTAGCATGGCAGCAGTTTGGTTCAGGTGTCCAATAAATAACTCTCCATAAGAAGAAAATCCGACGTTTGGTATATCATTAAAAATTTTTCTATACTCTGTAAGCAAACCTTTCTTTTCTAATTCAAGTGTTCGCTTAATGCATTGGAAATTTATGATCCCTTCAATCTTATCTGCTTTAATATTATTTAGGGAAGTCTTTGTATCCTCAATAATATTAGTTGATTCGAGTAATCGAACTTCCATTCCTTCGAGAATGCTGCAATCAAATTTAATATTTGTCCCTCTCGTTTCGCGAGGACTTCTTACTAAGATTTCTTTTTCTCCAATAACCAACCCAACAGGATGGGTCAAAAAATACTTAGTTGCTTCTTCAATAGATTTTACACCTATTGCATCCGCATACGCTAAAATCGCAGGTTTGTGATTGAATTCTATGACTTCTCTAGTTTCTTCATTAACTTTATCTGCGATAAGAACATGATCTAAGGCCTTGAAGCTTTGAGTTTTAATAATATTGAATTCAGCATATGGACTCATTCTAAGAAGAAGAAGAACCGCTGAATCGGTATAAGCCTTGCCGTTTGCACAGACATGTGTTTTGACATACTTGAGATCATCCCCAGCAGAACCGCCAATAAAATAAACATTTGTTCTATCGCCAATTTTATCCATAATCTTTTCTTGTTTCATACTTAGCCCATCAATTAAGACAATTCCAACATACTCTCTAGGGTTCATTGCAGATGAACTTAAATTAAAGTATTTTTCAAAGGATTTAAATGCTCCTTCAACGCATAATTTATTTTGAAGATGTTCAATTACTTCCACTTTTGCATCCGAAATAATCTTTGAATTAAAAGCCATCGCAACTACAGAGTTTTTTAAAAATTTCCCATTTACTATTTCACCTGCAGTGGAGCATCCAATCACTATACAATCGTCAAAGGCTTCTTGCATACAAGCGCTTAATTTATTGTAATCAAAGCTGGAAGAGCCAAAGAATATCAAAAGTTTTACTTTAAAATTTAATAACTGTCGTTTAATTTCGGATACAGCTTCGCTTATAGTCGTTTGAGTAGAATAGACCGGCTTAATATTAATTAACTCTTCTTCCATAGTATTAATATTTAATTCTTTAGCAATTTTAAGCAATCTTTCAATGATTATTGGATCATCTATCGATGAATTGTCATATTGATTAGGATTAATTCCTTTTAAGATAAATTTGGCTTTTGTCATTTCTGCAATTGCGGGATTACCTCTTGATCTTTGAAAAATAATCTCATCAATTATCTGTTTGATTTTACCGCTCAAAATTTCACCATCTTTTTATAAAACATTAATTGTCTTCTAGTGCGCACAACATAATCGGAATAATATACCAATCATACCATTTTTGATTACTTAATATAAAAACTTTAGGAATATTTTAATTTATCATTTTACAATGACTTGAATATCACAAATTTTATCTAATTGTTTCGATATAATTTTTATAATTCCTCTAATTTTTTAGTTAGCCCTTACAATAATTATTAAGCTCATTAATTCCAATAGAAACATTATGGCCTCCAAGAAAATACAGTGGCCTCGTTTCAAGATGTAAGTTTCCTCGAAAGCAAGGCCATTTTTTCTCGTTCCTGCGAGCCTAATGTAATATAATAATTGATATATAAATATTTTCAACTTTAGCGTAACACTTATCTTTCTCGTTTTAGCTATGGCCTATAGACCGGTGGTTTAATTAAATAATCCTTGATTTTGCCGTATTCGAGATAGTTATCATAGATTTTCATTTCTTCTTCCATAAAGGAAATAAACAAATCTCTAATTTTGGGCGATGTGCTATGAATGAAGGCCATGGTATGAACCGGCAAAAAGGCTTGGATACCCCTTAAAATCCGCCTGTAAATATGCCTGTCCGATATCAGCTCAGCATTTACCGTCTCTTGGGTTTGTTTGGGCGGCCGAAGGGGTAAAGTAATGCCATAATTCAAAAGCTCTTTTTCTAACAACTCGGTATGCTTAGCAAGAGTTTTGTTGCCTAAATTAAGGACTAATTTCAAATCATCATCTTTGACAAAGTTATGTAAAAGATTAGTAATATAGATAACGTTATATCTCTGCATCAAATGATTCCAGAGATGATAAACCTCGCTGACATTTATGGTAGTTTGTTTATCCCTAAGAAACTCGTTCATTTCGGAGATATCTTTAATATACTTTAATATCTTCATAATCTAAACCTCAATTTTTTTACTTTTATGGACGGTAGACAGGCGGTTGATTTAAATAGCCTTTTAATTTACCGTATTCGACCAACATTTCTTGTAATTCTATAGTCAAGAGCAAGTGATTTTTTAGTCCTTTCCTGACGTCAGGAGTGGTACTTTGCATAAAGCCGATACCAAGAATAGGGAAAAATGCGGCAATAACTTCATAAAACATTAGAAAAATGTCTCTATCGTTGACAGCCTCGATTTGAACTGTCGAACTTACGTCTGCCGGCGGTCTTATAGGAAAAGGCAAATCGTAATCCCGCATTAAAGCTTCCATATCGTTAATCCCCAGAAAAAGGCCATCCTTGACCTTGTTTTTTATTATCTTCAAATCATTGTCTTCAATCATATGTTCAAAAATCTGGATGCTTTCTAAGGCATCTAACTTGGTGACTAACACATCCCATATATAAAAAACTTCAATTACATTAATTATTCTTTGCTTTTCCCGGGAGGATTTACCGATTTCAGCTATCTTTTGGACTTTATCCATAATATCTACCATTTTCAACCCTGCCTTTTTTATCTCTCTCACTAGTTTATAATTTCTCATATATGGTTTTTTATACAACACCTTGGAATATTTGGGGCTAAGCTTTTGATCGAGATATTTTTTATAGATACTCTAATATGAATTCTTGTTCTCTTTATCTTTCAAAAAATAGAATCTTTACCTCTGCTCTTATTTTGGATTAAAGAATAAAATATTATATTTTGGAAACTGTAAAATTAAAGTTAAAGGAGCATTCCTGTAGTAGGAAAAAATGAGCTTTGTCAAAAAGAAGACCTCACGTTACAATTTGAAAGGACTGTTGGCCAACAGAATCCAATCAAAATAACGGAGGTCATCCCAAATGAATTTTACACAAAACGAGAAACTAAAGCAACTTTCTGAAAGAAGTATTGTTATCGGAGTGGACATCGCCAGCGAGCTTCATTACGCCAGGGCTTTCGACTGGCGAGGAGTAGAGCTGGGCAAAGTATTCAAGTTTGAAAACAGTGCTGAAGGATTCAGGGATTTCTATGCATGGATTGAACGTTTAAAAGGTCAAGCACAAAAGGACTGCATAGTGGTAGGCGCAGAGCCAACCGGCCATTACTGGTTCGGCCTGGCATCATATCTAAAAGAGCAAAGCATTAAGCTAGTCCTCGTAAACCCATTCCATGTAAAGCGTAGTAAGGAGCTTGATGACAACCACCCCAGCAAAACGGATGCTAAGGACCCCAAAACAATTGCTAAGCTGGTCATCGAGGGGAGATACAATGAGCCCTATATCCCGGAGGGGATCTATGCAGAACTGCGAATAGCGATGGCTTGCAGAATGCGCATCCAAAAGGAAATGAGCAGTATAAAAAATCGCATTCAGAGGTGGCTGAAAATCTACTTTCCCGAGCATGAAACGGTGTTTGGAAAGTTTGATGCGACAAGTAGCATGCTGGTTCTGCAAGTTGCCCCGCAACCTAGGGAT
>NZ_LDZY01000017.1 GCF_001029285.1 Desulfosporosinus acididurans
ATAAATCCTTACATCCAGGTTAGTGGATTCTTTCAGCCGTTTTGGTGCTCAACTATGATAACATTAATTGGCTCATTATGTCTAGTGGTATATTTATCCATATCGATGTGTGATTAACAATTTATTGTACGATCAGGACAGTAGACTAGCAAAACCTTGTTAGAAGAACAATTACCTGGACTTAAATTCATCAATTAATATTGAATAATACAATCTATCTACATATTGACTATCCATATAAAAAAAGTCTCGTAATGTTCCCTCATAAATAAACCCACATTTTTCAATAACTTTACGAGAAGGAATATTTGTAGACTTATGACATATTTGTACCTTATGTAAATTCATTTTGCTAAACCCAAATTGAATAACGGCTTTTGTAGCTTCAGTAGCAAGCCCCTTTCTCTGAAAGTTTCTCCCAATACGGTATTCAATTTCTGCAAGATGATTATTGTTATCTACCAAAAAATATGCAATCTGCCCTATACATTCATCGGTTTCCTTTAATAGTATAGCCCATTCTGTAATAATTATCATTTTTCATAGAAACTGATATATATTTTATCCAACAATTCATTTTTACATCCTGCTTGGTTGTGTAAACTGGTTCGGAGTACATTGACTGAATTTCAGGATCACTGACCCAATAGTTTAACATGTCTTCGCTGTCTGAATATTTAAATTTCCTCAAAATTAATCTATCTGTTTCAATCTGCCTAGTACCAACATGTGCTAACATAAAATTAAATCCTTCTCTCTATGTAAATAACCTCTTGCTTCCAAAAAAATCTAATATATATTATTTAGCGGATTCAATGACACAATTACGTTGAGTTTTAGGCGCAAGCGCGTGCAGGAGTAGCGGACGCGATTTGGTATCTCGATCTTCATAGTAACTAGAGCTCATTATATTTTTTATTAGATCCATAGGCTTTCTCAATAGGATACTTTTCTTCGTTCTTCTTTATTTTATCGATAATAGCTTGTTCAGGATTAATGTTTAATTCATTTGACAACAGTAAAGCATATATCAATACATCTGCTAATTCTTCTTGAATTCTTTCGAAATTAACTGTTACGCTCTCATCACTAGTTTTCCATTGAAAATTTTCGAGTAGTTCACTGGCCTCTATGCTTAATGATATCGCTAGATCCTTTGGATTATGGAACTGCCTCCAATTTCGAGAATCTCTAAACTCAACAATCTTTTGAATTAATTCATCCATTATCCTCACCACGCATCTGCAATATAATCATTGAGGACTTGGCGCTATACAACCTACCAATTCCTCTATCTTTGAATTAGAAGCTATGGTCACTTCAGAAGACTACACACTCAAGAATCCGTATTTGACCACCAGTTACCCTTTATAATTAGGTGTTGTTTCCTATTGTACTTAGGTACTTAGCAAGTCTACTAAATTAAATCACCTCTCCAGCTCTTTAAAGCTTCTCGTACTGAACGAGCCATCTCAGTTGAAAACTGTGCACCAGTTTTCCTAGCGTACATCCATTGTCCGAAGTTCTTTGCTCCAAAAGGATTCCCCGGAGAAAAAGCACTTTCCCGAATAGCTAACATTTCAGCTAGTTCTTCTGGAGTTAATTGATGATATTGCTCTGCGAAAGCAATGAATTTGCGCTCAAAACGTGGCCTAGGGGCCAATCGAGCTCCTTCGGGATAATACCCGAAACAGAGCATACCAACTGGAAATACCCATTCAGGTAAGTTCAATAACTCGCGATGTTTCTCATAGTTTTCCATTATATCCCCAATATAGCAAGAACCAATCCCCCGGCTCTCGGCGGCAATAACTGCATTTTGCGCTGCAATAAGAGCATCTGAACATGCTAATAATAAGTCTGCTTCATCAGGGCCGCGGAATTCCAGGCCATGATCTGTACAAAACATTTTAACATTGGAACTCTGGTAATAGTCAAACCAGCGTTGGTAATCCGCAACAAAAACAATTATCAAGGGAGCCTTGGCTATGAAAGGCTGATGATCACAAGTCTCGCTTAAAATCTGCTTTTTATTGGCATCGGTAATCAATATCATGGAATAAAGCATCATATTCCCGGCTGTAGGTGCTCTCATAGCTCCCTCTATAATCCAATCCACATCTTCTTGCTTAAGGGGTTGATCAGCAAACTTCCTAAGAGAAATTCGCTTTCTTAGTAATTCCGTTATTGTTTGGTTATTATCTTGCGTCAACCTCAAACCCACCTTTTCTCATACATTATTTCTCCTCAGGTAGCCGCGCCTGTATCTCTTCGAGCTGTCATAAATTCATTTACTAATGTCTGTGCTGCTTTTTGCGATTGCTTATTAAAGTTCTTCGAAAAAAGATCACTAAAACCATGCTTGCCGTTCAAGACATAGACATTGACAGACTTCTTTTCTCTTAAAACACTTATCAATTCCGAAACATTAAAAGACTTTTCCTCTTTTGCGAAAATAAGCAGTGTTGGGCATCTAGGCGTTATATTTAGATAATCCCTGATTCGAGAACCATAGTAGCAAATTACCCCGTCGACAGAATTTTCGTTCTCACTGCAAAACCATGCTGCTGTTGCCCCAACGCTGAATCCTAAAAGGAATATCTTTTTGTATTCTGTTCTTGCTTTCGTAAGTATTCTTCCAACTTCATGAACCATCTGAGAAAAGCCAACTTTATTAACGAAGTATTTGTAAGCTTCTTCTTCTCTATCGTAATCGAAATAAACCTCAGGCTTTATAAAATTCGGACATATAACATCGTATCCAGCTTCTGAATAATGTTCGCAAACCCATTTAATATACGGATTAATTCCATATATTTCATGTAAAACGATTATGACAGATTCTTTACCTCTAATATAATCCTGCATGCACAATTCTCCAACCTATTTAACATTTATGGGCCATTTCAAATCCTGTTCGCACCTTAAGTTAAGCAATAGTAGATGGTTATATATCTGAAGAAACAGTCATAATTGGATTAGCGATGACTACTAATCTTTTTCATATATTTATAGCGGACAAGTGATTTCAATGTCATTGCCCTCGCTATCTGTAAATTCTAAAACTTCATTCTTGCCAATAATAGTTAAGGGAAAAATAATTGGACAATTAAGTTCTTCTAACCGCTTTTGAATCAGGTTGATGTCATTAACTTCAAAACTTGGTAAACAGTTGTTCCCCCACGTTTTCTTTTCATTCATCTTCTGGTTCGCAAATGACCCGTATCTAAAACCACCTATATTAAAAACGCTGTATATTTCATTTCTCTCTGTAACCTTTTGCCCTAATAATTTTTCGTAAAAGTCAATTGCTCTTTCCATATCTTTCACACAGAAATATAAAGAAGAAATTCGAAATGCCAAATTCACAATTTTATTTCACCTCGTAATGATTTACAAATTTAGTTTTCTATTTTAGTTCAACATCAAACTTATGATCGTTGTGCAGAACATAGTCATGAGTTGTTCACCAACTACGCCTTTTGGGGATTATCATCGATTTCAATCCAGTTAAGAATGATTATGAAAAGAGCTGTCATTAACTATGATTCAATACTGTCGAGGAATTGCTTACATATTTTACATTATTTAATATCGATAAAATGATAGTGATGTAAGCAAAATATACTTTGTTGACTGTTATTGAGTAAAAGGGGGATTACTCGAAGTGCTGAATATTTTAACAATCTTATTTATAAAAATAAAAGAATTTAAGAAATTACAAGACTCAATTTCAATTGGATTATTGAGCGGTTTAATTGGAACTATGTTCATGGATATTTCAAATTTCCTAATATTTAAAGCAGGCAAATCTGAGACCTTATATGGTTACATAGCAGCCGCTTTATTTGTTCCTCCCTACAGAACAAAACAAAAGAAGAATTTTGTTTTGGGTGAATTGGCCCATTTTGGAATTGGATCAATTTGGGGAATTCCGTTATTTTATATTCTTAAGAAAACTGGTAAAGATCATTATTTAATTAAAGGCATTCTCATATCAATGCTTTCCCTTGGCAGTCTTATAGGTGGTATAAAAAGTGGTATCCTAAAAAAATTTAGATTAACAAAAACGTATTACTCGGCATTATGGAACCATTTAGTTTATGGATTAGTATCCGCCCAAGCTATGGTTTGGCTAGCAGACCCAATAGTTTTTGAAGCTTTCAACAGAAAACTTAAAGAAGCTGGTAGAGACGAAATCACCCATTAATTAAGAGGATCTTTATTTTGAAGATTACTTACTAAGTCAAATACATTATCTGTCTTATTTTGCCCCAAAAAACGCTCATATAGGTAGGTAAGAAATTTTTTAAGACTTAGATTCTCATTTCGGTCTTAAACACAATTACAGCCTTTCCTCCAACTTTAACTTGTTTCGGTTTTCCGTTATTCAATTTCACAGTCACTTCAACAACGCCACTCCGACCTATTGCTTCTCCTTGTTCTGCTTTGAAGGAAAAGACAGAATCATTATGTTTTACTAAACCATGTTCCACTAAATATGCACCAAGGGGACCATTGGCATTTCCTATCACTGGGTCTTCATTAATACCTATGGCTGGTGCAAACATTCTTCCATGTGTTAAAATTTCTTTTTCGCTTGAATCCATTGTAAAAACAAAATAGCCATTGCAATTGATTACTTTACTAATGTCGGCTAATGCCAGCATGTTTGGTGCTAAGGAATTCAATTTATCTTTAGTTTGAATTCCGATAATAACTTTGGAATGTCCAGTAGATACAATTTGAATTGGACATCTCTTATCTAATTCTTCTTCATTAATTTCCAAAGCCTTAAGTATATGTTCTCTTTCTCGCCTACCGAGAGGCGGATAAAATTCGACATTTCCTTGAGTCATTACAACAGAGTAGTCATTCCCAACTCTATTTATTTCAACTGGTAAAATTCCGATTTTAATTTTATGTATCACGGTCGTAGAATCCAGGTTATATTCTAGAGCCCTAATGTAATGGGCTGCGATAGTGGCATGTCCACAAACCGGAACTTCAACTTTTGGAGTAAAATATCTAAGCCTCACATCATGATCATCACTGTCAGGCGACAAGATAAATGCTGTTTCTGAATTATTCAGTTCTCTGGCAATTTGCAACATTTCTTTTTCTGAAAGATCATCTGCGTTTAAGACAACTCCAGCAGGATTACCTTTGAATTTTTCCGTAGTAAATGAGTCAACCTGATAAATCTTTAGCGTTTTCACCCGTTTTCCCCTCCACCTATTTAACTTAGTCTCAGTGCATGGGATCTCCATAAAATTTGTTCATTTTGCTTTATGAATGACAGCAATGCCACAGCTTAATATGAACAGGAAGAATAATACTTCCATAATCACCAATGTGCGGGATCCTATCGTCAGCGGTAGAATATCCCCAAAAGACCCAACAGAAATATTAGTAGCACTAAAATAAATAAAGGAAAAATATTGATAAAAAATATTACTACCTAAATATTTAGAACTAAAGGATCCGGGGTTAATACGATACACATAAAAATACATAGATGAAAATAGCAATATAGCCGTAATAGCTCCAACAATTATCGTACTAAGTGTAAGCCAAAATTGCGGCATAACTAAAAAGAGGTTTCCAATAATATATAGGGAAATGCTTGCTGTTGCAATCAAAGTATAAATATTTACTAAAAATACAGCTTTTTGTGATGCGATTTTTTCATTAGCGCAACTGCTTTTATTCGTACAATTTACTTCTGAACGTTCAAACACCTCATGCTCTGCCATCCCCTTATCTAAAGTGCACGATGAATCTAAAATAGTCACACTGAATCCTAAAATACTTGCCCCCGCAATACCTATAATAGCTGGGGTTAAGAAACATCCATTGGGCCATAATAGTCTTGACCAATCTATCACAGCTGTTGTGGTTATTGTTTTTTTAGGGTATCCGTGGCTAAAATACATAGTATTTGGTTTAGCATAATAGCAATTCAAATGTGAGGATTTCGTCATAATTTATCCTTCCAAAATGTTTGTTTATGCTCTATTATATTAAAGTACTTGTCAATATTTTCCATTTATTTTACTTAATTTTTAGCTTCCCAAACTCCAACTCTCCCGGCCAGACGACTTCCATTTACAGACTCCGTAATATGTTCCCCACATTCCAAGCATTACTTTGTCCATTTCTAGCAAGCAAATAGTTCATTATCTTAACTTATCACCTTTATTGATTACTGTCTCTTCTAATTCTCTATATTTTATCGTTAATCCACATTCTGATTAAGTCGTTGAATTTATCAGATGCAGTCCATGGATACGTATGGTCAGCCCCATTTATTATTATACCTCTTGATCTAGGAAGGGCCTCCACAATATCGGCTGCAGATTGCTTCATAGCTTTTGGTTCTTTTTCCCCAGCTAATATTAGAGTCGGGACGTTGGCATGTTTTAGTTCGAAAATAGGAATCTTTCCGAATTGATATAGTTGGTCGTATAACCTGTATAGCGAATCTGCAGTTAATCTTCTAAAATCGGCCATACAATTATCGATTGAGACTTTATCAAGAAACTTAAACTGCTTTACTATAAACGATTGCATCGCTTTATTTCTCAACATAGCTGCCGAGAGTTTATAGATAAATGGCGTATGGACAAGACTTAATAGATACATTGGTCTAGATAATGCACTGGCTACGACAGCATGATCCACTAAATCCGGTCGTCTGGCGAGGAGTTCGATTACTACTTTGCCTCCAAGAGAATGACCAACTACATGAGCTTTACGATGATTCGTTGTGTTTTCGATGAGTTCCGCTATGCGATCAGCACAATCTCTTAAATTAAACGGCCCTTCATTTATGCTTTTCCCGTGTTCTGGTAAATCAGGTACAAGACAATGGTAATCGCTAAAATGCTCAACCTGCTTATGCCAAATCCATCCGCTTATTCCGCCGCCATGAATAAATACAATCGAAGGCATGCTTCTATTTCCGGTCTCTTCAAAATACATCGTCATCCCAATACCCTTCTGAGATAGTTAATACTATTTTATACCCCGCTTGCAATACAGATATCCCATTTTGGAAAGATTATTCCAATGAGCTGAGAAATACTTGTAGTCGTTTGGGAGACTTTGCAACAAATGTTTTCATTGATCCTGCCAAAATTCCGTAACCACAAAAAACAAAACAAAAAGGCCGTAATCGAACAGAGTTATTCTGTACGTTTACGGCCTTAAAATCGACGCGATACGTTTGTCTCCTGTCAAAAAACTATGACATATCGTTTAACGGATTGCCTCGCAAAGAAGTAGAATATCCACCACCCTCCGCCATTTGACCGGGAATTGAATATCTAATAATACGTGTTGCATTGAGAATAGCAAGTACGGCAACTCCCACATCGGCAAAAACAGCCTCCCACATATTAACTGCACCAAACATCCCAAGTATTATAAATACTAACTTAATAATTAAGGCGAAAGCAATGTTTTGCCAAATAATCTTCTTGGTATATTGTGCTATATCAATGGCATCAATAAGTTTACCAGGTTGGTCTTCCATCAAAACCACATCGGCTGCTTCAATCGCTGCATCAGATCCCAGACCGCCCATGGCAACGCCGATGTCGGCGCGTGTTAAAACGGGAGCATCGTTAATCCCATCACCGACAAAAACAACTTTACCTTTACCGGACTGTTTCAAATAGCTTTCTAGCCAGGCTACTTTATGCTCAGGAAGCAAATCGGAATGATGCTCGCTAATTTGCAAATCATCTGCAATCGCCTGTGCCGCTTTTTCCTGATCACCTGTTAACATGACAGTCTTTATCCCGGCAGTATTTAGGCGGGCAATCGTTTCGCGCGACCCAACTTTAACCCGGTCAGCTATCAAAATATAACCTGCGTATGCTCCATCGATAGCGAGATGGACCAAGGTTCCCGCTTCTTTATTTTCAATTGAAGGAACTTCAATTCCCGCTTGCTTAATAAGTTCTTCCTTTCCCGCTAAGACATATTGACCTTTGATCGTTGCTTGAATCCCCTGGCCGCTGATTTCTTGATATTGATCGAGCTCATCGGCCTTAAGAATCTTCCCGAATTTTTCGCGAATAGACTTCGCTATGGGATGATTCGAATGAATTTCCGCTTTAGCCGCCAATTCGAGCAAGGTATTTTCCGTGAAACCTTGAACCGGGGCAATTTTCACTACCTGGAAGACTCCTTCCGTTAAAGTTCCTGTTTTGTCAAACAAAACAGTCCTTACATTGGTTAAAGCTTCGAGATAATTTGCTCCTTTAACTAAAATTCCCTGCCTGGAGGCCCCCCCAATTCCTCCGAAATAACCCAGAGGGACAGAAATGACGAGAGCACAAGGACACGAGATTACTAAAATCGTCATGGCCCGATATAGCCATTCACTGAAAACTCCACCCATGAAGAGCGGCGGAATTAAAGCTATCCCTAAAGCGACGGCCACAACACCGGGGGTATAATACCTAGCGAACGTCGTAATAAATTTCTCTGTATTTGCTTTACGTGAACTAGCGTTCTCTACCAAATCTAATATCTTTTGCACGGAGGAATCGGCGAATTCGTGCATAACTTTAACCGTCAAGACACCGGAGTTGTTGATCATACCGGCCAGAACCGTATCCCCGACGTTCACCTTACGCGGAACAGACTCCCCTGTTAATGCTGAAGTATCCACAAATGAGCTTCCGTGTAAAATCTCACCATCGAGCGGAACTTTCTCTCCTGGGCGGACTAGAATCTGCTGACCGACTAAGACATCTTCAGGATCGACTTTGGTGACGTCAAGTTGATTAAGCAAATTAGCATAGTCGGGACGAATATTAACCAAAGCCTTAATGGAACGGCGGGAACGGTCAGCCGCTCGGTTCTCTATAAGTTCACCGACAGAATAAAAAAGCATAACACCGACAGCTTCCGAAAGTTGGTGAATGGCTATTGCCCCAACTGTGGCCAGGGCCATCAAGAAATTCTCATCAAAGATCGCACCCCGGATAATATTTCTTACAGCCTTCTCCAATACTTCGAAACCGACAAGTAAATAGGCACTCAAGTATATTGCATATTCCAGAACTTCCAAATTACTGTTATGCCAATGGGAACCAAACACCAATCCAATCACCAAAAGAACTGCCGCAACTAGGATTGTAAGCAGCTGCTTGCGATCTAAATGGTCCTCGTTATCATTTTTAGTATCTTCAAGAGCCCTTTTTTCTTTGATTGCTGCCAATTTGACACCTGGTTCAATCCCCCGCATTATTTCTTGGGCTTGATCAATGAGCATCGGAGGAAGGAAAACTGTCTTTGCAGCGTAATTAATGGTTGTTTCCCCAAAACCGGGCGTAGAACTCAATATTCGTTCCATCTTGGCGGCACAGTTTGGGCAAAACTCACCTTCAATTCGATATTTAAATCGCTCCTGATTGTTATGACTCTGGGTATATTTATGATCAGTATTAAGATTATTCTCGTGGTCATGATTATGCCCTTGGCCGCATTTTGGCGCTATTTTCTCTGTCATCACTTTTTTCCCCCTCTCGTCGTCATAACTCCTATGTCTATTCATACCAACATATGTTTAATTGTTCATATGTATTGTAACAAATATGCTCATTACATACAATAAGATTTTTTACCTATTTGTATGCTCGTTAATATGTTCAAGCCCTTGATTATACAAACTTAAAACGTGTTCATCGTCCAAAGCATAATAAACCATTTTTCCCTCACGCCGATATTTTACCAGCTTATTGCCGCGCAGAACACGTAATTGGTGAGAAGTTGCAGATTGACTTAGGTTTAATAGTTCTGCCAAATCGCACACGCATAATTCAGCTTTGGCAAGAGCATCGATTATTCTCACTCGCGTCGGATCAGCCAAAGTTTTAAATAATTCGGCTAAATCATCAGCTTTTTCATAAAGGATAAGTTTATTATCAAAATTATTAATCACCTCTGGGTGTACGCATACAGTTTCACAGATGGGACTATCGTTTTCTCGTACAATAGTGTTAGAATCAAAATCTTTATCTGAATTCAAACGTTTTCACTCCTCAAGCAATGCCTTTTATTTAATTATAGCAAATTTATACTTCTTCATTAAGAGAGCATGTTTGGATATTCCGGATAAACAATTTTTCTATCGGATATTTTTGTAAAAATATATTAAGCCAATCAACGAATTTATCGTCTTATAAATATAAAATCAACCTTCGCAATTTGTCCATTAGGTAAAACGGGTTTCCTGGAAGGAAGTTGGTCAATCATGATTAATGCAAGTGAGAGTCCATAGATGACCGTAAGCGGCACCCCATAATATGTTGGGTTGGCTATTAACCATCTCAACTATTTTTCAACTAACTTCTAAAATGAACATCGGTAGGCTTCTGTGGCCACAGTTGCCGATCTGCTTTTAAGAATATCAATTGTTTAGAGTAACAATTTAGGATGAAAATTAACGATAAGGAATATTCCAATATCCATCCCGAAACAACTCCGTTAATTGTAAATATATAGAGTTAAAACCAACAACCCACTAATGATATCAGAGTTGTTACTATGGTATCCTTTATCATGTTCTCGCAAGAACAAATTCATTCTTGGAGGTTAACATGGTGAAGAAATTTACAACATTAATTATAGCAGTCTTAATCGGAGTTTTATCTTATGTTCCAGTAGCAAGTGCTTCTACTAATTCAACTCGTTCCGCAGAAGTCCAGAAGGTTATCGCGAAATCTGAAAGTTATATTGGTACCAAATACGTTTTTGGTGGGACAAGCTATCAAGGTATTGATTGTTCCGGCCTAACAATGGATGCTTTCAAGGCAGTAGGCATCAATCTTCCGCGAACAAGTACCTATCAGTATAAAGTTGGAACTTTTACCCCAGCCAGCCGTCTTATACCAGGTGATTTAGTATTCTTTAGTTTTAATTCACGCCATACTGTAACTCATGTTGGAATTTATCTCGGTAACGGAAAATTCATTAATGCCACTAGTCACAAAGGCGTTACAATAAGCAGCTTTAACTCATACTGGTGGAAAGCATATGTTGGTGCCAAAAGAGTAATAAAGTAAACCATGAAAAAGACTAAAAGCCGCCCTTGCAGTGGGGCGGCTTTTAATGTGATTATTGTCAACTTCATTCAATCAAAATTGCAGCGAGAGGCAAAATTTATGAGCTTTTTCTCCCAATGTTATTAATAATTCACATTCTGTGAGAACCTTCGAAAGGTTTCATAAGTGTTTGCACATGAGCCAATCTACCGCCGAGTTTACTTTAACTCTATAGGTTCATCGAAAATATGCTTCGCCTGAGATTCAGTAATAACACCATAATCAACCATACATTGAATAACCTGATTTTGTCGCTCACGAGCAAGCCCCATATTGATAAATGGGTCATATACGCTTGGTGCATTGGGCAGTCCAGCAAGCATAGTAAGTTCTCCATCGTTTAATTGTGAAGGAGCTTTAGCAAAGTAAGTCTCTGCCGCTTGATACAGTCCATTAGCCCCATGTCCAAAGTAAATGACATTGGCATACAGTTCAAACGTTTCTTGCTTACTCAGCGTGTCATAGATACCAATAGCGTAAACACTTTCCCGTAATTTCCATTTCAATGATTTTTTGATATCACTCAAGAGAGTATTATGAATTAACTGCTGCGTGATTGTGGACCCACCTTGTAGAGGCTGTTTGGCACTTAAATCCACCAATATTGCACGTAGAATTCCTCTGAAATCGATACCCTGATTTGTAAAGAAGCTCCGATCTTCAGTTGAGATCACAGCGTTCCTATACATTTCCGGTATTTCATTGTAAGTTAGATAACGGGTATGATGAACTTTTACTTGACTAACTACAATACTTCGCACCTGGTCAGATATTCGGTAATCATAGGTAAAGTAAAACTTTAAACCAAACCAGCCAATACATAAAACCACGAACATGAAAATAAAAAGTCTAAACAAACCTTTAATGAATCGTTTCACGAATTCCTCCGCTAAGCTTTATTTGAAAGTGGGGCCCATTAAGGAAACTTTACTCTCCAACTTCAGTAATAGCTTCCTTATGAGAGACAACTTAAAAACGATTTCAAATATTATCTGTTATTATACGAAGATTAATCCGGTAAAAAATGTAATTACTTCAATTTACCCTCTCCCGATTCAATTGGAATTCGAATGGTTACCATACCCCCACCAGTCTCTGAAGAGTTTTCTGCCAATAGTCTTCCCTTATGCTGCACAGCAATGGAATTGGCAATAAATAACCCCATTCCATAATGGGCTTTTGACGAACGGCTTTTATCGCCCATATAAAACTGCTGTGTGGCATTTTTAAGGGCATCCTCCGAAAAACCATTACCAGAATCAACGACGCAGAATTGAACAGTATCGCCTGCAAAGCCAACATCGAAAACGATTGTCCCACCTTGCGGCGAAAAATCTACAGCATTGGCAGCAATATTCAAAATTGCCCGTTGCAGCAAATCGGAATCTGCGTGCAAGCTTTGCGGAAGATTTCTGGTTTTAAAATCAAGAGACAACCTCTTGACCGCCATTAGTGCAGAAATCTGCTTATGGATTTTCGTAATAAAAGTACCTGTGTCAAGAATTTCTTTATGTAGAGAAAATCCCATTTCAGCCTTGGAAATTTCGATCAGCGTTCTGACGTATTGTTCCATCTGACGAGCACTGTCTATAATGTAGCCAGTGTAACTCTTCTGCTCTTCTGTCTGGTTTGTTTCAGACAGCAAATCTACATTTCCGCGAATAATGGTGATCGGCGTCTTAATATCATGCGCAAGTGCCGAGATTTGTTCCCGTCGGGTCTGCTCCTGATCCCACTGCTTTTGCAAAGACTCTTTTAGAGCTTCTTTCATTTTGTCTATGGAATACAGCACATTGTCGATTTCATAGATTCCGCTCGATTCAACAGAAAAATTCAGATCATGATTCTGAATTTTTTCCGTTGCCTTTTCCAAACTGTGCAGTTTTTTCGTCAGTTTTCTTCCGAAGGAGGATGCTAGCAAAAAAACTTCCAATAGGAATCCGAGACCCAATACAAGTTCAAAAAGGATTTCCGGGGAGGGCAAAAACTGACGCAAAACCGGCGAGCTGAACTGCGCAAGCAGCGTATACCGGACAATGCAAATCTCATTTCGGCGGGGAATAGGTAAATAGTAATATATAAAATCTCGGTCCCGTCCTTGCTTCTGCGTCAAATCCCATGCCATTGCAGCATCTTTTTTATTAAAATTTCCCGAAACGAACCTGCCTTGCCGTGTAAAAACTCCATAGCTGCATGTTTCCGGTATCATATCCGGTGTGACAGTATTGCTGCTTGCAATCTTTTCTTTCATGACGGATAGCTGCACTTCCCCGTAGTTGGCCGGCAAAATAACGCTATTTGTCAGAAGTAGGTCGAAGATTGCGAAGAGCGAAACGACAAACAGAATTGTTCCAAGGCAAAAAACAGCTAGATACCCTGTGAAAAGTCGGCGCAGTTTTTGAGGTTGACGCCGATGTTCGTTATTTCTCAGCGCCATCGGTAACCAATCCCCCAAATGGTCTCAATCGGCGATACCTTCTCGGAGGAGAATTTGGCGCGGATATTCTTGATATGTTCCACGACAGCACTGCTTTCACCGACAGCATCGAAGCCGAAAACAGTCTCATAGATCTTTTCTTTGGAAAAAACCTGTCCTCGGTTGCAGGCGAGAAATTCACAAATATCATATTCACCCTTCGTTAACGGAACAGATTGATCATCAACCATCACTGTTTTACCAGACAGATCAAAAGAAATGGCGTCCAGGCAAAGCATATTATGCTTGGGTCGGCTTTCCCGCCGCAGATGGGCGCTAATGCGCGCCCGGAGTTCCCCGGCACCGAAAGGCTTCAGCAGGTAATCATCGGCACCCTCACTAAGCCCCGTCATAACATCACCTTCCATCGACTTTGCTGTAAGAAACAGAATAGGGCAATCCACCCTTTCCCGTATCCGCCGGCAAAGCACAAATCCATCAACACCCGGCATCATCACATCAAGAAGGATTAAATTGAATCGTCCCAACTGCAAATCAAATATCTTTTTAGGCTCATTGACAGTAACGACAGTATGTCCATCTTTGCACAGAATGTTCCTAAGCAGAACAAGAACCCCTTGATCATCGTCAACCGTCAATATATTAGCCATAAAACCATCCCCATTCTTCTAAAGTATAGCGATTCTCTTGTTTGTAAGCAACAGAGACAAAAGCAGCTATTCCTCTGCTCTCTTCCCTTCCCAGCTCAAAAACCAGATAATAGAGAAAACAAATATCAATAGGGTTTCAAGGACACATAGCACAATACCTGTCCGTAAGCCGCAGGCCGTCGGCATAGATCCGCCAAAATTGGTTATACCGAAAACCTTTAAAAAATGAAGGACCCAAGCACAGGGAATGAACATCCATTTTCCGTCACCAAGGCCCGTAATCAGCAGAGCAGACAACAGACTTTCCACAATACCGATACTAATGGAAACTCCTTTATTGAAGCGGAAGCTTAAAAATAGATGCAGGAAATACAGAAAAATATTACTGCTAAACAAAATTGCAGCTCCGGATAAATAAAATTCCGGTCCAATCGGTACGTGATGCAGGATAACGGCAAATCCTGCTTCAAAACCAAGAGCGGCGAGCAACACAGCGCCAGACCCGAGCAACAGGAGCAAGGCAGACAAGCTCAGAAAGGGCCGCAGCTTGGATGGATTCGTTAACAGTTGCTGATAATTACCTGCTTCCGTCTCCTGATCGCCAATCATAGAGCAGACAATAGCGATAAGCGTCGGAAATGAGAGAGCGATTGCCCCCAGACAGTCGAGCGCATTCAACCCGGGAGACTGCTTGGAGAAGGCGAAGATTAGAAGCAAAATAGAGATTCCGACAATTGGAATAAGAAAATGAATCCATAATACAGGCCTTCTTTTGATTTTGATAAAATCAGCCTGCAGGCAGTGAATAAACTCTATCATTTATTTTGCCTCCAGTCTGCGGTATGGTAAGGCGGTAAGCACGGACAAAACTATGAATAAAACCAAAGTAATGAGAACGCCTGACACTATTACGCTGAATGAAAGCAGCGGATCGTTTGCCGGAACCGTTAATCCGTTTGGCAGTACATGAATAACAGGGCACATCAGCCGTGTCGGAATTGCAAAAGGTATCCACCAATATATACTTTTGGCCGCAAATATAACGCCTAAAATATTTCCCACAAGGTTTATAAAGATAGCAGCAAAAGAGCCCAATCTATCCGCGATAAGCATACAAAAGGGTATTTGCCATAAGAAGGTAACAAACAGCAGAAGACTTGCTGTGCCACTTTGAGCCAGAGTGAAAAAGCTTCCAAATATATGCCCGCCAATTGTTACGCCAATGAAGAAAACCACACATGATATACCATAGAGCAGGATGCAGGCCCCAACCTTTCCCAACCAGATTCTCCTTGGCTCAATAGCAAGACTCATAATTCCACGGTAATTCAGCTTCTTTTTATCCTTTTGCACGATACCGGCACAGATGAGGGAAAGCATACCGGGCAGCAGCATCGTGTACCACCAATTAAAACTGCCGGACTGAAAAAATGTCCCTGCTCCCAATAGAGCACAAAGCAGCATTGTGACAATAGGCGCTAAGAAGGCAGCCCTTTTAGTGAACGTGCGTTTTAGTTTTTGATATTCACTGGAAATAAGCCTGAACACTTGCCTCACCCCACTTTCCGATTCATCGCGACGACTTGCATAAACAATTCTTCGAGATTCTGTCCGGGATTAACAACGTCCTGATAGCCTAAAACGCCGTTGGCAATGATGCCGATGTGGTCAACGATCTGCTCAACTTCGGACAAAATGTGGCTGGAGAGAATCACGGTAATACCCTGTCGGGGAAATGACTTGATCAGTTCCCTCAATTCATGAATACCTATGGGATCAAGACCGTTGGTCGGCTCGTCCAGGATCAATAATTTCGGATGATTCAAAAGGGCAAGAGCAATACCAAGGCGCTGCTTCATACCCATGGAGAATTGTCCCGCGCGTTTTTTCCCCGTGTCCTTTAGATCAACAATGGCGAGCACTTCGCTGATACGGGATTCAGGAAGGCCCAATAACGTCGTCCTGACTTTCAGGTTTTCATAAGCCGTCAGATTTTCATACAGGGGCGGAGATTCGATCAAGCAGCCAATATCGTTAAGATCTTTTCTCCGCCACCGATGCCCTTCAAAAAGTATCTGACCGGATGTCGGGCGGAGCATACCTGTGATCATTTTCAGCGTTGTTGACTTACCAGCACCATTTGGCCCAAGCAGGCCGTAGATTGAGTTTTCTGCGATAGACAGCGAAATATTGGTTACCACGTTCTGCCCTTTAAATGTTTTGCAAAGATCTTTGGTCTGTAAAATGGTGTTTCCCATTTTCATCATCCCTTCATTTGTTTGTTAACATTATAAAAGGCAATTATAAGGATTTTATAAGGAATTGTTTTATCCTCATAGAAACTGAATTAATATACGTTGACATTGCAATTTCGCAATTGAATAAAACGATGGGTTGTTTCTTCAATCGCGAACAAAATCCCTCCCACCATTACGGCAAGAGGGATTTAAGTTATCCGGTTTTTAAGACTTCCACTTAAGTGAGGGTGGGTCCTCCTTCGCCGCTATCCACAAATAAGCCTTGATCTCTAAAGCGTTCACATGATCTAATTGAGCCCTTTACTCTAAAGTTAAGGATTAGTCTTCGCTTTATCATAGTTGCCAAAAACCCATTGATAAAGCCCGGCATTAATCAATTGCAAGCCCGCAGTTAAGATCAAAGGTAATGCCAAAAGACCTGTTTCAAACATGTATCCTGATATGGCAGGACCAACAGCTGATGGCAGCCGCATAGACAAGGCATTGATACTTGTAGCCAGACCTCTTCGCTTATCACGGGTCAGACTGGCACTTAAGGCTGATCTGCTGCCTTGTGTACCACGATTAATAGCGTTTCTAATCACATAGATAAATGAAGCTAAACTAAAATTCGGCATAAAGGGCAGTGCCACCATTAACATAGACCCAATTACTCTCATCCAGGTGACAGACTTTACCATGCCGTACTTGTCCGCCATAAATCCATTGATTACTGAAAATATTCCTGTCAACAGAAATGACAGCGAAAGAGTTACACCAATTGCTTCTGTACCAACATGATATCTTAGACTGAACCAATACGCCATCATTGGTCCGGTTAACCCGACCGCAATACCATTGATTGTGTTTACCAGGGCAAATTTAAGCATGGCCATATTTTCCTGACGACGTATATTAGTTTCACTGGTTGGGATGACTTTTTCATTTTTAATTTCCGTTTTTACCGGACTATCGGAATCATCTTTTATTTCTTCAGTATTCAGTAAAACAACGGTACATATTAGAGAGAACACCGCCACCAGGATAAAAATCGGCCGGTAGGCCAACAGCGGACTGCTTACGTGCATCAAGCCAGGCAAACCGCCGATGGCTGCCCCCAGAGCCATCCCTATAAAACCGATCGCATTATTCAGGCTAAATACTTTTCCGCGCTGGGACTGTTTTACACAGCGAGCCAGCCAAGCCTGTTCGGCTGGACTGAAAGGACCTGCGGCACCACTTTGACCCCGACCAAACCCTACAACTACTATGGCTAAAACAAGTACAATCGCTTTAGTAGTAAAACAAGAGGCAACGGCTGCTACCATGGTCATTAACTCAAATATCAGCAAAAACGGTTTTCTTCCTAACTTATCACTGATAATACCAACTAACAAGATCAGGATTGCTCCGAACAAGCCGGCAGCTGATGTTACCCCGCCGATCATAGTACCACTCCAATGAAGTGCTGCTAAATAAAGGGTAATATCTACAACCATCGCTCCTTGCCCAATACTGCGTAATCCCCTAATAAGCATTAATCTCTTTGCTACACTGTGAATTTCAGTACCAAACATATATAAACTCCTCTTACTTTATATTTCCTTACCGCAATGATATCGAAAAAGTCAACTATCATCTCTCAAAGATTTAACGTACTTTTGTACATTTTCCTCGATTTTCTGCAGTAAGTTAGTTATCTCTTCTCTTTCTGGATCCTCAAAATTCTTAATCATTATTTCTGTTATGTCATGTAAACCGCTTTTAATTGAGGGCATCAATTTCTCCCCTTTTTCTGTTAAACAGGATCTAATGATTTGTTTATCGTCTTCATCTCTATCGGTATGAATATAGCCCAGCGCCTCAAGCTTTTTTATAGCTCTGTGGGTATTGGCACGGTCTATTTTAACTCGTTCACTTAAATCCTTTTGATTAATACCAGGGTTTAAAGCGATATTTATTAGAATAGTATGCTGCCCACAACCAATACCATATTGTTCAAACTGTTTATTAATGAGAATGCTTTGATAACGGTATATTGACGCGATATATCTACCTATTGAATGTTTTTCCATGATATAATTCCTTTCTAAATTAATTGCTATCGCAACTAATTATAGCGAATGTTAGTTGCGATAGCAATTAACATTCGCTATAATTTTCTCATTTACAACAATATGTTCATTCCAAGCCCGTTAAACCTGTATAAAAATAGTTACTATTGTTTCACAAAGAAATGACAATGAAAAACACCCTCCTTGCCAATTCTGTTGACAGGAGAGTGCTTGATTTTAAAGTCTTCAGTCTTCAGTCTTTACTCGTTACTCTTTAGTCTTTAGTCTTTAGCATAACTGGGATTTTAGGTCTTCTTTTGCTGCTGAACAATCCAAACGCATAACTACCTGGCCTTTATCTAATACCATAACTGAGGGCGCCTTTTCGATAGCGTATTTATGTGCTAGATTTTTCTTGGTGGTCATATCAACTTTTACGATCTTATACCGTTCCATAAGTTCTTTGTTTACATTTTCCAATAGAGTCGAAAATTCCAAGCTCTCGTTATCTAAAGCATTGAAGAAGAGTAGAAGAACTTGCTTATCACTTTCCAAGACGTTCGAATTAAAAGCTTTCATTTCTTCGATATAGCGCTCAGCGGCAACAGCTGCAGCGGCTCCATCCCCGGCAGCTGAAACCACTTGTCTCAGATATTTAACCCGATTGTCTCCAACCGCATAAACCCCTTCAAGGTTTGTTTCCATTAATTCATTAACCGGGATATACCCTCTTCTGTCCATCTCAATGCCGCTTTCCTTAAGAAAGTGGGTCGAAGGTACCATACCCACAAAGAAAAAGACACCCTGACAAGAAAGTTCAGTTGAACCACCGGTTTTTAAGTTCTTAATCTTAACCCCTTCAACATTATCTTGACCCAAAACTTCTTCTAGCGTGGAATTCCAGATAAATTCCATTTTTCCATTTTGAAATGCTCTTTCTGCACTCACTTTATTGCAGTCAAGAATACCTTCGTCATGGAGCACGATCACGGTAACCTTGCGAGCGAATTTAGTAATGTACATGCCTTCTTCAATAGCCTGATCCCCACTGCCGACAACAACAACACCTTCACCTTCGAAGAACTCGGCATCACACGTGGCGCAGTATGCGACTCCGCTGCCGCGGAGGCGTTTTTCACCAGGGATATCTAAAAGTCTCGGTTCACTGCCGCAGGCGATGATAATTGCCTTGGCCGAAAATACTTTGCCCTTTTTCGTGGTGATGATCTTATCTTCCTGTGAGAAATCCGTTCTTACGACTTGATCACGCAGAAGTTCTACGCCAAAGGATTCGACGTGCTTTTTAAAGTCCTTCATGAGATCTTCTCCGCTGACTTGTCCATATCCGGGATAGTTAACAATTTCCCGCGTGGTATTTACCAACCCGCCAACGGTACCTTTATTGATAACCAGGGTTTTAAGTTTGGCTCTTCCGCCATAAATTGCCGCTGTTAGCCCTGCAGGTCCTCCACCGATTATAATTAAATCATAGGAGTTTTCCACGTCTTCCAATCCTTCTCTCTTATTTGCTATGTTTATCCAGTTTTTAGGGTCCCCACTTCTGTAAGTGATGGTGAGTCCTTCGTTAACTTCAGATGGGATAGATTCCTCCTTCGCCGCTAAGTATTCCTATTGGGAACGGCGGCTCGGCAATAATGTCCACTGGACATTATTGTATCTGAAGCCCTTATGTTCAGCTTTAGCGTAAGCGAGTTCACTAAAGAAACTCTTCAATCTTCTCTTCTATTTCCTCATCATCCACATTCCCCGTGAGTTTACCTTGGTATTCCCCATCTTTAAAAAATAGAATCTGAGGAACTCCTTTGAGTGACAGAGATTGATATAATGGCTTATCCTCCTCAACATCAACATGGTAAAATCCAAACTTACCTTCATATTGGGGCTGTAACTCTTCAACTTTGGGAACGACTTCCTTACATACATGACAGGTTTTTCTAGAGAAAACGACTAGACAAGCTTCACCTGCATCATAAATCTTTTCTTCGAAACTATTAGCATTTAATTTTGGTAATGACATCGTTATCCTCCTCGACAAATAAGAGCAAATACACAGATATGTTATGCTTGGATTGTAACACCTGTTTCATAAACTTTTTCGTCAGCAATTAGTTTTACTTGATACTTGCCAGATAATCCTGTTTTGTTAATAAATGTATCAACATTCCGAGGATCTGCTTTCTGAAATGTTCCTACACACATGGCTTTGAAGTCTTGAGCCACCGTATTAATCGGGTATCTTAAGGTGTCTCCGCTTTCATGCACTAAAAGAATCTGAGCTATATCGCCACTTTCATAGATCCCATTGAAATTAAAACGATCTTCTTCTTCAATAATCTTTGCTTCATAATGGTCCGGAACAAATTCTCCCGTTTCACTGGCTTTTATTTTCATCCGCGTGGTTTGCGTCTTAATTAGTTGTCCGAGTTTCTGGCCTGCGCCGAGCTCTGCGATTTCATTCGCATAATAAAGAGGAAGTTTCTCGGCTCGATAGCAGTTAGCCGGAACCTGTAATTCATAAACCAACTCATCATTTAAAAGCTCACACGTAATAGAATTGAAGGTATAAACATTGTCCTTGAATTCGGGAAGTCTAGCTTTTCTAACCGCTAGAATTCCTTCACTTGTTACACCGTTCTCATAGCCGATACCCCCGGAGTGAACCATATAATGACCTTCATTATAATATTCAACATTACAGATATAAGGAGAGAAAAAGTCGGCACCGCGTTCTTTTCCATATTGCCAAATTTGCTCAATCGTCATTTTATCTGTGTCAATCCGGTAGCGTACTCCACGAGAAAAGTTATCCTTATTTGCACGGTAGTTTTCTTTATTCTTAGCCCGGAAATGCCCATTATCAAAAACCATGATGTCACCATCCGGCAAGACAACACAGGCATGCTGCTCATACTGCCAATCGAAATCTCCATCACCCACAGGAGTGAAGAAATAGTTTTCCACCATGTCCTGAGGCCAACCTTCTGGATCTCCAATAATCCAATTCAAGTTGCCTGTCTCATAGTCAAGATTAATAATGGCATCCTGGTGCCGCCCAGAAAGAGTCAGGGTATTAGTCTTTTTGTCATACCAGACTGCATTGTTATGGAACCAATCATGCTCATCTTGACTGCCTGAACCAGCCACATCTTGAGGTAATATTGTTTTGAAGTCCCATGTTTTGAGGATTTCACCGGTTTTATGATCAAGAAGCACACAAGTATCTTCTACCGTTCCAGAATAGAAATCAAAGGTGAGCACTAAAATATTGCCATCCTCCATCACAAACTGGTCATGATGATATCCGCTGGGCAATACATATTCTTTGAAAATTTTACCGCTGAAAGCCATTTCATATAAACCACTCGTAAAATAAGGCATTTTTACCAGGCGCTCAGTGCCAGCCAAAAGATGCCCGTTCGGCATACGCTTTAAATCAAAGTTAAAGTTCGTATTAGAATACCAACGTATATCACCGGCGTAATCATAACCGGCAGGCTTTGAACGCATAGCTGTCGTAAGGAGCATAATGTTATTGCCCATATATTCCGGCGTTGTTTTAATAGATGTAGCAACTGCAACATCAGAGGGTAATGGATCAGTTTTAATTTGAATCGTATTTCTTTCGGAATTAGAAAGAATAATATCAATAGTATTTTCATAGTCCGCATAAAGGCCATATACAGGAAGAATGTGTTTTGTTGTACAAGGGAATGTATGGCGAATATCCCCTGGATGTTTCTTTCCTTTCACAACAATGGTCGTTTCACAAGCCACCGGTGTATTAAATAGAAGCATAACAGTTAAGGGAGCAATTTCATAAGGGTTTAGAACGATCAAGGGATTGTCCAGTGTATAATTACCCGTTTCAAACTTATCAAGAAAGGCCTTTTCAAGTTCATTTTGTCTTGTAATAATGTGGGGTATCCGTTCGTATTTAACCATATTTATTCTCCTCATTAATTAAATATCTGTTTTACACAAATGTCTCAGTCTTAAAACTCGCTCGTTAAAACAAACCTATTAGCTTCCAGAAAGGCACAGCAATCAGAATAATAAATAATATTAAAAACTAGTTTAATGCTAAACGCTTTCATTAGGTTTTTTAGTGATAAGTAGCCATAACTGTATGCGAGAAGAACCAGAGCATATTCATACGGGAAAATTACTTGTTCCATACTTTGATTCCAGACATAAAGAACAGGCACTGGATTTAATCCGGCATGTTGAGCTAATCTAACAATTGGCTCAGTTAATGTCGCCAAAGCTGCTAAAGGTGTCAACAAAAATTTAATGATAATTCCAAACACCCATACTGATGTTAAAGTATATAATTTTGAGCCACTCATAATAGGTGTAAGTAAGTCGGCTAAGAACTTACTGCCTCCAACACTACTGGCAACTGCGCCAATAGTCAGTGTTGCTGTAACGAAAATAATTATCGGGAAGTTAAGTTTCTTTAGTGAATCAGGTTTTGCCAAACCAACACCTGGTAAGTAAATGACTCCAACAAACAATGGGAACAACCAGCCAATTTGAACCTTATGATAGGGTTCGGTCAAAATCGCAATAACGATAAGAGCCAAAATCACAATCATTTTCTTTTCAGCAAGAGATAATTTGCCCAACTTCTTTTTCTCTTCTAGGAAATATGCTTTTGAATTAATATTCCGCTCTGATTTAAAAAGCAAATCTAAAATGACAGCACAGAGAAAACACCAAATTAAGGTTATTAAGCCGTTATTAATTAGATAGGACGTCCAACTACTGCTTACTCCTAATTTGGCTGCTGATTGATAAGCCATCATTGTCTGAGTTGTTGAAGTGAAGAAAATATAACCAGGATTCAAGGCAGAAAAAATACCGGCGAGCATAATACCCGAACTAGACTTTCCGCCGTTCTCAAGCTCTAATGCTTTACAAATACTGTAACTAATCGTGGCAAATAAGAGAACTCTAGCTGTTAAATCAGTAATTGGTAAAGATAATATTACCCCGGCAATAGTCAGGCCATAAATGATACCACGATAAGATCCCCCCGTGATTAAGATACACCAACAGGCTACTCTTTTTAGCAGTCCAGTCTCTTCCGCAATACTTGTGAGAATCATCCCACTTAATACTATCCAAGGGATATAGTTAGACCATGCACTAAATACAACATTTACAGGTGCTAAACCAAGCAGCATGTACAATACCGGTAAAATCAGTGAAACGATTAAGTTTGGGACAATTTCAAAAGCCCATAAAAAGATAGCCCCAAGAGAAAGAGCAAAGAATTGTTTTACATGACTAGTAAAGTGTGCCGTTGTAGGAATAAAAAGAATTAGTACTGGTAAACCGAGGGATATAATCCAGTATAAAATGCTTCGATTGAATTGGGTTACCTCTTCTTGATTTCTTAATTGAGCGTTATTATTACTCATACAAAACCTCCAATTATTTCTTTGACTCATATATTTATGACACCTGTTTATCCGCCTTCGCATACCAGCTCCCTTTTATGAATTAAATAGTTCTTGTGATTACAATAACATCAAGAATTATTTTCTTACTGTTGTTGAGGCTACAATAATACAATATAAAAATTTTATTGCAGTTTTCTTAAACGATTTGTAGCCATTTTTAAATTTCGTTGAGTAATTTTAACCATTTTTCAACATAGAAAAGACCTAGACTTTTGCGTTAGCATAAATTCAAGGTCTTTTAAGGATTTTCCATATAAATGATTTTCAAACTAAATAATAAGCTTAAATTTTACTGAGCTTTATGTTTAGCCTATGTATTTTGTTCCCTTTCAATTAATTCTAATAAAGTTGAAGGATTGCTGACAACAATTCGTTTTCTTTTTATATCATGTTCAATAATCCCATCATTTTTTAAAGCAACCAATAGTTTATTTACTGTAACTCTATGAAGGCCAAGCAGATCTGCCAAATCTTGTTGGGATATGTTGGCGGTATTGCCGGGTCTAGTCTGCGACATGAAATATAACATTCTATACAATCGCATTTTCGGTGAATTTAAACTCAAATCATAAATTTGTCGTGTAAGAGTTTGAATTTTGCTTGCCATTCGAGTTAGCATATCAACCATTATTTCAGAATTATGTAATATTATTTCCATAACTACCTTACGGTCAAAAGCATACACGATTGAATCTCTTTCACAAGTGATTAACATACTACATTCCCTTCCTAGGAAAAAAGGTGCTTCTCCAAAAGTATTTCCACTTTCAATGTACCATACAGATTTTTTTTCGCCCTCAAAATTGAGATAACTCATCTTAATTTGGCCTTCATCTAAATAATACAGTTCATCAACGATCTGTCCATTCCAAAGTATTGTATCATTCTTTTCATACTGTCTTTTTGTAGCAAATCCTAAGACCTTTTTCCAAGAGAACATTGTATTTGTAACCCAGGGTGACCAAAAGTTAGAAATATCACTTTCCATTACAATTCTCCTTAATATTTGTAATATAGGAATAGCTGTCGCCATAAAAATTCTAAATTGTTATATTTGAATTATAGCAGTTCGGACTACAGTTTTGAAGATTTATAAGTGTTATTATTACATTTATGAGTATACAATTAGGTAGTTAATAGATAGAAGATTAATGTCGTTATCGGATAAGAATAAACAGGACCTGAAAATTAAATTTAGATTCTTCGGGCGATTTACGTAATCTCCAACTATATTCTATTCTAAAATTATATACTATTTGTGAAGAATGGTGGTAAAACAAATGCAAATAAAATATCTTAACCAATTTATTGAAATCATGCCAGCGTTAAATGAAGTTATGCAGGAGGATATCACGATAGTTGTAATTGATACTAAAAATATGACTGTCATGGCTTATGCACCTGGTAAACTTGACAGAAAGGTAAAAGTTGGAGATCCAATTGAAAAAACTAAGACTCATGATTATGTAATCAGAAACAAAAAACAAGTATTTACGAAAATCCCCAAAACATCCTTTGGTGTTACAGCCAAAGGGCTTCTTACTCCAGTTTGCGATGAAAACGGGGAGGTCTGTGCTTTAATAAATATAATGCAAAATATCGAAAAGGAGACTAAAATTGAGGAAAGAATATCTATGATTTTCTCATCCTTGGAGCAACTTAACGCTGGTATAGAGGAAGTTGCTTCGAGTTCACAGGAAATATCAAGTTTTATTAAGGAAATTGATGATTTCACTTCGCAAACAGTAGAAAAACTAAAGAACATCGACCAAACAATTAGTGATATAAAAAACATCTCTAAGAATTCGAATCTTCTGGCTTTGAATGCATCTATAGAAGCGGCAAGAGCAGGAGATTCAGGAAAAGGATTCAGTGTTGTAGCTAAAGAAATGGGTAAACTTTCGGAATTGAGTAAAGAATCAGCAGAAGAGGTAGCAGAATCTCTTCTGAAAATCAGAAGTGCAATTGAATTTATTGATGAGAAGATGAAAATCACAAGCCTTTCAGCTGGAAACCAAGCTGCCGCAACTGAGGAGATGGCAGCTACTAGTGATGAAATTGTTTCAGTCTCAAAACAGCTCCATGAATTTGTAAAAGTTGAAAGATTCAATGCGTAATGAATAACCTCTCAAATATTAGACTTATATCATAATTTTAAAAAAGTCATTGGGACCTCCACTTCTATAAGTTGGGGTGGGTCCTGCGTTAACTTAGGGTTGGGTAGAGTCCTCCTTCGCCGCTAAGTATTCTTATTGGGAAAGGCGGCTCGGCAATAATGTCCACTGGACATTATTGTATCTGAAGCCCCGATGTTCAGCTTTGGCTGAACGAGTTCACTGGCTGTTGCTATTCATTGAGAAATATAAGCGTAAAATTTAGTTTAAAAAGATAGTTATATTGAGAGATTCTTAAGAGACCTGGAACCTTGCTAAAGTCCAGGTCTCTTAGATTCGTATTCAACAGTTTTCGCCCGATCTAGGCATCAATACATCTCTACAAAGCAGTACCTATTATTTATTAATTAATTAATTAACTTACATACATACATTACTTTATGATTTTTTCATATAACGGTTAGCCGTCGATATTCACAAGTTATTAGATTCACTGATAATCTGCCGGACTTTTTTAATATGACATTTCTTCTTTGTTCTCAGCTAATTTTAAGCTAGGATTACTATAATCTTTCTAACGCAGCCAAGATCTCATAACATTTGGCTTTTCAAAGAATTAAAATTATGATAAGGGGCGACAACAATGAGTTATCAATCGGCCATCAGAACGACAATTTTAGGAGCACTTACGGATATTTGCGGAACAGATCAAATTGAGAGCAACCCCAACCTAGATCTCTTTGCTAATAACCTCTTAGACTCTTTTGGCTTAGTTGAATTGATGCTAACGATTCATGAACAACTGAACATCGATATTGCACCGACAGAAGTAGACAGAGAAATGTGGTCGACTCCGGAGCGGATTATACAATATCTTGAGGGGAAAATGAAATGATCCGTAGACGTCTGCTGCCAATGGTTTTGGCGCTTCTCCTTTGTTTTTTGAGCATACTTGCACTTGGACCACTCTCTCAATGGTGGGTAAGCAGCTATATCAAACCAGGGGTAATTGAAACTGCAAGTGAAAATCTGATCCCCTCTCTTTTCGGAGGAACTCTTTTACAAAGTATGGCTTTAAAGGATCCACACGTAGTCCCGATGTATGGTTCTTCTGAATTTGGACATGGAGGCCCATATAATCCGACAAAGCTCTTCGCTGGCCGGCCTACCGGATGGACACCCTATCTTGTTGGACATGCAGGTTCATTAGATTTGATTCAAGCGCTTTATGCAGGAGCCCAAAATCTAAAAGGTAAAAAAATTGTTCTTTCACTTTCGGCCCAATGGTTTAGCGGTAATGGAATCTCTCAGAATACCTTCGCTGCTAATTTTTCGGCCTTACAAGCATATGAAATGATTTTCAACCCTACTTTGTCTCGTCAAACTAAAACGTCTCTGGCACGACGCCTTATTCAATTTGACGAGGTAAAGAAATCATATCCGATTTTAGATGGGCTGCTTAAATACTACGGTCAAAGAGATATAGGTTCAAATATAATGGAATTTGTCTACTGGCCAGCAGCCAGGGTTGAAATGTCCGCTTTAGAAATCCAAGACGCCGTAAAAACATATCAAGTCATTCACCATCTTCCGGCTAAGGAAATAGCCAAAAATTCAAGCGGCTCTATTCAGAGAGTTTTGCCAGCCTGGTCCAAAATGCTGCAGAAAGCTTCCGCCGATGTCCAAAAAAATGAAACCAATAATCCCTTTGGAATCGGTAATAAATTTTATCAACAAAAGATCAAGAACCCACAAAAATTCAAAAACTCTGCAACTAAGAGCCATTTTTATCCTTCTCCGGAATATTCAGATCTTAATTTATTAATGAAGGTTTTAAAGGATGAAGGAGCAGATCCAATATTTTTGATTCAGCCTGTAAATGGCCCATGGTATGATTTTACCGGTTTTCCCAAAGAACAACGTCAGAAGTATTATAATCAAGTTCGAGAGATGGCGGATCACTACCGATTTTCTCTAGCGGATTTCTCTACTCACGAGTATGACAAATATTTCATGGATGATCCATCACATCCCAGTGAGAAAGGATGGGTTGAATTCGATGAAACTTTGGATCAGTTCGTTCATCAAAAACCCTAAGACAATGTTTTGCGCCCGTGTAGTTTATTACTACCTAATAATAATGGGGCTTTTCCTTCTCTATTTGGTCCAGAAACAGCATACCCCGCCTCCATTCATATACAACGGTTTTTAACCACAATTTTCAGGACTGCTTTTAGTTCGATAGAAATTAAGATTTACAGTGTTAGAAACTTCTTTCGCTTAAATATAGTTCAAGAGGGTGGTTTTATGCTTTTGCAGCAAATCGATCAGTGGGCTAAATCAGCTCCGCTGCGCTTAGCGCATAGATATAAAGAACAAGTTTTAACCTATGCGGATCTAAAAACCTATTCTGATGTTTTGGCCTATTGGCTTTTTCAGAAGGCAACTCGCAATTCAGGAACGAAAAGACCTATTATCATTTACGGACACAAAGAAAGCGAAATGCTTGTGTTCTTTTTAGCCTGCATTAAAGCGGGGCATCCCTATATTCCCATCGATAAGTCGATTCCCACCGATCGTATACTCAAAATTATAGAATCTTCCGGTGCAGAACTTATTCTCTCCCCTACAACTTTACCACAGAAAATGAAGGTAAAAAGCCTCATTTACCTAGATAACCTTCACCTTCCAGCGATTTTCGATTTAGCACCTCAAAATGCTAAACCGCAATCGGAGTGGCAAATCGGTATCGATGATGTATGGTATATCATTTTCACTTCCGGAAGCACCGGAGAACCAAAAGGTGTGCAAATTACCCAACGTTCGTTAGAAAGCTTTGTTGCTTGGGTAAATCGCGACTATCTACCAGAACAGCAAAAGGAGATTTTTCTCAATCAAGCCCCTTTTTCCTTTGATTTATCCGTTTTGGATTTATACATGTCCTTAAGCAATGGTGGTACTTTGTGGAGTGTGGATCAGGAGCAAATCAGTAACCCTAAGGATCTATTTTATTCTTTACACGAATCACAAATAAGTTATTGGATTTCCACACCTTCCTTTGCCGAGATATGCCTCATGGATCCGAATTTCACTGAAGAGCTTTTGCCCAAGCTGCGTTACTTTCTCTTTTGTGGAGAAGTTCTTCCCAACAATGTCGCCTTGCGCCTCTTAGAACGCTTTCCGCAAGCCAAGGTCATAAACCTCTATGGCCCAACGGAGTGCACCGTGGCAGTAACGGGTGTAAATATTACTGCGGAAATCCTTAAACGTCCCGGGCCACTCCCTGTAGGACAGAGTTCTGCAGATTGTCAAATCTTAATATGTGATCCCGATGCTCTAGACAAAGTGAACTCCGCCGTAAGTTCTCAAGAACACCTCCAAAGCTTACTCAAACCTGGGGAAAGCGGCGAAATTGTCATCTCAGGGCCCAACGTTAGTATAGGCTATCTTAACCATTCCGAGCTGACAAAACGTGTTTTTTTTAAGTGGACGAAAAATGGAATCTCCCAACAAGCTTATCGTACCGGCGACATCGGCTATTGGCTCAACGGAAAACTATATTACACAGGTCGGCGGGATTTTCAAATAAAACTGCACGGCTATCGGATTGAATTAGGCGAAATTGAAGAACAGTTACGAAAGTTACCTGAAGTTGAAAATGCTGTTGTAATTCCAATTGTACGCCGGAACAAAAATGCTGCTCTCCAAGCATTTGTCAAACTAAGCAATAATTTTAAAGGTTTTACTAAAGAACCGGAATCGATTAAGCAAGAAATGGGGCAGCAAATACGCTTAAAATTAGGGCAGATATTGCCAGCCTATATGCTGCCACAACGCTACAGCTTCATTGAAAGTATCCCCCTGACAATGAATGGCAAAGTTGACCGTAAAGCACTTCAAGGAGGCTAAAATGATTCCATATGATAACTTCTCGTTTTTCTTATGGCTGCTCATACCTGTTATTCCAGCAATAATTATAGGCTTAGCCCAAGCATCTCCCAAAACCCGATCGCTGTGGATCATGCATTCGTCAATTGGTATGTTATATTTAATTTTGAAACCTCAAGCCTTTTTTGTTCAAGCCGTCATCTATTTTATCTGGGAATACCTTGTTATTTGGTTTTATCTACGTTATCGTCAATCAGAAAAGGCTAAAAACAGCTCTTTAATCTTTTATCTTGCTGTTGCAGGAAGCTTATTGCCGTTAATATTGGTTAAATTATCGCCATTTTTTGTTCCAAACGTTGGCGCAACAACAGCTGCGTTTTCTGGAGCAAAGTCCTTAGCAACTCAAAATTTAAATCATATTACGCAAGGAGTCCAAAAACTATCTAAAACACTTACTAATACACAAATCACTGCAAGTTCACAGATGCTTAGTCAATTCTCAAAAAGCATAGGACAATCTGCATCTAAGCCAAGTCAAATGACATCCCCCGAGAATACCGTTCTTGGTTTTTTAGGAATATCCTATGTGAGCTTTAGAATCATTGGAACGCTAATTGAAATCAGAGATGGTTTAATCAAGGAGGTTAATCTGGGAAATTTCATTAGCTACGTTTTATTTTTCCCTACTCTTGCCTCAGGGCCCATTGACCGCTACCGCAGGTTTCTCTCGGATCTTCAAAGAACAATAACTCGGCAAGAGTATCTCATTCATTTTACCGAAGGTTTAGAATACATATTGCGTGGTTTTCTATATAAGTTTATCTTGGCTTATTTGATTAACCAATATATGATCATACCATTAAATCATATTCATAGTTTGTGGGCGACATTTCGTTATATGTATACTTACAGCGCTTATCTTTTCTTTGATTTTGCCGGTTACAGCGCCTTTGCTATCGGAGTGAGCCGCTTTTTCTGCGTAAAAACACCTGAAAACTTTAAAGTCCCTTTTTGGTCCAAAAATATTAAAGACTTCTGGAACCGTTGGCATATCTCTTTGTCAATGTGGTTCAGAGACTATATCTATATGCGCTTCGTTCTCGACAGTGCCAAAAAGAAACGTTTTAACAGTCGCTACACTACTTCCGCTCTTGGTTACCTCTTGCTTTTTCTTATAATGGGAATTTGGCATGGAATCGAGTGGCATTACATTGTCTATGGTCTCTATATGGCTTTTCTCATGATCGTCTTTGAGTATCTGGAACGTTTCAATAAAAAAAAGCATTTTTGGGGGGATGGGAAAGCTTGGGACATGCTGGCCCGATTGATTACCCTCCAGTTTACTTGTTTTGGCTTGCTAATTTTCTCCGGACGCTTGCTTAAATAATCCAGCATTTATCATAGCGACTATTTCTTCTTGAGCTCACTATTCCCGATTAACCTTGTATATTAGGATTTTTCGATATCATATCCGAAAACGTCAGCTGAGTTGTTTAAAAGATCTTTAGACAAATCACAAGTCCCCCCAGCTTTTTCACTGTATCCGCCGCCTGCGCGCACAAACATGTTAATCGACCAGACTTCTCCGGTAACAGCGTCAATTTTAGAGGAATAAATGGTTTTACCATCTGCCGACGTAAAACTGCCAAACCATGTATCCCGTTCCTTAATAGGGAACAACTGCATCACAGAGGTATAGCCGCTCAAATCACTTCCGGTTATTTCTACAATTTTTGCCGCAATTTTATCAGCGGCCTGCTCTTTTGTTATGTCTTTAGCAGATGGTGTATAAACTTTACTAACTTCTGCTGCTTTTTTGGCATCCATTCCCTTGGTTTCAATAGGGGCCGAGTCCGTAATAGAAAACACACGCCGTGAATTCGTTAATAGGATGTTCGTCCTCCACAATAAGTATCCTTGCCATATATATCACCTCATTTTGATTGTATTATAAATCTATTATAATGTTGTAAAGGAATGGACTGGTTGGGTCACTTACTTTTTCGAGAAGTTAGGGAGGTACTCCTTTTTTGTCTTAGATGTAAAAAGTCTCCCTCGGAATATGAGGGAGACTTTAGCAACAAAATTGGCAATGAATTATTGATCCCGGTAAAGACTACCATGATTCTATATTCTTTGATATTTTCTATTGCCACGAAAAAAAGCTAAAGGAATAACTTAATAATGTATGGATTAAACACCGAAATAAGCCATGCACCCACTGGGGGGACAATGTATAAAACTATTGGAATAGCCCCTTCCTGTTCTCCAATACATTGAAGGGTAGACATAGTACTTGCTGGCATTCCTAAACTAAAACCGATTAACCCTGAAGCTACATAGGCGGCTAAGGCGTTTCTTTTGTAATAACGGAAAACAAAATAAAAACTGAAAAACATCAGTATACAAGCCTGGAGGGCAAAAATTAAAATAGCGGCAGGATTAAGTTTCGCAAGCGCGGTGAGGTCCATCGACATGAAAGATATAATTAAAAGCATGGATAAAGAAAAATTGCCAATAATATTTACCTTCGGTGATTGAATCGAAGATTTGCCTGTTAATTCAAACAACTGTCGGATAATAAGCCCTGCAAGAAAAGCCCCCCCTGCCGGGTTTATCCACTTGCCAAACCCCAATTGTGTAGGGAGCAGACCCAGACATATAGTCAATAAAAAAATCAAAAGATGTTGTAAGAATTCGTAAGGCTTAAACTCAATTGGTGTTATATTAGGCGATTCCAATTGGGTTCGCTTCTTTAATAAAATAAAAAGGCAGCCCCCTAAGAGCGTACCAAAAATGTTTCCAAACACCGAATAGCCATTAAACAGTCCAAGATAAGCATGCCCTCTTGATATTAGACTGGGAACCCCTTGGAGTATAGAAGCATCCCCCATCAAGCCCATTGATCCAAATATGACCGTTTGAAATGGATTGTAGCCGACAGCCTTACTAACCAATAAACTAACGACATTCTGAAATAATGCTACAAAAATAACAATTCCCAAAAATAGGATTTGACCTTTGTAACCTTTTTTTAAAAAAGTACGATCTGTTCTTAGTCCAATTGAAGCAAAGAATCCGGCAACAAACACCGGGAGCATAGAATAATCCAAATTATATTTAACATGTCCAATACTTTTAAAGCAAAGAAAGAGGCCAGAAGCCAAAATACCTCCAATAAACGGAGCTGGGATGTACAACTTTCTTAACCAAATTATCTTACTCTGAAGGTAATAACCGAATAGCAAAAAAAGGCCTGCCGCTGTTATCGTTTGCATTGAGTTAAAATTCATAAGACTAAACTCCTATATGTTAACAGATTTAATTGTATTAATTAACTCTTCATCATCCAACAATTTATCTGTTATCCAAGCCGCAACTTCTCCGGTTATTTTTACACAGTGAGCTTTGCGTTCAGGAGAATCAAAGACTAAATCTTTTGTAATGACTCGACAGCAAGTGCTTCTATATAACTTTTTAATATGATCATGAAGATCAGCAGCAATAGGAAGCATTTTGCTATTCATTGGATTGCCATGATCTCGGCCGTAAGCCATACCTAAGGCCATTACACCACCACTTATGGCTCCACAAACACAACCCGATTTTCCGATCCCGATCGGAAAGCCTGAAGCCAATCTGCTAATTGAAGGATCAAAAGGCCAGCCAAGCAACTCATTGAGAGTATGGATCACAGATTCAGAACAAAAAAACTCACCTCTCTGGAAGTATCCTTCCGCCTTTGTCCTTACATCATTAATAACTTTTTCTCTTTCCATATACTGCCTCCATCAATAATTAAGTAGTTATGCGCACAAATCACTATTATATTATATTATTGTAATCACAATAACTCAATTACCTTTTTAACAAAAAAACCACTGTTTTCACTTTTATCGTGATACAGAGGTTTTTTTAAAAAACTAAAAGCTTTGAGTTATTACCACAATATACCACTTCTCGACTGAGGATATCTCCTCTCGAAACATGGAAATAATCAACTCCTTAAATTAAGGGTTATATAATTTTTACCCCTAAAATTTGTACTATATCAACTGCTTGCAAGGCGTTTATCTTTGCACCCTTGAGCTCACTGAACGTATCGGATAACGTAATACCCTCGATTAAACAATTTGATAGGTCAATTCCTTTTAGTGAAGTTTTAAAGAAATCTGTTCTCTGAAAATCAACCGCTTTGAGGTTAACCTTTTTGAACTTTACCTCTGAAAGAAATGCTTCTTGAAAGTTACAATCACTAATCGTACAGTTTTCCCATACTGATAATGTGCAATTTGTGTAACGGAAGGAAGAATTAGATAACACTGCTTCTTTAAAATGGCTTTGGTTAAAATTGCTTCCACTGCCTTTACATTCTGATATTTGCGCTTTCTTCCAATAGCTATCTTCAAAATTACAATTTGAGAAATCGGAATTCATAAAATCTGAATCATAAAAGCTAGTACGTGAAAAATTGCAATTAATAAATTGACACTTGACAAACTCTACCGACTCAAATTCAATCTTTGAAATATCAACATCTGTGAGAACATCATTGACAAAACTTACATTCTTAAGATAGTTATCATCTAACCTTGCATCTGAAATCGCTTTTTCCAACATAACAATTGCCTCTTATATCTTAATATCCGGAATATGAAATTTATCAAATTTCAATCCGCCTTCCTGCCCATTTCCAAGGAAGCTTCTTTTAACTGATGACTTGTAAACTCAGCACTTATACATGCTAGTTCTTAGTTGCTAAAAGTTCATAACGATAAGTAGTTATATAATCATTTCCAAAAGGATAGTTGACTTTGCATTCACTTGATAAATTATTAAGCAGCTTAAAGATCTCTTCCCTATTGCTTTGGCTTGTTCCCATCCTGTCAAACCAGACTGGTAACTTATACTCTGATTGAAGCAACGATGCATGAACTATTGTCAGCGGCAAATCCTGTAATAATTGGTTCCATAATCGCGGTGAATAAGAATACTGATGAGAACTGTCTCTTAATAACTCAATACGATTAATTACCTTCTCAGATTCATCACCATCAACAACTGAGCAATCAAGGATATATAACTTACCTCCAGGCTTCAATACTCTGCACATTTCACGAAGGGCATTTCGCACATCGGAAAAATGATGTACTGCAAACCTTGAGGCAACAATATCAAATTGCCCGTCGGAAATATTTAAGTTGTGTACATTTTCTGTCCTAAAAGTTATATTACTTATACCGTCTTGAATTGAAGCAATTTTAGCTTCAGCTAACATTTCCGGGGTAATATCAATTGCTGTCACCTTTTTGGCAAATTTGGCTAGAGCGATCGCAGTATGACCTGCTCCTGTAGCAACATCCAACACGTCGTCATTAAAGTTAGGATCGATTAGCCCAATCATTCTATCCAAATCTTTCGGATTACCGTGGGTAGAACTCAATCGATATTCATATGCTCTTTGCCCAAAATTTTTCTTAACCTCATTCGTATTATCCATAGTAACCTCCATTCCGCCGCTGACGCAAGCAGCACAAATACTAATGTAATATTAAGTGTAACTTTACTCTCACTTGTGAGCAATCAAATAAATGCGATTAAACACAATTGGCACCATGCCATCTTCCCTAGCCTGCTCACTGAGGGCTTCTCTAAAAAGCTCTCTGAACTTCTCTACGTAATCCAACGATAACGACACTTGATAATAATCCTGGTTTAAGTACCCATTTTCTGCTCCTGATTGATAAATCTGAAATGCTTTATTTACACTATAAAGAGTTTCTTCCTGCACAATCTGACAATGACTAACTCTAAAACCATTACGTTCAAATAGTCTTGCATAGTCCTTAGCGTCTTCCAAGAAAAGCCAAGGACTTCTGTAGTCAGAAAATACCCCACTTGTTACGGGGTTGCTCCGAATCTTCTCCTCCGCTGCCACAAAGTTGGTACAAAAATTTCTAGTTGCAGGTGCCTGGATACCCATGCGACCACCTTGCTTCAGAGCTTTGAAACATCGTTTTAAAACTACATCAGGATCTCTAAACCATTGGAAAGCGGAATTAGAGAAAATTACATCAAATTCTGAACTGAATTCAAAATCAGCAGCATCTCGTACAGCAAAAGTTACATTGTCAGATGCTGTTCCGCTTTGGCGGGCTTTCTCAATCATGCCCGGTGCCACATCGATTCCAACCACTCGCCCCTTGGTCATCTTGGCAATCTCCGTTGATATATTGCCAGGCCCACATCCCAAATCAAGAACATCATCGCCATTTTTAATAGACAATAGATCCAGTAGAACTTTGGAAGCTGACTTTTGTACGAGAGCCGTTTTTTCATAAACATCTGCTGCTTTACTAAAATTAATTCTAGACATTTTATCCCCTCCCTAAATAGTGTTAAGAATGAAACTTTGTTTACCTGCAGGAAACAAAGCGGGCAAAAATAATGAACTAATTCTCCTTGCAAACAGTATTCAATACTCTTGCAGATTAGCTTATTAGAGGCTGAGAATCGAAATATAGGTAACCTTCTCTCCTTGCATCGGGATTGCGCCATGTGGTACATCAGCATAAAAGTACAGCGAATCTCCAGCTTCCACAAAATATTCTTCATTTCCATATACATACTTCATTTTACCGGTTAGAACATAAATAAATTCTTGCCCAGGATGGTCATAAAGCTTAAGCTCATGACTAACTTGGTTATCTATTGTAACTAGTATTGGTTCAAACTTTTGCTGTGGAAAACCCTGCACGAGACTTTCCATCATTTGACCGTCAACTTTACTCATAGGTCTTTGCGATTTCTGATTCCCTCGCACAATTTCAATATGCCGTGCTTCAGCAGCTCTAAAAAGCTCACTTAAAGAAACATCAAGGGCACGGGTTATTCTCATCAAAGTACTAAGGGGCGGCGACACCTTATTGTTCTCAATTTTAGACAATAGACTTTTAGTAAAACCAGTACGCTTCGCTAATTCGTCCAATGTCAACTGTTTTTCCAGCCGAACTTGTTTTAGTTGTTTGCTAATAAATAAATCTTCCATAACTGTCACTATCCTTAAACGTCTCTAAATCAAGATTCATATGACTATTCCAATTGTTTACTTTACAGAAACATTATATCCTTGCAGTCAACTCATTGTCAATACATTATTTCGCATAAGATAATTGACTCTCCTTATAGTCAAACTGCTGCTTGAAATCAGAGAAAAGAATTCATAAAGTGAACTCGTTCGGCCAAAGCTGAACATCGGGGCTTCAGATACAATAATGTCCAGTGGACATTATTGCAGCCGCCTTTCCCAAAAGGAATACTTAGCGGCGAAAGAGGACTCTACCCCACTTGAAGTTAACGACGGACCCCCCACTTATAGGAGTGGGGGGGCTTAAACTGGATCAAAAATGTATTTACCCTTAATGGCTCAAATGATGGTTTAAAGGATAGGGCTTTTTTAATTTATCTAATTTAAGCAGCAAACCTCCGCATATAATAAGCAACCCTCCAAGCAGTTGTTCGCTAGTTAGTGTTTCTCCTAAAAGGAAACTAGCTAATAAGGTCGTTATTGCAGGTTCTATAGTGCTTAAGATAGAAGCTCGGCTTGCACCTAAAAGGGATAGACCTTTTTGATAACAAAAAAGAGGAATGCCTGTACATAACATGGCTGTCCCAAGGCCTACAGTCCAAAGAGCCAACTGGGAGTGACACGAAATGACATTGATTGGAGGATAAATAGCAATAGTAGCAAATAAACAAATGATGGTTGTACAAACGGATACGGTAAATGGACTCGACTTTTCGGAAAGATACTGACCATTGATATTGTATAGAGCATAAAATAGGGCGGATACAACAGCATAAAAAAGGCCCGACATACTGATTTTTTGCCCAGACATGTTTGTAACATCTATAACCAGCAAGCAACCGAAAAAGGCAATAAGCAAAGTTGCTCCCTTAACGAATGATATTTTCTCTTTAAAAATTAAGGCAGACATAAGTACAACCATTAGAGGGTAAGTATAAAGCAATATATTTGTAATGATGACAGACATATGCTTAATGGATAAAAAATATGTATATGAGCATCCAAAAAAGAGAAAGCCCTGGAGGGCTAATTGGATAAAAGAAGATTTAGTTATTTTGAAGCCCTTTTTTCTACTGACAAATAGGATAAAAACCATTAAGCTGCTGGCTATGAAAAATCGCGAGAATAACATGACATCTATGGTTAGACCCATGTTAAACCCCCATTTTATGAATATGGGTAAAGCACCATAGCCTATAGCAGCTAAAATAATTAACAGATAGCCATTTAGCATTTCATTGTTTCACTTCTCCCAACACATTTTACACGATACTTAAAATTATAAGTAACGAGCCGACTATTTACCAATACCTAATGATTATATCGGGTATACACAAAATATTAGTAAGTTTACGTGCAGCAAAAAAGTGAAAACCAGAAATGCTATTATGCTTTCCCACTCAAATAAGACGCAACTTGAATCCCGGCAATTGCTCCGTCAGAAACGGCTGTAGCTATTTGTCTCACCTGCTTTTTACATATATCGCCCACAGCATAGACACCAGGGATATTAGTTTGCATTCTCTCATTTGCAACAATATATCCATTCTCTTTATTAACCGTAGGATACATTAGTGAATTAGGTGTTGACCCGGCATAGATAAACACATAACTATTCGCAGCTTCTATGATTTCAGTCTCATTAGTATTTATATCTGTAATCTCCAATTTTTCAATACTCATACTCCCTCTAATATTGGTAAGTCTGGAATGCAGACGAATTTTCATATTCAAAGTATTTTCTGCTTTTGATGTAAACTCTATTACGGCTCCTAATTTTTCCTCAAAATGGATGATGTTAACTTGTTTTGCCAACGTTGACAGAAACAAGGCTTCTTTTAAAGCACCATCCGAGCCACCCACAACAAAAATTTCCTTTTCCTTATATAGACTTAAATCATCTGACAAATTATAAGCTACTCCTTTACCAATAAATTCTTGCTCCCCTGGTATACCAAGAGATCTAGGAGTAGTACCGTTGGCAATAATCACTGATTTGGTTTGGTAAATACTTTTATTTGTTTCAATTTCTTTGATCTCCGCTTCAAAATTTACAGCAGTTACTTCCTCGAATTTAAAAACTACCCCTGCTTTAATAGCTTGGTTATACATTCTCGTCGCAAAGGTCTTACCAGTTTCATTTTCTGTAATCCCAGAATAATGGGTAACGTTTGAGACTTGTCGGATAGTTCCACCCACTTGGTTTTTTTCTATAACCAATGTCTGCAGCCCTCTGCTAACAGCATAAATCGAGGCGCTAATACCTGCTGGGCCCGCACCTATGATAATCAAATCATAAATCATAGTTTTCAACTCCCTTATTTTTACTTATTTTTCGGAATCACCGGCTCGATATTTTTGAATTCGATGTAAAAAATATTAATGATCATTCTTATAAATTAGCTTTACCCCTTAAACTAAAATACTATTCTTCCGTAAGAGTAAACCGAAAACACCACCTATGGATTCCGTTGCTGAAAAGATGCCGCCCCATTTCAGTATAGGGCGGCATCAGTAAAATAATTGGAAGCAGACAAGCTTATCACTCTTTGTATTTTGCAATTTCTTTTGCGGCCTTGCCAGTCATATGCTCGATCTTGACCTCTACCACACAGACTCTACTCCAGTCTTTCTCGATTTCCTTCTGCCCTTCCTGCATATAGTCCGGGGAATACTTTCCGACAAGACTTTCAAGAGCAGCTCTCCTATCAATATCTTCCGTTAGAATCCTAGCTCTGCCAAAAGCGACAACACTGCGAAAATGAGTCGTGAAGGTTTCCTGAATGACCTCATCCTTATCGATGACGCAGAAGGACACCTTATCATTGCGCTTGATTGCATCGATCTTGTGACCTTCCTTTGCGCAGTGGAAATAAAGATTACCATCTATATAAGCGTAGCTAATCGGAATTCCGTACGGATAGCCGTCATCGCCCGTTACAGACAACACACCTGCCGAGTGAGCCTTAATAATCTCACTTGTTTCTTCTTCGGACAATAGTTGTTTCTTTCTTCTCATTTCTCTAAACATTAAGCACACCTCATTTTCTTCTTGTTTACTTAGATATTACATAGTAGTTATCGTTGTAATCGGCAATAATAGGCAGAAACTCTTCGTTATAAGATTGGCTACGGCTATCCCAAGTGCCGTATCGATTCTTAAAAATGGAACATCCAGGTTAAACAGTTTCTTGTTCTATATTATGAAAAAAGAGCAGTTAAGTCATTTTGTGTTTTACTGTATGGAATGTTATGCAAATATTGTCGTATATTCTATCACACTTTAAGTATCATGTCGAATATTTGTGAAAAAATAAACTTTTTGATAATTTGCGCAAAAACAGTTAAAATTTATATATAACTTCTATTCACGAAATTCTTAATTTAATCCTAAAGGGGGGATCCGATCTTTAACTAAGGTATTTCATGACGTAGTAAGTGGCAGACCTCCATGTTCGGGGCGAAACGAGAAACTAATCGCAATCGCACTAATATTCTAACTAACTATTTTGAAAAGCTTGATAAGAAGGAAGGGGTTTTCGATGCCTTGGACACAGAATTATTCAGCATTAGCCGGTAGTATTGGTTTTACTTCACTCGCTGTCGCAGTACCTATCCTCTATCTATTTTGGGCTTTAGCTGTTAAAAAAATGACGGGTCACATTGCTGGTGTAACCACTCTTATATTAACTATTCTAGATGTTGTTATCGTTTACAAAATGCCCGTTTCAATGGCGATTTCCGCCAGCATCTTGGGAGTTTTCAACGGACTCTTTCCGATTGCCTGGATTGTTTTTTCGGCTGTATTTCTCTATAATTTGGTCGTTGAAGCTGGGCAATTCGATGTCATTAAATCATCAATCGCATCACTCTCGGATGACCGTCGACTTCAAACCTTGTTAATTGCTTTTTCCTTTGGTGCCTTCCTGGAAGGTGCAGCAGGTTTTGGTGCACCGGTTGCTATTGCTGGAGCTATCCTTATAGGTTTAGGGTTTGAACCTCTATATGCTGCCGGCCTCTGCTTAATCGCAGATACCGCCCCTGTTGCATTCGGTGGCATTGGCAGCCCAATCATTGCCGCAGGTTCAGTTACAGGAATAAGCGCCAATGTTATTTCCCAAGCAGTTGGACGCCAATTGCCATTCCTTTCTATTTTAGTTCCAATGTACCTTATCATTGTCTTGGCTGGATGGAAGAAGACCGTTGAAGTGCTTCCAGCTGTTCTTATAGCGGGTGGTTCCTTTGCTATAACACAATTTTTCTCCTCTAATTATTTAGGAGCTTATCTTCCAGACATCATCTCTTCTCTTGTATCTCTTGTCTGCACAGCAGCTTTCCTCAAAGTTTGGAAGCCAAAAACTATTTGGCGTTTCCCGCATGAAAAAGATACTAAATCAGATACCGCTGTCAAATATACTGGAGCTCAAATTTTAAAAGCTTGGACACCGTTTATTATCTTAACCATCTTTGTTGGTATTTGGGGAGTACCTGCTTTCAAAGATTTTGTAGCTAAAGACCTGAGATGGTTTATCAACATTAAACATTGGCCTGGTCTTGATGGCTTAATTTATAAAGCAGCACCGATTGTTCCCAAACCTACTCTTTATCCTGCGAACTATGAATGGGATTTCTTCTCTGCCGCAGGAACAGCTATTCTTTTAGCTGCTATCATTTCTTCCTTTGTCCTCGGACTGAAGCCATCAAAGACAATCAAGGTTTTTGGAGCGACATTCAAGCAACTTCTCTATCCGATTATTATGATGGGTTCCGTATTAGGAATCGCTTATCTGGCAAACTACTCTGGAATGTCCTTTACACTTGGTTTACTGTTCGCTTCCACCGGAAAAATCTTTCCGTTCCTGTCTCCTATCTTGGGATGGTTGGGTGTATTCTTAACCGGTTCGGACACATCTTCCAACGCCTTGTTTGGCAAACTGCAAATGACAACTGCTTCGCAGTTAGGCTTAAACCCAGTCCTGGCAGTTTCCGCCAACAGTTCCGGAGGTGTTATGGGTAAAATGATTTCGCCCCAATCTTTGGCTGTTGCAGCAGCTGGTACCAATCAAGTGGGTAAAGAATCAAGTTTGTTCCGTTTCACCTTTAAACACTCTCTCGGATTTGTGGTGGTTGTCGGCATAATCATTCTACTTCAGGCCTACGTTTTCCCCGGTATGTTACCCCACGTGACGCTTGCACTTCAATAACATTCAATTCGCCTAAGAAGACTGTTCTTTTTGATAGGACAGTCTTCTTTAAATTTGATAAAAAGCAAATAAATTACAGGACCATGGTTAAAGCTAGACATTACCCATCATTACTAGTTTTTCACCCATTCCGTTAAGGGTGGAGCTTGAAGTTTAGTTTTACTTTATAAATCCAAAAATCAAAAAAGTCTAGTTTATAAACTATTTGTAAACTAGGCCGGTTGCACTACTTATTCCACATGTATCAAGCGCCCAATTACGATACATGCTTCAAAAAATTCCTTGTCATTATAAGATACCTACTGTATAACCACGTGTATTATATCGCAAAAATGTCATGAAATTTGTCGTAAAATTGCACACGCTTTCCATGTCATCATTTGATGAAGCGTGGAATGTAAATTGATAATATTAGTATTTTATAATATAATTAATTCAATAAACAACCACCTGTGAACTCATTCAGCTAAAGCTGAACATCGGGGCTTCAGAAGGAGGACTCTAACCCACTGAAGTTAACGAGGGGCCCACCCCCACTTATAGAAGTGGGAACCTTAAAAACTGGATAAAGGATGAACATCATGAACCAAATAGAATTAAGTGCCAAAGTTTTAAAGGCGCTTGGCCATCCTATTCGTTATAAGATTGTCAAATTTTTGCTTGATGAAGCAAAATGCGTCTGTAAACTTACTGAAGATGTAGAATTTAGTCAATCTAACTTATCACAGCACTTAAAGATCCTCAAAGAGGCCGGTGTACTCGTCAGCGAGAGAGTTGGTCTCAATGTTCATTACCGTATTAGCAGCGAAAAAGTAAAAGCAATTATCGAACTAACGGATGATTTTGCTATTGCCCATATTAAGAGCATTCAAGAATCTATTACTTAAGGAGGAACTGAAAATGGAGATTAAAATCCTAGGCAGCGGTTGTGCCAACTGTAAGAAATTAGAGGCTAATGCCAGAGCAGCTATTGCAGAGATGGGAATCGAAGCCTCAATAACAAAAGTTGAGGATATTAAAGAAGTCATGAAGTATGGCGTCATGAGAACTCCGGGATTTGTGATTAACGAAAAGGTTAAATCCTATGGAAAAGTATTGTCTGCTGCAGAAATTAAGAAGTTAATTCAAGCACAAGATTAAGCAAAGGTTCCTTGCCTATCATTAACAATAATACTTTACTTTAAAACCGCCACCAAGGATGACGGTTTTTTTGTTCTTTTGCCTGGGTTAGCTATAGCTGAACGAGTTCTCTGGCTTAAAATCCCCCTTTAACTTTCTAGAAATTCAAACCTTCTTGCAAACTTTTCAAAAATACTTGGGCGATGTCAGGATCAAACTGTTTTCCGGAATTTGTTTGAATTTCATATAAAGCCTGTTCCTTAGTGAGGGCATCTCTGTAGGGGCGAGTACTTATCATTGCATCATAACTATCAGCCAGAGCAATAACTCTTGAAATCCTCGGTATTGATTCTCCTTTTAACCCTTTCGGATAACCGCTCCCATCCCATCGTTCATGATGTGCCAATATATAATCTGCCAACTCTAACATTTCATATGATGTACTTATTATCCTATAGCCGATAGCGGGATGGCTCTTTATCTGTTCTAACTCAGCTTCAGTTAACTTCCCCGGTTTGTTAAGTATACCTTCTTCGATAGCAATTTTTCCTATATCATGAAGCAGACCAGCAACCCTCAGTCTCCTTATTTCAATTTCAGATAGACCCATCGCTCTCCCTATATACTGGCATAATTCACTAACTCTTTTGGAATGTTGTTCTTCCCTTGGGTTTTTTTCGTGTAAGGTGTTAATGACAGTGTTAATCAGATTATTCCTCGTACCTTCGTTTTCAACAATTTTAACTTTATACATTGAATCCTCAGCACTTTTCAGAACCTTTAATATATCTTCTGCGGCACTCTTCTTAGTTTCCCACCCAAATGAAATGCTGACTTGTATCGAGTTAACACTCAAAGACCGACAATGTTTTTTTATTCTATTAACAATGTTTTCTGCTTCATCTTTATTAGTCTTAGGTAAAAGAATTACAAATTCATCGCCCCCCCATCGAGCAATTATATCACCAGTTCGACAAGCGTTTTGAATGGCTATTACAGCTTTCTGTAAAAGCTCGTCTCCTTTATCATGGCCAAAGGCATCGTTTACGAGCTTTAAACCATTAACATCGCCCATGATAATAGAAATTGGGAGGTTTCTTTTTGTATCTAGCCGCTTTATCTCCTCTTCGTAGAATCGTCTGTTATAAAGACCTGTTAATACATCATGATAACTTAAATACTGATTTTCTTTGTCTCGCTTCTTTCGATCAGAGATATCCCTTATAATACTGAGAAGAACCCGTTCAGATCCTAAATAAGCTCCTTGTGTGCTTACTTCGACATCTAATGGCGTGCCATCCTTGCGATAATGAACAGTTTCCAAAGTTATGCCATTTTTATCAGCTGCTTCCATTTGAGCTATAATAGCTGAAGAATTGTAAAAATGTCTCAAATCAGAAACATTTAAGGATGAAAATTCTTCCTGTGTATAACCATATATACTCGTCGCAGTGTTATTGACTTCAAGGATATTTCCTTCCTTATCAAGGAACCATATTGCATCGTGTGCCTTTTCAGCCAGAATCTCATATTTTTTTAGTCTTTCTAATAATTGATTTCTCTCAGTCATGTCAATCCCTATTCCAGCAAAATACTGTCGATCATCAATGCTCACCAAACTAGCTGTTAAGTACATTGGTATTGTAGTGCCGTCCTTTTTTTGCAAATTTGCCTCAGCATCTCCGTAGCCCTCTTTGTTTACCCTTTCGATACCTTTTATGACCGCAGTTTGACTTTCCAAATCGTTTTGATACCAATCCATTATATGTCTATTATTTAATTCGCAATAAGAATACCCAGTTATCTCCTCATGTTTCTTATTCCATCTCACTAACTTGCTATTATCATCGTACAAATAAATCATGCCAGGCGCACTGTCAAATAACGCATCTGTAAAAATTCTCTCTTTTTTTAGCTTGTCTTCGGCAAGTATCTTTTCTGCTATTTCTTCTTCCAAAATAGCATTTAATTCTTGGAGTTGATAGGTACGCTCCGCTACTTTCGCCTCTAATTCTTCATTTAATTTGTTGAGATCATCTTCTGCTTTTTGACGTTTGATAATTTCTTCTTCAAGTATCGCATTAATTTCTTCTAACTCTGCATTAGACTCTTCGAGCATTTTAGTTTGTTGTCATAATTAATTCATCAGTTCTTTTCTTGATCTCGACTTCAAGTTCAATATTAAGATTCTTAATCGTTACTTCATTCTTGATCTTGCTATTAATCTCTTGAACCAAAGAAATATTTTTCACTGCATACTTGGAGAGCAGTTGTGCATTTAGATAAAGGTAATCACAGACGTTTTCGAATTGCTGCTTAGACATGCGTTTGACTTTAGCTAATTTATTACGATATATATCCCGGTCAATATTAAGTTCATCTGCATATTTTAGTAAGTCAGTAATTTTAGAATCTTCTTCGAGAACTTGTCCAATCAGCCAGTCAGCAATATGTACTCCATTAACAATAATGCTTGCTCCGCCATCAAGTAGTCCGGCACTTAAACATCGCTGAATATTAGGTCCGTCTTCTCTGGGACTCCCGATAACCGAATCTGATTTTTGGCAGTTATATAGACCTTTTTCAGTGTTCCTTATTTCTTTACACAAATCGCAAAAACCACTTGGCGCTGTTATAGAAGTCCCATCGGGTTCAGTGATGATAGATGCCACACCTGTAGCCGCTGAAAACAGATCTTGTAGCTTTTGTATTTCATTGAGATCAAAGAGTTCAGTAAATTGACTTAAGCTTTCAGATGTGAACCGCTCGCTCATCCATAACACCTCTTTCTTTTAGAAAACAACCGATGTTTTTTTATTAATAAACTTCGCTTTCCTGCTAGCATGTGATACCCATATCTCATATAATTACACTTTTGTTTATAATACTTTAAAATTTTAAGTTTTCCAACATGTAATTTTCGAGATATTTCGACATTTATACGTAAATGGTTTTTATTGAAAATTGGCCATGATTATTTCTTAAATAATAGATTATAATGACAATAAGCTCATATTTTAATTGATAAACCCATATCAATCTTTCCAGCCATCTAATTTCAGAAGAAATTACGAAGATAAAGCCAAGACATGAGAGAACTAAAAGCCGCCCTGCTGTAGGACGGCTTTTAATGTTTAAGCAATTTAATCCAAAAATTTAGTAACGCAGAAATCTTAACTGAATACTCTTGATTATAGACCCATATTGAAAACCCCTTACTTGTAATATGGATATAGGCAACGCATTTGAAGGAAGGTTGTAATAATTTGGCGGATAATTTAGGGATTCCGTATTTTTTGTGTCCTAACTGTGGACAGGTTAGTAAATCGAACAAATGGGCTTCTATATCTCGTAGAATGACAACAATCACCGTTTCGTTCAATTATAGGGGGAAACCTAAGAATTCAAAGAATGTTGTATGCCCTATGTGCAAAAAGGTGTGTCGTTACCAAGACGTCGTTGAGTGCAAATAGCCAAAGGGATTCTCACTACTATTCTAATTTAAACTTTTCTGTTGATTCTTGCAGTGACCGAGAGGCTGCTTGAAGCTCTTCAGTCAAAGTATTGATTTCCATCATTGCTTTCATTTGTTCTAAACTGCCCGAAGCCACTTCTTCAGTTTTGAGGGTAGTCTCTTTGATAATGGCACCAACCTGTTCTATTTTCGAAAAAATATCATGAGAATTATCAGCAATATTTCGGGCGAATTGAGCTACTTCCTTGACTTGACGATTGACTATCTGTGTCGTTTCCATAATCTTATTAAATGTTTTCTGAGCTTCTTCAATTATTTTGACTCCATTACGAACAACGTCTTTTTCTGCTGTCATGCTGGCAATAGCCCTGTCAACGTTATGTTTAATATCCAGTATGATCTGCTCAATTTGAACACTGGATTGGTTTGATTGCTCCGCCAGTTTGCGGACTTCATCGGCTACAACACTGAAACCACGACCATGTTCCCCTGCTCGTGCGGCTTCAATAGCTGCGTTTAAGGACAATAAGTTTGTTTGGTCCGATATGGCCTTAATGGTTGCGACAATTGTTTGAATTGAGCTGGATTTTTCACCGAGTTCGGAAATAATGGTACCAGTCTCATCGACAGTTTGATGAATGTGGAGCATTTGGGCGTTTGTTTCGGTAATCGCTTGATCTCCTTTATTGGCTAAGGTCAGCGCCTGAGTGGAAGCTTGATCCGCAAGAGATACACTTTGGTCAATTTGTTCAATTCCGGCAGACATTTTCTCGATCGTGGAAAGAATAGCCTGAAGATTATTATCCTGACTTTGGTTTTGTGATCCTTGGGCTAACTCATCGATACATTGAGATATTTGCTTTGCAGCACTGGCGGTTACTTCTACGCGTTCTCCCAAAGTTTGAGATGATTCCTGAAACGTTTTTACTCCATAGGAAATATTTTCAACTAGTGAGCGAAAATTTTCAAGCATTATACCAAGTGACTGGCATAGTTTCCCTATTTCGTCTGTTTTCGTAAGACTACTTAAAGTTGGTGTCAGATCACCTTTCGCCAGTGTATCGGCAAAATCGACGGCATGTCTTAAGGGTCTTGAAGTTAGAAATGAGATATAAAGTCCGTATAGAAATATTAATAGACTGGCGAGAGTTGAAAAGATTAATAAAGTTTCAATATGAGTTACCAATTTGCCTCCCCGTAACGCTAAGTAATAAGCAAAACCGCCGCTTGAAAGGTTAATTAATGCACTGATTAAAAAGGCAAGAATAAGCTTATGGGAAAGAGTAAGGTTAAACCACCAGCGGATAATTCTGGAATGGCGAAAAAGATATTGGCTCAAACGCTCTAGAAATGATGTCAAGGTAACGTCCTCCTCTAATTAAAATTTAAGTAACAATATCAAATGATAGTAAAATTTATAATTCAATCATTAAAACGTCTCCAAATTTGGAAAGAACTCTTACCAGTAACCACAATAATATTTTTCGATTCAATAGAACTTCTTCTTCAATTGTTAAATTCCTCTTATTTAAAACAAAAAGAAGCCGATTTAGCTTCAAGATCGTTACATAACAACGCACGAGTCCACTAATTTTTTCAAACGTTTAACCCACGCTTTTTGAGTGTTCTTTGAACTGCAGAAATTAATTCGAAAAATCAAGAAATAAGCCTAGTTTATAAATAATTCATAAACTAGGCCGGTTGCGCTGCGCAAAAATGTCGCGAAATTTATCGTAAAGAAAGTCATCGCTACTTTGTTTATCCAGTTTTTAAGACCCCCACTTCTTAAGTGGGGGTGGGTCCTTTGTTAACTTCAGGTGGGATAGAGTCCTCCTTCGCCGCTAAGTATTTCTATTGGGAAAGGCGGCTCGGCAATAATGTCCACTGGACATTATTGTATCTGAGGCCCCGATGTTCAGCTTTAGCTGAACGAGTTCACTCACGCACATGAAACTAAAAGTATAATATTTTATCAGCACCGATTAATGCCTGAGCTGCCAGTGGCAGTTTAACCGGCATAATGAAATCTTCCATTTGGGATGTGTCTTCAAGATTTTGAGAAATACCATCGATAACATTAAATGTAGCACATGAAACAATATTTATCCCTAATTTATCCTTAACGAAACGAGCCATTAATTCAAGATTATCTGGAAGTGCATCCTTAGCTACACCATCCAGCTGACTCGCGATTAATTCTTTAAGATCATCTGTTAATTTAAGGGATGCGAGCATGCCCTTTTTAGACATGTTAACTCCATAAGGTCCATAATATAACGTGACATTTTCAATCTTGGCTATATACTTGGACATGAAAGCTACAACATAAGAAGCATACTGATTGTATGGCTTATCGATGCCACTGTTAACTATAATTAATAGGTTTTGAATATTTTTCATGTTTATCCTCCTTCAAATAATCAGGTCTCCTCATTAATTTCCACATTCATCATGATGCTGATGTTCGTGACAAACAGCGCCCGTAGATTTAAGCACACCCTGCAAATAGTTTTTTGCAGCGGCTTCAGCGATTCCTTGTGCACCTGTAATAACCTCAATACCTTTATCATTAAAGATGCTGACGGCGCTGCCTCCCATGCCCCCGGCAATAACAACATTAACTCCCATATCGTTTAAGAAATTCGGTAAAAAGCCAGGCCGATGTCCGGGGTTTGGTACGGATTCACTCTTAACTATTTGATTGTTTTCTGTTTCAAAAATATTGAAACTCTCGCAATACCCAAAGTGTTCTGTTACCATTCCATTCTTACTTGCCACAGCAATTTTCATTTTTCTTTTCCTCCATTTTATCTAACATAGTTGTTATATTCTCTAGCCAATCACCCTCAAAACGTTCACTCAAACCTTTATCACGTGTTGCGAAGAAGTCACAATTAGTAATCTATCAACTGGGATGGATTGGAATATAGAGATGCTTAACCGGACAGCCTATACCCGGCTAATCCATCAATAATTGACAGAAGCAGCTGTCGTAAGTGCTCTTCCTAAACCTCGCCTGCAACCCCTTCCTTGACCTTGAACCTGCCCCTGACATTGAGCTTGTCTCTGACCTACTCCATTACCCCTACGACGTACATTCACATTATCTCCAGAACAAACACTGAAGCCCTTTCCATTTGCTGCTCCACGTCCCCTTGGACCAGACCCATCCCTACCTGGCATGGCAATTACCTCCTTTTGGTTATTGGCATATGCCCTTTTTAATTTCTATTATAGTTCTTTTTGAACATATGTCAATTATTATTAAGTTTTTACATTCATAAGTTGTTAGACTAAATTCCTTCTTGAGATTAGCAAATCGCGTTTCTTAAGCGAAATTAGCCCTTGCTGGGTATATGTCTTCGTTATTCTGGTTTTAAATGTAACTATCGAATGCAATTATATTTGGCATATGTCACAAACGTTTAGGAATAGAATAAAAATAAGTATATTCTAAATATTTAATAAATTAGAAGAGGAGGAACTAACTATGCCTGAAACAAAAAAAGTTAAGGACTTAATGGTTCCAGTTTCATCTTCATCTTCATCTGAATATCCTGTAGTCTATAATACCGATACCTTAAGAGACGCCATAAAAGTTCTTAAAGACTATTCAGGTGAGAGTAAAAAACATCGGTCCATTATAGTCCTAAAAAGAGAAGGGAATGAGGAGAGGCTTGCCGGTATTTTAACAGTGCGAGATATACTCAATGCCATAAAAGTAAAAACACTGAATAATAATGATACCGCTGAGAATTTTCCAGTGTCTTGGGGAAACTTTTATCGTAAGAGTTCCTTAGGTTATAGCGTTAATACTAAAGTTGCAGATGCAATACGTCCACTAGTAACTGAATTTGTTCATTCAGAGCAAAATCTTTCTGATGCAATTCGAATAATGATGACTAAAAAAATCAATATACTGCCAGTCTTGGAGGGAGGAAAGCCGATAGGAATTATTAGGGCAATTGACATTCTATATTATATTGAAGAATGTTTATAATTGATAATCATACTTGAATTCAAAAATCTGTGATTGAAGCCCCGCTCCTCAACCGAGGATAACCAGCGCAGCCATAAAGGCTGCGCTTTAAGCTGCCCTTTCTTTAAAGCAAGACCTTCATGGCCATGTTCTAAATGGAAAGTTTTCTACGCATCAAATCTAAACAACCGCCCATAGAACATAGCTAGTAAATTCAATCGACCATTATTGTAAAGAATATTTAGAATATTTGGCGTTCGTCATTTGTATTTAATTTGAGCATATGATGATTGTGCGCGTTAAAATAATATACAGGAGGTTGTTTTAATGTTTTTTGGTTTATTGGGAATTATTTGTTACACATTTTCATTCCTAATTGCAGTTTTGATAATAACAACGCCTATAATACTATGTATTGTATTATGCAGTTCATGTTTAAAGGGAACTTTTACTAAGAATACTTTTAATTATGCGCCTGCGCCTAAGAATAAATTAAGTAATAAAACAAACTCCATAATAAGTTAGGTAAATTACACGATCAATCCTATGTAAACGATGAATCCCTGAACGAGTGTACAGAGATTCATCGTTTTTTATTATGCCGAGCCTTAAGTCCTCTAGTTAATTGTTTATCTTGTATAATTTTATTTTCTTATTGAATAATACAAAATGGTCATTTTATTTAATTTGCAAGGAGTGTTATAGTTAAGAAAAGTTAAACTAATATGAATTATTTGAATTGTTTGTAATATAAAATTTAGGCTGACATGTTTCAATATAATTTGCAATTTATACATCACAAAAATTATGTTGAGAGGTGGACTAAATGGGGAAAAGAAATATAATCATTGGCGTTACTCCTGTAGAATTCGATAATATGCCAGAGTCATTAATTGGTAAGTTCACGCTTGCGGTTGTAGGGGTTCGAGATTTGTACAACAAAATGACAAACGAGTGGGCAGAAGAACACAATATTGATCTTGAAATCAACAACAAGTGTAATATGCAAAAAGCTATATCTATATCTATGACAAAAGACTGTATTTCTTTAGAGGCTTTAAGTATTTTAATGAGTATCGGCAAAAGACCTGTGTTAATTTCGCTCGCTCAAAAGAGCGGAATACCACACCTAGTATTTCGCGTAAAAAACAGGGTACTATTTATGTATAATCTTTTTATTTTTAACACTTTAGAAGACGCTGCAAATATGGCTAAACTCCTTGTTACTCAAGCGAACGACTATTCCAGTGTTCTAGAAAGGTATTCGTTCGAAGCGACTGGATTAATATCTAATGCGAGTGCATTTTACCGCAAAATAGCTCCTAGTTATGAACCTAGTTCTCAATTCGCCAATAATTAAGTGAACTCGTTCAACTAAAGCGAAGGACCCACACCCCCACTTACAAGAAGTGGGGGTCTTAAAAACTGGATAAACTCATCAGGAAAGAGGATTATCTAATCGCTTACGAAAGTGAACCATTCGACTAGAGCCTTGAAACCATGTTATTCCTAGATCTTTGGGTTATTCAGTAAGTCCTACTTATTATTCACGGTCCTGTTCCTTCGCTATCAATTCTCCAACCACTTTTAGCCGTTTCTTTTTTAAGAATAATAAATCTGGTTTGTTTCCCACTGTTAGAAGTTATCTCTTGTTTAAATTTAAAATATATGGTTACTGCATACTCCACAGTCCCCTCTGGATTGCCAAGGCCACTTACTTCTTGCAAATTAATAAATTTTGCTGATTTTACATTCTGTTCTCCATCTGCATAAGCATTATTAAAACCCTTGTTAAACAGAAGATTATTATCCATGTTTACAGATAGATAATGACATAAATTCTGCCGGGTCAAACATGAAAACTGCATTTTTTGATCATGGCTGTCTAAAGCATCATAATACTGTTTTATGATATCCTCCGGTTTCATTTTAGACAATTTAAGCTCTAGTTCATTATTATAATCTATATAGTCACTAATCCAATTATCCCAATCTTTACCAGTAATGTCATTCAAGCTTTTCCGATCGAGTGAGCAGGCAAAGCAATTATGCCTACCAGCATCAATATACGCCCCAACGATTTTGTTATCGTACTTCAAAACGATTCCTCGAGCATCCATTCTTGGCTTCATGTAATCAGGCAGCAGCTCCCTAAGCCTATATATGTCAGCCTTCACTTTCTCCCCTAAATATTTGCTATAATCCAGCCCGATATTTTTAGATAGTTCGTTATTGTATGCCCAGTATATCTTAACAGGATACTCCCCCGCCTCATGTTTAAGATTAGCTGGGAGTGTTTCATCGATAGTGTTAACTCTATAGTCGACAGTCCAATTATATTTTCCAAACAATTGTTCAATCTGATTGTCTATGTTTGTATCAAACTGCCTATATTCTGTAAGATCCCTTATATACCTGAAGAAACTAAAACCAGGGTCATACTTTTGGTGATCAATTTCTAAATACCCAACTGCAAATGCCGGGTCATCAAAAGCAAATTTGATTTCCTTTTTGCTCCCATCCCTGCCAACAAGAATCAATCTATTGTTCTTAGTTGCTATTCCACTCATAGTTTTAATTTTTGACTCATTTGTTACCAATTGACTTTTTCCAATCATTGTTAAAATATCGGATAACATTTTGCAATCTTTGATTGTAATAGCTTCATTATTGTACATACCATTCGAGCTAAAATTGACATCGATCTCAACCGTATTATTATATATTCCTTCGAAATTAGGCACCACAGAATTTTTTATCTCGTTTGCCTTTTTCTGTGCTGTCAGATTTGCAATTGTTTTTTTCTCAATATTTTGGGTTCCTGAGGGATTTTCTACTTGCTTACTTCCACAACCAGTTAATAAAACACTAAGCGAAATAACAATAGATAGTGCTATTCTTTTATTCATATTCTTATATTCTCCATAAAAAGTTTTGGATTGACTTAATCTCGGCAGCAATTCAATTGGAAACGCCAAAAACGCTGCGATGGGATTAAAAGAATTCATCACCCTTCCAGGCACTCCAATACGTAATTTTATGTTTTCATATTAAGAATGTACGATAGCTTTTATATAACTATTTTAACTTAAGCAACATCTCTCATGCTATAGTATATATTTAATAATAAATCGAGCCTCTGGCTAAGTTGAATAACTTCAGGGTCGACAAGTGATTTATTTGACCCTAAAGTATTTAATTTTTCTCGTACAATCTCAATAGACTTCAATATTTCAACAGCACTCATTCATCGTCTCACCCCATATGGTAATTTTAGACATTATTTTAACGCAATTGCTATTATATTCCAGGTGTTGATTAGAATCAATGAGTTCGACAATATCTGTCACCTTAATATATTTAAGAAAAGTCATGAAACGATAAAATAATTTAATCATTTTGTGCTGAAAGGCAGCGCTTGTAGTACGTTATTATAAGCTTGTTTCCTTTTTTAACCTATATAATGCCCAAGATAAACTGATAACGCACATCATCGAAAGTAAAATCAAGACGAAGATAATATCACGTGCAGCAATATTGCCTTGTAAAATCAAAGCTCGTAAAACATTAATTACATAAGTAAACGGATTTATATTAACAGCAATTGACAATTCGCCGGATAAGTTATCTGTAGGAAATAACGCTGTGCTAAGGAAAAAGATTGGCAGGACAATTGCGTTCATCATTTTTTCGTATATGACTTCATTCGGTAAGCAAAGACTAATAGCATAAGTAAGACTTGCCATAAAAAACGCTGTCATAAATAGCAACAAAATAATTAGAAGCAATCCCATCTTTGGCATGCGGTAACTCCCAACACACCCTTTGGCAACTGGGTGTTGTCTTCAATATAATCAATTGCGTTGCTCAAATTTTTTAGCCACTCCATTTCTTCACCTCCTTGTAAAAATCATACACCTCCCAGTATATTAAGTCCTCGCTTTTGTTGTCCTCTTTTGTAAACTTTATCTCAGTAAAGTTGACTGTTCGAATCAAGATCCGAACGAATCCAAGCGTTCTTGAGCTCTCAATTATATTTTGTACTTTCTCTATTTCCATATTGTGCCATATAGACCATCTCTAACATACAATGTACTATCTCGTGAAAAGGAGGAAAAGGAAATGGCATTTGGAGGCGCTGGCGGAGCAGGTGCTTGTGGAACAGGCTTTGGCTATGGAGCAGGAATCGGTATAGTGGTAGTTATTATTCTTCTGCTTATTGCAATGGGGATCGTATTCTAATTTGAAAGGAGAAAAATTAATGTACGGAATGGGCTATGGAATGGGTTATGGTGGATATGGCATGGGCGGAGCATGTTGTGCTCCAGTTGGCGGCGGAGGAAGCTGCATCGGTGCCGGAATTATTGCCATCGCTATTTTAATTCTTATCGCTTTAGGCGTTATCTTCTAATAATTACTATTTTGAGGGCTATCATCTTAATTGATGATAGCCCGTTCGTTCTTGTTGATGGAGCATTTATCCTATCCTCTTTTGCAAAGAATGAGTTGGGATTCTTTTCTCAAATAACCCCAAAGTTAAAAAGGCCGTAAACGCGTCATTTCAAACTGAAAACTGAAAACTTAATTCTTATTCCTCATTTTCTATTTTATTCTATGGCAATAGATAATATAATAATCATGTTAATATATAGCTAATAAGTTATTGACAAAATAAGACTTATAGCCCGAGTATTAAATAGGTAGGCTTTTGTTACATCAGTGTTAGTTAATCCAACTGATGATAATTTACAAAGAAGGTGAGTTAAGTGCTCAGCGCGGGTATTGATGTCGGTTCTATGGCAACGAAAGCCGTTATTTTTGATGGAACCATTAGAAGTGCAGCTATAATTCCCACAGGCTGGAACCCGAAAGAAGCCGGGCGGTCAGTTCTTCTGGAAGCACTCAACATGGCAGGTCTGCGAGAAATGGATATCAATACTATCGTAGGAACAGGCTATGGACGTGTTTCCCTTCCCTTCATCGATAAAAAAGTTACTGAAATAACCTGTCACGCTAAAGGGGCGAATTTCCTTTTTCCGCAAACTAGAACAGTCATCGACATCGGCGGTCAGGACAGCAAAGTAATCGCAGTCAATGAAGATGGGACAGTTGCTGATTTTATCATGAATGACAAATGTGCTGCCGGGACAGGACGCTTCTTACAAGTAATGACGGGAATACTTGACATTACATTAGATGAATTAGGTCAACTGGCTTCGAACAGCAAACCAGTAAGCATCAATAGCATGTGCACGGTTTTTGCTGAGTCAGAGATTATCGGCCTCCTTGCTCAAGAGGTGCCCAAAGAAGCAATTGCTTCCGGAATAGTCCAAACCATTGCAAATAAAATGTTGAGTCTCGCTTCAAAAATTCCCTTGCGGGAAGAGGTCACATTCTCTGGCGGAGTTGCTAACAATCCAAAGATATGTAAAATTTTATCCAGCGCATTCAAGATGAAATTCAATATATCAAGTCAACCACAGATCGTTGGCGCCCTAGGTGCTGCTATAGTTGGTTTTGAAAAATGGAGAAAGGATAATAAATAACCTGGAAGCCGATCTCAGTTCTTTGATCATCTTCAGGAAGGCTCTCAACTAAGTTTGTTATGAATTACAAAAAAATATGTCTCCCCGCACTACTCGAAATGTGTGAAGAAACATACTTCATTTTTGTTAATAACACAACATATTGCGTTGATACAAACTTGTCTGCACATAAATACCTTAATTGCAATAAAAGCTCGCTATAAAACTAATTATTTCAACAATTCAGCCCCAAGATGTAACTTTCTTAGATTAGTGTATTAGTTAAATAATTCTACGGCTTTTCTAGCAATTCTTTCGCCAAATATTTTTGCTCGCTCTTTTTGCCCATCATCCCCATCTTTAATGCACACAGCTCCGTAATGGATGAAAGGCTGTCCCTCAGCAACACCTGAGGAGTAGACCAACATACCTTTTACTAACATTTCAGCAATCATTGAGAGTTCCGCTACCTCTGCACCACCGCCAACATAATTTGCTGTAGCAAAAACAGCTCCGAGTTTTCCGCTAACATTTTTAGCTGCGTCTAACCATTGCTTTAATTGCCATGCAAAGGTTCCCGCAATCGTCGGTGATCCAAAGATAACTACTTTGGCTTCGTTCAAGAATTCATTGTCAATTTCTTCGATCGACATACTTTTTACATCAACATTATCGATTTTCTTTGCACCTTCAGCTATGAGATCTGCAACCTTTTTGGTATTACCAGTCTTACTATAATAAACTATAGCTATTCTCATAAAATCCTCCTCCTTTTAAACATAATTTTAACACTGTTCCCACCGTTTGGAAATACATTTTTAAGGAGGTCACACCTCAGCTAGTATGCAAGGTATCGTTGTATACAACCTTGGACACTTTGGCGATTATTGTTCTTGCATCGCCAGCTACAATACCACTAGACAAAACGCATAAAACATAGGCACCCTTGGGAGTGAATATTATTCCGGCATCGTTCTCCACCTTATCAAGTTCACCTGTTTTATGTGCAACGACTGTTCCAGCAGGAAGCAAAAGTGGTATTTTGGTGTTATTTTCCTGTCTCTTTAAAATTTCAATCATCATTGGATCATACTTCTCACCGAGACATTCATTCTTATATAGTTTTGTTAAAATATTGCACAAATCGGCAGCAGAGGTATAGTTTTCTTTTCCTTCACCTTGAGCTTTAAAATCCATCATCTTCCTTTGAAGTACGGTATCAAGGCAGCCTAATTTTTGAACAGTAGTATTAATTTTGTCCATAGTAATTCGATCGATCAATATATTTGTTGCCGTATTGTCACTTTGCGTTATCATTAAGTAGATTAGCTGGTCTATTGTTAAGACAGTACCGTCTTTTCTGCTTGATAAAGAGCCTGTTCCGCCTACTTTCATACTACTGGTAAGCGTTATTTCTTCATTTTCATTAATCACCCCTTCATTAATTTGATTATAGGATTCAATCATGACAAATAACTTAATCATACTTGCTGCAGTCATTTTTTGGGGATTTATGACCAAATTATTATTAGAAATCGTGTCTTGATAGGATATAGAATATGAACCACGTTCGTTCTGGATAATCTTCTTAATATCCCTTGTCAACTTATCAGTTGTACTCTTAACGTTCTTGCCAGTGTTTGAAGTTTGTATATTACTTTTTTCCAGAGTCGATTCATTACCTTCGGAATCATTATCTGGACTGGACTGCTTGCCGGAATCAACTGCGAAGTCCGTTAAATCAGATTTACTTGTTGCAGTCGCTTCTTTTTTTGTGACCTCATATGTAAATAATATAACAGTAAATACTAACAACAATAAAACCACATATAAGGCAATTTTGATGATGCGATCGAATCTATTGCTATTTCTGGATTTGTTCAACAACAGCTCTGGCCACCTTTCCAAATATTTCTGCTGCTGTATCCTGGTCTACCTTTTCTCCCATTAAGACTAGGACAACTCGTCCTTTTGGAGTATTAATAATTCCAGCATCATTAAAAACGCCAGTTAAAATACCGGTCTGATGACTTATCAAGATATTATCAGGCAAGTATTTCGCCATTCCAGTATGATCGTTATTCCCCATAATACTGATAGAATATTCACAATCTTGAGCTGCCATAATTCTATTTTCGGCTAGTAAACTTAGCAAAGATCCAATACCCCGAGGCGAACAGTAATTTTCCAATCCTCTATTCATGGCTTGCTGGTCCATGAGCTTTCTATTCAGTACGATACCATCAATATTTAAGGACCTCATCGTATTGTTGATCCTTTCCAGACCTCCAAGTTCATCAATCAGTAAATTTGCCGCGGTATTATCAGAATAGCGCATCATTAATTCGAGCAATTGTTTAACGGATAGGCTTCTACCGCTATCTTGTCGAGTAAGTTTTCCTGTACCTCCGGCAATTCCTTGAACGGTAATTGGTTTATCCAAGTTCAAATTACCATTAAAATGCTCAATAAGTACTGTGGTCATGATTGGTATATAAACTAACCCCCCTGCAACTTTTGAGTCATTAGCTTCGCTATTCGCATATTCTTCCTTAGTCGTATTGTCACGGAGGTACATGAAATATGAACCTTTGGAGTCTTGACGTACGATGTTTTCTAATACAGAAAATACAATTCTATTACTTACTTGTTTATCTGTAATTTTTGGTGTAGAAATAGGTTGATTCCCGCTTTCAGACACGATTGATTGATTGTGATTAACCTGAGTATTGTTAGCTTGAATATTTCCCTGATAAGAGTCAACTATTCGATCAGCCGGTTTGGGCCTGTTGAATTTGATTATTCCATAAATCGTGGCAGGTATAACCAAAATTAATGCAGCTACTAATACAATTATCAGCTTTTGACTGCCGTTAAGACTCGCAGGTCTCGTATTCTGATTGCCTCCACCTTCAGTTTGGCTATTCTTGACAGGCGCTTCAATTTTCTGCTCAGACCGGTGACTTTCTAAGTCAATGTTCGTCGCCTTGTCTACCGTATTAGCAGGGCTGGTTCCTATGGAGAGTGCTTTGTTCAGTTCTGCTTTGAACTCATCGATATTTTGAAAACGATCCTGAGGTTGTATAGCTAAAGCTTTGAAGATAACTAATTCTACAACGGAGGGCAAGTTTACATCCTGATCCACTAAACTCTCAAGCTTAATACCTTGCATGCGATCAATCGATTCCGGAGGAGTTTTACCACTGAGTAATTTGTAAAAAGTTGCCGCTAAAGAGTATTCGTCCGTCCAAGAGCCTTGAACGCCTCTAGAAGTATACTGTTCAATCGGCGCATAGCCTGGTTTCAAAAGTACGGATAGGCTCTTGTTGACATCATTCACGATTTTTCGTGACGCGCCAAAATCCAGGAGCTTGACTTGAAAATTTTTCGTTATATAAATATTATCCGGACTAATGTCCCTGTGCAGGACTCCCTCAGCATGAACAAGGGAAAGGGCATCAGCAATAGGCATAATATAGGTTAGTGCTTCATCCAAGGGCATGCGACCTTTATTACTATTCTGTAAAAGCTGACTTAGAGAGATTCCTTCCACATATTCCATCACGATATAGGCAGTACCGTTTTCCTTAAAAAAGTTCATGATTGAGACAATATTAGGATTACTTTGAAAACGCGCCAGGGTCCTCGCTTCCGCCAGAAACTTTTCCAGGCCATATTCATAATCCTGTCCGTTTTGCCCACTAAAAACAGAAACGGTTTTATTACCTAAAGCTCTTGTTCCTAAGCCGTCCGGCAAATACTCTTTGATGGCAACTTTTAGGTGTAATTCCTGATCCCAGCCCAGATATGTAATACCGAAACCTCCATGCCCTAAAACACGTCCGATCACATAGCGGTTGTTCAGTTCAGTACGCGGCGGTAGATAAAGCGGTGAATCAGACAGTGTACCTTCTACCCAATTACAATTCAGGCATTGCTCATTTTGACCACGTAACTGCATACAACCCATGCAAAGATTGTTGGCATCATTAATAAAATCATTATTATTGTCCAACATCATTCTCCTCTCACCCATTTTTCCATGTAGATAAAGCAACTACGCCTTCACTTCAAACATGTTATCTTTCACTGCAAGGAAAAATCGATCGCCACTTTTAAGAATGATTGCTTGCCCTTTTCCCAGCCGAACTCCCGAAGCCAGAAAAGTTCCATTAGACGAACAAGTATCTGTTAAGGTAAAACTGTTTTGCCTTGGATCATATTTTATAATACAATGCATACGGCTTATTGCTTCCGATGGGACAATGATATTACAGGAGAGCGGATCTCTTCCTATAATTAATCCTTTATCATCAATTTGAATCATTTGGCCCGCATAATTCCCGGTAACTCCACATAAAATTGGTCGGACATTTTGTCCTTGGGGCATCTGATGTGGACGATTATTGACGACACTGCTGTTTTTGTTCAAGACCAAGGTTCCCAATAAGACATCATGAAGGGCTTGTTTCCTTTCCGTAAATGCAGCCATCACAAAACCCGCACATAAGGGAACCAAGGATAGTACTTTCCCGAAATAACGCCCGGTTGCCACTCCAAAGGAAATACGTTGCCCAAACAAATCTGTAACGATAATTCCTAGAGCTAACTTTCCTAATGTAGCTTGTTTCGCAGAGCTTTCCATAAGAGCAAAGTATAACCACCCAACGATAATGTTCAAGAGCAACAGCAGCTGCCATCCTCCGAGGGCAGTCGCTAACCAAAATGGAACCGTTAAGAGGATCAGTATGGTACTATAAATCGCATTATCAATAAAATATGCTAAAAGGCGTTTCCAAAAGTTGGCATTAACTTCCAAGAAAATCACCTCGTCTCTTCATTTTGGAATGTTATTCAATGACTATTAAGAGCTTAACACCCAATAATTAGGATAGTGACATTATCCTGATGCTGGATATTCTTACGAAGTGTTTTATCTAGCAATTTATCCGCAGCTTGTTGAGGTAAAGCGGACATCTCCTCAGCTATCTCTGCTTCACTTAATGTGCCAAATAATCCATCACTGCACAAGAGAAGTTTGTACCCTTGTTTAAGAAAAATAGGCTTTTGACAAACGTCGAACCTAAAATTATCACGGACACCAATATAACTGTACAAATAATGACGTTGGTCGTTTTTCATAGCCTCTTCTTCTGAGATATATTGTTCGGCTACTAATTTTTCCAAATTCCTGGCAAAGGTGAAATCACTGGTAATTCTAACCAATCGGCCTTGACACCAGAGATATATTCTGCTGTCACCGGTTCCAACCCAATATAATAATCCTTCCTTGACCACAGAGGCAATCAAAGTACAACCGGTATCGACATTAACCTCCAGCCCTAATTTAGCAACTGCTTGGTTGGCGGCGTCGATAGCCTTAGCCAGCCGGCCGGGAACAGAATCCTGAATGTTGGACAATTGATAGCTATCCACAAAAGTTTCTATAGCAATCGAAGCAGCTGTTTTCCCCATGTCGTGCCCGCCCATACCGTCAGCCAAAACAGCTAAGATACCATTATCTTGAATGGATTGTGCATCAAAAAAATCAGAGAAGTAGAAGGCATCCTGCTGTTCTTCCCTAGAACCAATATGCTGCGCATTTCCGGGTGTTAAATAAATTTTCGGAACGTGATTAACCCGCAACTGAAACACTCCTTACATTACAATTCTATACATCATCTCAGGTACCCGAATTAAATCGCCATTCTGCAAGGCACAGCTTCCCTGCACTGGAGTTCCATTGACATATATCTCTCCCGGTATCTGACTATGGATTACGATCATTTCATCGATAACCGAAAAATGTCCAATAATCTTTTTGTCGTAACCAACTTGTAATGCACATTCAGGTGCAGATCCAATCAGGGGATTCAGATCAGCTTGGATCTGGATCACTTCACCTTTATTTGGACCCTGCAACACTTCCAACCCGATACTGAAGGAAATTCTTCCTTGCGAATTTTGGACAAGCATGGTTGTGTTTCTTGGTTCATTGCCGTCATTAGATTCTGTTTTATTCCGTTGTGATTCGCCATTAGGCTTTTTAAATAACCACATCATTACAAGGATAAGGAACAAAGTGATGAGAATAAAAGGAAGTAAAATCATCGCCGCGCCAAAATAGCTAGTTCTGAGTTCTTGCTTAGGCTTCGCCAGAACTTGGCTGGAGTTGTCTTTATCTGTTAAGGCAGGCACAGCCGTGAATTTGGCGGCTTGCCGGATTTCTCCATGGCTGTCTTTAAACGCTACATTAATAACAGCCTGTTGATTAAAGACCTTGAAATTTTCACAGCGTAGATTAATGACCTTGCATTTCTCGATCGACGATTTAAAATTAGAAAACAACTCTTTTCCGCTCGCGCTGATGAAGTATTGACCACCCGTCTTCTGGGCTATTTGATCCGCAGCGACCTTGAACTCTTGTTCCAGCGAGTTTTTGTTATTCATGATCAAGGTATAAACAGGCAAGCGGTCAATATCTACATATTTTTGGGCATCTTCACTGCTAAAGCTGTCCCCATCAACTCCACCGTCAGTAATCAAGACAACTATACGCTGTTCAGGAATATCCTTAGCGGTCCGACCAATCTCAATAGCGTCACGTATCCCAGAATATAGATGTGTCCCTGTCCCACTACCCACAGAAATGCTATTTTGAATTGTTTTAATAGTGCTTTGTGAAGAATCGCTCACTGCGAAATCCTTGATTGTTTCTAATTTATTGCTAACACCAAAGACTGCAAGCTGATCGTTCGGTCCAACAAATTCAAACAATTTTTCCAGCATAACCTTGAGTTGACTTGCCCGGTTTTCACTTCCCATAGAAACAGATGTGTCAACAAGTATAAGGTAAGACGTATTTACCGTGCCTCCATTATCGGATTTAACATCCTGAATATCCGTTAATTGGGTAGGAGTATCGTTAATTTTGATCTTCAAGGCATTTTTAAGCTGGGCATTATCCAGATTGATGTTATCCAAGCGTACAAACAACTTTAAGTCCGGCAATTTCGAGTCGACCTGTGTAATATTAAAATTAGAGTCGTTGGCAGCCTTAGTAACAGCAGGTTCTAAAAGGATTAGGCTAATTAACAGTACAACAATAAGGCTGCTTACTGCTTTTTTTAGTCCCATTTAAACTCCTCCCCGCAAAACGGGATGAACAGCAAGCGCGACTTACCTATTTCAATCGCATCATACGCATGCAATTCCGTAACCGCCAAAACCGGTGCGTCATTAATGTAGATAAGATCGCGCCCATCTCCTCCTTGGATAAAGAAGCGATTATGCTTAGGGTCATAAATAATGACAGCGTGTTTTTCGCGGGAGATTGAATCGTCACCCTTGATGGAGATATTGGTTTGTCCTCGGCCGATTGTATTCTGGCCGCTCATGATCTGATAATCCTGTCCTTTACTAGCGCCTTCTACACAGACGAGCCAGCCGACGACGGGATCAATCCCAGTCTTCGCTTTAATAATGCCAACTGTTTTCTCTCCGCGACTTGGAGTTCCGTTGGTATTAAGCGCCCGGGTAACGGGAATATCGCTTGCCCCATTTGGGACATTTGAAGCTGTATGTTGGGTTTTGGGAATATCATTAACTGGAGAAGGGTTATTGATATGTTGAGTTACCCCTGACGAGGGTCCTTGACCACTGCAAAAGGGACAGCTCGGATATACAGAAGCATCAAAATAATGTCCTTGATTACAGCGTAAAAGGTCCATGTCCTTACACCCCCACTAAATATAAAAACCTCACAATCACTTTAGGTTATACTCGTACTTCAAACATATTATTTGGCACACCTAGGTAAAATTTCTCGCCGCTTTTCAGATAGTGCGGCTGTCCTGGGATTACACGCTGCCCATTAAAAAGATAGGTTCCATTCGAAGAATTCAGGTCTTCCAAAACAAAACTTTGCGCATCAGAGTTATAAGATAGACAACTATGACGGCGACTAATATCCGTGTTATTAGCAGGGAAAACCACTTGACATTGGGCCGGATCTCTGCCAATGATCAGTGCTCCATGTACGCTAAGATTATTCCCTGCAAAATGTCCACTAACTCCGATTAAAAGCGGCTTGGGCTGATTATGAATCAAGTTATTTTGAACCGGGTTATTTTGAATAGGGTTTTGCGGTAAGGTTTCAACTTGGTTGACTTTATTCTTTTTGCGACTGGTGTTTATAGCTATAAGCACAATAGCAAGAATTATTAAGATAATTAAAACTACGGCTGCTAGGATGACTATTGGATTGCCAGTCAACTTGCCGATAAATGATGATGAAGAAACATTTCTTGAACCATTGGTTTTTTCATAGGATATTCCAATATTATCTAGCAAAGACAAGAGATAGGTCGGAACCATAGCCACATTATAATTATTTCCTTGTGTACTGCCGTAGGTATTAATACCAATGACATAGCCGTTTTCATTCACCAAAGGCCCGCCCGAATTCCCCCCTGATATTGGCACTGTACTGTGGATCACATCAAGAGGATAAGAGCCTTGAACTGAAATCTGGGTTTTTTGATTCACTTCACCATTTGTGTAAGAGACGTCACTGGGACGGGCCGTTGCCCTTTCTCGGCCAAGATAGAAACCATTAAGCTGGTCAACAATACCTGGGAATCCATAGGCATATACTTTATCTCCGGTCTTAACGGTATTAGGATCACCAAAAACCAATGGGTCTACGTTTAAGCGCTCATTATCATTGACGATTTCAATTACTGCCAGGTCATTAACCTCCATCGCTTTCGTAAGTTTTATATCGATAGGGGCGTCATAAAGCATAATATAAGGATGCATTTTTTCAATATGTACATACTTGGCAACATTCTCGATGGAAGTATATCGGCCTATTGCTTGAAGAGCATCAACAATTTGTTTGGCAACATCTTGAATAACCTTGTTTTGATCCATGACATGGTAGTTCGTAATCAGATATTTTATTTTTTCTCCCTTTTTACCAATAGCAAACGTTGTCCCGTGGACACTAATGGTCGCAGCTCCTAAACCATCTACATTGACGAGATAATCAACATATACTTTGAAGACACTCTTTTTAAGTTGTTCGCGATCAAAATCAGCTGATGCTTTTTTCACTGGATACAAAAAAGAAGTTATCAAGAATAGAATGGTAAGAAAAACTAATCCCTTTTTTTCATATCTGCATCCTTTCTTTTATAATTTTTTTATTAGGAATGGGTAAGGACACATAACACGACCTACCTTTATATGCTATGCCTGCAAGGATCTAATTAAGATTGTGAATAGTATTATTTTCAGAGAAGTTTTAATTGAAAATTCAGGAAATAATAAAATGATATGCCCCTTTCCGATTATAAGTTTATGATTTAACCTACAACCGGAAGGGAGCATATCACTAGCACATATGTCACCACTGATTAATTTTTTAACACAACTGGGATTTCAGATTTTCTATAGTCGTTAAACAATCCAATCGCTTAACTTCTTGACCCTTATCTAATACCACAACGGAGGGAGCCTTTTCGATACCATATTTCTGGGCGAGATTTTTCTTCGTGGTCAGATCAACTTTTACAATCTTGTATCGTTCCTGCAGTTCTTGGTTTACTTCTTCTAACAAAGTGCCAAATTCCAAGCTACTGTTATCTTGGGCATTAAAGAAGAGTAAAAGAACTTGCTTATCACTTTCCAAAACGTTTGAATTGAACGCTTTCATTTCTTCAATATAGCGTTCGGCGGCAACAGCTGCCGTAGCTCCATCCCCGGCTGCGGAAACCACTTGTCTCAGATATTTAACCCGATTGTCTCCAACTGCATAAACCCCTTCGAGGTTCGTTTCCATTAATTCATTGACCGGGATATAGCCTCTTTTATCGATCTCGATGCCGCTTTCTTGAAGAAAATGGGTCGAAGGCACCATGCCCACGAAGAAAAAGACACCCTGACAGGCAAGTTCCGTTGAAGCTCCGGTTTTTAAGTTCTTGATCTTAACCCCTTCAACATTATCTTGACCCTGAACTTCTTCGAGGGTTGAATTCCAGATGAAATCCATTTTTGGATTTTGGAACGCTCTCTCTGCACTCACTTTATTGCAGTCAAGAATTCCTTCGTCATGGAGCACAATCACAGTGACTTTACGAGCGAATTTCGTGATGTACATACCTTCTTCAATGGCCTGATCCCCGCTGCCGACGACGACGACATCTTCACCTTCGAAGAACTCGGCATCACAAGTAGCACAGTATGCTACCCCGCTGCCTTGGAGCCGTTTTTCGCCGGGAATATTTAAAAGTCTCGGTTCACTGCCGCAGGCGATAATAACTGCTTTAGATGAATAGACTTTGCCTTTTTTCGTAGTGATTACTTTATCCTCCTGTGAGAAATCCGTTCTAACAACTTCATCACGTAAGAAATCTGTCCCAAAGGATTCAGCGTGCTTTTTAAAGTCCTTCATGAGATCTTCCCCGCTGATTTGTCCATACCCGGGATAGTTAACAATTTCCCGCGTTGTATTTACCAACCCGCCAACGGTGCCTTTATTGATGACCAAGGTTTTTAACTTGGCTCTTCCGCCATAAATAGCCGCCGTAAGTCCTGCCGGGCCACCGCCCACAATGATTAAATCATAGGTACTTGTTATGTCTCCCATACTCCTCTACGACTTCCTTTCTCTAAATGCTGAGGTTTTACCCTTCAAGGACGTCCGCAATCTTATCCTCGACTTTTTCTTCGTCAACGGCTCCTGCGAGCTTTCCTTGATATTCCCCTTCATTAAAGAATAGGATTTGAGGAACACCTTTAAGGGAAAAGCTTTGAAATAATGTTTTGTCATCCTCGACGTCAACATAATAGAACCCGAATTTCCCCTCATAGTTTGGCTTTAGATCTTCTAAAACAGGGATAACTCCTTGACAGACATGACAACTTTTTCTGGAGAAAATCACTAAAGAAGGTTCACCATTATTATAAATAATCTTTTCAAATTGATCGGCATTTAACTTTTCCAACGACATTTTCCTCACTCCTTAGAAGTTTTTCATTCACTAAAATTTCGTGAAACTATCCTCGTCATCATCATCGTCATCCTTTAAGGACAAATCCTGATCGGCTGCGGCAACACAAGCTTGTTGGATGGCAGGATAGCCTGTGGTTCCTTCAACACCCACCACATTTTGAACTTCACAATCCGCCGCGCCCGATACACGGAATTTGCGAATATCGAGCATTTGTACAGGGGTTTCCTGGGGTTCAGGAAGTTGAGGAATATAACTATAAGGGTAACGATAAGCACGATAATAGATGGTTGATGGATTTTCTGTAAATGGAGAAATGAATTCCCAGACGACTTCTTTCAGGCGAGTTACTTCAAAGAACCGTCCGCCCACTCCTTCGGTTATCAGGGTATTGCCGTTTGGCAGACGCTGAGCTGCACTGGTTAAAGGGCTATAGAAACGATAGTCGGAGATTCCGGGCTGACCATATCCCATAAGCTCACTTCCGAGGATCTGCCAGACTACTTTCATGGTCACAGGATTGAGTTCGAGGATACGGGACCGGTCAGAAATATTAACTTTTGTACCATCTTTAGAAATATTGCTTGGGCTGCCATAGCCTGACCAACCGCCATTATCAAAAATAAGAATATTTCCTGCTCCCGGTAAACCTTGGGGAATCATATGCACATGGTGTTGTCCAATGATCTGCCCGATCTTAGCAAGCTTTTTATCGGCTGAATAATCAGGGCCCATTTTCCAGACGATTTTTCCGGTTTCCTTAGAAATAATTGCAATAATGTTCGCTTCACGAGAATCCCAAATGATGTTATCCGGATGGAAACGTTGATCTCCTTTATCGTACCATTTATTGGGTCCGAGGACGCTCATGGAGTTGATATGCATCCAGTCACCCATTCCACCGCCGGCTTCATGCATGTTGGGATTTTTATAAAGTGCAAGCTTGGCCGCTTCACTAAAACCAAACTCTTTAAAATGCTCACTGGCATGCCATTCCCAGACGATATTGCCTTCCCAGTCAACTTCAATAAAGACATCATCTAACAGGTTTTTGTCGGAGATCTTTTTATTAAAACAATTCTCATGAACAAGGATCAATGTATTCCCTTTGTTGGTTTGACATTCCATACCCGGGACATAGTAGCCAACCGGATTCCCTTCCCGTTGATAATCATGGTGCTGACGCGCCATCCATTGAGGTTCATGCCCTTCATCTGCGATCAATTCTTTTCTGTCAAATTTCCAAACCACGTTACCTTCCCAGTCCACTTGAACGAGGTCAATTTGGTCTTGATAACCGAATTTAGGGTCTCTTACACCACGGCTTCCCAAAACATAGCCACCGGGAAGCAGCTTATTGGGAAACCCATGCAAATCCTGCCAAACTCGGACAACATTGCCGTTCATATCGATAAGAACGCAGCCAAGCTTTTTTACAGCCATGATAGTATAACCATTAAAACACTTTTCGGGATTATAAATAGTCACTCCTGTAGGATGAACAAATGGTTGACCCATAGAACAACGCTCCTCTTTATTAAAAATTTTTCGTTAGGTCCTGTGTTGTTTTGATTTTTAAATACCCGAAACTCGTATTTATTATAGACATCTAAATAGGAAAAAACTGATAACACATGTTATTCTTTTAATAATCAAAGCCATAAAATTATTTAATGCCTGAGACATTTTCGTAAAAACCCTTGGCTTTTTCAAAATCATTTATCCTAGTAAGAACTCCTACTTCTTGTAAGTGAAGGTTGCTCCTAGAATTACTTTCCTATTAATGTATTGGCAGAGAAAACTCCCCTTTAGCCAACAGATTGTTTAATCGTTCCTGCCTGCTTCTGGGGAGCATCCTCCAATTATATTCTTATCCGATGATGATCCTGGCTATTATATCTTTACTGAGAATCCGGTATCATACCTTTTGTTATCAATATTCAGGTAAATATCAAAGTCTCCCGCTAATCCTTCCCTACTGACATAGAATTGGAAGTCGTTGTCTTTTTGCTCTTCAAAGGAGACACAGGCAGCTGTCACATCATGAACTACGGTTGGTATGGAATAGAACTTCACTTCGCTCGCACCTTTTAATTCCAGAAACACTTCCGATCCTTCTTTAAAGGCCGCGCGAAGAGCCAGACGATCCTCCTCCAGAATTAACGATAAATTATGTTTGGCCGGGACTCCGCCTTCGGCATCTTTGAATTTTACTTTTCCGAACTCCGATGTTACGCCAAAGCCGCCCAAAAACTCTCCCTTGCCAAGTGTAAAATGGGTCTTTTCATCATATAAGGAAAGTCTTCTGGCCCGATAATAATTGCCGCCTTGAACTTTCATTTCATACTTCACTTCATCATTTTGGACTTCCACAGTGATGGATTCTAAGGTTAGATGAATATGTTCATCTTTATATTTATTAAGAAGCATAGCTCCCAAACCGTCTGTATGCTTGCCACGGTAAGTCGCAATTCCCCCTGAGTGAATCATATAGTGGCCTTCGCTATAATAATCAACATTACAGATATAGGGAGAATAGAATTCAGCTCCGCGTTCTTTACCGTATTGCCATACTTGTTCGATTTCCATTTTATCTGTGTCGATTCGATAAATCACGCCACGCGAAAAGTTTTCCTCGGGCGGAATCCAAGTTGCTTTATTTTTCGAGCGATAAGTTCCATTATCAAAAACGAAGACATTGCCATTCGGTAAAATTCGGGCAGCATGTTGCTCATATTGCCAGTCAAAATCACCTTTAGTGACATTTTTAAAGAAGTATTTTTGCCATTCTTCGCCCCAGCCTTCAGGATCGCCCAGTATCCAGTTCAATTTCCCACTGTCATAATTAAAATTAATAATGGCATCCTTGTGTCGTCCGGACATCGTAATGGAGTTAGTGGCTTTATCATACCAAACTGCGTTGTTGTGAAACCAGTCGTGGTGATTCCAATCCCCCGCGTTGCCTTTTTCTCTAGGCAAAATCTTAAGAAGATCCCAGGATTTAACGATTTCCCCTGTTGTTTTATCGACTTCGACGACATAATCTTCAACCGATTCCTCAAAGTCATTGTCCGAAGCGACTAGGAAATTACCATTTTCCAATTCTATGCCATCATGATGATAACCACCTGGTAAGCGGTATTCTTTATAGATTTTGCCACAGAAATCCATTTCCATGAAGCCAACTGTATAATAGGGCTTTTGGACAGTTCGATAGGATGTGTAAAGAAGTCTTCCGTTTTCTAGTTTTTTAATATCCCAACTTTGTTTGTTAGTGATTATCCATCTTAAATCCCCTGCATAGTCGAAACCAACCGTTTTGGCAGAATCAATTAAGGGAGTTGTCGAGGAGATCAGCATGAGATCCTTGCCGAAATACTCCGGTGTAGTATGACAATACAGAGCTCTGTTAACATTCAATTCTTCGACTTCAATTTTAACGTCGGATGTTTTTCCATTGCCAAGCGTTATCACTACCGTATTGGTGTAATTGTCATATAAGCCGTAAATCGGCAAAATATGTTCTTTACTTGCAGCAAAAGTATGAGTTATATCGCCTTCTTTGGCCTTACCTTTAACCGTAATTTCCGCTGTCGTTGCTTCAGCTGTATTAAAACAAATGACGGCAGAAAGAGGGTTAATCAGATATGGATTTTTGACGACCAGCGGATTTTCCTGGGTATAGCTGCCGGAACGAAATTCAGTTAAAAATCTTTTTTCGGACTCATGTTGTAACGTAATTAGGTGTTTTTCTGTTTCTAAAAAATTTCTCAACGTAATCACTCCTCAATGTTTTTCCTTCCATAACCAGTACCAATTCTCTTTTAACTTATTTCTTCTAACGATTTGCCCCCTGTACGAACACCCCAAATAGCTAATATCGCAGCAGGAACCAAAATCATAATCGCTACAATACTATAGATCCCTACAAACTTATACTGAGCAAAAATCAACGGGATGACCAATTGAAAGGCTGCCGTGGCAAAACGGCCCACGGAATTATGAATCCCTACAGCCGTATTTCGCAGGCTTGTTGGGTATGATTCAGCAATATAACTATAGGAGATAAAGGCAAACGCCATGATTGCCGCGATCAATAGGAACCCAATCAATGAAATCGGCCAAAATCCCGCAACCTTCCCAAACATGACAGCAAGCACACTTGCCAAAGCGCAAAGGATCACCATGGGTATTTTTCTGCCGCCTTTATCCGCAATAAACGAAGAAATATATAAGCCAACCGGAACGCCAATCATCAGAATAAACGAAACTCGCAAACTTTCGGTAACATCTAATCCGCGTTGATTCAAAAGAGTTGTGGTCCAATTTGTGACAACAAAAGTTGCCGGCGTAGTTAACAAGACAAAGGCTAAGAGAACTAAGGTGCGTACAAGATACTTCCTGGAAAACATTCCAGTTATTCTTCCTAACAAACTTTCTTTCTTTCCTGAGGGTAAAGGCACATTTTGTAAACTCACCGGAATGCCGCTAACTTCCCAAACAACTTTTTCCGCCAGATCGACCTTCCCTTCGGCTACCAGCCAACGCGGTGACTCTTGTAAATATTTTAATCCAACGACAAAGGGAACCAGCCCCACCCCCCCCAAAACGAGGATATACCGCCACGCCTGCGGACTTAAAGGAATAATCAAACTGCACAATCCGCCAATAATGGGGGCAGCGGTAAATCCCACTGCAGCGGAAAGGCTCTGCCATTTTCCTCGGCATTCAGCCGGGGCCATCTCCGAAAAATAGGCTTGTGAAGTTACCATTAAGCAAAAGACGCCGAATCCCGTTAATGCCCGAAATATTGTAAAGGTCAGCACATTATTGGCGAACCCGTTAAGTATAGAAGCGACTGAAAAGAGAAAAATTGAACCGAGGAACGTTTTTCTGCGACCAATTGAATCAGATATCACCCCCCCCAGGAGGCCTCCGAACGTCATGGCCATGAAATACACGAAGCTTATTCTCCCGATATCGGCCATGGTCAGCCCCCAGGACTTAATCAAAGAAGGTGCAATAAATCCAAAATTCCAATTTGTAATCTGCTCAAAGAAATAAGCTACCATAATGATCATGAAGATCATTTTATGTTTCTTACATACTGTTAAACCATCAAAGTAATTGTTTACCTTTTTTCCGGTTAGAGTACTTACGCAATCCGGCATTTCGGCGATGGAATTTGCTCCTGTTCCAATTGCCATCTTAAATAACCTCCAATTGTCCTTGTATTCTCAAGTACTTATCTAAACAACGATAGATATAGATACCGATTTTTAGAAAATGGAATTTCCCCTAACTCTTAAGTTCGAAGCACTTAAGCCCCTCTATTTCCCTCCCCTGTATCAAAAAATTTCCTGCAGGTTGTCGTCTTAGCGACATTTTAACAGTTATAAGATTTCACAGAAAATAGCATAGACTATCGTTTTAGAATAACCTATGCTGCTATTAAATTTTCGAATAAAGAAAACGAGCTTCTGCCCCTAATGCTCTGTCTGCACACATATTGATCTTCTTGCGGCCTAAGTTTATTTTTCCGTTTAAACAACGAAAGGGCGAGAGGTGAACACTGCATTCCCTCGCGCCCTGAGTTAAATATAAAACGTGTACTTATATCCACATGATTAGTAATCAATAACTCCCTCATCATTTGCATAGCTTTCTAATTTGTTCTCATCGAGAATTATAATGCCTTCTTTTTCTTTCTTGATAATACCTTCACTCTTCAAAGCTCTTAATATTTTAGCTACTGTAACCTTATGGATACCTAAGAAACGACTGATTGTCGCATTAGTAAAGCGCTTATCGACCAGCAGCAAACCCTGATCAACTTGAGAATTCGTCAGCAGAAATTTACACAAACGGTTGCCTACCTTACCCTCGTTCCTGGCTTGCAAAGAGTCAACTAACTCCCGAATAAGTCCTATCGCCATTTGCAATAATTGGCTTAAGGCAACCGGATCATTTTGCACATATTGCCAAAATATTTCCTTCGGTATTTTATAACAAATGCACTTGCTCTTAGCAATAAAGTCATAATCACTTAATCCATTTTCAAATATCGTTAAGGCCCCTAGTACCGATTGAAACGAATTATTGGATTCCTTAACACCATAAATTACTTCATCACCCTTTTCTGAAATTAACGTTCGATAACAGGTGCCGCTTATTAAGTAATATACATAATCCATCTTTTCACCTTGCCGGATAATATATGAGCCTTTTTTAAATTCACATTTATAAGGCCGTCCATTTCCAAAAGCTCCATCATAACTCTCCTCCCACAAAGTTTAAACTAAATCCTTCTCAGTGAACTCATTCAGCCAAAGCTGAACTCGGGGCTTCAGATACAATAATGTCCAGTGGACATTATTGCCGAGCCGCCTTTCTCAATAGGAATACTTAGCGGCGAAGGGGGACTCTACCCCACCTGAAGTTAACGAAGGACACACCCCCACTTATTGAAGTGGGGGACTTAAAAACTGGATCAATGGTTAAGAATCACTGACGACAACAGAAATTATATATAACCCACAGTAAATACTAATGATTATGGTCTTCAACTAATTATACTTTTGAGAGAGCATTTTTTCAGCAATTATTGACATTTTCCATCATATTTAAACTTCAAAACTTCAATTCTGGAAAATTGTTTATTGACAGGGGCAATAAGAAAAGTTAATTTTAAATTCAACGTGCTATCTTAGTAAGATTCCATAAATTGTAATTTATTAAAATTAGTTATTGCCACAAATAGAATCTTAAATTTACTCAATGCAAAATTAAGCTGACAATGGAGTGAAGACCAATGAATCGATTATTTGTCTTAGGAACCGGACATGCTGGAGTAACTAAGTGCTTTAACACATGTTTTGCCCTCGCAAATGAGAACAATGAATATCTATTAGTCGATGCCGGAGGTGGTAATGGCATCTTGACAGCTTTAGAAAAAGTCGGTATTGATTTAACCGAGATTCATCACGTTTTTGTAAGTCATAAGCATTCCGACCATCTGCTCGGGATAGTTTGGATTATTCGAATGATCGCTTCGTCCATGCTATCAGGTCAGTATCACGATAACCTAAAGATTTATTGCCATGAGGAGTTAATTAACAATATCATTACTCTCGTAGAATCAACACTTGATGAAAAATTAACGGACTTAATCGGAAATCGAATTATTCTTGTCCCTGTTACCGATGGGCAATCGAAAAACCTCATAGGTCAAAACTTTACTTTCTTTGATATTCACTCAACCAAGGTAAAACAGTTTGGTTTTACGGTTCAACTGAGTAACGGAAAAGTTCTGACCTTTTTAGGTGACGAACCTTTTAACCAATTATGTAAGAGATATGTCTTAAACAGCGATTGGCTTTTATGTGAGGCTTTCTGTCTATATGATGACCGAGAAAAATTCAAACCCTATGAGAAACATCACAGCACGGTTAAAGATGCTTGTGAACTTGCTGCTCACCTTAATGCTAAAAACCTTGTACTATGGCATACAGAAGACACGAATATAACTCATCGAAAAGAGCTATATACAGCCGAGGGGAAAAAATACTACTGCGGAAATCTCTACGTTCCCGATGACCTAAATGTTATCACACTATAATCTTGTTTCAACGAGGTTTCATACGCTGTTTCCACCTGTCCGTGAGGCCTCCCACGGTGTCCGTTTAGCAATTGTATTCGTGTTCCACGGGCCGGAACTTTATTCCAACCATCAACAGAAATGATACAATTATGCGCATTCCTGACTTTTCCCTTTTTAATTTTCGCACCATAATAAAACAGCTCCTTATTCTATGCTGATATTATTCAGCCACAGAACAAGGAGCAATGTGAGGGCAACCCCCATTTGTTTCAGCACCCTACCGCCGTTTTAAATACAGCAGGAAAGCCCGGTGTAATAAAGGCTGCAGGGGATAGTCCCAAGCACCAATCATTTCACAGGCCTCGCCTCCAAAGCCCAATTTAAATCGCAACAACCCAAACAGGTGGTCAGATTCATCCAGAGTAGGGCTGATGCCTCTGAAATCATAAGTGTGAGCTTTAAGCTGATAAGCATCCTGAATCATACGCCACTGGATTGCATGATTAGGGGCCTTCTCCCGTTTTACATTGCTGCTGGCCCCGTAAAGATACCACGAGTGGAAGTTGGAATGGACGGCTAAAGTGGCAGACAGTAATTCTTCTTCATCTTCCGCCAGATAAAGGGCAATACGGTCTGCTGCTTCGGCCTTTAATGACTGATACATATTAGAAAAGTAGGAGAAACTGCGCACCTTGAATTGATCCCGTTCTGAAGTTACCTTCAGCAACTCATAAAAAGCCGGTAAATCCTGCTCTGTCCCGACTCGGACCTTGACGCCTAAACGATCAGCCTTTTTAACGTTGCGCCTCCAGTTAGTATGAAAACAGGCGAAGACCTCATCCAAGCTGCGTCCCTTTAAGGGCAGGCGGTAAACATATTCGGGTTGGGACACGGCGAAACCCGTATCACCTTGCTGCTTCTGCCAACCGATTTGCCTTAATTGCTGCTGCACCTGTTTAGCCGTTCTGTAGTCCTCATCAGGTGGCAAATCACGCAAAACTTTTCCCGAGCTGCCCTGTTCGCGAGCTTGCTCTAAGAACTTTTTAATTGTGGGAGTATACCATTTTGCCTGTACCACAGGTGGATCAATTTTAACACTGAAAACATGCTTGCTTTTCAAATAAGCAAAAAAAGGTTCAAACCATTCCTTGAGGTTAGAGCTCTGCCAGTCAATAATCGGGCCGCGGGGACAATAAGCCAGGTAGCGGTTAAGGTAGGGCATTTTCCGATATAAAACCAAACCACACCCTGCCAATTTGTTATCCGAGGTGAACCACCCCAATAAATCGCTGGTCCAGTCAGTTTTAACTTTGGACCAGGAAGGATACTGCATAAAATTGCCTAAATCGGCTTGAGAAATAAACGAATAATAGGTTTCTTCACTTATTTTATCAACTTTTAACATCAAGAAAATTACACTCCATTATAAAAACACAAAGCCAAGGGTTATACGTCTTTCTCTATGCCTGTACCAGCAGACTAAAATACAGTATTTTGCGATTTACCCGTCGTAAAAAGGCTTTATATTTTTTTAGTTTTAAATTCGGCTATAAAAAAGGGCTAAAATAACCGTATTAACTATTTTACCACAATTATGATATTTAGACTTCATCAATTTCATCTTACTGAAATAAATAATTCAAAAGCCAGAGAGTAAACTCTCTGGCTATGACTTCCCTAACTGTTTTCTAAATCAATAACAATCTCAACGTGCTGCTTCGTCTATTGACCCGCTAATCTCCTGTAGCTTTCCAGTCTTTCAGCCGAGTCCTGTTCGGTTTTTTCAAATATAGCCTCGGCTACCTCAGGAAATTTCTTTTTCAGAGAAGAATAACGCACTTCTCCCATCAGGAATTCCTGTAAGTTCAGCGTTGGTTCTTTGGAATCCAGTGCAAATGCCTTTTTACCCGCATCCTTCAATTGAGGATTGTAGCGATACAGCGACCAATAACCGCTTTCCACGGCCCGTTTAGCTTCCAACTGACTACATCCCATACCCACCTTTAGCCCATGATTGATACAAGGTGCGTAAGCAATAATCAAGGATGGTCCCGGATAAGCTTCTGCTTCAGCGATGGCTTTAAGAGTTTGATTCTTATCAGCACCCATAGAGATTTGTGCGACATAGACATGTCCATAACTCATGGCCATCATGCCAAGATCCTTCTTCTTAGTACGTTTACCGCTCGCGGCTAACTTAGCCATCGCCGCTGTGGGCGTAGATTTGGAGGACTGCCCCCCCGTATTGGAATAGACTTCGGTATCAAAAACCAGAACATTCACATCTTGACCCGATGCCAGGACATGATCTAAGCCGCCAAAACCAATGTCATAAGCCCAGCCGTCTCCACCAAAGATCCATTGGGATCTCTTGACCATAAAATCTTTATTCTTGAAGATTTCATTAAGCAGCGGATTATTACCTTTATTTTTTTCCAGAAGGGCGATAAGTTTATCTGCTCTGGCACGGGTGTCTTCACCTTGATCAATATTTTCCAACCACTCTTCACAGGCAGTGTTGAATTCTGTTCCAATATTTAATTTAAGCGCTTCTCGGATGTCCTGGGCTAATTTTGCCCGGACTTGATTTAGGCCAAGTAACATGCCTAGCCCATATTCGGCGTTATCTTCAAATAACGAATTACCCCAGGCTGGTCCATGCCCGCTATGATTTTTGGTATAAGGCATAGATGGTGCGCTAGCGCCCCAAACGGAAGAACAACCTGTAGCATTGGCAATCATCATCCTGTCGCCAAACAATTGAGTCACGAGTTTAGCATACGGAGTTTCACCACACCCTGCGCAAGCACCAGAAAATTCAAGAAGTGGTTGCTCAAATTGACTACTTTTTACAGTAAGCGTATTTGAGGAATTGACTTTTGGCGATACAGTCAGAGCATAATTCCACAACTCAGCTTGCTCAAGTTGAGTTTCGAGGGGCTTCATTTCTAAGGCTTTTTGTTTGGCTGGACAAATCTGGGCACAGTTTCCACAACCCGTACAATCGTAGACTGAAAGGGCCATGCGAAAGTTCAAGCCTTTCGCACCACTGGCGGCAATACTTACGAAACCTGCAGGAGCGTTTTTCATTTCTTCTTCATTAATCAACACAGGTCTGATAGCAGCATGGGGACATACATAAGAACATTGATTACACTGAATACAATGTTCCGGTATCCAGCAAGGAACATTAACGGCAATACCGCGTTTTTCATAAGCCGCAGTACCCATTGGGAAGGTGCCGTCTTCCATACCAACAAAAGCACTAACCGGCAATTGATCACCTTCTTGCCTGTTCATGGGAATCAAAATATTTTTAATAAATGTTGGCACGTTATCCTCAGTCCTGCTTTTATCTTGAGCCTTTTCCCAGGAAGCGGGAATACTAATTTTCACGATGCCTTGCACCCCTTTATCGATGGCATCATGGTTCATCTTGACAACTTTTTCACCTTTAGCGCCATAGGATTTTACGACAGCATCTTTCAAGTATTTCACTGCATCTTCCACGGGAATAATATTGGCAATCTTGAAAAAGGCAGCTTGCATGATCATATTAATTCTTCCACCCAGACCAATTTTTTGAGCGATACCAATAGCATCTAAGGTATAAAAATTAATATTCTTCTTGAAAATGTAACGCTTCATAGCTGCCGGTAGATTCTCATCCAGTTCTTGCTCCGTCCAATTGCAATTCAAAAGGAAATTTCCGCCCTGCTTTAGACCTTCCAATACGTTATATTTATCGACATAAGACTGATTATGGCAAGCGATGAAATTTGCTTTATTGATCAAGTAAGGTGATTTTATAGGGTTTTTACCAAAGCGCAAATGGGAAATGGTAACACCACCGGATTTCTTAGAATCATAAGCAAAATACGCTTGGGCATACATATCGGTATGATCGCCAATAATGGCAATAGCACTTTTGTTAGCGCCAACTGTTCCATCCGAACCGAGCCCCCAGAATTTACAAGCCGTCGTTCCAAGCGCTGTGGTATCAATATCTTCACCAAACGGCAAGGAGGTATTAGTAACATCGTCCACAATACCCACGGTGAAATTGTCCTTGGGCTGCTGTTGGTTCAGATTTTCAAAAATCCCCTGAATGTGGCCAGGAACAACATCTTTGCCACCAACGCCACAGCGACCGCCAACGATTGCCGGCTGCCATTCTCTACCATAAAATGCTGCTTTAACATCCAAATACAGCGGTTCTGCCAAAGCCCCCGGCTCTTTCGTTCTGTCCAAAACCGCAATCTTTTTCACAGTTTTAGGAATGTACTTTAAGAAATGTTCTAGGGAAAAAGGTCTGTACAAATGAACCGTCAATAGACCTACTTTCTCGCCATGGGCGTTCAAATAATCAACAGTTTCCTCTATAGCTTCACATACCGAACCCATAGCTATAATCATTCGTTCAGCATCAGGTGCACCATAGAAATTGAAAAGATGATAATCCCGACCTGTAAGTTTATTGATCTCAGCCATATAGTTTTCCACTATCTCAGGAAGAGCTTGGTAATACCGATTGGAAACTTCTCGTTGCTGAAAATAGATATCCGAGTTTTGGACTGTCCCTTTGATAACCGGATGATCAGGATTTAGTGCTCTTCTTCTAAATTCATCGACAGCATCCCGATCGATTAGTTGAGCCAATTCATCATAGTCAAGGACTTCTATTTTTTGCATTTCATGCGACGTCCGAAATCCATCGAAAAAGTTCAAAAACGGGACTCGTCCTTTAATGGCAGACAAATGAGCTACTGCTGCCAAATCCATGACTTGCTGCACACTGCTTTCAGCGAGCAAAGCAAAGCCGGTTTGGCGTGTGGCCATTACATCTTGATGATCACCAAAGATAGAGATTGCATTTGCCCCAAGCGCTCGAGAACTGACATGAAACACCGCGGGCAAAAGTTCACCTGCGATTTTATACATGTTGGGGATCATTAACAACAGGCCTTGGGATGAAGTATACGTCGTCGTTAACGCGCCGGCATGCAAGGAACCATGAACGGCTCCCGCTGCACCTGCTTCTGACTGCATTTCAACAAGTTTTAACGTTTGGCCAAAAATGTTTTTACGACCCTGGGTGGACCATTCATCCGCATGCTCTGCCATATTTGTTGATGGGGTAATGGGGTATATGGCCGCTACATCGGTAAAAGCATAAGATATGTGAGCCGCAGCTGTATTCCCGTCCATCGTTTGCATCGTTCTTGTCATGAAAATTTGCCCTTCTTTCGATTCTTTCTGATTTTGAAATAAAATAGAGGTTATGGATTGATTCATAACCTCTCTGGAAGATGTTAAATCACGGCCATGGGGATTCTATTTAGCAACCTCTTGTCTAGTCTCTGATTCTTCGTTTGTCTGTCTTTTTCCCATGCCAAAAGCGTAGTACCCCACAATGACAATCAGGAGAAATACTGCTCCCACTATTAATGATAAATGAGTATCAGGATTGAACCACATTCCAACCAAGACGAGTGCCAAAAATATAATGGTGATATAATTGCTGATCGGAAATAAGGGAGACTTAAAGGGATGATCATTGATTTCATTTTTCCATTTCTCCCTGAACTTAAATTGACTGAAAGCTAAGGCAAACCACGGAACCATTCCTGGAAGAATACTGGCACTATAAATATAGATAAACAATTTTGAATTTGGAGCTATGACATTTAACAAAACTCCCAACAATAAACAGGCAATCGTCGTTGCAATACTATTTCTGGGCACACCACTTTTAGATACTTTACCAAAGAATTTAGGTGCTTGGCCATTACTGGCTAAGGTATAGAGCATTCTCGCCGCACTATAAATCCCACTATTACACCCTGACATAGCTGCTGTAAGGACAACAAAATTAATGATGCCAGCAGCGGCAACAATCCCTACTTTAGCAAAGGTCAACACAAAGGGACTGCCAAGTATACTTATTTGATTCCAAGGATAAATGGTAACAATGACAAAAATAGCACCCACATAAAAGATCAAAATACGCCAGATGATATTCTTAATGGCTTTTTGCAGCGTTCGTTTAGGATTTTCCGCTTCACCTGCTGTAATCCCTACTAATTCTACGCCTTGGAAGGCTGCCGTTACGATACAAAGGGAAAATAAGAAACCGTTGAGCCCACCGGCGAAAAACCCGCCATGGCTCCAGAGATTTGAAAGACCAATGGGATGACCACCGTTACCTAACCCGAAAAAAATCACGCCTGTACCAATAACCAACATAAAGACAATGGCGATGACTTTGATCATAGCAAACCAAAATTCGAATTCTCCATAATATTTCACAGCAGCTAAATTTGCTGCTGCAACGATTCCTACCCCGACCAAAGCCGGCAGCCAGTGAGGAATGCTCGGAAACCAATAGTTTACATAAATCCCGATTGCAGTTACTTCCGACATCCCCACCGTAACCCATAAGAACCAATAACTCCAAGCGGTCATAAATCCAGCCAAAGGGCTTATATACTTATTCGCAAAGGTAGCAAAGGAACCTGTCACTGGTTCGAGGAACAGCATTTCTCCCATGATACGCATGACGAAAAACATAATGATCCCAGCCAAGGCATAGGCCAGTAACACAGAGGGCCCAGCCCATTTTATGGTACTCGCCGACCCCATAAACAAACCAACGCCAATCGTGCCGCCGAGTGCAATCAATTCAATATGCCGAGCCTTAAGTCCTCTGGTTAATTGTTTTTCTTGCATTATTACACGTCCTTCTTATCGAATATTTACCTTATACTGACGTTGTTCCATTAATTGCTTTATAGTCTGAATTTGTTCCTCATCTGCAGTTTCCAGTTCCAACTCCACTCTCGCACAACCCAAAGCCACATCTCTATTTTCCCTGCTATGTGTAACAGCAAGTACATTCGCGCCTGCATCAGCAACTAACTGCAACAATTGCCAGAGCACGCCCGGCTTGTCTGAAATAACAGTGTCAAAAAACACCTTTCGTCCAGACTTAACGAGTCCCTTGTTAATGATGCGTGTCATAGTATTGACATCAATATTTCCGCCACTGATTACCGCTGCTATCTTACGGTTCTTGTAGTCAGAAATCCTATTCAGGACAGCGGCGACACTTGCAGCACCAGCACCTTCAGCGACAGTCTTGACCTTTTCGAGTAACAATAAAATTGTACTCGCTATCTCTTCTTCATCGACCGTAACAATATCATCGACATAGCGCTGACAGATATCAAAGCTCAAATCCCCGGGTGTTTTGACAGCGATGCCATCAGCGATGGTCGGGATTCCATCAACAGTTACTACGTGCTTCTGGGCGATTGATTCCGCCATGCCAGGGCAATTTTTAGTCTGTACTCCAATAATTTTTATTTTCGGGTTTAATTCCTTTATAGCTACCGCCATCCCGGAGATTAGGCCGCCTCCACCGATTGGCACGACCACCACTTCTACATCTGGCAAATCCTCTAACATTTCTAAGGCAATTGTTCCCTGCCCCGCCATGACCAAAGGATCATTAAAGGGGTGAACAAAGGTGGCGTTTTCTTCCGCCTGAATTCGTTTGGCCTCTGCATAGGCATCATCGTAAATATCGCCATATAAGACTACGTTTGCTCCATACCCACGCGTAGCAATCACCTTGGACAACGGCGCATGCTTCGGCATGACAATGGTCGACTTGATACCGAACGTGGTTGCTGCAAGAGCTACCCCCTGAGCATGATTCCCGGCAGAAGAAGCGATGACTCCGTTTTTCTTTTCAGATTCACTTAAATTCGCTATTTTGTTGTAGGCCCCCCTGACTTTAAACGAACCTGTACGTTGGAGGTTTTCCATTTTTAGATAAACACTATTGCCGCTCATCTCGCTGATGATATTAGAATATGCCAATCCCGTTCTACAAATCACGCCATTTAGTGTTTCTCGAGCCCTTTGTATTTCTTTCAATGAGGCCGACATTTCATCACGTCCTTATTTGTTTTGGTAGGATGCAACAAGTTCAATTTCTACCAAAGCCCCTTTCGGCAAGCTGGCGACACCGACACAAGAGCGAGCTGGTAAAGTCTTCGTAAAGTATTGTTCATAAACTTTATTAACAGCAGCGAAATCTCCCATATCGAGAATATAAATAGTGGTTTTTATAACATCATCAAAGTCTAACCCTGCTTCTTGAATAACCTGTTTTAAGTTTTCCATGACCTGTTTCGTCTGAGCTTCAACTCCACCCTCGACAAAAACACCCGTTTTAGGATCAATGGGGATCTGACCCGACGTGTAAAGATAACCTCCAGCCTTTATAGCTTGGGAATAGGCACCGACAGCTTTAGGAGCTTTTTCTGTTTTGATCGCTTCGTTCATAATAATTTCTCCTTGTCTTTTATTTGTACCCCATAATCTATATTTCAATCAGAGTAACCACTGCTTACAATACAGTGTTTTTCATCACTACACTGCTGCAATCAAGGGAACCCCGAAAACTAGCAAGAACCATTTAGAGATAAGTAACTTAATTTGTTTTCATAGCTAAATATCTATAAATTGTGCTTTCCGAGGTCCTTAAAGTAGCAGCCACCTTCGCAATTGCACCTTTTATCTTGAAAATTCCGTCTTCACGAAGTTCTTGAACAATTGCACTTTTTTCTTCGCTGGACATTCTTTCTGCAGAAATCTTGTACTTGGTTATTATGCTCTTTATCGCATCATCAACCACGCTATCCAAAGACGTGCTTAATGACTCTTTTACCTCTTCAGTGTCATCCATACGAACTACATTACCCAACATTGCAGTTAATGGAAATTCAGTTGGAATTTTATTAATGAGATCATCGGGAGAATTTAAGATATTCACACAGAGCATTCCTATCAATTCACCCTTTGCATCTTTAATTTTATAGGTCGAAGATATTAAATTTTCGCCGCTGGCAGTACGGCTTCGATAATTCACAAGGGCATTTTGATTCAAAAAGGTCTTTTGTTGTAATAACTTAAATCCCAGATCTGTTAAAGGGCATCCTATATACCGCCCACTTATATATCCATTACGAATTGCAATCACAGAGTTTTCTACATCTATAATATCGTGCAAAACCACTTCGCAATGGGGACCGATGATGTCTGCAATAAAATCCACGAGGGGAATGTATAAATTCAACACCTCTTTGTAGTCCATAAATTCATCTTCTTTCTGTAATTCTGTATATTTTATATATTCGAGATATAATAAGAATTTCCTCCTATGATAATAATTTTTTATTATTTTTTCTCGCAGGATGGTGCAAAAACGAAAAGAGCATCGTCATAAACAATGCTCAATCTACCTATAAACAAACTGGCCTCTAGCTTGCAGCTGTTTGGAATATGGATGTGAAGTTATCATTCATCTCGCGAGGCTCGTTCTGATATTTATTTCCTTCCAAAAAGAACTACAAAATTATAATATTTGTAAACGCAATCTACATCTAAGAAGCCACTATCCTCTATCCATTTCAGTTGGTCTGATAATGTTGACATTCTATCTAAATTTGCTCTTTCATATGCTGATTGAATTTCTTCCTTAGACAAGCCGCTTCTTTCGACCTTATTTTTCCAATCGTTTTTGTACAACGATTCCATGAAGTGGGTTTGCCCCAGAACTTGGTCTGCATTAATGAAAACTCCATCCTGATTTAAACTAGAATAGATATTTTGATATAACTGTTTTTTCTCATCAGCAGATAAATGGTGTATTGAAAGTGAAGAAATCACGACATCATACTTTCTATCGAATTTAATCTTGGTATAGTCATCAATTATGTACGTGATATTCTGATTAGCGACAAACCTTTCTTTTGCCATATCTAACATTTTTTCAGACAGGTCAATCAAAGTCACAAAGGCATCCGGATATTTCTCCAATATGAAAGAAGATAATAAGCCAGTTCCAGCACCAATGTCTAATATTTGGGGGTTTTTAGTTTTAGTTTCTGCAAGTGAAATTGCTATAGAATAGAAATCATCAAAACAGGGAATAAGCTTTTTTCTTTGACCATCATACTGACTGGCATTTTCATCAAATTTAATTTTTACATCACTGTGTTCAAAACTCATAGAGCACCTTCTTCACTTTTTTCTCATCTTAAACTTGGTATTATTAAGAAAACTTAATTGTCATGACACTTCAAGAATAAAACGGGAGTTTCCTTTTAAGTAACATTATATCATTAAAATAAACATGAGGTAAAGGTTGTTTTAATCGAGGTATTCAAAATAATCTTTGATGTCTCCAAAGTTATCTCATAGCCTTTAGCGTATAATAAGCAATTCCGATTGCTCCTGGTCCAACATGTAATCCAATGACTGGACCAATATCCATTATATCTACGACTACTTTAAGATGTTCTTTAATCACGTTTGCAAGCTCTTTTGCTTCGTCCAGACAATTGATATGATGAACAACAACCTCACCTAAATCAAAGCTGTTTATATCCTGCAGCATTGTATCAATCATAGCCAAAACTGCATTTTTTTTAGTTCTTACCTTCATCATAACTGTTGTCTTGCCGTTTTCTACAGTCAATATCGGGATAATTTTAAATAGATTTCCTAGCAAAGCACTAGCGCCGCCAATTCTTCCACCCTTTTTTAAGTAGTCTAAGTTCTCAGGAATAAATAAGAACCGACTTCTTTTAATATTGTCTAATGCCGCTTCTTTAACCTGCTCCAAGGACTTACCCGCTTGTGCTGCTCGCGCTGCCATGACAACAGCAAAGCCAAGCTGCATACAGTTGGATCTAGAATCAACAATCTCTATCATAGCATTCTCATGTTTTTCCAAAACCATCTTTTTTACTATTTGACCTGTTGAAAAAGTACCGCTCATATCAGATGATAAGAAAATACAGCATAGACTATCACCCTTCTCTACCACATCAAGCATTTCTCTATATATATCCCCCACTGAAGGCTGTGAGGATGTTGGAATTCCATTCGAGGCCATCATTTTATAAAACCGATCATTATCCATGTCAATTTCTCTCATGCTGTCATTTCCGTAAGAAAGATTTAAAGATACCATTTTAATATTTAACTCTTTTCTGATCTTTTCACTCAAATAGCTTGTGCTATCTGTTAAAACAATCACAGCCATCCTCTTATCTCACTTTCATCACTTGCCTATTTTGTATTCCGACATACATTTTAAGCTGATTTTTTATGATTTTATTGCCACAAAATAAGCTACCCTCTGCACGTAATTTTGTAAAAATGCTTGAGGATATAAAGAATCCTGACAAAGCAGCTAAAAAAGGAAGAACACCAGAAATATAAAGCCCAACGGTCAGGAAAAAGGCAAAAACAGCTCCCAAAAGTGTAAGTGCCTTATTCTATCATAAAGAATGCTATTGCAAAATCACAATATCAGACAAAAAAGACAGTGACTATAATTTTGTTATTGGTCTCCGTCTTTTTGGGTAATTAGAACAAAATATATTAAGCCATCTTCTTAGAAGATGGCTATTAATATTAAAATGACCATTCAGATTGATTATAGCTAAGAATTTACTCGCTTAACAAATTACCTTTATAGAAAAAGGTTCCCGTGCCCTTGGCGATGATCTGACCCTTTAATTCACGATTGTAAATTCCCCACTAACCCCCTCCGTCTACCTTTATCAAGAGGATATTTCTACTTGAGGTTTGTGGAGTCCTGTGTTAAAGCTTTTCTCCGGTCGGCATGGTAATTTGCCACCCTTTTAATTTATGAAGTAGCAAGTATATAATAAGAAGTGGGGTTCAAATACTAATTTGAGAATTAAGGTGCATAAATTGGGCTGTAAAAAAAATAATATACAAATAACCGAAAAGTTAGGATTTGGAATGTTGCTTGCTTCGGCAGGTGGTTTAATGGATGTATATTCTTATACTGTTCGTGGACAAGTGTTTGCTACAGGACAGACAGGAAATTTCGTACTCGTTGCTTTCCAGTTGTCAAAGAAAAATTATTTAGGGATGATTCATCCCTTTGTGCCTATTATGTCGTTCTGGGCAGGGTTCTTTGTGGCATGGCATATGTTTTATTCGCTTTCTAAAGAAAATCCGCTATTATGGCAGCGTAGAATACTGGCAACTTCAATATTTATCTTATTTTTTACTGGATTTATTCCATGCTCTTATCCGAACATAATAGCTGATTCTCTTATTGCTTTTGCAGCATCCTTTCAATACTGTGCATTTCGTAAATTTGGAATAGATGAAAATTACGCGAGTATATTTTGCAGTGGAAATATGCGTTCTTGTGTTGATAATTACTACAAAGGAATTGTAAGAAAGGATAAGCAGGCTCTAAAAAGGGCATTAAAATATAGTTGTATTCTGATTTCCTTTTTAGCAGGAGCTGCCATAGGAGCTTTAGAATCGGGAATTTTTCATGAAAAGGCTATTTGGACTGCTGCTGTATTACTTTCTACGGCATTGGTGCTTTCATTTGTTTTCGACTCGGATCAATTCGCAAAAATGGAATAGAATAGCATTAAGTGATCATTTGATAACCCCATCTTATTAAGAGACGGGTTCTTCAACTTTAACTATCTGGAATAAATCAAACCGGAATTTCGCATAGAAATATCTCTTTTATTAACTGCGTTCTTTAATATACCGTAGTGAAAGAACACGGTTGTTAGTTGCAAAGATCAGAGTATTTTTGCAGACCATGCTTTGTACAATACAAATATAAATCTCCACCCTTCTTAATCATTGGAATACGGGCTTCTGCACTCTGCTCAGGATACAAGCGGATGAGAAATACTCTATCGTAAAGCACATACGCCACAAAAGTGATATAGTGGTCCTTCATCATATCATGACAAATGGATATATAGTAGTCTAAGTCCATTTCTTGCACTGTAATTTCATGTTCTGCTGTGTGAGGCACCGGATTCAACGGTCGCAGTTTTCGCCCGCAGCAAGAAATAGAGGCGTTCCCTGTACTCGTTAGAATGTTTCCGCAGCCGGGGCATACATAGAATCGGATTTTATCAATCTTTCCTATGTCAGGCAGATTTGGATCAAGTTTTCCCTCCAGCATTTTTTGAATATCAGCACCCAAGACTGCCGAGAGCTCAGACCAGAGCGTTACATCGGGACAACCCAAACCACACTCCCATTTGGATATGGTCTTATTGCTGATATTCAGTAAATCTGCAACCTGTTGCTGTGTCAGACCCTTTTCTTTTCGTAGATGAAAAATTAAACGCCCAACCTTGGCGCAGTCCACATTAATCACCTCTGGTATCTTAAGAGTTTATCCCATGCTATAGATATTTAGCAATAACTTGAACCAGCCTCGCCGGAAGCTGCCGTAAATCAGTGATATCTAAAAAGTGTTCCTGTCCGTAAATATCACAAATAGTCTCTTTATCCTGCCCTATGGCAGCGGCTAAAAACACTATCCCTTTGCGCTTATATTCCTGTATTACTTCTCTCATATCACTTATGGCTGTCTCACCGCTATAGTTGGGCATAGCTTTTGGCTGACCGTCGCTAATGCTGATGAGCAGCTTCGCATTTTGCGATGCTTTCATTAGTTTTTCTGCCAGGATTCGCAGCGCCATGCCATCTCGGTTGTTGCTGTGCCCTTGTATCGCCATCAGGCAATACTTGTCGTTCAAGGCTGGATTTTCGTAGTCGATATAGGAGTAAAGCGACATCTGCTCCAGAGATGAGCGGTCTGCAGTATCCCCATAAATCAGCATGGGTATTTTGCAGCTTTCACAAAATTCGTAAACAGCAACCGCAGCCTGCTTGGCAGCATCCAATCGCCCAAAAGCGCTCATAGAGGCCGACTCGTCAATTCGTAGTGCCACCGCAAGAGAAGGTTCTTCATCCGGCGGACATTTCTGGGAATAGTAGTGAAAATCAGGAGATGCCAGCTTTTCCGCATGGAATTTCGTCCCGTAAAGACGAGATTTTGCAAACTCCGCGGATACTTCGTGTTCCAAAAGCGGAAGGGTTTTTCGTACCAACTCCCGGATTATTGGCATAAGCATCGAGGCAATCTGATGATATTCACGGTGATGGGCGATCGTTGCTTCCGGTCTGTGAACAATCAAATTGACTTTCTCATGGGAAGAACCCTTAACTATTTCCCGTGCTTGACGATTCAGATGTTTGCGAAAATCTCGCCTTTGCTGCTCTAATTCCACATTGTTTTTTTGTTGCAACTCGTGATATATAGGGTCTCCGTCCTCGCCGTGGTCTGAGCTTTGCGTATCGGCTGCGGTTTCCGCATCATCATTTAAATGACCTTCATTGTCAGCTGACTTTCGCAGGACTACCTCCGGGATGTCATCCGGAATAGTGTTAAAGAACTCTGTCTCCATAGTTCCTTCAGTATGGATTTCCATAACCTGGCCGTTGGTATTGATTTGCCGTTCCGATATCTCTTCCAGTTCTGATAACACTCCATGCTTTGATAAGGCTTGTTCCAGAATAACGATTTCATCGGGGTCGGTAGTAATTTTATAAATTACCTTGTGATATAGTGCATCCACCGCCTCCGAGCCCTGAAGTACAGCGTCCACCCAGAAAAAATAGGAGCGCATACCTGCAACACCCTTGATGGCGTTTGCCTTGGCAGTTTGATCCAATAAAACAATTACACGGGCAAAGGTCAATAGCAATTCTTCATCAGTACAGCCGGTTTTAGCCGCCGCTCTTGCCGACATAACTTCAATGGGGGGTAAATCCATCTTTTCACTGTGCTGCACACGGTCACGCAGGGCCTCGTTCAACGGGCGGCAGCCATTGTAGCCCCGATTTGTAGTAATAACAGCGATAAAATCAGGATGACGATGCACAATCCGAGTAGGCAGATTGATGCTGCCGTCCGCCTCCAACGCCGAGTTCAGTGCCATCAGTACCGCTGCGTCACGAATTACTGTAGGCTCCTGAATTTCCAGCAACCAGCCGTTTTCATAAGCTCGCACAATTTCTGAGGGATAATATTTGTAAGTTACGCCTTTAGTATTGTTTTCATCCTCCGGCAGCATCGGCAGGATAGAACCTAAGACGTCGGATTTGTCCATATCCGCAAAACAGGTCACCTTAGTATAGGGAAGTCCAAAGTCAGCGGAGAGAGCTTTGGCAAGCTGTGTCTTGCCGGAACCGGCGTCTCCCTCTAAAAGGATATTTGTAATTTTCATTTCACCGCGCGTCCAATTACGCTTTACTTCTGAACATATGCGGCGTTCAGCGTCACTTTCAATGTGGGTGACAGGCTTTTGCCAAACAAGAGATCTTTCTACTTCCGTCAACTGTCTGGAAGGGGACAGAAGCCATTGATTTTCCATTTTAATAATACTCCATTTCCTCAAATATACGAGACAGCACGCGCAGCCGTTCGCCATTCAGCTCTCCTAAATCGCTTAGCGCCTGTGAAAACTTTTGGATATCCTCGTCTATATTCGGATTCTCGGTATAGACTGCGATTGGCATTACGCCGCCCTGCACACCAATCCGTTCCACTATCGGCTTCTCCGGGTCGTATAACAACGGCAGCCTATAGGCTTCACGAAAATACATCAGGGTGCGGCTTAGAAAAATCATCAGATCAATCACCTGATGTATGGGAAGCTCAGCACTGAGTTCTAATTCGCCGTTCGCTTCTTGTTTCCAGATTTGCACTGCAATTTGCATATTCTTGTTGCTTTCCAAAGTTGGTGCGCCCAGTGTCAGCCGTTTGATATCTGACTTATAGGCGTTTCTCCCATCGATACGGTCATACTGATCGGCAATCATTACAATATCCTTGTTCATTTCCAAATTCTCCTTGCTTGTTTGTCCTGTGCCAGACACTGCTCACGCAGCGCTTCCAGTTCGGCGGTGTGATCTTCGGCGAGGTTTTCATATTTAAGGACTTTCATTACGGAAAGCTCAAAGCCTTTCATACCGTAATGATTCCAAAGTTCTAGGAGCCTTTTGTTAGGATGATAGTTTCCATCAAGTTTGGCGCTGGTACTATTAAAATCGGCCTTCGTATCTTTGGAAATACCTAAGAAAGACTCATTAGTTGCTATGCAACGGTAAGAAATCACGCCCATTTCGGGTCGTCTATTTTTATATTCCTCAAGAAGTTGCTTTTTTCTTCTCATATCCATTTTGTTCACCTCGGCTTTATTGTATATGCTGCCCATAATGAAAACAATCCACGCCCCGTAGAGTCTACACCCTATTAAATACGTGTTTAGCCCACCAATCTTTACTCGTCATTCCTTTTTATTCCATACCTATAGTTAATAGAATATACTCCAAATTAGCTATGTTTTTGCTTCTACAATGCCAAATAAAAACCTCCATGTGATAACATGCATCACTCTGGAGGTTTACAAATAATCGGAAGTTACGCCACTTGCCTTCACAATTCAAATTTCCAACTTCATAGATTCACACTTTTTCCGAGCCATCAAATTACAATATTCGTTTTCAAAATGATTGTTATGGGCTTTTACATAACCAAACTCAGCACGCCTGCCTTCGCAAAGCTGTTCTAGTTTCAACCACTGATTGATTCATCCCCAACCTACGCTCTCGCTGTCGCGAGCAATGAACGCTAAGAGGTGGAGGACTTCTTGACTCACGTCGTTAAATCACGTGATCTAACTGCTTTTCGTAAAGTTACCAGTTGGATCATTGACTGTTTGATAACTACTAAAGGCTTGAGTAACCCACCACTCTTTTTTACTTGGCCCCTGCTGCAGAGAATAAGTCATATTAACAGCGTCCGATGAGTTATTAGAATACTCTGAGTCTTGAATGGATATTGTATTATTGCTAATTTGCACGGATTGAGGATCTACTATTACTTTTTGTAATACTTGCTTTGAGGGGGGCGCAGTAAATCCATTTATATAAGAAGCATTTTGCGTATAATAACTGCCATTAGGGTCTGCATTAGTCAGTTCGGAAGCATTTCCATCATTATAAGCTTTGTATTCACTAGATTGTGCATTATAAATGACGGCTAATGCGTGCTTCGCAATACCCTTATTCATCAAATTGCTCAAGTCTATATTTGGAGTATCAAATGGCTCTTTTTCATCGATGCTTACTCCTAACACAGTACCTTTTAATTCTAGTGTGCCGGTTGAAGGGGCAGGTGAAATATTTATCCCGTTATTTGGAATCGAAATTGCCTTGCTATTAATTAGAACCTGTGGATTAGATATACTATCGGGCACATTTAAAGTTAAGTTGCTCGTTATATATCCACTCATATCAAGACTGTCATCGTAAGCCCCATAAGCCTGAATATTTCCCAGTTGATCCAAAAAACTTACATTTCCCGAAACATCTTGCTTTGCATAATCATTCGATACTGTCCCTTTAAATGCATATGAAGATGGCCACAAATGAGCAATCTCTCCGTCTGCACTCTTAAGATTACCAATTGAAAACGCGACAGTATCTTGTGCGATAGGCTTAGCTTTTACACCAACTGAAGCTATATGTAGAACCCAACTTTTTCCTAACCAAGTTGATTTTTGTTTAATAGTAAGCCATCCATGATCTGAAGTCGAAGCATAAGCATTCCTGCTTTGAACTTGGTCAACTTCTTGTTGAAGCTTTTGTAAATAAGAGGCCATAACATCATCAGTCAGACTCGTTTTAAATGCTGCTAACGAATTAGAATTTTTTAAATCGGAACTTTCAGAGTCTAAAAGAGAACTAAGTGTTGTCATATCTCGACTCTTAATTGCCATGGTAAACTTTTGTTGCAACAAAAATGGCGATACAATGATAAATTTGCTACGTGCAAATTGATACCCCCCATAGAGCATCAGGGCAATAACGACAACAACACCGATTACAACTTTTGATTTTTTACTCATCGATGTTTTTACAGTAACTTCCCTTTGAATAGGTACTTGAGCAGTTTCAGAAATCTGATTAACAGTTTCTATTACTTGTGTAACAGACTCAGGTATAAATTCCCTTTTACCTGGCGTATTTTGGCCTTCTAAAATACCTCCTTCCAGTATATCTTGGGGCACTGCGGCACCGCATGAACCACAAAACTTGTCTTGATTTGTTACTTCTTGTCCACATGATCCACAGAACATTATTACAACCCCCTAAAAATGTTTTGCATCATAGCTGAGTAAAAATCATTAAATGAAAAATAATTCGTTTTGAATATTGTATTAATCATTGAAAGCATTTCTGTTTTAAAGAAGTATTGGAGAATTAATCCAGAGATTATGATGTTTACTGCAATTGTCAAAGCTGCGACCCCAACTTTTTTACTGGTTGGAATATCATAAAAATCACAAGCAACTATAGTGACGATTATTATATTCGTAATTAAAACAATCACTAATGAACAAATTGAAGTCGGAATACTGACGTAAGAGATTAATGCCGATACAATAAATCCCACAGTAGCAATCAATTGGGTTGATCCCAAAACAGCAACCGTTTGCTTTATATCTTTTTTCCGTAACCCCATGACATTTGAGATAAAGTGCATAGAAGCAATATAAACTACTACCATTAGGGCAACCACAAAAAAATCTTTGATATAGCTTAGTTGTAGCAAACTCTGAATACTTGAACCACCTGGCAAGCCAAAAGCTTTACCTAGACTAATTAAGTTTATAATGTCTGAAGTAATGTTATTATAAACTGCCGCAAACCAAAAAAGCATCCCTAGAGCACTCGTTATCAATCCAAGTACTCCATAACTAATACCTGTTTCGGCAGTCAGCTCAATACTGGAAAAGGGGTTTTTTATAAGCGCTATTATTTGATGTAGATTAATTTTGCCCATCATAGGTGCTAAACTTGTTGACGTGTATGCTACTGCTGCGGTTTGATCTTCTGATATTGTCTGTTGCGAAACAGCGCTTTGCATCGGACATTGATGTGTTTCTCCTTCAACAAGTTTAGAACCACATTTTGTACAAAAGGCCATAAATAATCCTCCCTATAATATCTTGATATTTTCTTTAGATATCTCGTATTTTCATAGAATTCCTAGCTAACCAAATTAGCTCACCACGGATAGAATTCGCATAAAATGTCTAATTCGGAGAAATTGGATATGGCAAAGCCAACGTCTACTATTTGTGGATATGTTGGCCGTTGTAAACCCATGATTCTCACGGTGGTAAACCTCCCATGTCTAACAGGGTCAAGATTATAAATCTGCCCTAAATTCCTTCGTTCCACCTATCCATGATTGGGTGTCAGTTATGCTCCTCTACCGAGTCCTTGCTCTAATGGAAAAATATGCGACTGACTACCAGCTCTTTTGTTTTGCTAGGTTACCTGGATTGCTCGCTTCTGTGGTGACGCTTTAACCCACAGATCGTTTGTTTCTTATGGTTTCGCTGCTATTCTAATTACGCTGCTAAATGCTCAACTGGACGATGAATGTCCTTAATTAGCTTTTCTGGATCGTATTCTGTACCTTTTGTTAATATTGCATAGAACACCCGAATTAGTTTACAGCTTAAGGCAATTAGTGATTGTTTCTTCTTCAGGGGATTCTTGATCCTTGTTGTGTAGTAGTTGTGTATCTCTGCAAACTCTGCGTTTTTT
>NZ_LDZY01000018.1 GCF_001029285.1 Desulfosporosinus acididurans
GAGTCAATTTCATAATGTTTAATTGTTAAAGCTCAGACCTTCAGAATTTCGTTAGTAACATTTTTTGAAAATTTATGCTGCAGCTATACGTTTGAACTTGTTCAATCGGTCTACGGCTAATTTGCAGAGGGTATAGGTCAGGATAGAAAACTCGAAGTCTACTTTGGCTACGTTTCCTCGATGTCGAATGTTGTTTAACTGAAAGTACTCTTTGAGATAAGCATTAACACGTTCTACGGCTGTTCTCTGTTTATAGAGTTCAAAGTAACGCCCACTTCCTTTGGCTGGAACGGTGTATTTTCTGGGGTCTGATGAAACCTTAACCTTGAATACCTTTTGACACTGGTTGTTTTCTTTCAGAGGGCACTCTTTGCACTCCTTGGGTTGAGTATATTTCAACGTGTCATATTGGGAATCATAGCTATCATATTGGTAGGAATGACCTTCTTGACACTTGGGGCAAAAGTATTTGTCCTTGTCTTCGGGTAGCTGTTCGTTGCGTGGATTGTAATCAATCAGGGCCCTTGACCCTATGGATTTTGCTTGTTGGTAAATTGGGCTGTAATCATAACCAGCATCCAAAAGTGAATAGGAAGGCTTCAGCTGGGGGTGAAGTTCATGAAGAGCCTTGAGTAGAGGAATCGCCATTTTGCCATCATTGACATTTCCCGAGGAAAGTAAGGACTTTAAAATGTATTGGCTTTTACAGTCCACGAGAAGATGACCTTTGAACCCGAACCAAAAGACGTTTTTGCCCTCGGAGTTTTTCTTAATTCCCCAGTGAGGGTCTTGCGGGATTTGCTGTTCGATCGTCTTGAAATCAAGAGGAAGTTGAGCTTCAATTTTCTTCTCAAAAAGGGGGCGATTCTCTTCCAATTCCTGTTGTTCTTTGAGCCATTTCTCCCGTTCTGCTTTGGGTTTTCGTCCGCGTTTTTTAGAGGATTGCTTGACTGGGACCTCTTCTTCTTTCTTTCTCTCAGGTTTACGGTCTCTCGCTTCAATATGAGTAGCATCGATGGCTATAACATCCCCATCGATGAAACCTTCTTGAAACGCCTGAGAGACTAGTTCATTTTGAATTTTTTCCAAAGCAGAAGAACCATTGATTTTTTGAATAAGAGGACTCGCTAGGAACTGCATCAGCCATCGTAAAGCCGCAGTCGAAACGGAATTCCAAGCTATTTTTTAATCGCTTTCGTAAATCTTTAATTGTAGGAATTCGTTCGATCACTCGAATGAATAAAGAATAGATCATGGCTGAATAGTTAAGCGTGGTTGGAGCTCCCAAAAATGCCTTCTTGGAAACCACTCTCAATAAAGGAGTGATATCCAGCGGATCTAATAGAAGCGGATACGATTCTCTCGGTGACATTTCTAAGATTTCTTCCAAGGAAAATAGACGTTCTTGGCGAATACTAAACATTGGGAGTTCTCCTTCAACCTCTCGGTGTTTGTTTGGTCACTTACACTTTCGAGATTTTGGGGAGGTACTCCTTTTTTACGTGTAAAAAACCCGCTTATATCAAGGGGTATGAATTATGAAACTAACTCACGTAATAAAATAATATTGCGTTACCCTTTCGTTACCCCGGTAGTTTCACTTCGATTATGTTTAATGCAATCTTCCAGGGTCCCGAAAAAGATTAGATCGGATGATATCTTATATAATGAAAGTATTTTGCGTATCAAACTAATTGGCGTATATTCAGAATCAACTTCGTATTCATCCAAAACACCAACCACTATACCACAATAATCGGCAACCTCCTTTATTGTATACCCGCTCAATTCTCTAGCAGTCCTTAAAGTAATTTTAATCATTTTATCATTCTCCTTCATTTGCCACTTGCCAAAAGAAGGTAATTTTGGATATAATCAAAATATCAAGAACCCTTCTCTGGAAGTGTTTTTGTGGAAGGAAGTCCGCAACTCTTGCTGGGGTGTACGGGCTTCCTTGTCTTTTACTTTCGTTTTGATGACTTCTTCTCTACCGGCTTTTTTAAAGGCTCAACCATCAGCCCATCATCTCCTGATAAAACCTTATATTTCTCACCGTTAAACTGAAATATTTCCCCCGAATTAAGTCCCGATTCGTCTAGGCCGGAAACCATACTGATCTTGCGTCTTTGCCACGTCACCCCCTCATCATCACTTACCTTAACTTCCACTAGGATCTTGGATTCATCAATAAATTCATTTGCAAATTGATCTTCATTTTCTTTTGCCTTCAGCTTCGCCTTCGCCATCATTATAAATCTACCCCCCTAGAACGTGCGTTCTTTAATTATTAGATCACTTGTTCCAAATTTCTTCAAGGGGTAAATTGTCGAATGCTCGATATTTCACATTTCCTTTAATAATAATTCTAACTCTACGCCTAGACATTTTGCGATTCGAGCGATCGTTTTAACGTGAGGCCTCGGGCAGCTCCCTATTTCAATCCTACTAAGATAATTTATACTAATCCCCGCCCTCTCTGCTAATTCTTTTTGAGTCATATTTTCGGATCGGCGAATTTTCGCGATTCTTTTGCCCAGTTCCAACGCTGTAAATATCCTACCTTTAGGTTACTCTTGCCTACAAGTCGAAATCAAGAAGACACGAACTATTCATTTCGCGACAGAAATTGACATAATAACCTAAATTATAATTTATGTATGCACGTACATTGATTATAGTACTATTTGTGACATTATTAATAATGGAAAATATTTCTGACTCTTTAGAAAGAAATATTTCAGTAATGTTACAGGTGGTATGATGTGAATAGGATTAAGCAGATTTTAAAGGAACTCGATATGACACAAGAGGAACTTTCCTTAATTTGTGGTGTTCCTCAGCCAGAAATAAGCCGAATAGCTAATAATAAAAAAATCAAAATAGAACTTGAAACTGGAATCAAAATCGCACGCGGACTTCGTAAGCCAGTAGAATATGTTTTTCCAGATTATTAAAATCCCCCCAGCAGAAATACCGGGGGGATTACTATTTTTTACATATTTGTCGCATAACCATTAAGAATGTCGGAAAGCAGGAAATATTCACAAAACGTTGAAGAGCCTATAGGATTTCTGAATTTAACAAAAGGAGAGATTCTAATGAGTAAGATCCCTGGCTTCAGATCAAACACAAGATGGAAGAAAATCGTCGCTATTATTGGCTATTTGGTTATTATCGCGATAATATATAGCGCAATAACAGGTAACACGAATTCTTCTTCAACCACGGCGCCACCTAAACAAGGAGCCTCGACTTCAACTCCAACTACTTCGCCGACTAAACAATCTCCTACTAAATCCCAAGCTCCCACTGCTCCCGCCACACCTGCTTTAACCGCAAAGAGTCTAGGAGCAGGAACATTTACAATAGGACAGCAAATCACTCCAGGAAGGTATACCGTAACCACGCCATCGGGATCAGGTAATTTTGTTGTTTCCGATCAAAGCGGTATGCCGGTAGTTAATGAAGTTTTAGGAGATTCGGGTGTAAGTAAGGTCGTAGCCGCTCTTCCTGATGGAGGAAAAATAGAGATTTCTAGTTTAAATAAAGTTGACTTTAATCCTTATCAGCCGCCTTCAATTGGAAACTCCCCAACAAAAACTGATTTATGCGCCGGTTCGTTTATTGTCGGTACCGACATTCCTCAAGGTCGTTATGTAGCATCTGTTATTGGAAGCGGATCTGGTAATTTTGTGATTGAAGATCAAAGTGGAATGCCTAAAACAAACGAAATATTAGGCGGCGACATGGGAGTTAAAAACGTTACCGTAGATTTGAGTAATTCAGATACCATTCAAATTTCAAGCTTGAATGACGTTCAATTTGTACCAAGCAATTAACTTCTTCAAAGACTATAATGTTTACACCTTTCATTAAGAACAAAAAGCCCACTTCCTTAATTGGAGGTGGGCTTTCGTCATCTCGCATCGGCCGGCACCGACGCTTTCATTATGCAGGCTGTTGAGTCTGGGCTTGCGAATCTGTCTGAGCTAGTTGAGTATCAGAAGTTGATTGAGCAGCCTGCGAAGACACAGCACCAGGGAAAGCCTGAACCGTTTGGCTAATCGCTTGTTGAACCGCATCATTTGCGGCCTGTGTAGCAATCGGAGTAACAACCTGCTGGACCTTACTAGCAATGGCCTGGCTAACGGCCTGATCCGGGACAGCGGGAACTGTTTCTACAGAAGGTGAACTCGAATTCATATCAAAGACGCCTGTTTCAATCATATCCTTAACTGCTTTCTGAATTTCTGGCGTAGGTTCATACCCGGCAATTTTAAGCATATTCATAGCGGCATCATAGGCGTTTTGGTTCTTTTGATCTTTGGTAATCTGATCACTATTGCAACGCTGTTCAGCAGAATGAACCCCAGCCTGTGATACCTGAATCACTTTATCAATGATCGTTTCTAGCGGCGCGGGAAGAACTACTTTACCGATATCATCGTTAAGAGCCTTGGCCTCGCCTAAAACAGTGTCAGCCGTACTAAGGATTACTTTCGGGTCTTTGCCCTTTTGTACTAAGAAATTTATCCCTAATCCAGCAACAGAACCAACGATTAAAGAACCTAAAGAAATTAATAACATAATTACATTTGTATCCATGATAAAACCTCCTAAAATTTAATTTTTGGCAATAACAGAGCAGGTCATCTCTGACCTGCTCGTATTAAATCCTGTCTGCCGGGACAGGAAAATTTACATTTTACTTTGAAATTATTCCTGAAAATATTCCCGTTTTTGAATCAAAAATATTCCTATGACAAATTGGCAAGCGCTTGCGAATTTAGCCTAGATATTTTTTCACAGCAGCCGCCGTGCCAAACTTGTCATCACCGCTTAGCAGCGTTTCGTTCGGATGCCCTGTCGTTGCTCCACCTACAACAATCAGATGCTCTGCTTTCATGGCATTAGCAGGAGCTGGTCCATTACTATATGGCCGTACAAACATGGCACAATTGCCATTCTTCACGGCAACGTCAGTCCCAGCCCATTCATCGTCCTTTGTGTTTAGTAAAACCGCTACATCTAATCCCATTTCCTCTTCGCTCTCCTTTACAACTTGATATAACCCGTCAGGCCCCCAAAGCCCGGCATTATCATTAACATAATCCATGTCCACCGTGATTCCTGCCAGCTTTGAGGTATTGGTGTATTGATAAACATCATTCGGGGCTACATTTTTATAGCTCCAAGCTATCGTTTGGTAAAACCTATCCGGCGGGTAACTGGCTCCTTTTGCCGCCTCGATAACATAATACGAGCCGTAAACACCAACAAGAAATTTCCCCGTGAGCACAGTATGAACACCATGAAGATAATCTTTAATCGCTGCCATATCTCCAGCCTGGGCCTCATAATCCACTGTAAAGTAAATGCAAGCACCCTTAGGAGCGCCCAAAGCCTGCGCCTCGGCTAAGGCAAACTGAGCGTCAGAAACACCTTTATCATAAGTGAAGTAACTTACTTGTGTCGGCGATAGCTCCAGGATTAACCACAAGAGCAGTCCTCCGTCATGGATCGCTTTAACTTCTGCGACGGTTAACCCATTCCAAAGCGTATGACCTAGATAACGCCCAACGGCTTTTACACCATTGGCCTTGAGAGCCTGTACTGTCGCTGCATTTAATCTTGTTCCGCAATCAATACCTAACATATTAATCTCCTTTCTCTTGAAGTTGCTGAAAAATACTTTTAAATTTTGGCGGCATTTTTAGACCAATTTTTCCAACGTTCTCAATCATTGAAATCCCTTCACGCCCGGCATAGTAGTACATCGCCATCGTTCTTAAGACCGGGCCAGAGTTACCAAAAAGCTTATCTAGAAGAACTGCTAAGGCGACAAGAGAAAGAATAACAATCTTTCTAATGCCGCCCCAAAACATGACTTCGGAATTTACTTTCTTCTGCCTGACTGCCCCCAAGAATCCGGTAATATAGTCTAAGACCATAAGGTAAACAAGAACCTTTAACGCGATATCCCACCCGCCACACCAAGCCGTAATGGCCGTCCCTATCGCGGCAAACGTTGATTTGAAAATGAATTCCTTTTCGTTCATTACTGCCTCCTATGGTGCTTTACATTAAGTATCTAAATCTAGAATTATGGATATTTTTGAAGGTTATTACATATCTTTGTTGAATATTATCGCCAAAAGGAGGTGATAACTTATGGCTCAAATTCCATATGCTGATAGTAATGGTCATTTGACTGTTAAAGTTGATCTAAAACATGCTGCAGATGTTTTTCTGGTGGATAGTACCAACTTCCGCAGATACGAATCAGGTCAAAGGTTCGATTATTTTGGAGGGCATTATACCAAAACACCAGTAACCATTTCAGTACAAGGATCTGGCAGATGGTATCTAATCGTCAATAATAACGGTGAACAATATAGTTACCGTTTCTTCTAATCCAAAAGACTACTCTATTCTTAGGGTAGTCTTTTTTGTGTGGTTTTTCCTATATTTTATCTGTTCTTAATTGGTTCAGCATCATTATTCATTTGCATTGCTTCCCCGGTTCCCCAGTTCGCTGTAACATTAACTTCAATAATTCCCGTTTCAATTATATTCGTTTTGCTTTTTTCTTCCATGATTTATTCCTCCTAAATTTAATTTCGTTCATTTCTGCCTCCAAGTATTTAAGATAACCCTGGGTACCCTACTTCGCTGTCACCTCCTGCAGCTTTTTAGGCTTAGATTCCAGGGCATAAAAATATCACAACTCCCAAAGGTTGTGATTCTCGACTAACCTTACCTTAGTTGAATAACTCAATCCAGGAGGTGTAACGTCCCCGGGCTTCCGATCCGGCCGAACAACGATTCCTTGGCTCCTAGCGCAAAGATCGATAAATGCAGAGCAAACAATTTTGTTCTTTTCCGCGAGTAGGCCTGATATTCGTTCGAAGCCCATTTCCTCAAGGATAGCATTGACCGCAAAGCCTGCGTCCTGCCGGAAGCTATAGCCTTCTCCTAAGCGACTCCGGCCAAACTCAACCATCCCTTTTAGTTGCTCATCGGTTGCATCGACAAACTCAAAAACAGCGTAGCGCTCATAGTTTAGAGCGTTTTCCTGAATGCCTTGAGCTGTGGCCTCGATTACTTTGCCTTCGCCAGAGACAAGTGCGGCATGGGTGAACCCATTATGCTCAAAGAAAGCTATCCCCTGGCCAATAGGGTCGAAGTTTTGCACGAGAATAAAATTTCCGGGTTTCATGGTATCCCTCCTTCACAGCATAAAAATAACGCCCTTTTAGGCGTTACTGCTCAGTTTAATATCACACTAAATTTGGTATGTTCTCTAAGTCTGTAGCATAATTCTGAAAGGCGCTTTCAACTTCTGCCCAATGGTCCCTAAAGCTTTCATAATGACGGTCATATGTTTGGGTCTGCCCGCTTGCGGGCAATGGCGCGGAGATCTCCATGGTTACCGGGATCTTCCCTAAGATGGCCGATGAAATATCGCTAAGAGTGTTTTTCTCATTGTCAGATAGTGTAATCAGGGGGTTAGTACCTCCAGTTAATGCTGGAAGAACCTTACTGAACAGAACATGGAACATTAGTCCTGCTCCGGTTGTAAGATCGGCCAGGGCATACGCCGGTGAGATCACGGATGTATAGAAGGATTGAAGTACAGATTTCGAAACTGGTGCAATATGATTTACTCTCTGAGAATCAGTATAAATCTGAAGTGAAGTCGTTCCTTGGCCACCTATGTTTAGGGATTCGTTAACGCACCCATCGGAGCTTGCGGTGATTTGAATTTGCTGGCTTGCAATACTGGGATGGATTTGTACACTGAGAGTCGCCTGGTTATTAGTTAATACTTCCGTGAATGTTTTCCCTAGAATTGTAAAGTCACAAGATGTTGGCGGTGTAGTCGGAGGGCTGTTAAGCGTTGCTGTGATTGTCCCGCCTGTGAATGTTAGAGTGAAATATGGCTGAAGAACTAATACTCCGTCTTTTACGATGTATTTGTATGGGTTTGCATATGCGTCCAATACTTCAGGCGACGCCGTATCTTGTGGAAATGGCCCTAGTACTCCACACCCTTCAGGAATATTAGTCCATTCCTCGGCAGAGCCTAGATAAGGTTGATTATAAATTTTCCCATCTGCTAGGGTATATAAAAGCCAATAATTCATCTTCTATTCCTCCTTATTAGCTTCCTATTGCAAGCCATTCAAAACCAATTGAGGCAGTTTGATTACTTACTATATTGAACCCTGCTGTTGTTGGATTGTAGACCCCATAGGGTTGATCTGCATTAGTGCTAACGGCAGGGAGCGCCGATGTTGATCCCGTAGTTGGAGTAAGTAAAACTATTGGTGCTGTTGAAAACGCCACAGGAAAAGTAACGCTAGTGTTTACAATTCCTGAACCGGAACTCGTTCCAACATAACCACTCTGTACCTTATATCCCCCACTTAAGGCTTGAATTAAGTCATAATTAGAATCCCAAGTTATTGGTGAGGTTCCAGGGACCGCTTTAGTATAAACTCTAACTTCACCGGTACTTGAAATGGGTGATATCATAGTTGCCCGCGCATTAGGATTTATGGCATACCAAGCAGATCCATCCCAAAAGCAATTAGTGCATATACAAGTCCCGGACAGAGAAGAAATAATCGAGAATCCTTTATCAGACCTAATTTGACTTCCTTTTCCGCTTAAAACATTCTCTAGTGATACTTCATTTTGACCAATAACAATCTTATCCGGCAATGCCCCTGGATAATCCCTTATTCCTCCCCATTCAGCTGAGTAGTACAAAGCATTAACTTGCTCGTCTGTGGGGATTTGACTTGTGATGATCGGGAAGTCTATTGTGCCATTACATTCAAACCCTGTTGCTGCATCACATCCAATATAAGTAGCTTGAGCATCCGTTATTATATCCCGGTTTGCTAAGTTAAACTTCTGTAATGCTCCTCCGTTTACTCCTACCCATATCGTCATGCCCGTATTTGTTGGATCATCCAGCATTGCAATAAATATTAAATCTCCTGCATTGAATGATATTGCAGACGAATTAAGCCTGGACGTAACTCCTGCTGACGTAACCTTAGAAAATCTGAAAGACCCTGCGCTGCCATCGGAATCTGCGATAGTAAGGAAAGAAACAATATACCTGTTATTACCCGCGATTTTATCCTTCACATTAAATAGTCTTTTATATCCTGAAGTATTTGCAATGGAACTTGCTTGTTCTGGTGTCCAAACTAGTGCTCCGAACCACCTACTCGGTAATGGCTGACTTAAATTATAGCTTAATTGGTCTGCGTTCCTACTTGCTGTTGCTGTTGTACTATCATTCCTTACATTAGTTGTTGGGTAGGCTTTTTGCTCTAATTGAATAGCATCGAATAGCACTGCTCCTACGCTTTTCATAACAAGATAAAGTTCAATTTGAGCAGTAAGCGCAGGACTTGTTTCAGACTGGCTGTATCTTGTGACTAATGAAGTCCCTTGTACGTCTGATGTCAACAGGGAGCTTATAAATGCTCCACTGCTCTGCTGAAAATCTCCCTCAAGGTAAGCCCCAGATGCACCTACTCCAGAAGTTTGAATTGAGCCTGATAGGGAATAAGGAACCCCTGCTGAAATACCCGTTATGATTCTATTAACACTGCTTTGTACAGCTTCCTGCGCACCTACAGCACTTACACTATAATTTCCACTAATAGGATTTGTTGCAGTTAATGCCCAAGCAACCCTTGAGTCTCCACCTATTGTCCATCCATCTGCGAATGGTCCTGTTACACTGGCGTTTGAAATTACTACTCCTGTGTCTCCGCCAACACCAACAAGGAAGCCTCCTGCTAAACTTGTGTCTGCTGCAGTTAGTGTTTGAAGAAGAGTTCCACTAGTACCCGCACCATCGTATAATTTTGCAGTCAAATGCCCGCTTGGATCTATTGACAAGGTTATAGTGTAAGTATGAGAATTTGAAATAGCTTGAGTTACAGTTTGCAAAGTCGTAGCTGTTCCATTTACTACTTTCGCTAGCCAGAAATTTGTATTATTTATATATGCCATATAGTAGTTATTACCATCTATTCTGAAATACAAAGCTCCATTATTGTTGGCCGACAGTGTAGCTGGAGCGGTAACAGTAGCCTGTGAGGCCAGATATAAATTTTGCCCGCCACTTCCTGTTAACGGCTTCCAATTGTTATTCCCTGCTGTCATTTGCGAACTACTTGCTCCGCTTGTCGCCCCACTTTCTCCAAAAGTAAAACCACCAACCTGTTGAGTCCAAGGAGCTGCACTTGAACCAGTATAGCTTGTCAAAGCATCGGCAAATAATTGTGCTGTTCCAGTTATTGTTTCAAAATCTGAGTTATAAACTAAATTCGTTGTAACCTCCTCAATGTAAGCACCTAATCCAAATTTCCCTTGCTCATAGCGGAGGACGTTATATGGTACTGGGGCTAAGTTTTTCCTTGCTGCATTTGATCCTCGAGTAAATTGTTGAGCTGACGGGTGCAGCAAGTTAGGAAGGCTGAACATTGGGGGATTGGCCATAGCCTGCGTTGTTACTGCTCCTGCAGCCAGTCCAGAAGATGGAACAGGAAATTTCGAATCCGTATAAGCCTCCGAAGCCGTTTGAGCTGAATCAGCTTTGGCCTGCGCTCCAGTTGGGGTCTCTTTTCCGGCAACAGCCGTATCAATTTTATCCCAGTTATCATTAAGCATCGTTTGGACATTAAACGTCAGAGCCCCATCTGTAGTTGGGTCCACCTCATAGAGATTTAAATTTGTCGTTGTCTTCGACATTTAAGAACCTCCCGCAAATTTATCGAGCGTGGTCGCTTGCAATTGGCCTATTGTCATGACTTGGTCGACGTCCTTAATTAAAAGGTACGAATATAAGTAATCCAGCAATAAATATGCCGGCTTGATTTGCTCCACAGCGGATTTTAAATCATCCATGTTGGGCGGGGTGCCAAGAACGCTTGTGAATTTTACATAGATAGTCCCATCAAAGGAAACTTGTACATTCCCATTAGAGAACGAATCACAAACGGTTTTTATAAGTGCGGCATTTACCTTTCCATTCCCCCGCCATTTTGACTCAATGACACTTCGCCGGTAATCAATGACCTTCGTATTATCTGTTGCAATCTTGAGTTCCTTCTCGTAGATGTCTAATGCCCAGGTCGCCGTATCTACGTCAAACTGGGCATTAATATCCGCTATATGAGTATCGATAGCATCGAGCTCCTGCCCATCGGCGTTAAAGGACTCATTTAAAAGCTTAGTAGCACTTAAAAACGGTGGTAGATAGCTCTTTAAGTTATCACTACGCAATAGTCACCGCCCCCAATACCGGCGTTTCGGTCAGGCTTGCTGTGTAGCTAAGAGAGATATTAGCGGTTCCGCCATTTACGGTTAAGTTTGAGTAGTCTAGTATTCCGGCGCTATCCAGTATAGCCCCGCCAATTTTTGCATAGCTTACTGCGCTCGCAACAAAGGCGATGGATTTTAGATATGCTGTAATACTCTCCTGCACATTTGCAAGTCTTTGAACATCCGTGTAGTCAGTGTCTTTTACTGCAGTAAAACTAACTGTTATGGTATTCGCCGCAGCGCCTTCCACGGTCGTAAAGGCTCCGAAAGGCGCTGCCCCTTCACCTAATCCTTGAACGCCCGGATCCATGAAGCTTTGAGCTCCGGTGACTAAATCAGCGCTCGGCGGCAGCTTATTAGCATCAATAATTACAAGTTTAATCGTGTTGTTTCCGTTCCACGTTGGGTAAACCTTCACGTCTCCAACACCGGCATAGCCTTTCATTGTGTTAGAGAAGTATGCGGTATTGGCCCCGGTTGAAGGGTTCTGGATATAATCGTAATACCTCTGCAGGAGCGAGGCGTCGGTCTCGGCGTCAAAACCATCAACGGTTGGATTAGGATTGGTTACACTAACAAGCCCTGGAATGGCAACCGGGAACTGCGTGATTTGGTTAGCTGGCACCATCCCACTGGATCCAGCAATAACAGCCTGTACATTGATGCTCGCCGATCCGCTAATGGTCTGTTGCACTAAGGATTTAAACTGAATTCCCCCTGGGGTTTGAACAAGGTCGCCAACATTAACCGTCCCATTACCTGTAATGGTTACTGTTGACGTGGCATAGGTCGCTGGGTTCCTTGGCTGTCCGGTCCTCTGATAAATCCTTGTGGCCAGTTCATCCCCGCTTAAGTTTGACATGTCAAACTTCGCTGCTACAGCATCCAGGTTTGATTCCTGATTAGCGATCTCAACGCTTACAGGAGAAAGCGCATCATAAACTAAAGAGCCCTCCGACTTATCCACGTCAGAGGATACATTTCCCTGCATTCGAGTGAGTATTGTTGAGCTTGGCTCGCTATACACTTAGGCTCACCTCCCCATAGATTGTTGTGGCTGTGAAGCTAACGTTCGCCTTGCTTCCGTCTGTGCTTAGACTAATGTCAGCAATCCCTGTTATATAGGGGTTAATGAGCAAAGATTCTTTGAGATATCGTTCAACCTCAGAACTTAAGGCTGCGGGCGAAAATCCGGTGGCGATTAAGGATTCAAGGTCGTTTCCGAAGCTTCCGGAATAAGCCTTATACCGATTTTTAGGAGTCTGCAGAGCCTTCCAAATCCACACTTTTACGGCATCCTGACCCGTTACAACGACGTTCTTTCCATCGACAAGAAGAAAATCATTATTGATGTAATCCCAGGCATATTCTTTGGCTAGAGGAAGGGTAGTTGTAGTTGAACTGGAGGATAAAACTGCCTGTCCGATATTGTCCGGGAATATGCTCATGCGCTCACAACCCTTGCGAGAATTATATACGTTGAATCATTGACCTGTACGACAGCCAGGGTGTCGCCGACATTTAGACTATCCGTAAAACTAAGGGCTCCACTTGTATTTGAGAAAGTTGCTTCCCTAGAATAGCCGGAAATAAGGTAATCGGCGACAAGCAAGTTATCCTTTCCCAATTGCAGCTCCCCCGCTAATACAGTTAGGGGCGATCGTGAGATAACCGTCGCTAATTCAACCGAGGGAGGATTGTACTTAGCCCCGTGATCCTGCATTATCTTTACTAATTGGCTATAGGGATTTTTAGGCCTCATTTTATCACCTTATTCCTGGTCGACCTTTCCCTCTTTCAGGTCCATTAGATTTTGCATCTTCAATGTAAGCTGCATCGTGTATTTATTGGTGCCTATTTCCCAGGTATGAACGTCGGTGTCAACATACCAGGTAGCATCAACGAGAACGCTGACATAGAAGATCTTAGTCCTAACGGCTGTGCCGGTAATAACGTTGATGTTTCCGAGTGCGGTTGCTGTGACCTCTTGCTCCATACCCTTAAGGAGCATAGACGCTTCCACCTGAGTATTTTTTTCCTTATTGATGGTGTATGTGTCCTGAATTGCGCCATAAAATTTCTCCCATTCGGTATTCTCTATGACCTGCCCGGTGAAGTTCTTTTTAGAGTCATAGATCTTGACCTTATTAATCATGTTTTCGATGTTATCAACGTACACCGAATTGATAAGGTTAACATCCGGGTTCAGGGTAAAATCAATTAGGTTCTTACCTTTTTCGATCATGTTGAGCTTGTCCTGAGTCATAAGCAAGAAATATTGCTTGCCGGTACTAAAAGATGCATAAGAATAAGCCTGCATGATGATGTCATAAAGCGTTTTGTTAGACGCTAAAAGACTGATGTGCACGCCGGTTGGTTCTAATTGACCCACGCTTACGTCTGCCTCTTGGCACACCCTCGCAGTTATGGCTTCAGGAGTAACATTCGTGAAGTTATAAGTAGCCTTGGATTTAAGGAAATAGATTAGAAAATCATAGGCGTAGAAGGTTAATTCCTGGTTGGAATTAAGAGAGCGATTAAAAACAATTCCACGGAATATCTCGCCTTCAACATCATCAACCACCCAAACCATTGTGCCTGGGGATATCTGAGTGTTAGGCTGGTTTCGGTCAAAAATGGAATAAGCCATAGTAACATCGAGTTTACGCGCCACCTGTGACTTATCCCCTGACCACTGCACTGTTTTACACAACCTTGTTATCTCCGTGGCCCCGCCAAAGTAATTACTGTATAGCCTTATCATAGATTCACCCCGTCAAGTAAGGGATATAATCCTGTATTCCTTTAAGTTCAGAGTAAAATACACGTCCCCTGTACCGTCCTGCTCACCATACTCAAAGTCCTCGATAGAACACAGGGTGTTGATAGGGCTTGAGCCGGTAATAATGATCCTTATCGGGTTTCCGCTTAGCATCCATTTTTCAACCAAGTCAGTGCATTCTTTTGGAGAAGGGAACGTGTCATATTGGCAAAAGCTATAGACTTGTGCGGGGAAGAATGATTGAATTGATGGAATCTCCGCTAGTTTGGGTTTACCAATGAAACTTATTTCTCCTACTCCCTCCACGATAGCTGAGGTGTTGTTTAGAGCTTTCTTGATTGAATAATTCGCTGGGGGAATGGGGAGCTGTAGTTTTTCACTTCCTTGAACGAGCCAGAATTCCACAATCATTCCTCCTTTAAGCCATGTTAATTGCTGCAGCATTAATCTTTAGTACAAGAGCATCGGCAATCTTATCGATATCAGATTCTTCTCTGATAACTGGGCCATTCATATTTATCGTTAAGTTAACACTTCGATTATTGGATGAAATAGAAGATTGGTGGTCTTTGATTTGTGCGCCCTTAGGCAGAATTATTTTCTCGGGTCCGTTTTCTCCTACCCAGGTTTCTCCACCGCCCCAGTAACTCGTTCCTAAGGCATTATGGCCTGTAGGACCCGTACTTTCTCCACCAGTTATACGTTTTGCAACATTGATAATTCCTTGGATAGGATGGGAAAGAAAATCTTTTAAGTCCTGCCAAACCTTCTTTATTTCATCAATTACAGCTTTCGTCTTATCCTGGATACCTCCCCAGTTATGCACCCAGGCTTCGTACAAACCCACAACGGCTAAAACTAACGCTGCAATGCCTAATACTACCCAAGTTATGGGGTTGGCAGCCATAGCGGCATTTAAGGCCCATTGGGCGGCTGTCATTATTCCGGTTACGCCGGCAGAAGCCAGCATTACGCCCTTTTGGGCTAACCATGCAAGGGTTTGAGCCGATATTGACGCGACCGTTTCCCACCCCTGCGCTGCGTAAGCAATTAATGAACCAATCAGACTAACAGTAATAGCTGCTCCTGTAATAGCCGCTTGTGCAGCTGTTTTTATCAAGCTAGCTATGAAACCAATCGTAATTTTAGCCCCGGCTATTACCGCTTCAGCCCCGGATTTTATAATTGAGGCAATAAAAGACCCAGTTGTCTTTGCAGCGCTTATAACTGCTTGTGCTCCTGTTTTTATAATACTCGCTATAAAATGTGCCACAATTTGACTACCAGAAATAACTGCTTGCGCACCTGTTTTTATCAGTGCTGGGCCAAAAATAACTCCTAATACGGTCGTGGTAGTTTTAATTTGTCCTTCATGGTCCTTTAGGGTTTGCGTGAAGTCCTCGAAAATCTTTTTAACTTCCTTGACCGCTTTATCTTTTAGATCGAGTAGTTTATCTTTAATATCTTTTACTTTACCAATGAATTCCTGGAACTTTTGTTTTACGATATCTATGGGGCCTTTAATGTCATCCCATACCTTTTTGAAAAATCCGCTTATTGGCCCCCAGTATTTAATAAGCAGGAACGCTGCAAGAGCAACCGCTGTTATGACTACAATAACCATCCCTCCGGGTGTGGCAAGATATTTCAAAATCCCACCGGCAGATGCTATGGATCGAGACAGCTTTGTAAAAGATAAGATGGTCTCTCCTATTCCATGAGTTAATTTACCAAGTATTAAAATCGGTGGCCCGATTGCGGCGGCGATCATGGCGAACTTTATAATAGCTTGCTTCGTTCCTTCATCCAGATTTGCAAAGCTTTTAGCCATATCCGTTAACTTACCAACAATTGGTATTATCGACGGAAGGATATCCTCGCCAAATGCGATGCCTAGAGCATGAACAGATTGAGCCAGCTCTTTAAACTTATTCTGTTCAGTATTTTTCATGGAATCGGATAATCGCTGAACCTCTCCAGTGGCACCATTGGCGCTATTCGCAAGATCTGATAAATATCCTCCGCCTTTATGGAGTAAGATATTCCATGATGATAAAGACTCTTTGCCAAAAATCGTGGCGATAGCAGCTTGTTTTTGCTGGTCGGTCCATCCCTCAGTTTTCTTTTCAACCTCGTTCAGTATCGAAGCTAGGTCTTTCATGTGGCCTTTGCTATCAAAGGCGCTGAAGCCCATTTGATTTAATGCCTTCTGCATTTTAGTAGTTGGCTTTGTCAAGTTAACGAGACCGGCTTTTAAGGCGGTTGCCGCAGTATTCGCGTCAACCCCGTTAGACTCCAAAATACCTATCGCTGCAGCTGTTTGCGCCATTGGTTGATGCATAGCATTTGCCGTGGATCCTGCTACACTGAAGGCTTCACCCAATGAGGTTATGCTCGCCTTCGTATGGTTGGCTATATATGCGAATGTGTCGGCCATATGCGCCATGTTTTTCGTTGTCTGGGCTGAATTATTTGTTTTCATGCCATAGGCTTCTAGTGATGATCCTAACTGATCCACGACGGTCGATAACTGTTCATTAGCCCCCCGCGCAGTTAATAACGATGTATTCATGGCACTCATAGCTTCATCCGCTGAGTACCCATCTTTGACAAGCGTAAGGAGTCCTTCGTTGATTGATTCCGTGGATTGCCCAAAATCCTCTGACCACTTCAAGGCTTTATTAGACATTTCGGTCATGACGGAGTTAACCTTGGATTCAGGCAGCCCTCTTGCCTCAACTTCCTTACGGATATCGGCCATTTCGTGCTTAAATTTTGTTGCCGCTTCTGATGCAGCGACCCCTAATCCAATAATGGGCAGAGAAACTTTCGTGGATATGTTTTTACCGACCCTTTCCATATCCTTGCCAACTGATACCATGCTCCGGCCCGCATAGCTTGTTTGCCTTTGAAACTGCGATAGATTCCCGTTCACATTTCTCAAGGTCGCTGAAAATTGATCCCTCAACCGGATTACCGCATCAATCACACGCGCCATTTTCTAATCAACTCCCATTTGGAGAGCTTTCGCGATCTCGTTCTTCAATTTCATGGAGCATAAAAGCCCGGAGAATCTTTTTTTCCCCAGGCTTTTTATCATAATACTCCTTTGGGCTCATGCCGTGAAATCTAAAAAGAAGATAAGCTGTCTGCACATGCCTATCTTCCTTAATTAGTTTTTTATTTCTTCCTCATCATCTTTGTCTTTTTCATAGCCTGAGAGCTCATTAATCCCGTTGTAAAGGTCGTCAATCTCACCGGATAAGAGTAACTTCCGGATTAATTCTTTTGGGGTTGGCGCTCCAAAGTGGCTCATGAGTTCCTTACTCTTGAACACATCGGGGCATCCTTCGATAATAATTGAAGTTTTCATGGAATACATATTAATCTTTTTAACGTCTCCCTTTCTGATCTCCAACGCGCTTTCTTGGATCTCGGCGTATCTTTCCGGATCCACAGCTCGGCAAGGAAAATCTAAAGGCTGTTTAAGTTTCTTTGACTGAATCGTAATAACCTTTGATGGTATTTCAAGCTTACCGGCATCCATTTTTAATAGCTTTTCAACAATATTCATGACCTATTCCCCCCAAATAAAATTTTGATGGCATCTTAAATCAAGTCCAACAGATCCCAATCCTGGTAGGTGAATGGGGCGCTTTCTTCGCCGTTTTTCTTAGCTTCCCAGTCAATTAAGGTTAACTCATCAAACATAACACCTTTTAAGACAATTCTTTCAGCTCCTAAGGATTGAGGGTCCGCAAGGTTAGAAACAATCGTATGTTCCGGTGTCTTCCCGGACTTAATCGCGTCGCTGTTGGCCTTGATCATCGCCGAAGTTACTTTATGGAGCTTCACTGTCCCTTTGAGCTCCATCCCAGTTACTTTCTGGCCGTCGACAAGGGTTCCGCACATGTTTATCGCCGTCTTTTTGAGCGTTACCTTTGCCTGAAGTGCCGATACCTCTGCCATCATATTTCCATCAAGCCACATTTCTCCCCAAGTCCCGTTTATAACCTGGTCCGCAGTATAGCTATCCATGGTCTACCTCCTTAGTTAAGATTGAGATTAAGGGTTAAATCTTCCATAGCATCTAGAGGACGGTCAGTGCCGGTTAGGAAAACAAAGGACCCTGTGTTAGCATTCTTGAGATCCTGATCACTCATAGTACTTGTATCAATACCTTGGCCCTGGAGGTAAAGTTTCTGGGCGTCGAGGTCAATCCCGACACTGTTTTTTCCTTTGTCTAAGAGCATTTGGCTTTCCAAGCCTTCCAGATAAGCATTAATAGCAGTTATGAGTAGGCACTTATGGTCGTAATCATTGGGGACTTTACCGACATAGTTGTCGCCAAAAGTTTTCTTAATGTCATCGTGCTGCAGGTCCATAATGTCCACGATCTTGCACTTTTGCCAGTCTGCTGTTTTCGTGGCTGTCAAAGTAACCAGGCTATTTATTGCCCGCGCAATTTTCACCTTTTCCCCGTCGTTCATGAGCTCAAGACTCCCTGCGTTAATAAGCGTGTTAAATTGTGCCTGTGTATTATGCGGAACATCCTTGACTTCCGGCAAAACCTGATAGGTTGCGCTCATAGTCAGTGGTGTTCCGGCCATAATCCCGGCTATTCTGCTGCAGTAATCAGTTGCATTAACAGTTCCAGAAGCAAGGACAATGTTGTCTGTAGAAAAATTAATAACTCCTTCGTGGTCAGCAGCAGTATTCGGGAGAACCATTTTAGACTTAATGTCCTTGTTGTCTCTTAGGTCTTTTATCCAAGTCGCGACTGTAGACGCATCTGCAGCATCAATTCCTGGGATGGCTCCATAGTCCCACTTAACAGTTTCTAGGTAGCTCATGGCGGCTGAATAATCTGTTGCCGTAGTTGGCTCGACATAGACAATCAGGCTGATGGGCGGCTGAACGCCCCCCTCATAGGCCAGATTGATTTGATTAAGGTTATAGGTTGAATAGTCCTGTGGTATTGCTGATGGATCAGTATAAACATTCGGGCCATTATGGACAGCATCTTTAAGCACAAGTGCTACAATGCCTCTTGAACCTCTTGCAATCGCACTTGCAGCCAGGGCTTTAAAGATGACTTCAATATTAGGTAATCCCATATTGCTGACCTCCTAAGTTTAGGTTTAATGTCGTTGCGGATTCTGCTTCCGGCGTGGCGTCTGTGATTCCGTCGTAGTAGTTAAGGTCAAATTTGACGGAGTAAATTCGATCAATTTCATCAATGACCTCGCCTCTGAAATTACTTATCATTTTCTTTTTTGCACCTATAGCCAAAACTGGGGTTAGAAGTCCCTTAAGGGTGTCATACATTTGCAGATTCTCTAAGTCGGTTCTGTTCTGAGAAAAATAGACAATCTCAACCATTACGGAATTCTCGCTTGTGTCCTTCTTGAATGTTTCGCTTTTCACCGGGGTTACGTTCACAAAAAAACAAGGCCGGGAAAAGCCTTCCTTGACCTCGTTTCCGTATGTCTTTAAGCCAGTCGGTTTTATCGCTGTGTTAACAGCCGTTTTAATATCTAAAAGTGTAATCATTTGAGATCCCCCAAAACATTATCAAGCCAAGTATTGACGATCGCCGGCATCTCTTGGTCGAGCTCTATCATTGCTGTTTCGACCATATGCTTACCCTCAACAAAGCCAGGATCAAGCACTGGGCCACCCTTTTTGTTCTTAATTTCGTGCCCGTTTTCGACCAAGTGAAAGAGAGGGCTTTTATTAGTCATGGTTATAAATGAACCCTCCTTTTCGTATTCTACCTTCGATAGCTTATATTGATCTTTCAGATGCTTCATGCTTTTTCCGACCGGTGTCTTGTCCTTCGCACTAGTCTTAAGGGCCTGGCCTAACTTCTTAAGGACCTCTTCTTCTTTATAGGGATATTGGGACCTTACTGCATCAAGTCTTGTCTTCAGGTCCTCAATCCCCACAAATGTAATTTCAAAATCATCAGCCATTTTTAGCAATCCTTTCGATAGCCATGATTTCTAAAAGTTCATTGTGCTCGAATGGGTTGATAATGTCTTGAATTAAAAACGTCCGGTCTTTGAATTGGATCTGCATGTCTGGCGTCACTCCCGCGAGATATCGAATGGTGATTTTGTACGTTAGCTCTGCCTGGTATTTCTTCGCCTCCATGTAATCTCTTCCTCTGACCGGTGAAACACTAGCCCACACGGTCGTGAATATACTCGGGACTAAAATCGTTTCTTGGGCTTCATTAGTGCTTTCAACCCAGGTGAGTAGCGTGATCCGCTTGTTTAGGCTGCCTAAATTGAAGCCCGGAGTTCTAACACCCATTGCTTACCACTCCAATGTAATCACACGATGCGGCTGGAGAAGTGCATCAACCGAGTAATTTAACTCTGTTAATCTTCTATCCACCATCGGTTCACGATTTGTGTACCACTGTCCAATGAGCAAATACATAGCCTGTTTAATCCCTTCCGGCATTGGATTGGCTGCGTTGTAACCAGCAGTAAAATTAATGATCACTGCACCGGCAGGCCATGGAATGTAAATAGGCCAGAATCGGTTATAGGCCAGGACAATCCTTCCTGGCTCACTGTCATAATCTAAAATAATTGTTTCTGGATCGATATCCCTCATCACACCGTAGCAGTCCTTGTATTGCGCACTGATAATATTTTGGAGAGGCGGCCTTGGTATCTCAATAAAGTCTCTGTCCGATGGGAAGTCCTCCAGCACAAGCTCAAAGGATTCAGTGCCAAGAGCGCGCATTGTTGCCGATTCGCAATAATCTCTTGCCGAAGAGACCAAAGAACTTATGAAGGCATCGTCATCATCAAGGTCGACTCTTAAGAAGTTCTTTGCTTCAGCGAGAGTCATAGGCTCAGCAGCTATAGGGGTTTTTAAATTAAGAGTTAATGCCACGATTAGCCACCGCCCTTAAAGCGTGATCCCTACGGCCTTTAAGGCATCGATGATGGAATCGATTGCCGCTCGGCCTTCAGCGTCAATCGTTGTCCCGCCCGTTGGCTTAGTAATGGCCCCGGCCTGAGCCCCATTCGAGGTAATTCCGCCGCCTTGAATATCTAATTTGCCACCAATAACAAGAGTATCCCCGCCATCGGTTTCATAGTTCTTGCAGTTGTAAGTTTGGTCCGGCATGGCTTTCTCCTTTCATTTTAGAAGGGGCTAAACGCCCCTAAATTATACTTCGTCTGGGCTAATAGCTAATGCCGATGCGATAACCGATGGATCAATTTCCGTTGGCTTGGCCCCGGATTGGTATTGAATCGCAATAATGGCCCCGATTTCTGCGTTTTGAATCGTTGGTGTTAACACCGCCTGGAGATACCGTTTATTAGGACGATAAACGTCAAGCACAATGCACTTATTAGAATCAGCAGCCCCTGCAGTAAAGGAAGCTGAAGCTCCTGATAGGTCTTTGGCTGCAGTCATAGGATTAACCACATCTTCTTGGGCCTTTAGCGTGACTACGGCGGCAGCTGTGACCGTTCCAAGGGCTGCAACAAATACTACCCCTGCGAATCCTTGCATATCTACTACGACCGAAGTTTGAGCAGCAATACCGGCTGCGACATGGCCTAAGACCTGGGATATTTTAACGTCCTTGCTAAGATTCATTGAGTCTTACCTCACTTTCATAGATTGGCGGGCTAAAGCTCACCTTATTGCAATTTAATTCGAGCAAAAGATTCCTCAAGTACCGGCATTCCATCGTTGGCCGATCGAGCGATAAAGTCAACTTGGTTTGTACGAGCGTAAAGCTCAAAGAGTGCCTGAATTTCCATATCCATTGAATCCACGATCCAATACTGAGAAAGATCGCCAATTATTCCGGCATAATCACCAGATGAGAAAGAGTCAGGGGCATATTCAGACATTAAGAACGGCACTCCAAGCAAGAGATCTGGTTCGCTGTTCATCACTGATTGCCGCCAGATATACTGCCCATCGCCGTCTTTAATCTTGGCCAACTGTTTAATAGCGTCTCGGTGGTAAATCCATTTCATATTCTTCCAGTATTGCTGCTTGATCGAGAACTTCGCTTCGATAAGAGTGTCAAAATTCAAAAGACCAGTTACATCTCTTGCAGTGCTAATACCTAAATCTGATGGAGTGAACAGCCCAAGCGCTTCTTCTGCCCCATCACCGGTCATGAACTCTTGTTCTTGAGTTTGCCCAAAGGCATAAGCAAGCTCCTCTCGTACAATCTCTTCAGGATCAATCACAGAATTCTGCAGGAGTGGTTTAGATACTAAAATTTCAGCTGTAAGCCACTTAGGACGGAACTCACGTTTTCCAAAGGCAAGTTGTTTATCCGGGATAGGAGCTGCAAGCTCCGATCCTCTTACAGCCCTGCTCGCACGTTGAGTCCGTTTCGGGAATCCTAAAGAATGGGTACCTTTGATCGTAAATTTACGTGCATATTGGCGAATGAAAAAGTAATTATCCAAGTCTTTAATAAGCTGAGCGACCAATTGTTCAGGAGCCACTAAATAACCGGCTTGTGTGGCATTCGTCATTTGCAAATCACGATATTCGGAGAAGTTACCTGTTCTCAACCCGCCAACAAAAGATGCCCTAATTTCCTTTTTCTTTTCTTCTGCAGCGCGTCCTTCAGGATCAGTTACTTTGTTTGGATCGGTATCCTCAACCTTTCCGAGCCCGCGCTCAAGGGATTGTTGACGCTCCTCGCGTTCAATTTCTTTCGAGAGCTTTTCGACATCGGTCATAGCTGCATTATAGGAGTTTTCTTCTTCCGTCGTAAGATCGCGGCTCTCTTGTTCGGCTTTATCGAGGATGGATCGGGCCTGAGTAACAATTGTAGCGCGTTTTTGTTTCTTTTCCGTGATGGTCATTATATACACCTCTCTTTTTGGTTTTTGGCATTAAAAAAGCGCATTTTCATGCGCGCATACCCCGATTTAGAAGCATTTTTCGGTTAAATTTAGTCGTTTTCTTAGTATATTAAGCCTTTTATTAGGGGCTCCGAGTGACCTTTTTTCTTTGAGAATATCCAGGCAACGCTGAGAGACTATACTCTCTGTCTGCTCATAAGCCGGGTATGTGACTGGAGAAACGTCATATAGGCGCTTGCAGGCGAGTAAAGTTCGGACATAAATATCGTTTGCCTCGTCATATTCCCAGGAATCACCATTGTTCTCATAGTCAACTGAAAAGGCAAATGAACTTTGATTGATATCCCCTCGCTCCATGCTAACTATAAGATCGTTCGCATATGAGGTGTTAGGTGGAATAATGTCATATCTCAGGCCAAATTCATCCACGGAAAGTTTTACTGTCCCGGACGCTGTTCGCCCAAGGATAAGATTCATATCGTGGTTAATAAGCCCCCGAACGTCGTCCTTAAGAACGCCATCAAAAAATCGTGGATCAATCTGTTCAACGAAGCCACCGAGATCTTGGGACCTCACTCCAAACTTTGCGGCATAACCAACGATTGTTTTATTGCCGTCATCAGCTGCTCTGACTTCCACCTTCTCCATTATTGTTCTGCGCTCCACTTGCGGCGTTGGCATTTGTATCACCTCCTTGAAGTATTAACTTTTTAGGCTGCATGGTGCTGTTTATGAAATACTCTTGCCCCTGCCCGTCAGGTTGTGGGTTCATATCTTCCAGCTCGCGTATTTCATCAGCATTCCAAACTCCGTCTTGTATCATCATGTGATAGCCGCTCATTCTTGCCTGGAATGCTCCGCGAAGCAGGGCGTCTACAGTCGCCTTTGCAAAGTATTTCTTGCGCTCCGATGGTGTCAGTAAGCATTTAAAAACGGCTTGCTCCCACTTAACCAGCCATGGCATTAGGCTATAAGTCACATACTCGAGAGACTTCTGCTCAATATTTGAGAATGTTGCGCCCTCAAAGTCCATAATCATGTGCGGCGGGACATTGAAAAAACGCGCGATTTCAACAACTTGAAACTTGCGCGTCTCTAAAAACTGTGCATTATTCGGCGGAATAGTAAGTTGAGTGAATTTTAATCCCTCTTCGAGGAAGATAAGCCGGTTAGAATTTTTCAATCCCTGATATTTATCCGTCATGCTTTCGACATATCTGTCATACGCCTTGTCGCTCATCTTACCAGGATATTCAACGATGCCGCTCCCTATCGTTCCCTGCCCGAAAAACCTAGCCCCGAATTCCTGTGCCGCCAGGCCTAAACCAATAGCCTCTTTAGCAAGCTGAATGGGTTGAAACGTATTCACTGAGTCAAAGCCCATACCCGGTAACTCAAACACTTGCTCAGGATAGAGCTCTGACTGGCTCCCATCAGGATTACTCACTAAATAGACAAGTTCTTTAGTCCGTGTGTTGCGTGCTGGCCTGACATATTTAGTGGGGATAGGCCAGAGAGCAACAACATTTCCGCTTGCATCTCTCTGAATTTCGGCAATGGCACGTTCGCAAAGAAGAGCGTTAACCATCATAATTTGCCTAAATTGGAACGATGTACATTCCGGATTTGGTATGTCGTGCAAGATAGAGTACAAAGGATGATAGGTGGCCTTCTCTTTGCCGACTTTAAGCGCCTTATATAATGGAAATGGGAGCATGGCTATGCTTTCAGAGAGAAGCCTAATACAAGCGAAAACGGCAATGAGCTTCACGGCATTTTCTTCATTAACCGGCACACCGGATGCTACAGGTGGACCTCCTGAAAACCAATCCCTAAGCCATTGGGCCGGATTAACCAGGCCGGTACCTGAGTTATCTCTAATATCAGCTTTGATTTTTGTAACGAGTCCCAATACTAATCACCTCCTCCCCTGGCCTTCTTCGGGCTCATGAGAAAGGCAAGAACAATACAAGCTGTACCAAGGAAGATGATTGAGGCTGGAATATAGATGAGGTATAAACCGATTGTTAAGAGCGCTATCCCGAGAATAAGTAATAGATCCGATAATTCAATCTTAAAATTTAAGTTAAACAAAACTTCACCTCCTCATCGTACGCCTCGGGTTTCATATACAGATGTTGAATCTTCGTTTACCATAGCCCTGCAATGTGCATTGATAACCGCTGCAATTGGATCTATTCTTTGTTTGCTTTTAGATTTATCCAACATAAACGTTTCATTAGGCGCCATTTTTGTAATAGCATTGCCGATAGCCCAGGTAAGCACCGGATTATTGTTGTGTATCACATTCCCTTGGTACACTTCTTCACGAAAGTTTTTAGTTGGCTCTCCCAGCTTCTGCATCCCCTGCCTGATATCAACGCACGTATACCCTTGAGTAGTCATCTCAGTCCCAAACATATTAGCGTTCCATTTGTCGTAACAAAGCTCTTTCGGAATGAATCCATATTTCTCATTAGTAGTGTTGATGTACTCAATTACAAAGTCATAGTCCACGACTTCACCAGGTGTTAGTGTGATCCATCCCTTTTTCACCCAGAAATCGTAAGGCACTTTATCTGTGGCCATTTTTTCATTAAGCCTTTCCTCTGGCATGAACGAATGACAGAGCACGTAATATTTACCCTCGATTTCAAACTCATGAGCCACGCTCGTTAAGTCCAAAGTTGCGGATAAGTCTGCGCCAATCGTACATTCCTCTCCCCTTAGAATTTCTATGTCAAAGTTCTGCCCACATTTGGCCCATTTTGAGAGATCCATATATCCAAATTCTCGCATCTGCACCCAAACATTGAGTGTTTTAGTGAGAAAGTCTCGCATTTTTTCAGGGGCCTCTAGAGCTAAATTGAGCCTTTTTCTAATTGAATCAATGCCCTCAGGATAAGAACATACAATTGGATTGGCTTTCTCCCAAACGGCTTCATTCTTAATTCCGTCGTCCTTCTCAAGATCTTCTTTGTCAAGTTCATTGATCATTACGAAGTAGTTTTCATTCTCATAAGGGTTATAGGGGTCTAAAATATGAGAAACAAGTTTATACTCAACAGAATAACAAGGGTTCGAAAGATCAAAGCCGGCTGTGGTTATGATCATTAGTAACGGCTGGGGCCTAGCAACCATACCGCTATCAATAATGTCATACATTTCGGATGTTTCATGAGCGTGGTATTCGTCGATAATGCCACATTGAGGGTTATACCCGTCACCTTTTTTACCGTCCTCTTTGCTAAGCGCCTCCATGATAGATCCGGTCTTTTTATGGACTATTTGCCCATAAGCAATCTTGTATTTTCCCTTAAGCTCAGGGCATCCATCAAGCATTGCCACGGTCTCATCATAGACAATCCTGGCTTGTTTTCTTTTGGTAGCTGTACAATAAACCTCTGAAGCTCCTTCGCCGAACGCCATTTCTTCATAACTTCCAACACATGAAAGACTCTGAGACTTAGCATTTTTACGACCTACTTGCCAATATGCTTTGTTAAATCGTCGGTACCCGGTGTCCTTGTGGATCCAGCCGTAGATATTCCCAAATACGAACTTTTGTATGATATGGGGTTCAATGTGCTCCCCCTTCAGGATTCCTTTACGATGCTTGAACAATCGCATCCAATCAAGGAAACGATTTGCTTTTTCTTCGGAAAATACAAAAGGGAACTCGTCAGTTCCCTCTCTGTCTAAATCTCTTAAGAATCTTTCACAGGCCCATTTGTGTTTTTGGCAAGCAGTTATCTTTCCGGAGGTGACATCTTGTGAGTATTGGATTAGATCATCACGTAGTTCCCCCATCACCTCACCTACTTATACTGTGTCTTAGATTAGGCATAATAAAAGAGCCTTTCGGCTCGTTGGTAACTTATTAAGATAGGGGTAAGGATTTGCACCTTACAAACCGGTTTTTCCTCACACTAGATGTTTTTATAGGCATCACCCTTGGAGCTACTTTTTCGCTGCGTGGTCTCAACTCCGCGCATCCGGCAAATCGTCTGTCGCGACCATGTGAGTTTGTATTTTGCGTCTACCTATTCCGCTACCCTGCCTTTAATAACTTCCCTTCATCCTTACACGTTCCCGAATCCTTTTGCTGCTAAGGGGTCAATATGCTCAGGTTCTTTCTTTGGTACATTCTTTACTTTGGCTAAGGGGTTAAGAAAGGACCTGTCTTCTGATTTGGTGAGTAGGTCATTCTTTTTATTAAGTTGATTGTCTATGGTCACTAGCGGCTCTAATTTTAGTATCGTCTCAATTTGATATCTAAAATCTTCTGGTAATATATCTCTATATTTTTCCCAGTTGATTGGGAAATCTTCAAGTATTCTTCTTTTTTCGATATACCCGAGGTATTCGCTATAGGTTAAACAGTATCTACCTAACGATCCAACATCACCGCTTGAGACGAAGTCTGCTAACTTATACGCCTTCATTATTTCTTTCCACTTTTTTAAGGCCTTATCGTCTTTCCTGACTTCATCTGGACATCTGAGAATATGGGTCCCTGTTTTGATTTCTGCCGCTTTCCTTTGTTCGACTATCTCTTTCGTGAGATGGTGACTACGTCCCTTTGCTAAAATCAAATCAACCGGTTGCCCATTTCTTCCGCCCATAGCCACCACCCCTTTATAAAAAAAGATTAATTATTATTTCAAAGCATCCAGTTGAATCATTAGCAATAAAAACTTACCCATCGCAGTTTTTGCTTTTTCTTCATCTCCATTTTCAAGGGCCTCAACGACTTCTCCGGAAACATCCCTTAACTTCTTAAACATTTCTAAGATATCCATGTTGTTCATTCCTCCCAAAACTTTCAAAAACGGATTTTTTTACGAAGTTGAGGGCCGCTTGGTCCAGCTTTGAAAAGCTGTAGAGATTCAATGCCCCCCTACCCTTGGCCTTGCGTTGTAATCACTCTCCGCGCGCCGTTCTTGTACTGTGACACGACTTGCACAGTGCTCTTAGGTTGCTCTTTACAAGACGAAGTTCTGGGAAGTCTCTGACCTTCTTCTTGTGATGAACCTCTCTAGATGGTGTTAGCGCATCCTGCTCCAAACAATCCTCACATAAGGGATGCTCTCGCAAATACATCCTTCTAAGTTTTTCCCACGTACTGTCATAGCCTCTTTGCCTTGCTGAGCCCCTATACTTCTCGTACTCATTTACCGTGTGGGTGTGTTCTTCACAATATCCACTAGCATCCCTTGTTAGATGGACACATCCTGCATATTTGCACGGTCTTAAAGATCTTAAAGGCATAGTAATAATCTCCAAAAATGAATTAATCTTACTAATATTTTATTTACACGTATAGTAATACGTGCTATACTATTATTAGTGAGGGGGACTTAAAAGATGAAAAGTTACTCATCCCGAGAGATAATACAAATCTTAATTGAAGATGGATGGTACAAAGTAAGCACAGAAGGTGACCATCACCACTTCAAACACCCAACAAAAAAAGGTAAGGTGACGGTAACCCACCCAGTGAAGGACATACCGATAAAAACTATAAGATCCATATTCAAGATAGCGGGGATAAAGCTCCAATAGATCCTCGCTATCATTCCCCCACCTAAACAGACAGGAGGATTTGATAATTATGAAAAAAGATCGATATATTTACCCGGCAGTTTTCGACTATGCAACAGATGGGATCTCTATTGAGTTTCCCGATTTACCAGGATGCCTGCCTTGCGCTCACTCCGATGAAGAAGCTCTAAAAAACGCTCGGGAAGCTATGGCACTTCATTTATACAGCATGGAACAAGATGACGATGAAATCCCAGATCCTACACCAGTTACTTCCTTACGTCCTGAAGCTAATCAAGCTATTGTCCTTATCGAAGCTTGGATGCCCTCATTTCGTGACCAAATCGAAAATAAGGCTATCAAAAAGACATTAACAATACCAAAATGGCTAAATGACATTGCAGAAGAAAAACGCGTTAATTTTTCACACGTTTTACAAGATGCTCTTAAAAATTATCTAGGAATTCAACAATAAGCAGCCTTAACCGGCTGCTTTTCATTTTAATTCCCTTTTTGTCTCGGTTTGCTTCTCATTCCCTTCTTGCTCCCTGGAGCATTCCGGACACAACGTATTCTCAAGAAAAGAGAAGAATTTCTTTTTACAAATCGGGCATTGAAGAAGAGTTTGTTCAATTCTCGTTCTCTTAACCGAAGATTTCACTCTTGTCCCCTCCAAAGAAAAAGAGCCCGAAGGCTCATAAATAAAAATCGTCCCTATACTATTAGGTGGCAATCGTATGACAAAATCAGAACATTTCAAGCTGAATATCCTGTTTAAAGGTTATTCCGTGGTCAGTTAAGTCCTCAGCTAACAAATAAATTTTATCTTCTGCCCTTTTGACTAGCGTTTGAACTGTAGCCTTCTGAATCTTCATTATCCTCGCGGCATCACTAAATGAATAACAATTTACACGTACTAACGAATATGCTTCTCGTTCTTTTGTTGTCATAGCTTTAAGGACAATTCCAAGATCATCAATCGCCCTCTTCATTTTATCGCTTATCTCTGATGGCTGACTTTGAAGTGCTAAGGCTCGAACAAAATCTAGGTTTTTAGGATCCATTGGAATTTCTCTTTGTGAACTGCTTCGCCTTGTGATTGCCCTTCTATTATCAGGGTGTTTTCCTAATTCCATATATTTAATCGAAAAACTCAAACTATCTGCACAACTTGCGAGTAGTGATTTATCTTCTTTATTGGTGGCCTGTATTCTTGCTCTGTTAACTCTTCGAAGAGTAATTTTATATTCTCTGATCAGTTGTTTCATAATTGCCACCCCTTCCGAATTAGCTCACTTCCTTATCCACAGGGACTATATCCACATTCGATACAAACATAACAACCATTTTGCCTAATCACTCTGCCACCGCATTCCGCGCAACCTTGTCCATCTCTGTGATAAAAACACTCTCGATTCCATTCAGGGCAAGTAGTTTGCATTATTTTAATGCATTTCAGAACATCCTCTGTTGATTTAATAATATGGTTGCAACAGAATTTATCGCCGCACTTAAGCATCTTCAACCTCCGATTTTTTGCATTGATCGCATCTTTTGTAAGCATGAGCATTCCAGTCATACTTCAATTTTTCCTTGAACATCAGACACCTTTCCGACTCTCTACCTAATTTTTCGCAGGCAGCAATACCTGATGTCATACTACAGTGTGTTTCCGTTTGCGCTCCTTTTAGTTCAATGGTGAGTGTTAACATTTTGTTTTCTTACCCCCAATCCTAAGCCACCGGCAATCATCGATCTTTGCATATCCGCATTTGTTCTTTTCTTGACATTTATCACACATGCAAGCTCTTGTTTGGGCTTGTCCTTTGCATTTTCGGCAATCACACAACTTTCAACACCTCAATCCTCTTTAACTCAATTTCCCCTGACATAAACCATCGTTGGATGGTTTGAAGAAGGTATCTTAGCCGCCTTTCGTCGACGGCTACGGCATTATTTCGGCCTTGAAGGAAAACGAGCTTATTTTCCTCTTTGTTTTCGACGGCATAGTATTCGCCGTTAAGAACTAGGAGATGTTTCATTGTTATCCCTCCTCAAGTTGCTCTGCCCGTATCTTAATGTCATCACTTAAGTCTGCCTCTCGCAAGGCCCATCTAAGGCCTCCCAGTCCATCCAGTGCGCAGTGCTCGAAAATCCTAACTCCTTTGCCGCCTTTTCCTACAGCCCAGGTTTCCGTTTCAATTGGATGAGAGTTTCGGCACGTTATGGCATCAGATTGCTTGCCGTAAGCTTTCCGACATAACGGGCATCGGTAACAAACTTCAATGTGAGCCATTGGATTAAGTCCCCTTTCAGCCTGTTCGCAAATAATCCTCAATGACATCCTTGGCCTCAACCCAACCAAAACAAACCGTCGAATAATACCCTTGCTTGGTCGTTTCGGCTATCCACCATTTTTGATTATCCGAAAGCTTTCCGCCTCTTACCTTGAGTTCGATATATAGCCCGTGATGGTTCCCTCTGGCAACCGGCAGGAAGATGTCGCTAACTCCTGCCTTTTCCCCTTCCTGTTTCAGTCTGGCTGCCTCCCGAGCATTTCGCTTACCTCCGTTAGGGATTGAGTGGAGTAGTTTTAACTCGGGATATTTTCCTTGCGCTAATTTCGCCCATTGGAATAAAGAGATTTGTTCGTCGCTTTCTAAATGGTTCATTGATCCCTTTCCTCACAAATAAAAGTTATCGTACTTTCCTTTTTCCGGTGATGACCTTGGCGGTTTATCTCCAGGGTCCTTATTTCGCTTGTACTCTTTTTGGCTTTTACGTTCAGCTTCTCGTGCTTCTATAGCGGCTAAGGTTAATACTCCATGTTCCATCCAATCCCTAAGCACAGCATTAAGATAATTTGCATTTCGAGCATCAGCATCTAAGCAGCGCTTAAGAGCTTCAATGACCAAAGCGTCTGAATCCGGACTTCCTCTCCCGGAAAATTCATCACACCAAGCAAGAATGTTGTCAGCCTCGCCTTTGGGAATCATCCTTCCCCAGTTTTTCTCTGCCCAAGCAATTGAACGAGTTCCAAGATCCATGGAGGTACTTTCTTCAGTCTTGGATACGATTTCACCCAAATTGGATGCGGATTCCGCTGTTTCAGGTGCAGTTCCCCCGTTTTCGGGAACGCTTTGTTCGATTTCCTCGCGCGCGTTGTTATTGTTATTAGGTACTGTACTGTTGGTTGTGTTGGGTTGGTTGGGTACGGTTGGGTTGGGTACGGTTGGGTTGGGTACGGTTGGGTTGGGTACGGTTGGGTTGGGTACGGTTGGGTTGGGTACGGTAGTAGCGTTACAAGGCGTTTCAGTGTCGTTACCATCGTTACCGTAACGCGTTACATGAGCGTTACCAGTTTTATTTACTCTTTCTCTATATTTCCGAACTCGTTCCCTGGTCTTATCCTTGTTTATTTCTCGCTGAGTAACTATCCGACCAGCATAGTCGAACCAATCATGGATAACCAATCCATTTTCTGTTTCATCAATAAATCTGGCCTTAATGAGAGCATTAACAAAAAGCTTTTCGTCACCTTCCCACATACAGGCTTCTGCTATATCAAATTCATCGTATTTACTAAGAAGGCCATCTTGAACATAGTCTAAAGCCCACCACCAAAGAAAATGAAGATGGCCAACGGCAGTGACTGTAGAAATCCCTAACAGTCTGGCAAGCTTTTTAGTTTTTGGGTGCCTACCTAGCTCTTGATTACTCTCGATCCAAGCCATTTTGCCATCTCCTTTAGAATAGTGACATTTGAATTTCCTTATCTATCATTTTTAAGAATCACCTTGGAATTTTCGGGGAAAGATTAACTCATCTTATTTGTTCATCATCACAAAGGGGTTGTAAATATGTCCGGCAAACTCAAGCTTGAAATCATCGACGAAAAAAATGTGCTCGAAATTTTTGAATCTGAACTTGATAAACTAACCTTTGTGATGTATCCTAACGATCCTAAGGATGATACGATTCTTGAAGTTAATACCGATACTTCTGAGTTTTCGTCGTTGCTTAAACGATTACTGGAAGTTCCCGACCAGTTCACTAAAACGGACACATTTCCAAATCAATGACCTTACCGGACTCCGCGGCCTCAACATCCTTCATCGTCAGATCATGAATCTCTCGAACCATTCTCGCTGCGTCTGCATTTCCATCCGAAAGGTGAATGAGAACTATTTTTCTCACTTGCGTTAGATCATTAGCCTGAAGAAAGCTCTTAACATTATCCAAACTAAAATGACTTTCGAGCAACCGGTTCTTTAATGACTCCGGGATCCGTCCGGCTTGGATATTTTCCTCAAGGATATCGCGACAGTAATTACATTCAACCATAATGTAATTAAGGCCATTGAACCGATATCGAATGTAGTAGGTGTCCGTAGCAAAGAGCAATTTCTCACCTGTTGGTCGATATTGAATTAGGTACCCGAGTGGACCAGCTGCATCGTGTTCGGCCTTAAAGGCCAATATGTCAAAATCGTCGATGCTAAACTGCTGACCAGCTTTTATCCTACAAAGTCTATGAGCGTAACCATAGGAAGGTACACCAGGATTTTCCCTAAGCAATAAACTCCTAAAAGTTTCAAAACTCATATAAACGTCTATACCGGACCTTTCTAAGAGAGTTTTAACACCTTTTGCATGATCCATATGCTCATGAGTAATTAAGCAACCACAGACATTTCGCAGGTCAAAGTTTAATGCCTTTTGTATTTCTTTATAGGGAACCCCTGCATCTAGCAGGAGGCTCCCTGTTTTAGTTTCAAGGATGTAACAATTTCCTTTGCTCGATGAACCGATTACTTTTAATTTCATAGCTTAGAAGTCCGGTCCCAAAGTTTGCTGCTGCACTGTATCATTTTTCTGCTCTATTACCTGGTTATCATTGGGCTTCGATGGTTCTTCGGCTTGGATATCAATAACATCACCATTGGCATTTGCTTTAATTTCTTCTGCAGCCTCTTGCTCTTTGTCAAAATCCTCAGCTGTGTTATTAAATGATCCAACAAGAAGATTGCTATCATCTGAGGTATTGGCATACATCTTACATGTCTTATTAATGACTGTACGTTTAGCCATATCCTCCGGAAATTCTTTCTGAACGTTATTTACCTTCATTGAGGTCTTGGCCCATGCCATATCAATTTGCTTCTTGGTAATAATCTCGGTAAATTCCTGGCCACCATCATGAAAAATAGTGCAATATGCAGCGACAATTTTAGAAGAATCCATGCTTGCAAGAGTTTGTTTATGTTTCGTTATTCGCTTGGTCCCGCCGTTGATCTCAAATTCAAATTCATCGCCTTCGTATACAACCTGAGCAAAAATGCTCTCGACGCTTTCCAGCCTTTTAGTAACCGCCATGGTCCCAAAATAAGAGCGCATTGCCGTAAGCTTTGAGCCACGAACGATATAATAGACTTGCTTTTTAGCGGGTGAAAGGCCTTGGATAACTGTGTCTAACATGGCATTGGCAATACTCGACCTTGTACATACTTCAAGAGCTGCCTTACCGTCCTTATCTTTTGTTTCTTGAAGTATCAGCCATGCGCTTTGAAGGGCATTTGAAGCACTGTAATTTGCCGGGAGATTGATTCCTCCGTTCTCCTGCATTTCCTTGATTTTTGTTTCCACAGTGGTCAGAGTCTCTTCTTTTACTGCCATAAGATCATTCGCCATAATTCTCATTCCTCCAATTTATTAAATATCCACGTCGAAGCTGCTATCCAAATCATCTTCGCTCTCGACATCAATTACGATAGGGGTTTTATTATAGGCAAGGTTAACAAGTAACGACTCAATACTGGACATACGACCAAAGTTCAATTTTCCGTCAATACCATAGCCATCGATATAGACTGAACTAATCCATCCAATTTCTTTGTTATCATGGTTTTTATGAACGGTGAATTCTATTGAATTTTCGGAACTTCTGCGAGAAGAATACTCCGGTTTTTCCCGACCAAATTTAAAAGTAAGCCATCCGTAATTGCTTTCTTCAACTCGAACCCAATAATGTTCAAGATTGTACTTTTCACTTTCCTCAACATCCTCGCATATCCATTTCCTGTATTCGTCGCAAACCTCAGAAAGTTTGATGCTATCACGTTTTATAACTAATAATTCATCAAAAGTCTTCTGGATTTTTTCAATTATGTCTTTCTGGCAAACTCCCTCGGCAATAGACTTCACCTTATCAGCAATAAAAGAATTGTAGGCAGTGAAACCGATATCGTTGATGACCCCAGAAACCTCCTTTTTAACCTTGGTCTTAATAATGTCCTTTACATCCCAGCTCTCCAATGCGTCAACTACGGCCTTGATAACTGATTTTTCCAGAGTTTGCTCAATGGCTATCTCGACGACTCGATTCTCTTCCATGTCCTTAATTTTTGCATTAACTATTTCCTGAATATCTATTTTCATTTAAGCAACCTCCACTCTCAGAACTTTATCCGGCTCACTCTTAATCAAGTTAATTACCTGGCTTTTGGTGTCGATAATCTTTGAAACCGACTCTCTAAAGTCAATCCAGATCGGGGCTGTGCAACCATAGTGATCCGCCAGGACGTTTATGATATCTAAGCCAGCATTTACCCTAGCTGCATGATTCAAATTCGTGCTGAACCCAACGCCATTAACCATAGGCTCGCAGATTTCTTCAATTCCGCCATTAATATTTGTTTTAAAGAGCTTCCACTTAACAATCTTGAACCGGCTGTTAATGTTACCCTCGAGAAGATTAACCTTAGCCTTAATGAACTGCTCGATAAGATATCGTTGCTTCTCGAATTCGCTAAGTTGTTGAGCAAGTGTACGTTCCTCGGCCTTTAATTCTTCGATCCGCGCCTTAGTTTTAATGGCCACGTCTCGAGTATGAAGCAGGTTATTCAGGGTTTCGATTTGCTCTGTAACTTTGGCTTTCTGTTGAAGAAGTTCGGAAGTTGTGTCTTCGACAGGTTTATTGAGTTCTTCCATAAGAACGTTATATTGGGATTGAAGGCTTCGGTATTGTTCATCGGAGTTATAATTTGGTACGGCAATGTTTTTCGGCTCTGCATCGATCTCCTTGCTGAGTTCAGCTAAACGTTCTTCTATCTCCCGAATCTTTGCTTCACATCTGAAGAGTTCTTCGTTAAATTTAACTGCATCAGTCTCGAGTTTTTCTTTGCGCTCTTTTAAGGACTTGCCATCAGCGTTAATCTTAGCTAATTCGCTTTGTTTGTTTTGATCAAAGGACTCTTTCATTTCCTTAATCTGATGCTCGATATCATGTTCCGGAAGAGTTCTTTTACAAGTCGGGCAAATGAAGTTATCAGGATCAGGAGCATTAAAGGTCGTTGAGTTTATTACGCCCCAATTAGTCCTTAAATCCGTCATAAAATCAGATAATTTAGTGACTTCAAGGGAACAACTTTTAATTTTTTCGCCTAAAGATAGTTTTGAATTCTCGAGCCGGTATTTCTCGTTTTCAAGCAAGGTCTTTTCATCAAGTAATTGTTTAATACCGGCTCTAGCCGAAGTGTCTAACTCTTTCTTCCGGTCCTCGAGTGCAGCGCTAAACTTAAAGGCTTCTTGCTGCTTCTGGCGAAAATCGGAGGCTAATTGCCCAGCATCTAACATGCTTTTCTCGATCTTTCGAAGAGATGCTTTATGTTCGAGAAGTCCGGCTTCGACCACAGAATAATTAATTTCTTCACCAAGTACCGTCCTGGAAAGCTCGTTGATTTTAATGGGAATAGCTTCGATTTGCTCATTGAGCATTTTGATTTTCTCGGCTATAATTTTTCGTTGGTCATTAATCGATTTGCCTGAAAGAATTTCGGTTAAAGCTTCAAGGCTTTTGTCCGAGGCAATAACGTCTGCATCCGAAACGTCACCGCAAATCTCCATAAGGATTTTACGGCGGTCCTCCCATTTGATCTGGGTACAAAAGAAGAATGGATTTGTCAGGATCTTAAAGCCATTTTCATTAAAGATCACGTTAATCTCTGATTGATATTCCTTAGCTTTCGCAGGGACATCGTCAACCCAATAACTTGTTTCATGGCCAGTGAATTCATCAGTTGCAGTACCACGTTTTCTGGTCCATTTTTCCTTAAGCATCTTTCGAAGAGTTTTGGATTGACCATTAATGAGAAGATGAAGAGTAACGTCCGTCTCAAGGAAATGAATGTCGTTTCCTTCCTTGTCTTGAGGTTTAACCGAGAAGTCTGCTCTATTGGCACTATCTTTGTTAAACAAAGCCCAAAGGAAAGCATCATATAGGGTTGTTTTTCCTTTTCCGTTTTCCCCGAAGATTGAAGCGTTGAGGCCACCAATATCCAAGTTGAAATCCTTGATCCCTTTAAAATTTCGAATCTCCATTTTGGAGAGCAATATTTGATTCATCTCTAATTCTCCTTTTCATTAAATCGCTGCCGGCATCGGTACATACGAACCGCAATTTGGCCTATTCGTACAACTATCGCAATTCAAGAAGCACGCCTCTTCGCCACAGATCAACATTGTCAGCTCTTCATAACTTTCTTTCCAAGATTGAGCACAACTTAGGCATTTACACACACTCTTGGCCTTAGATCGAGAATTCCTGATCTTCCTGTTTGGCATAACGGAATTTTTAATTGTCATACCAAACACCTCTCAACATGATAATTACAAATACGCTTGGCCGCAGATCCCTTGCATTCGTTATGGCAGTGATAAACTGTTGAGGGTAATTCCAGATGGCAATCTCTAAGGAATTTACACTTGAAGCAAAGACAGTCTTTGCAATCAGGGCCAAGTTCAATTAAGGGAAAGCTCATTAATGGTTCAATTTTTGTGGTATCCATGTTACAATCTTGTTGTAAATATTGTTCAGTGGCTTCTGTTGGCGCAGAGGCCTTTTTTGTGTCCGCCAGATCCCAGGGCAACGACTCAGTATCCATCACTATGTCCATGCTCTTCAGGGCCAGGGCAATCTCAATGACCTTGTTCTCGGCCGTTGTACTCAGGTCCCCTAAGATTCCGTCAATAATGCCGATCGCGTATGGGTACAGGTTTTCTCTGCCTTGAATTTTGGCCAGATCAGTCATCATGCTTTTGTAATCCAAAGCTATCGCCCCCAATTCGTTGAATCGATATAGACTGGGTTTACATACTTTTGTCCTATCTTCCGGCCATCTACATAATCCACGACGACTTCATCATCAGTTACAGTAACGAGCGTTTTGTGATCCCTCACTGTTAGGCCACTGTGCATGAGTTGCGCCCAGTGCTTGTGGTAACGGTAATCGGCGATACACTTTTTCACTAATTGGATAAACCTTGTGATCTTTTTAATCATCTCCGTCCTCCCTTTCTCTTTCTTTTGTTTCGCCGGGACATATATCGTTCATAGCGGCTTGACTTGGTTTTGGCCGTTTCTGTGGTAACAATGGGTCCTTGCGTGTACCAATAACCCTCACATCCAAGTTCCCAAACTGCACCACATAGGCACTCGGTTTTGACCTGACCCTCAGGAAATTCCATAGGCAGGCCGCAATAACATGTAATACCGATTTGTTTGATTACCATAAGGCCTCCTCCTCATACGATTCTTCACCGTCTAAGTGCCGAATAGCATACCTTTCGAATTATTCACCTCCTCTCATTACCAACGTTTTCACAAATTATTACAGGAATTTCCTCATTTCCGTCGAAACTTTTCTAAATGCAGATGATCAGGCGCAGGGTAAAGAAATATGCTGAACTGTACGGTAACGTATAGATGTTCCGGATAAAAAGCCGGTGCGATAACAATTTGAGCGGAGCATTGAAGTCTGTTGGTCTACTTAGTAAAGAAAGCGAGACGGTTTTAGAGCCAAAAGGGGTGTTGGAAAGAATGAATGTAACTGAGTCTGTGATGAAGAATTTCCAAACCTCTGCAAAAATTGCTGAACAAATGAAACCTGTTATGGGTATGATTGGCAATATCAGTCCTCTTCTTGGAGTTGCATCTCGTGCTGCTCAAGCTTCTTCAATGCTTAGTCTTGTATCGGGTAGCACTGCCCCCCTATTGAGTAATCAATAGTAGCAAATCGGGTTAATTCATAGAAACTCCTGCGTCATCAGGACAACTATGAGCCAAACTGGGTGAATTCGCTTGTGTAACCCAGACGGTGCAACGCATAGGTAGTGAGGACGATACCGATAACCTGCCCACGAAATCCCGACACCCTGCGCCTGATCATCTGCATTTAATTTCGATGTGTTTGATGTACTTTGTGAGGCTTACCAAAAGATTCTTAAGGCCGTGAAAGAGGGTTAATTCCCGAAAGGACCTTTATTGTTTCAGTAAGAGCTGCCACTCTTTCTGGCGATAAAGGTCTTTCTTTAAGTTCATCATTGAGAACTTCTAACGCAGTTTTTAAGGCTTCTTCGGTTAAAGTCATCTTTTTCACATCCCTTCTATTACTAATTTCTGAATTAAAGACTGAGTCGCTTAATCCCGTGAGATCGTCTAAATATTCAAAGGTAATTCCCAAAGCTTTACATATTTTTGCGACATTACCCACTGAAGAATTTGAAATACCTCTTTCCAATATGGACATTAATGTTGTATATGGGATCTGAGCTTGTTTGCTAAATGACCTTGCATTCATTCCGGTAGCCCTGATTAACGTTTTTATTGCCTTGGCTTCGCTCAAGTTCACACCTCCCTTCAAAGGAATACCAACGTTTTCACAAATTCCCCGGCCTCCAACTCTCAATAAACCGAAACGCCTTCGATAGATCGGACCTTTTCAGATCCCGATAACTCGGAACGCCAAATTGACGCTTGAGAGCTGAATAGATTTTTGCGAATAAGGACCGATCCCCTAGTTTTCTTATCCTAGCCTTAACTGCTCCCTGGATCTGTGCTTGTTCCCTGGTAGTTAGCGTGATCTCATCCCGAACCTTTTGATCAAGAGTTGTAAGCGCGAATTCATGTTGTACGAGGACTTCCTGGTTTTTGGCTTGGGTTTCCTTGACGGTATTGAGTTCGCGCTCTTGTTTGGCCAGGAGTTCGACGCTTTTCAGGAGTGCTTCGGCCGGAGAGAGTTGGACCGAGTAGGAGCCGGTTTTACGGATGGAGGGGAGTATTTCGTCAGCAACTTTCATTTGAAAAGCTACGGCTATTTGGTTATTGGCTTTCATAGCCAAAAGATAAAACAAATTTTCAGGTATAAACCCATCTTCGCCACTTGTGGCGAAACCGTAATCAGATAGATACGATCCAACTCGATTCCAACGAACATATTCTTTTCCATCAAGTTTCTTTTCTGTGAATCCTAATCCACGGGCGACATCCTCTAAACTGAGCCATGCCGTTCCGTTTTCATCAATGTAACCTTTAACGCCAGAAACAGTAATTAAGTTCATGAATACCTCCTTTTTCTAAGTAACCCGCTTTTTCACAAGCTAAACGGATCTTAACTCACCAGCTTTGCCTTTTCACGTTTGCGCTCCTCGATCCATAAAATGAAATCTTTCTTTTCTACACGTTTTGAATTACCAATGTCGAAGTTTGGTATGCCCCCTGCCCCAGGAGTGGTTTGGAATAATTCGTAAACTCTCCGGCGTGATATCCCGAGGTAAGTTGCAATAAGTTGGGCTGTTAGGATGTCCGGAAGTTTATCCACACAAAATCACCTCACTTTTGATAATGTTTCTTTTACGAAACATTTTGGTCAATAAAAAATTCGTCAGCGCTAATTTTTAGGGCATGACAAATTTTACGAACATCAGGCAACGACAAGTCTCCGCCAGTTCCGTTCAGGTTTTGATTTAAGGCGGTTTTGGATTTACCAACAATTTTAGCAACTTCTACCTGGGGAATACCCTTCTCAACAAGAAAAGCCTTAAATTTCAAATACGGTTTGTGTCTACGTCCTTCACAAACTTTGATATACTTCGACATATAATCACTCCTTTCAAATGTTCCTTTGTCGAAACCTTAATTTTAGTATAACATTACCTGTTTCGATGTCAATAACTTTTTTTAGATTTTTACATATAAATGTTGATTATTCGATACACAATATATATAATAAGTTTAGATAATCTTAAACAAAGGGTGTGCGAATAGTGGATTCCTTCGGTAAAAAATTGAAGCAACTAAGGATTAATTCAAATATATCTCAAACTGAGCTAATCGAGATGATGAAGTTAAAAAATCCCAATATATCCACCACAAAAGGTATGATTTCAAAATGGGAGAACGAAAAAGAAGAACCTTCACGGTTTAGGGATGTCGCCACGATTGCTGAAGTATTTGGAGTAACTGCTGATTGGCTAATTGGATTAACTAATGAAAAAGAAAAGAAAACCACTTTTAAGCGGATACCAATTTTGAGGAATATTGCTGCTGGAATACCGATTCTGGCCCAGGAAGATATAGAAGGATATGAACAGGTTCTTAGCAATCAACGCATTGATTTTTGTCTTAGGGTTAAAGGTGACATCATGATTAATTCTAGAATTTTGGATGGTGATCTAGTATACATACGTCAACAGTCAGATGTGGAAACAGGGGAAATAGCAGCAGTTCTAATTAATAATGAAACAGCTACTTTAAAACGAGTTTATAAATTGAATGGGACAATCGTTTTAAGATCTGAGAATCCAAGTTATTCCGATCAAATATATTCTAAAGAAGACATGAAGGAGGTCAGAATTTTAGGTAAGGCTATTCAATTTAAGTCGGAGGTGATATAGAATGCAGGGCTATTTTTATCGGCCTAAATGCGTATGCCCAAAAGATTCAAAAAAGTGTACATGTGGGGCAACATGGTCATACATTGTTGATGTTGGAATTGATCCAAGCACTGGAAAACGTAAACAAGAGAAAAAAGGAGGATTCAAAACAAAATCGGCAGCTCAGACAGCTTGTGGAATAGTGATCCGAGAGGTTGAGCAAGGTATTCATATCAAGGAATCCGAGATTACATTCGAGGATTTTTCAAAAGAATGGTTAGCTGATTACGAAAATACCGGAAGACCAAAAAAGGAAAGCACAATCCTTGTAAGAAAACGCGAGATTGCTAGACTCATGCCGTACATTGGCAAATTTAAAATGAAAGATACCACTCGAAAACATTTTCAAGGCGCACTAAATAGCTTGAAGGAAAAGAAACTTTCGCAAAGCGCCTTAATTGGATCTTACACAACTGGGCGAATGATTTTTAAAAAAGCAGTAGAATTTGAATATATTAAAACTGATCCAACCATATACGCTTCTATTCCCAAATCAGTTAAGACTATTGATGATTTAGAATTAGAAGAAGAGGCTGTAAAATATCTTGAAAAAAGTGAATTATCCTTATTTCTACAGACTGCAAAAGAGAAAGGTTTAGGTAAGGATTATCTTATATTTTTGTTATTAGCTTACACTGGCCTGAGGGTTGGGGAGTTATGTGCACTCAAATGGAAAGATATAGACTTTGATGAGGGCAGCGTGAGTGTTACAAAAACCTTATTTAACCCCGATTGTAACGCGAAGAAATACAAACTAACTACTCCAAAAACTAAGGCTTCTAAAAGAAAGATTTCCATAGAAGAAATTGTCTTGGAGGAACTCAAAAAGCATAAAGCTAAACAAAACATAGTCATAATGAAGAACCGCGATACCTACCATGATAAGGATTTTATATTTGCTAAGGAAAACAGTGACCACGGATATCCAGAGCACATCAACACCATCGGGAGGCATATGCGTAGTCTCTTGAAGAAGGCAGGTTTAAGCACGTCGCTAACCCCTCATTCCCTTCGCCATACCCATACATCACTTTTGGCCGAAGCTGGAGTTAGTCTGCCGGAAGTAATGGAGAGGCTGGGACATAGAAACGCAAAAACTACAATTTGGGTATACACCCATACTACACAAGCAATGAAAAAAGAAGCCTCAAGAAAGTTCGGTGAACTAATGAAAAGCCTCTAACTAGCCACATCATTGACACGGTGTGGATTTCTTTTATGTGATTGCGTTACCCTTTCGTTACCCTTTGCCAAAATTTCAGGCTTAGTAATCCCTACGTGGCATGATACAAGCAGGTCTGAAAATTTATGTCAAGTATATTCCATATCTTTGACATGTTTAAACACCCAAGTAACCTCCTTACGTTAACACAATATGGCTTATCTAAGTTATCCGAATTAGTATTGGTTTGTCCCAGCTGTTTTATCCTGAAAGTTATGCCGAACGCAAATAATAATTTGCAATTATTTATCTTGACGTCAACTTCCAATTCTTGATATAATTTCAATAATAGCTAGTTTTACGTTAATATTTATAAATTTTATTTCGGTTGGGGTAAACTTCATGAAAGTGAAGGACGCTAAAGTCATGGATCTAAGGCTTGAAGCTGCTGTTTAGTCAGTATTAAGCTATGATGGCCAGACTACAAGATAAAACTTCTCTGGGGAGAGCAGTACTTAGGACTGCTCTCCCTTTTTATAGTTATCTAAGCGAAAGACTCCCCCTTTTTCCATCCTTCAGCGGGATCGCATTTGTTATGGGCTAGGCTCTTTCGGCGAAAGTGTCCACAAGACACTTTCGTCATCGAAGTATCGACGTTCAGCTTTAGTCGAATTATGTACAATCGCTATCTTAAGCAAATATTTAAATTAGTTACCGGAGGTGTGTTAATGCTTATTTGGATTGCTACAGGTATTTTTCTACTCAGCTATTTATTTATTATTATGGAGAAATTTCCGCGATCAGTTATCGCCGTTTCCGGAGCTGCACTAATGATTATCTTGGGGATTGTCACTCAAGAAAAAGCAGTTGAACACGTTGATTGGAATACTCTGGGATTATTAATTGGTATGATGCTCATCGTAGATCTTACCCGCAGGTCAGGAGTATTTTCCTTTTTAGCTATCTGGGTCAGCAAAAAAGTAAAAGGAAATCCGGCCCTGCTCCTGATTTCCCTGTCACTCCTTACCGGTATCTTATCAGCTTTTTTAGATAACGTCACAACAGTCTTGTTGATAGTACCCATAACCTTATCAATTGCTGATGAGTTGGAGGTTGATCCAATTCCCTTTCTCTTTTGTCAAATTCTTATGAGTAATATCGGCGGTACCGCTACTCTGATCGGAGATCCGCCAAACATTATGATAGCCGGGCAAACGGGCCTCAGTTTTATGGATTTTATCCTTAATCTTGCACCGGTGATACTCATTATTATTGTTGTAATTTTGTTCCTTTTTTACTTTATTTATCGTCAAAAATTAATTACCGAAGAAGCCTTAAAAAGCAAATTAATGCTGCAAAACGAGTGGAATGAGATTAAAGACTTTGCCCTCCTCAAAAAATGTTTAGTCGTTTTAGCTCTCGTTATTTCAGCCTTTTCTTTTCATTCCCTTCTTCATTTAGAGACCGCAACCATTGCCTTAAGCGGAGCTATGCTCCTAATGCTCTGGACCCGTGAAGAACCTGAAGATATCTTCTTAACTGTGGAATGGCCAACGCTCTTTTTCTTTGCCGGATTATTTGTACTTGTTGGAGGGCTTGTCGAAACCGGAGTCCTTGATCGCCTGGCACAGTGGAGTATCAGTTTGACAGGAGGGCAGCCTCTCTTAACAGTCCTTTTAATCCTATTTATATCAGCGATCCTCTCTTCATTTCTTGATAATATACCCTACGTGGCGACCATGATCCCTTTAATCCAAAAATTAGCCCTGCTTAGTCATCTCACACCAGCTCAAACCCAGCCCTTGTGGTGGGCTTTAGCTTTAGGTGCTTGTCTCGGAGGAAACGGAACCTTAGTGGGAGCTTCCGCTAATCTAATCGTGGCTGGAATTGCTGAAAAGAATGGCCTTAAAATTCGTTATATCCAATTCTTAAAAGTTGGTTTCCCCATGATGTTGATCAGCATCTTCATTTCGGCCGGATACCTGATTCTCCGCTATTATTAATATCTCTGCTATCAGCCGGTACCAATTTCTTGGTTGGTTAATTCCTTATAAATCAAGTATACTTAATGTTAGTGTTTTCCCTTTGCCAAATATTCATTTTAAAAGGAGGTAATATTATGAGCAAACAAACTCTTAATACACCAAATGCACCTGCGGCTATTGGCCCTTATTCCCAAGGAATCAAAGCCGGCAACCTTATTTTTACTTCCGGCCAGCTCCCTATCAATCCTCAAACAGGAGAATTAGTGGCGGATATTGAAGGAGCAACCAAACAATCTTTAGATAATGTTAAGGCTATCTTAGAATCCTCAGGTTCTTCACTGAATAAGGTTGTAAAAACTGTTGTTTTCCTCAGAGATATGAATGACTTTGCCGCTATGAACGCTGCCTATGCTGCCTATTTCCCAGAGAATCCTCCCGCACGATCCGCTGTGCAAGTTGCCCGCTTGCCCAAGGACGCAATCTTGGAGATTGAAGCAATTGCTCTGGCCGAATAACCTGTTAAATCCTATATCAAACATATTATACCTAAGAAGAGCAAGGAATCCGGACAAAACGTCCTGACTCCTTGCTCTTTGCCATTCATTAAATTAAATCGTTAACCGCCATCCAAATGTTAAACGTTTTTCCATATATTTCATATAGTGTATTATAAAAAAACATCCGCAGATTTTAAAGGGGGTTTTGCCCATGGCTTCATTTCCCTCTCCTATTCAGACACAAACCTTTACTTCAAGCAAGCAACAACGGCCGGGACAAATTCCCTTCCAGGGAACTGCTCCCAAACCCGCTGCCTCATCTCTCATTAAATCTGAAGTATCCGCAAAACAAGAGAATGTCAAACCTTTCCCATCGTTACAGCAAAACTCTCACCGAGTCGAAGAACAGCCTTCATCTTCTGTCTCTAAAACATCAGACCTTTGGCAGCAACAAGCAGGAATTCTCCTGAAACAATATGGTCCCTCTCTTATGAAACAATATGGCCCGCCTCTGGCTCGCAAGATCGGATTACCTCTTCTCCAAAACTTCGGTCCGCCTTTGGCCAAAAATGTTGGTATACCACTCGCTCAGCGTCTAGGTTCTCCCTTTGTGCGCAGACTAGTTATACCCCTCGCCAAAAAAGCTGGATTTGCAGTCATTCGCCGCCTCGGATTTCCCTTTTAATTAGTGTTTAACTATCTAAAAAGGGTGGAATAACGATAATCCACCCTTTTTATGGTGTCCGTCTATTTAACAATAAGAACCGGACACTTAACTCGCTGCAAGACACCTTGACTGACACTTCCCAGCATTGAACCCGCTAGAGGACCATAGCCATGACTGCCCATAACTACCAAATCGATTTCTTCACGTTCTGTTTCAGAAGATATCCGAGCAGCAGGATGCCCCTCAATTTTTTTCCTGGTAATTTTTACGCCATCAACATCCATTCCTTCGAGGGTAGTATCTAAAACTAACTCTCCTCCCTCTTCTAGTTGTTCCGGCGGAATAATTAAATTGGCTGCGATACTGTATCCCCAATATGCTTCAGGAACATAGGTTACAAAAAGCAGCTCAATCTCAGAGTGGAAAGTCCGAGCAAGGTCCAAAGCCATTTTAAAGGCACGGCGAGAATACTCAGAAGCGTCCGTGGGCACTAATATTTTATTAAACATAATAACCTCCATTCCACCTCTGTCGTTGACCACAAATAGTAAGGAGAATTATAACGCACATAATTTATATGCAGGATTTATTGCTTATATGTAGAAAAATTCTAAAAGAAGAAGTTATCTAATAACAGAAAGGGTGGTTACTCACATGCAGAAGGAAAACATGATTCATGCCATAAATGGCCAACTGAACAAAGAACTTTTTTCCGGTTACTTATATCTTGCCATGCAAGCATATTTTTCATCCCAGAATCTTGACGGTTTTGCTAATTACTTTCGTGTTCAAGTTCAAGAAGAACGCGATCATGCTTTAGGCTTCTTCAATTATCTCAATAAGATTGGCGGGAAGGTCACACTAATTGAAATTGCAAAACCCCAAAACGATTTTTCCAGCTCCCAAGAAGTATTTGAGGTCGCTTTAAGTCATGAACAATTCGTGACCCAATCAATCTATTCCCTCATGGACATTGCACGAGAAAATAAAGATCATACTACCGAAATCTTTCTTCAATGGTATATTACAGAACAAACCGAAGAAGAGGAAAACATGGGGCGTGTTTTAAAAAAATTGAAACTTATCAAAGAAGACGGGGCAGGGCTTTTTATGATTGACAACGAGCTTTCGCAAAGAGTGTATACCCCTGCAGTTATCCCTGGAATAACACTTCTATAACAAGGTATCCTGAACCACTCCCACTTGGAGAAGAGAGAGTCTTATGATTTGTCCAGTTTTTAAGACCCCCGCTTCTTAATTGGGGGTGGGTCCTTCGTTAACTTCAGGTGAGGTAGAGTCCTCCGAGTTCACTAATTCTTTTAAATCAAGATTAAAGAAGCGTTCAGCCTCTTCCGCCGAAACAGGTTTAGCCAGTAAATATCCCTGAACCTCGTCACAGTCTTTCCTACGCAGAAAATCCAACTGATCAGTACGTTCTACTCCTTCGGCGATGACCTTGAGTCCCAAATTCTTAGCTAATTGTATTATTGTCAGAACGATGGCTTGCCTGTCAGGATGTTCCATTAGAGAAAAAATAAAGGAGCGGTCAATTTTCAGAGCATCCAGAGAAAAACGACTTAAATAACTTAAAGATGAAAATCCAGTTCCAAAATCATCGATAGAAAGTCGTATACCCATAGCTTTCATTTTCCAAAGGATCTCCGAACTTAAGGCCACGTCTTCCATACTCAAAGTTTCAGTAATCTCCAGTTCTAACCATTGGGCTTCCAAGCCGGTTTCCTTAATGATCTGGGAGATCTTCTCAACAAGGTCCTTCTGACGGAATTGACGCGCAGAAAGATTCACTGCCATGCTCACAGGGGGATAACCTAAATCCTGCCAATATTTATTTTGTTCGCAGGCAGACCGTAAAACCCATTCTCCTAAGGGCAAGATAAGGCCGCTTTCTTCGGCGATTGCAATAAACTTGCTTGGAGGCAGAAGGCCTCTTTCAGGATGCTGCCAACGCACTAACGCTTCAAAACCACAAATCTGCTCATCTTTCAGATTAAATTGAGGCTGATATTCCAGAATAAATTCCCCTTTTTGCAAAGCACGACGTATTTCATTTTGCAGTTTTAATCGTTCCGACAAACGCTGGTTAAGAGCTTCAGTATAAAAATGATAGTGATTGCGACCTTCAGCTTTAACATGATACATCGCCATATCGGCGTGTTGGATCAGTACTTCCGGATCTTCTCCGTCAACAGGATAAAGAGCTATACCTAAACTCGCTGTAATGTAAGTCTCTTGATCGCCAATCTGAAATGGAGCATTTAGTACCTTCAACAATTTCCGAGCAATCTGGGCGGCTTGCTGTTCTGAAGAGAGCTCGGGTAATAAAATGATAAATTCGTCTCCGCCTTGTCTGGCAACTGTATCATCAGGCCGCAAGGCATTTTTAAAGCGCTCAGCGACCTGACAAAGTAAGGCATCACCTTGCGCGTGTCCAAAGGTATCGTTAACAAGTTTAAAGTCATCCATATCCAGAAAGAAGACAGCAACTTGTTCTTGGCGACGGCGGGCCTGTAAGATAGCCAAGTACAGGCGATCTTTTAACAATAAACGATTAGGCAAATCCGTTAAGGCATCATGATTTTTCTGATGAGATATACGATGAAGCAGGGCTCTTTTCTCAGTGACGTCGTGAAAGACTAAGACGGCTCCAATCATTGTTTCCTCCCGATCACGCATGGGCGTCACTGATATTTTAATATGAAAGGCCTGGCGACCAAGTCGATGTTTCAAAATGGAGGTATTTGACAACGTGACCGCTTTACGTTCCCGCAGACATTGATATAGAGGCTGAACCAAGGGCAGTTCCGTATTCCCATGATAAACATCAAATACCTGCTCGATGTATAAACCAACAGCATCCTTATCAGCCCAGCCTGTCAACTTTTCTGCGACGGGATTGAGATAGGTGATTTTTCCTCCCACATCTGTGGTAATCACACCATCTCCGATGGAAGCCAGTGTTACTTGGGCACGCTCCTTTTCCTGCCAAAGTGCCTTTTCATTAAGAATACGCTGGGTCACATCATCATACAGAAAGACAATGTCACCTGTTGCTAGTCTATAAATAACCCCTTCGCTCCACCCTGAGCATCGTTGGTTTTGGTAATAAACAGCAGGAAAATTCCTCTTCTCTCCGGTCCGATATACTTGAAGAACGAGATCCCAGACACCTAATTCTTTGGCCATCGGAAGGACTTCATCAAGGCGTGCGCCAATCCCTTGCTGCCTGGTTATATTTTCGATTTTTTCCGCCGCCTGGTTAAGAGCTGTGCACAGAAAATCTTCACCTTGGTTAATAGGCTTAAAAACTAGTACCGCACTGCTCATCGTTTCAAACATATCACGATACAATTCTTCTTGACGCAGCAGAGCATTTTGAATGGATAAACGATCACTGATGTCTTGCTTTACCACGATAAAATGAGTTATTTCTCTGGCGTTACCGATGACAGGCGTTATGGTCATTTCTTCGTTATAACAAAATCCATCAGCTCGACGATTAATTAACTCTCCATGCCAAGTTTTACCCTCGAGAATGGTTCGCCATAAATTTTGATAGAAAATCTTATCCTGATGTCCGGAAGAAATAAAGCTCATAGTCTTTCCTAGAATGTCTTTCAGGGAGTACCCGGATAATCTGGCAAAAGCGGGATTGGTCCAAAGTATTTCTCCCGCTCGATTAGTGATAATAATAGAACTTGCAGCAGCAACAAGAGCCTTATTTTGTAGTTGAAGTTGACCCTGGTTTTCTGACGTCCAGAGTACTAATGCCAGCTGATCTGCAAGGGATTGAACAAGATTAACCCTGGAAGGGTTAAAATAGTCTTCGCTTGAGGCATACAAAACCAAAGCACCTATGGTTTTTCCTTTTGTTGTTAAAGGAAAGGCCCCTTCCGACCGAATGGAAAGTTCTGAGTAGATTGGCCACCAGGGATAATCCAGTGCATTTTGCCAAACATCATGGATCTGAGGTTTACCGGTTCGTATTGCTTTTTCAAATCCGCAAGATTCTTTACGGTTATTATTCCATAGCATTTGTATTTTAGCAGAATGGCTCTCTGAAAGATCTGCTTGTGCCACTAAAGTTAAAGAACCTTTTTTTCCTTGGAGTCCAATGATTGCTAACGGGTACCCGAAAGTATGCACTAATTCATTGCAAGGGTATTGTAAAATATCTGTTAACGGTTGTTCTTCCAACACACGCTTAGTAATCCCATAAAGGATTCTTTCTCTGCATTCCGTGTATTGAATCTGGGTAATGTCGCTGAGAGTCGTTAAAACCCGGACCGAAGACTTATAATCTGAGGGCAGCACAAGACTGCGAATACTCAGCCAGCATGGGGATGGAGTAAACCGATGGAGAATTCTAATCTCACCTGTCTGCTCCGAAGACTTATGGATAGTCTTAAGCGCATGTTCCCGCCATATTAGAAACTGCCCATCCTCACAAGTCCATTTTGTTGGATTTTTTATATAGTCTTCAGACTTTAATTCACTTAAGCTTGCTGCCAATAATTCTTCGGCAGCCGGATTTGCACTAAGAATAATCCCATTTTCGTCCTGCAGTAAAACTCCCTCTCGAACAGCGGCGAAAATAGTCTCTAACAGCGACACCTTTTCAGCTAAAGCAGACGTCATAACCTGATATTGAAATTCACTTTTCATAAACGTTTCCATTCGATACCTCCACAACGGAAAGGCCTTTTTGGGGTAATGGTTTCCGATCTTATCCGACAGTCGTGCTAAAATTATATACATTATTCGACATAAATTGACCTACACCTTTTAATAGTTTAAATTTTTCAAAGATCTCTGCCAATTTTTCTTTCATATCGACAATGGACTCGTTCAACTAAAGATGATGAGAACCACTCCCACTTGTAAAAGTGTGAGCGGTTTGGCAGCAGCTTGTATCAAAATTGCCGCAACTTACATAAAAGTAGTACTAGGGAGTCCTATAATCTTAGAATCCGCATATTAAAACTAATAAGGAGATATCCATAAACTACTAATAATTGCTTGTTTCAAAATATCGTTCAACAAAAAATATTTACAAACATTCAAGCAATCATTATAATGTTTATGAAGTAAACTAAATAAGGGGGAATACCTTTTGAACCGTATCACCCACCAAAACTTCTGCAATCTGGATTGTCACATTCCCCCTCACCGGTCAAAGGAATTGTCTCACTCGCTTGCGCAAATGGAAGGCGTAACTCCTATATTTAAGGCACTTGCTGATGAAACGCGGGTGAAAATTATTTATGCCTTACTCCAAGAGCCAAACCTTTGCGTTTGCGATCTTGCCCAGATTACAGATTTAACGGTCTCAGGGGCTTCTCACCATTTACGCTTGCTTAAAAACTTGGGACTTGCCCGATCTCATAAAGAGGGCAAACACGTGCATTATTGTATCCATGATGAGCACGTTAAAATCATCTTAGAAGAAGCACTCAACCATTGTAACCACCTCCCAAGATAACAACCTTTGGAAATAATTTGGCATAATACGTCAAGTGGAGGATGAAAATGAGTAGAGTTTTAAATATAGGATTAGATGTTGGTTCTACGACAGTAAAACTTGTCGTGCTCGATAAGAATCGAACGATAGTCTACAAAAATTATTTAAGGCATTTTTCCAATATTCGCAATACAGTGGTTATGATGCTTGAGGATGCCAAAGCGATTCTCCAAGGACATGCTTTAACCTTAATGGTCACCGGTTCGGGAGGATATAACATTTCTCAAACATTAGATGTTCCCTTTATTCAGGAAGTCATGGCATGCTCTAACGCCATAAAACTGGTTATTCCCAAGACTGATGCTGCCATCGAACTAGGCGGTGAAGATGCTAAGGTCACTTATTTTGGTGATTCTCTTGAACAACGAATGAACGGAACCTGTGCCGGAGGAACTGGAGCTTTTATCGACCAGATGGCCTCATTACTGCAAACAGATGCTCTGGGATTAAATGAATTAGCTAAAAATCATAAAACTATTTATCCCATTGCTTCACGCTGTGGCGTATTTGCGAAAACTGATATTCAACCCTTGCTTAATGAGGGGGCTGCTAAAGAGGATATTGCCGTTTCTGTCTTCCAAGCTGTTGTTAATCAAACTATTAGTGGTTTGGCTCAAGGGCGCCCGATTACGGGTAACGTGGCTTTTTTGGGCGGTCCTTTGTTTTTCCTTTCGGAACTTAGGAAACGTTTTATTGAAACCCTGCATTTAGATGACCAAAGTATTATTTTCCCCGATGACTCTCAATACTTCGTGGCCATCGGTGCTGCACTTTCCTCACGAAATCAACAGCCTTTTACTCAAGAGTGTTTATATGAACGAGCACCGATGATCTATAAAATAAGCAATGACGAAAATGCGGAGTTAAATCCTCTCTTCAAAGATGCTGAGGAGTATGAAACTTTCAAGAAAAGACACGCAGAGAATAGAGTCAAACGTGTAGATTTAGAGACTTATCAAGGGAATGCTTACTTGGGCATTGATGCCGGATCAACAACAACGAAACTAGCCCTGATTGATGAGCAGGGAGGCTTGCTTTATTCCTTCTATGACAGTAATCAAGGGAATCCCCTTGAATCAACCGCTAACGCTTTAAAAACCCTTTATCAAAAACTAAATCCAAATATTAAAATTCGTAATTCAGCTGTTACCGGCTATGGAGAACATCTCATTAAAGCAGCTCTCAAAGTCGACATTGGAGAAATTGAAACCGTAGCCCATTATACAGCCGCGAACTTTTTCCTTCCCGGCGTTGATTTCGTGTTGGATATCGGTGGACAAGATATGAAGAGCTTGGTCATCCGTAATGGAGTTATCGAATCCATCACTTTAAATGAAGCTTGTTCATCAGGATGCGGCTCGTTTGTGGAGACTTTTGCCCAATCTCTGAATATGAGTGTCCAAGAATTTGCTAAGATCGGCCAAGAATCGAAACATCCGGTCGACCTCGGTACACGGTGTACTGTCTTCATGAACTCCAAGGTTAAACAAGTCCAGAAAGAAGGCGCTGAGGTCAGCGATATTTCAGCCGGTATCGCGATATCTGTGATTAAAAACGCCCTTTTCAAAGTCATCCGCTTACGAAACGCTGATGAACTGGGGCAAAAGATCGTTGTCCAGGGAGGAACGTTCTATAATGATACGGTCCTGAGAGCCCTCGAACAACTCGTAAATCGTGAGGTCGTACGACCTGATATTGCCGGAATTATGGGCGCTTTCGGTGCTGCGCTGATTGCCAAAGATCGCTTCGAGACCAGCTATCAGACAACTCTCCTGCCTCTTGACGAACTTCAAGAACTTTCTTCGGAAACCTCTATGAAGCGATGCGGCCTGTGCGGAAATAACTGCTTAGTCACAATTCGACGTTTTTCCAACGGCAATGAATTTTTCTCTGGAAATCGCTGTGAACGTGGTGAAGGCAAAACCATCACCAAATCCGAAATCCCGAACCTCTTCACCTATAAATACAAGCGAGTATTTAACTATATCCCCTTAGTGCCCGAGAAAGCTGTTCGAGGTATCATCGGAATTCCCAGAGTCTTAAATATTTATGAGGATTACCCCTTCTGGTTTACTTTCTTTACCGAATTAAAGTATCGAGTCATTCTTTCCGGGCGATCCTCAAAACCGCTTTATGAAAAAGGTATGGATACAATACCTTCCGAATCGGCATGTTATCCGGCTAAACTTGCCCATGGTCATATTGCTGATTTAGTGAAAAAAGGGATAACTAAAATCTTTTATCCTTGCATACCCTACAACCGTCAAGAAGACCCATCATCCAATAATCATTACAATTGTCCTATCGTTACCTCTTATCCGGAAACCATTAACGCCAACATGGACATCCTGAGAAGCCCGAAGATAACGTTTTATCACCCGTTTTTCCCTCTTGATAATCCACACAGAATGGGTAAACGTTTAATTGAGGAGTTAGCACCGGAAGGAATTCCAAGCCGTGAAATTCTTAAAGCGATGGAAAAAGCCTATGCGGAATTAGACAATTATAAACAGGACTCCCGGCAAAAGGGAGAAGAAGCCCTTCAATATATTAAAGACCATCAAATAAAGGGTATCGTTCTGGGGGGAAGGCCTTATCATCTTGATCCTGAAATTAATCATGGAATTCCGGAGATGATTCAATCTTACGGGTTTGCCGTCTTATCTGAGGACTCCATTAGTCATCTTAACCAGGTTGAACGGCCTTTGCGGATTGTCGACCAGTGGGTATACCATACAAGGCTTTACGCCGCGGCAAGCTATGTCGCCCAACAGAGTTCTCTGGAGTTGATCCAGTTAAACTCCTTCGGATGCGGGTTAGACGCAGTCACTACGGACCAAGTCAAAGAAATTCTCGAAGCTTACGGCAAGATTTATACCGTCATCAAAATTGACGAAATTAATAATTTAGGGGCTGCCCGAATTCGTGTACGTTCTTTAATTGCTGCCATCAATGAACGTGACAAACGTCAGGTAACCCCAGAAAAGTTAATCACAAGACCTCCTCGCGTCATCTTTACTATGGAAATGAAAAAAAATCATACTCTCTTAGTCCCCCAAATGTCCCCCATTCACTTTCAGTTTTTTCAAACCGGCTTTGAAATGGCAGGCTATACTATCGAAATTTTACCTTCCGTCGATAAATCAGCCATTGATGAAGGCTTAAAATACGTGCATAATGATGCTTGCTATCCGGCTATTATTGTCGTTGGACAAATCATGAAAGCTTTAAATTCCGGCAAGTATGATTTAAACAACACCTCGGTAATTATTTCTCAAACCGGCGGAGGATGCCGGGCAACCAACTATATTGCTTTTATCCGTAAGGCCTTGGCAGACGCCCATTTGGGACACGTCCCAGTTGTGGCATTAAATACAGGAAATTCATCAAGCTTAGAGCAAAATCCAGGCTTTAAAATAACGCTCCCGATCTTTAAAAAAGTAATGCAGGGCTTGATCTATGGGGACCTCTTGATGCGTGTTCTTTATCGAGTACGCCCTTACGAACAAAAACCAGGCTCTGCCAATCACTTATACGAATCATGGGTGAAGCGTTGTCAAGAATCTTTAAAAACAGGTAATACCAAGGAATATGAGAAGAACATTCGGCAAATTGTCCAGGACTTTGACACTCTCCCCATTCATGAGGATTGGGTTAAACCTAAAGTTGGCGTCGTAGGTGAAATTCTTGTCAAATTCCATCCCACTGCCAATAACAACATTGTAGAACTGCTGGAGTCTGAAGGCGCTGAGGCAGTTGTACCTGACCTCGCAGACTTTCTTTTATACGGAGCCTTTGATAATCGTATCAAATATAAACAACTGTCCGGTAGTTTTTGGAGAATGGTATCCGGAAATTTCACTATCGGTCGGATAGAAGCCTTTCGACGAGAGATGAAAAAAGCCCTTAATGCCAGCAAACGATTTACAGCTCCCAAACCTATCGAAGAAATTGCCAAGTATGCTTCAAACCATCTTTCCCTTGCCAATCAATCAGGAGAAGGCTGGTTTCTGACCGGAGAAATGGTTGAATTGATTCGCAGCGGAGTCAATAATATCGTTTGTTTGCAGCCCTTTGCCTGCTTGCCAAACCATATTACGGGAAAAGGTATGGTTCGTGAACTCCGCCGCTCTTATCCCGCGTCCAACATTGCACCCATTGACTACGATCCCGGAGCCAGTGAAGTCAATCAGCTTAATCGGATTAAATTAATGCTGTCAGTCGCCATGGAAAACCTCTAAATTGAACAGCGTCAGCTAATTTAATCTTGACAGAAAAAGTAGTTTATTATATATTAGCTGTATTATCTTCAATCCAAGTAAATATTGAATCTCTTATCAAGAGCGGCGGAGGGACTGGCCCTATGATGCCCGGCAACCGATAGCAAAACGCTATAAGGTGCTAATTCCAGCAGAACCCTAGGTTCTGAGAGATGAGAGCAGCGTGTTAAATACTTAACGACCGCTTCTCTGAAGTGGTCGTTTTCTTTATTTATCAATAACTTCGCTGAACTTACCCTCTCCTGATAACCTAAAAACTCAAACGGCAGTGAATCAAGATCCTCAAAAGTGCTTGAAAATTACCGTCACGAAAAACCAATTCAGAAAAGGAGAGAAATGCAATGACCGAAAAACGTCAATTTGGATTTGAGACTGTTTCTTTACATGGAGGGCAAAGTCCCGATTCAGCAACTAATTCCCGTGCCGTTCCCATCTACCAAACCTCTTCCTTTGTTTTCAATGACACAGAACATGCTGCTAACCTCTTCGCCTTAAAGGAATCCGGCAATATTTATTCTCGAATCATGAATCCGACGCAAGATGTTTTTGAACAGCGCCTTGCCCTCCTTGAAGGAGGCGCAGGGGCCTTGGCCACATCATCCGGACAAGCGGCTATTACGTATGCCATCCTTAACATCGCCCAAGCCGGAGATGAAATTGTTGCTTCGGGCTCTCTTTACGGCGGTACGTATACCTTGTTTGCCTATACCTTGGCTAAACTGGGGATTAAAACTCACTTTGTAAACGGTGATCACCCGGAAGAATTTCGGGCTAAAATTACGGAACGAACGAAAGCTCTCTATACCGAAACCATTGGCAATCCTCAAATCAATGTAGCCGACATTACGAAACTTGCCTCTATCGCTCACGAAAATAATCTTCCGCTCATCGTGGACAATACCTTTGCCTCCCCTTACTTATGCCGTCCTATTGAACATGGCGCTGATATCGTCGTTCATTCGGCAACGAAGTTTATCGGCGGACACGGGACATCTATTGGAGGAGTCATTGTTGATTCCGGAAATTTCAACTGGAATAACGGCAAATTCCTCGGGCTGAGCGAGCCAGATCCCAGCTACCATGGAATTGTTTATACCGAAGCCTGCGGCAGAGCCGCTTATATTACCAAGGCACGAGTATCCCTTCTGCGTGATACAGGAGCTGCTCTATCCCCTTTTAACTCCTTCCTATTTTTACAGGGTTTAGAAACCCTTCCCCTTCGTATGGAACGGCATGTGGAAAACGCTCAAAAGGTGGCAGAATTCCTAAACCAGCATCAGTTCGTCACTTGGGTAAATTATCCCAGCCTGACTGACAGTCCCTATCACACCCTTGCCCAAAAATACTTGCCCAAAGGTGCCGGTTCAATCTTTACCTTTGGCGTAAAAGGCGGTCTGCGAGAGGGAGGAAAATTCATCAACAAGCTGCAGTTGTTTTCACATCTAGCCAACGTGGGAGATGCCAAATCACTTGTTATTCACCCGGCAAGTACCACTCATCAGCAGCTTGATGAGGCCTCCCAGCGCGCTGCCGGAATATCACCCGATATGATTCGCCTCTCTATCGGCTTAGAGACTATTGATGACCTCCTTTATGATCTGGACCAAGCTCTTAGTGCCAGCCAGAATTAAGTAATATGTACTCAAAATTCATATGATAAAACCTCCTGTTTATCACAATCTGAGTGCTGACAACAAATCTGCAGAGCTTCCAAATACCTTTAATTTTTACTAAAAATCCTTTATCTTGCAGTTGAAACGGAGGTTTAGTTAAATGCCGATTAAAATCCCGGAACATTTACCGGCTATGGAAATACTCAATCAAGAAAATATTTTCGTCATGGGATACGAACGTGCTTTTCACCAAGATATTCGTCCCTTAAAAATTGTAATCCTTAATCTTATGCCCCGTAAGGAAACTACAGAAACTCAACTCTTAAGACTGCTTGGAAATTCTCCCTTGCAAGTCGAAATAGTTCTTTTGCGAATTGAAAGCCATCATTCCAAAAATACCTCTCAGGAACACTTGAATGCTTTTTATAAAAGCTTCACCGATATTAAAAACCATAACTATGATGGCATGATTATTACAGGGGCACCGGTAGAACACTTGGACTTCGAAGAGGTTACCTACTGGAAGGACCTCCAGGAAATTATGGATTGGACAACAACTCACGTCACCTCCACGTTTCACATATGCTGGGGGGCTCAGGCCGGATTGTATCACCATTATGGCATCCCAAAATACCCTTTGCCGGAGAAAATGTTTGGTGTCTTTAAACACGATGTCAATAGGAGCGGTTTTAACGGTATGCAGCTCTTAAGGGGGTTCGATGACGAATTCTATGTTCCCCACTCTCGTCACACGGAAACCAAACGCAGTGACCTTGCTGAACATCCCGAACTAGAAATATTATCTGAGTCCATCGAAGCAGGAGTTTACATTGTAGTTTCCAGGGATCGACGCCACGTCTTTGTCACCGGTCATTCTGAGTATGATACCTTAACCCTGAAAGAAGAATATGACCGTGATCTTGCCAAAGGTCTCCCGCTGGCTCTTCCCAAGAACTACTTCCCTAACGACGATCCCACAAAAATTCCTGTCCACAAATGGCGCTCACATACAAATTTACTATTTCAAAACTGGTTGAATTATTACGTCTACCAAGAAACGCCCTATGATCTTGGCGGTATGCTGTCGCGCTGAAGGATGGACTCTATCAGCGAAGATGTATGGGAACCCCCCCCGCTTAAAAGAAGTGAAAAAGGCACACTCCAAATGTTGGATCTCCAATATTTGAGGTGTGCCTTTTTTATAACCCGAATTGTAGAGGAACCATTTGTAAATGATGACAAACGTTTTATGGCTTGGCGGACTCCTTAAGCGGCTTTAATTTTGAAGGTGAATTACGTCATAGATCTCTAAAAGCTGGGAATGCTATTTTAGAAATACAAACATAGGAAAGGAAGCAACAAATTTGACATCAATACAAGATAAATCTTCTAAAATGTCGGCATTTTCTTTAACGATGTTGGCTATCGGGAGTATCATTGGCGCAGGAATGTTTCTGGGAGTCGGTCTAACAATCAGACTTTCCGGTCCTTCCATTATCCTCGCTTATGCCATCATGGGAATCTTAATGTATTTTAACTTATCTTTTTTAGCTGAACTCTCCTTACTCGACCCGGAGAAAGGTTCATTTCAAACCTATGCGGCCAAAGCTTTTGGTCCGGGAGTAGGGTTTATTATCGGTTGGCTATACTGGATCTCAGGAATTCTTGTCATGTCCAGTGAGGCAACTGCTGCCGCAATTTTCAGCGCTCTCTGGTTTCCGGGAATTCCTCTCTGGGCTTTTATTGTTATTTATACAGTCATTCTGACCGGAGTCAATCTTTCAGATCCACGAGGATTTGGTAAATTGGAATCAGGTTTGGCGATTGTAAAGGTAATTGCCCTAATTGGGTTTATCATATTAGGTATCGTTCTTGTCTTTTTTCCTCTCTTCGGAGGTGCCCCGGGCTGGCACAACATCTCTAATACCCCTTTCTTTGTTCATGGTTTATCTGGGTTCGCAGGTTCCCTCTTACTTGTTTTTTATGCCTATTCAGGCACTTCAGTAGTTGGATTGGCAATCACAGAATCCTCCGATCCTGAAAAAACAGTGCCCAAGGTGGTGCTTATTACCTCATTTTTAGTAACAACCTTTTACGTTATTTCTGTTTTATTCCTTATCCTGCTCCACCCGTGGACCACTTACAATGCCAGTACCAGTCCCTATGTCAGCGCTTTGTTGCCTTACAAAATCCCTATCGTCCAATCTATTATGAATTTCGTCATTCTTACCGCAACATTATCGGCAATGAGCGCCAGCATGTATGGAACATCTCGTATGTTAAACGCCCTTGCCCAACAAGGAGAAGCACCGCACCTTTTTAATAAAGTTACTAAAAAGGCGGTCCCCAGGCGCGCCCTGCTGTTTACAAACGTCTTTCTAGTAGGTATTGCTTTCCTCTCCTATGTTATTCCTAACAAAATATACCTGCTGGTAACCGGTGCCAGTGGTCTTCTCTCACTGGTCAACGTTTTAACAATCAGTCTCGCCCATTGGCGTCTGCGTCCAAAGTTTCTTGAAAACCGAAAAGACTATAAAACCCACGTCATTGGATACCCCGTAAGCAATATTATAGTTACCGCAATTTTTATTGGGGTTTTCTTCTCCGCTTTTGCGATTCCTGACCAAAGAGCTTCCTTCTTTTTAGGTCTAAGCTTGATAGTCATTACAGCAGGCGCTTATTTTTTTCTGCGTCACAAGCTCGGAGCAAAACCTCAAGCTCCCGAGACCATACAAAATCAGCATCTCGCCCCTACTTCTGAGAATAGCCTTCATAACTTACAGCATTTGGCCCAAAAAACAGAAAAACGAATTTCAGAAGGATTTAGGTCCAAGAATAAATCCTAATTGAATAGGAATGTTTCGCACAACCAAAGGGTTACTTTCAAAAGTCAAAAAGATGGCTTGACAAAACAACTTCAAGCCATCTTTTTGACTTTACCTTTTTACAGGTAGTTTGCTTTTAATATAATTTGAGTTTGAGTTTTTGATACTTCTTTTCTAACTTAATCCTAATGCTTTTCGTTTATTTACAATGTGATTTTCTATATTATTGGCAACCTCCACAGGATCGTCGCCAAGAGCAATTTTCCCTCCTGTCAATCCCTCGACATCTTGAGTCAAGAGCTTCACCAGCTGAGGAGCTCCAGTAACAAAAGGCGTCGGAGAAAGGTGAGTGTAAGTTCCATAGGCCACAGCAAAAACCCCATCAATGGTAGCCTTTTGTTCCATCCACTCGGGAGCAGTTACGGCAATTGGCAGCTGGGGAACGTCAACATCAAGATGATCCGCTAACGCTGTCACCAACATGGAGATTCTGCCCGTATCCGTACAAGTTCCGAAACTCAAGACAGGCGGTATTTGCAAAGAGCTGCATACTTCCCCTAACCCTTTACCGGCGATCTTTACGGCCTCAAGATTACAAAGGCCCGCTACTTCCAAAGCATGATTGCCGCAGCCACCGGCAACAACAAGAATATCCCGTTTAATCAGTTCCTTGGTTAAGTTCACTGTATTCCAATCCTGAGGACCATTTCGTAAGGTAGAACAGTTTGCTAAGGCCACAACTCCTTTAATCTTTCCGGCAGCAATTACGTCAACCAGCGGATCAAGCTTGTTGCCTAAAGCCCCCAGAACAGCCTCTGTAGAAAATCCCGCAATAGCCTTTTGGGTAATCTTCGGAACCTTAGCTACAATTATTCCATGCCGTTTTTTAAAGTTTTCAATTCCCAAATTAATCAGTTGATCAGCCATAGCTTCAACTTCATTGGGATGATAAGGAATCTTATGTTCCAGTCCCGGCACTCCTATAATGGTACTGACACTAACAAGAGTAATCTGATATTTCTCCGCATACATATCAATGGCCGGTGGAGAGCAATTTTCCTCCATGGCCATTACATCGACTGTCCCCGTTGCTAAAAGAGGTTCTATTGAAAGCCAATTCCCCATAAGTCCCACAAAAACATCATCAACGGGAAACCTTTGCAGCAGCTCCTGCCCTGTTTCGATGGAACCAACAACTCTCAGGCCTTTCGCTCCGGCCGCTTTGGCCTTGGCTTGAATCTCCGGCAGCTTGGCCTTTTGGATGGTTGCTGCTCCAGCCCAGGGCTGATGACCGTTAAAGACGATATTGACATACTCAGGATCCATAATCCCCAGATCGACATTGACTTCATGAGGTTGAGGTGTACCAAACAGGATATCTTGGACCATTTCCAGCCCGATCTGGGAATTATAAATAGTCGATAATCCAAGTCTCAAAGCTTTAAGTGCTAAAGACACATAATCTCCGTCAACATTCGTTAGACAACTCGCCACGCAGTTCTGTTCCTCATGAACGGTTCCCGCCGGATAGATATGTAGATCTCTCCAAACCTGCTTTCTCTTCTTCGGTGCAAAGGCTTCAACCATAAGGTTTGGCTCTTCCGTGCCAATATTCATCTGATGGTTAAGCAGGTCTGCTAATTGAATTGCCAACTGGTTAATGTCTTGATTAACATTAATACCAAGCGTCTGACACATCCACTTAAGTTTATTGACATCGGTTATTTTAAACGGAGTTTTACCTTCTCCTGTTGCCCGAAGAGTGCGAAAGGCTTCATAAGCATGATGGCTGTAAGTTCCTGCACCCATGATATTTTGCAGCAGCAACTTGCGCATAGCCATTGCATCGGCGCCAATTCCGCAAACACCGCTGTCTTGACCGCTCTTCTCGCTGATCCGGCATGGTCCATTTGAACACTGCTGACAGCTGAGTCCCTGTAAGCAGAAGTTACACCGGATTTTTTCCTGTTTTGCCCAGCGGTCAAAAACATTGGACATTCCATCCTCACGAATTCTCGGCAGCATTTCTTCAACGGAATCGTGATAACTTACCCGTCCCTCAGACCTTTCTAAAATTGTCTCAGTCATTATCTATCCTCCTTTTTAATTGTTATACAAAGTTTGCTCATCAAAATGCCTAAATATGTACATGCTAGAAGATAAACTTGTCGTAACATAAGGAGGCCTAAAAATGGACGAAAGTACTGCCAAAAAAACGGGATCGGAACATCTTAAAGCCAAACAAATTGTCTATTATGTTTTAGGGGTTCTCGAAGTCTTATTCACCTTTCGCCTTATCTTTAAACTTCTCGGAGCTAATCCACTTAGTCCTTTTGTTTCTCTCATCTATGCAGTAACTCAAGTGTTCTTAGCACCATTTTCCGGAATTTTCCCTTCGGCTGTCACAAAGGGTTTGGAAACTCAGTCAGTGCTGGAATCATCAACCATTATTGCAATGATTGTCTATGCAGTTCTGGCTTGGGGAGTACTTAAACTGATTGATATCAGCCGTAATTCTCATAACGTTGGAAACCGTTAAGAACCCTGTCGAGATCGAACATAGGGGCTTCGGTTGGAGAATCTATCCCCACCAAAGCAAGGTATGGGAACCACTCCCACTTGTAAAAGAGGGAGTATTTCGATTTGATAAAGAAAGGCGTAGCAAAACCTATGTTCCCTACGCCCCTTTTAGGAAATTATAATTAAAACATTTACTATTTGAATTACTGATTGCCTTACTGTTTAAGAGATTCTAATTACAACACGTACTGATAATTCAATTAGAAGTAATTGATCCAGACTTCTATTCATATTCTCCTGATATTCCTGCCTTAAATCTCTTTATTGCTTCTTCTCCAGATATTTAAGGCTTGTGCTTCACGGATTAAATCTTCACGAAAATCCGGATGGGCAAGGCTAATCAAACGTTCAGCCCGCTGCCAGGTCGTTTGCCCTTTGAGGTTAACAATGCCATACTCTGTGACAATATATTGAACCACAGGACGTGTATCTGTTACCACCGCTCCTGTTGTCAAAAGAGGATTAATCCGAGAATGCATTTTCCCTTTCGCATCGGTATAGGTTGAAGCCATACATATAAAACTTCTTCCGCCTTTGGAATGATAAGCCGCATCAACAAAGTCTAATTGGCCGCCGGCTCCGCTAATCATACGCGGGCCGATAGTTTCCGAACATACTTGCCCAGAAAGATCGATTTCCAGAGCATTATTAATTGAAACCAAATTGTCATTGCGGCTGGCAATATCCCGTTCATTGACATAATCTACCGGATAACCTGCAACCTGTGGATTATCATCAATAAAATCATAAAGCTTTTGCGTTCCGGCGGCAAAGGTGTAAACGATCCGGCCGGGATCAACTTGTTTTTTTCGTCCGGAAATTCGGCCGGCTTCTACTAAATCCACAAAACTATCAACCAACATTTCTGTATGGACTCCTAAATCTTTTAAATCAGACTTAGCAATCAGCTGCCCTAAGGCATTAGGCATAGTACCGATTCCCAGCTGCAGGCAATCACCATCTCTAATATTCTCCAGAACGTAGTTTGCTATTTGATGGTCAATTTCACCGGGATCTTCGGAGGGAACCTGAGGCATGCCGGTATGACCGCCTTCAACAATATAATCAACATCGGAAACATGAAGATAATGGCCATACCCTCCATGAGCGATTGGCATATCTTCGTTAACTTCCACAATAATAACTTTGGCTTTGCGCGCATTTGCCCAGTAATGAGAGATTGTTGGCCCTAAGTTGAAAAATCCGTGTTTATCCATAGGGCTGACTTGAATCATAGCGATGTCCATGCGCACATTTTCAAGAACATAGCGCGGAACTTCTGAATACTTGAGCGGAATATAATAGGCTCTCCCCATGTCATAATACTTCCGGTCAATTGCGCTAAAATGTGTACAATTCCAATTAAAATGCTCCCCTTTGGGATCAGCTTTTACAAAAGCATGGGGACGCATTGTAACTCCGCCTAATAATTGAATATCATATAGTTCAGGGGTTCGTGCAGCTAAAGCCCGATCTAAGACAGGCAGTGTATTAGCTGCATAGGAATAACCGATCCAATCCCCGCTCTTAACACCACTTACTGCTTTTTCCGGGGAAACGAGCTTACTTTGATATTCTTTAACTGCTGCGGACATCTTCTTCCTCCTAATTCATTGAACTTCACTGGCAGCGCCCGCCAGGCATTTACAATAATTCGTAGACCCCTGCCGCTCCCATACCGCCGCCAATGCACATTGTGACCATTCCATACTTATTCTTCCGTTTAATCATCTCATGAAGTAAGGTCGCAGTTAGCTTGGCCCCGGTACAGCCCAGAGGATGCCCTAAAGCTATGGCACCGCCATTGGGATTCACTTTTTCCGGGTCAATGTCCAGCGTCTTAATGACCGCCAGCGATTGAGAAGCAAAGGCTTCATTTAACTCAAAGAGATCGATATCCTCCAGCTTTAAGCCGACTTGCTTAAGTACCTTAGGGATAGCCTTGAGCGGACCGATTCCCATCAGTTCAGGTTCCACTCCAGCAACCGCAAACCCACGCCAAACGGCTAAAGGTTTTAGGCCAAGAGTTTTCACTTTCTGTTCGGACATCAACAGAGTTATTGCCGCCCCGTCACTCGTCTGGGAGGAATTCCCTGCCGTGACTGAACCACCGTTTTTAAACGCGGGCCGGAGCTTTGCCAAAGTTTCTACTGTGGTCTCCGGACGAATACCCTCATCTTTAGTGAACCATTTCTCACCCGGTTTTCCCCAAGTCGGCAGAGGAATCGGGACAATCTCATCATCATAGCGTCCGCTGCTTTGAGCTGCCCAAGCTTTTTGATGGCTTCGTGCCGCGAAAACATCCTGCTGCTCGCGGGTGACGTCATATTTTTTAGCCACATTCTCAGCGGTAATCCCCATGGAGAGATATACTTCCGGGGCATTTACGAGCATAAACGGATTTGGAGCCGGTTTACTTCCGCCCATGGGAACCAAAGACATACTCTCTGCTCCGCCTGCAAGCATCACATCCGCTTCACCCAATCGAATCCTGTCTGCCGCCATGGAAATCGCCTGAAGCCCTGATGAACAAAAACGATTGATGGTCACACCCGGAACCTCAATGGGAAGACCTGCACGCCGGATCATAATTCTGGCCATGTTCATCCCCTGCTCACCTTCTGGGAAAGAGCAGCCCAGGACAAGATCGTCGATCTCCTCCCTATTAAGGTCAGGAATAGTCTGAAGAACATCTTGTATTACATAAGCTCCTAAATCATCCGGTCGAACCTGTGCTAAGGCACCCCTGGCCGATTTTCCAACCGCAGTGCGTTTCGCTTGTATGATGTACGCTTCTTGCATTGTTTTCCCCCCTAATTCCGTAATGGCTTGCCTTTAGTGAGCATATGGCGGATGCGATCTAAAGTCTTCGCTTCCCCAAGCAAACTTAAAAAGGCTTCACGTTCCAGATCTAAAAGATATTGCTCATCAACGAGCATACCTGCCGGACGGTCTCCTCCGGTGATAGCATAAGCCAATTTGTTGCCTAGATGCCGGTCATATTCGGAGATGTAACGCCCTTCAAGCATTCCATACATTGCCAGTTCCAAAGTGCCGCGAACACCGGCCCCCGCAATTTTCACCTTCGTCGGCAAATTAGGTCTGAAGTTGAGTGCCAGGTCAATGACCCGTGCTTTAGCATCCATAAGGATATGTTCCGGGTTCATGCTGTAACGATCGTGGTCACGCAAAAAACCGAGTTGCCGAGCCTTTTCCGCACTTGTCGAGACCTGAGCCATAGCTATCACTTCAAAACGTTTGGCAAAGAAATAGTCTGGAATAGTTTGAACTCCCGGCAAAACTCCTTCCATCGCCCGGACAGCCATTTCCTTGGTTCCGCCTCCGGCAGGAATTAAACCGACCCCAACTTCGACAAGACCTATATAGGTTTCCGAAGAAGCCTGAAGAGCATGAGAGTGCAGACATATCTCCGCTCCGCCGCCAAGAGTCATACCGAAGGGAGCTGCTACAACAGGTTTTTTCGCATATTTCAACGCCATTGTCGCATTTTGTAATTGACGAATGCCCTGATCCAGATCCGACCAGTTACCTTTCTCTGCTTCGCGAAGAATATCCATAAGATTAGCACCCACGCAGAAATTTTTACCTTGGTTGCCAATAACCATCCCTGCGTAATTTTTCTCAACCTCTTCTAATGACTTATAAATCATCTCCACAACATCTGTGGTTATAGAATTGTTCGGAGAATGAAATTCCAAGCAAGCAACCCCATCGTTCAAATCTATTAAGCTTGCACCGGCATTGCCCATAATAACTTTGCCTGTCTTGTAAGCTTGCTTCAGGGAGAAGGAATAACTGCTGACTACTTTTTGACGGTAGACACCGTTGTCATAATAGGTGGTCTCTCCAGCTTCCGTTTTACCATAAAAGCTCTCATATCCTTTCGAGAGCAATTCTTCCACTATTGCAGGCAATTTACTGCCTTCAGCAACAATGCGGTCTGCCGTAGCTTTAACACCGAGAGCATCCCAAAGTTCAAATGGTCCCATTTCCCAGTTATAGCCCCAGCGCATGCCCTCGTCGATACCGGTGATATCCTCAGCAATGTCTTTAACTAAATTAGCGGCATAGAGAAGAGTTGGTTTTAAAACATTCCAAGCAAACTCGGAGCCGACGTCATCTCCGCTGACTAATGTACGAAGCTTCTCGCGCAGGTTTCTTGCCGCTTTTGCTTTGTCCAAACAAGGAAACGATACTTTTTTGGGCGGACCATAGGTCATGGTTTTGATATCTAGAACTTCTATAACATTACCTTGAGGGCCTCTGGATTTTTTATAAAAGCCTTGCTTCGTTTTATCGCCTAACCAGCCGTTTTTCTGCATCGTGAAGACAAACTCAGGCAAAACAAAGTCAGCCTTCTCCTCCGGAACACCATTGGCAACATTATTGTTGGAATGAATAAAGATATCCAGGCCGACGAGATCTATTAAACGAAAGGAAGCGCTCTTGGGACGTCCCATAACGGGTCCTGTTAAAGCATCCACTTCTTCAACAGTTAGTCCTAAACGAAGCATCTCTTTCAGCAACACAGGTGAGCCGATGGCTCCAATGCGATTAGCTATGAAATTAGGCGTGTCTTTGCACATAACCACACCTTTACCTAAAACACGCTCGCCAAACTCTTTCATATAAGCAATCACAAGTGGTTCGGTATTGGGTCCTGGAATAATCTCCAAAAGTTTCATATACCGCGGCGGGTTAAAGAAATGGGTGCCGCAGAAATATCGTGTAAAGCTTTCCGGAAGCCCTTCCACCATGTCTTTAAGTGAGATCCCTGAGGTGTTTGACGTAACAATCGTCCCTGGACGAGCAACAGCAGCTATCTTCTTAAAGAGATCCTTCTTAACATCGAGCCGTTCTACGACAACCTCAATGACCCAATCAACCTCGCTTAAACGTCCTAAATCATCGCTTATGTTGCCAACCTCAATTCGTTCTGCAAACTCCGGAACCAGGAGCGGGGCAGGATTCATCTTCAGCAGTTTGGCTTTATTTTGTTCTGCGATACTATTTCTAACCTTTTTGTCCTCAAGAGTTAATCCAGCCGCTTCTTCTTTGGCCGAAAGCTTTGACGGGACAATATCCAACAACAGACTTGGTATCCCGGCATTGGCTAAATGGGCGGCGATAGTGCTTCCCATCACGCCTGACCCGATTACCGCAACTTTATAAATCTGCATTTATATCCTCCTCTCGTTTCTGTTAACTAACTTTAAAAGGCTGCTTCTGGGATATCCATAGCCGAAGTATCAGCTTCCTTAATAATTCGCACTGTCGCCGCCACGTCGGGCACGATATTAAGAACGTAAAATTTCGCCGCCTGAATTTTTCCCTTATAGAAGTCCTGATCAGCAGTTTTTTGAGCAAGCTTTTCTTGAGCAACTAATGCCTGCTGCATTAGCAGGCAGCCTCCGTATACTTCAGCCGTAATGCGCAAAATTCTCGTGCTATAGAGAGGAACCAGCCTGATGTCTTCCTTGAAATAACCCAGCATGGTGCCCACAAGATCTTGATAAGACATTAACGCTTTTCCTAAAACTGCAAATTCGTGGGCAAAGGTACTATGATTTTGGTTGGTCTGGACAAATGCCGCCAACTCCATCATCCACTCTTTAAAAATATTGCCATTGTCTAGTCTCCATTTGCGTCCTACAAGATCCATGGATTGGATAAAATTAGTACCTTCCCAAATCGAATAAATCTTTACGTCTCTGGCTTGACGCGCAACAGGATACTCTTCGGTATAGCCATAGCCGCCTAAGACTTGAATGGCTTCGGTAATCATCAGCCACCCTTGATCTGAACAGTATGCCTTAACCAAAGGCGTAATAACTTCAATCGAACGTTTAGCTTTACGGATATCCTCAGGATCATCCCCATGTTGGATTAAATCCAGATAATAATAGCCCTTAAAGATCATGGCCCGCATAGCTTCCAAGGTCGCCTTCTGAGTTAATAACATACGCCGAATATCTTCGTGTTGAATGATGGGTACGCGATCACCTTTGGGATTGGTAATGGGACGCCCCTGAATGCGCTCTCTGGCATAATTAACGGCATTGTTATAGGCTACTGTCGCCACAGCCAGAGCACTATGCCCGGTATCCATCCGGGATCCATTGATCATCATGAACATTTGCGCCATACCTTGGCCAACCCCTTTTTCATCAGGAGCACTGCCCAACAGAATACCTCGGCAATTACCTTCTTCGCCAAAACTGAGTACTGCTGTCGCCGAACCTTTAAGACCCATTTTATGTTCAATCCCCACGGTAGCGACGTCATTGGGGTCACCTAAACTTCCGTCTTCATTGACCCAAATTTTAGGAACGATAAATAAGGACAAACCTTTGGTACCGGGAGCAGCTCCATCAACACGGGCCAGTACCAGATGAATTATGTTTTCCGTTAGATCATGATCTCCTCCGGTAATAAAACATTTAGTGCCCTTAATTTTATAAACTAGAGGATCATCAGTGGGATACGCTTTGGATGTCATATCCCCCACGTCAGAACCGCCTCCGGGTTCAGTCAAGCACATTGTACCTTCCCAGATTCCCGCAAACATTTTTGGTGTATAAAGAGCGATTTGTTCCTTAGACCCAAAAGTCTTGATTACAGCCGCAATACCGCCGCTTAAGCCAATATAGGGGGACATGGACGGATTAGCCCCGATAATATATTCACGAACAGATTGATTAAGGATTTCCGGAAGAGCTCCCTCACCATCCACATCATTGTTACTGGCACCCCATCCGTTGTCATGGAGGAATCTGAAGGCCTTGTGAAACGAGGGTGGAACAGTCACTTTCCCATCGTTAAATCTTGCCCCAATCGTATCACCATCATCATTTGTGGGAGCTACCACGTCTTTACACACTTTCAGGGATTGATCGAGGATTCCATCGACATCCTCAATGGAAAGATAATCTCGATAGCGTTTTAAGCCTAGAATCTTTTTTCCGTCCAACCACTCTTTGATAATAAATTTATGATCCTTATTGCTGTAAATAAAATTACTCGCCAAGATAACTCACCCTTTCCACAAAATAGTAGTACCATCAATGACTTCTGATATTGATTATTTTTTGACCAAAGCTGGGTTTACACTTCCTTTTCTAAAAAAATTAAATATTCTTAATAGTTTAATAAGCAATATCCATGCCAAGTGAACTGAACCACCCCCACTTATAGAAGCGGGAGGCTTAAAAACCGGATAAAAAAAGCCTTCTAAAGAGCGCATGATCTTAGAAGACTCACCAAAACGTGTATGAATTTGAAACAAAAAATAGTTCCTTCCCAAACCTATAGTGCGTAAAACGTACAATACATTTTTAATAGTCATCCCGCTCAGTTAATCCCATAACGATGTAATTTATCGTAAAATACTCGCCGAGAAAATCCTAAGTCTTTCATTGCTTTCGTTCGATTATTCTTATTGGCTGCTAAGGCCGAAAGAATTAGTTCTTTTTCCAAGGCCGCTACAATTTCCTTTACTGTTTGGGACTTATTCTTGGCGCTTAACTGGTCATCATTAAGGTGGAGAATTTGTTTCGGCAAATGATACATTTCTATAGTTGTACCGCTGCAAACAATACTTGCGTGTTCGAGTACATTTTGCATTTCACGAATGTTGCCCGGCCAGTCATATTCCTGAAAAAACCTCAGAACTTGAGAAGAAAGCGTTAATTCACGGCCTACTTCACAAGCAAACCGATTCAGAAAGGTTTTAGCTAAAGCTACAATGTCATCCTTTCGTTCTCTTAGCGGAACAAGATTAAGAGGAACAATATTTAAACGATAATACAAATCCCGCCGGAAAGTGCCTTCTTGAATCATGCTTTCCAAATCCCGATTTGTCGCGGCAATCACTCGGATATCAACTTTAATCGTTTTAGTTCCGCCTATCCGCTCGAACTCTTTTTCCTGCAGGACACGCAATAATTTAGCCTGCATGGTAATACTCATATCACCGATTTCATCCAAGAATATAGTACCGCTATGAGCCAACTCGAACTTACCGAGCTTTCCTCCCTTTTTTGCGCCCGTAAAAGCGCCATCTTCATATCCAAAGAGTTCACTTTCAATCAAATTGTCCGGTATCGCAGCACAATTTACTTTAATTAACGGCTTATCTTTTCTTCGGCTGCTGTTATGTACCGCCTTGGCTAAGACCTCTTTACCGACACCACTTTCTCCTCGAATTAGTACGGTACTGTCTGTTTTGGCAACCTTGGCTGCTAAGACTAAGGTTTCTTTTAAAGAGCTGTTCTGTCCTACATATTCTTTGAAGGATAGAGGCAGTTGCTCCCATTGTTCTAATTGCTCTTTTAAATAATCGGCCAGACCTCTTGTCTGCTCCAACTCGCGGCTCAATTCTATGACTTCGGAAATGTTTTTAAAGATCGAAACACAGCCCATGATTCTCTGGCCATCGTTTAAAAGGAAGGAACTTCCTATAACATCAATTCCGAGCGAGTCCAAATAGTCCCTCCCCATATGACAGGACTTTCCGCTGCGCATTAACGTTATCGCTTCGGCCTTAGGTTCGATCTGATCCAACCTGCGTCCTAACACTTTTTCTACAGGCACCCCCAGTATCTTCGCATAAGCTTCGTTCGCGTAGACTATGGTCGTATCCGTATCAATAACAAGTACTACATCATGAATGTTGTCCATAATCCGGAATAAAAGGTCTCGATTCCACTGCGGAAAATTACTGCTTGTGACAGCATGGACTCCGGTACTCATGTTTATCCCCCACTTGTTATCCATCGTTTAGCATTATTATATAGAATCAAAACAAATGAAGTAAAGCAATAATTTTAAATAGTCAAAATATTTTGTTCAGAACAAAAGGGGAGCTTTTGCTCAAGCTCCCTAAATCATTATCATTATTTTCAATATCATTTTACCGAGAAGAAGGCCAGCGCTTACTTTTCAGGAATACTCATAAAACCCTTTACCCGTTTTGCGGCCCCATTCTTTCTTGATATACTTTTCTACAATGATAGGGGAAGGACGATCGGCCGGATCACCAGTTGCTTGAAAACGCTCCATACTAATATAATAGCTCAAATCAATTCCAGTTAGATCCATTAAACGGAAAGGCCCCAGAGGATGACCCAAGGCATTCGTCACTGCAAGGTCAATCTCTTGGGGAGTGGCGATTCCCATGTCAGCGAGGAATATCGCCTCTTGCGCTAAAGCCGATAATATCCGATTGACCAGAAAACCATAAATTTCTTTCTTAAGCCAAACACCAATCTTGCCTAGTTTAGCAGTTAAGTCCATGGTGATTTGAGCAGTTTCGGCAGAAGTATGAGGTCCTTGAACAACCTCCACGAGTTTCATAACTAAAGCCGGATTGAAGAAATGCATGTTGCAAACTTTATCGGGACGCTCCGTGGCATCAGCAATCTTTGAACTGACAATATAGGAACTATTCGTGGCAAGAATCGCCTGCGGCGGAGCAATTCGATCTAAATCAGTAAAGAGTTTCCGCTTGATATCCATTTTTTCCACAGCTGCCTCAATAACATAATCAGCCTTTCCGGCAGCTTCTTCTAAACTCGCAGTAAACTTCAGCTTCGCCAAAGCATTGTCTGCCTGCTCCTGCGTTAATTTCCCTTTACTCACCCGTTCTGGCAAATAGGATTTGGCAAAGACCTCTGCTTTGTCCAACATATCTTGACTTATATCCGTGCAGGCAACGTTATAACCGGCTAAAGCACAGCACAGGGCAATCTGATGGCCCATGTTGCCTGCTCCAACTACACAGATCGTTTTAATGTCTTCTAATTTCAATTAGATCATCTCCTCATCAAAACTGGATAAACTTATTATTTCCCTTGAAAGTTTGGTTTTCGTTTTTCGACAAAAGCCTTCATACCCTCTTTTTGGTCCTCAGTAGCAAACAATAAACTAAAGCATTTATGTTCATACTCTAAACCCATTTCTAAGTCCATGCGCTGTCCTTCATTAATACACGCTTTCGCCAGACTTAAGGCCACAGATCCTCTGGAAACAAATTTCTTAGCCATTTTCTTGGCTTCTGCCAAAACCTGATCTGCGGGGACCACTTTATTCACAAGGCCAACCCTTAAAGCCTCCTCCGCGTTAATTAGATCCCCGGTAAAGATTAATTCTTTCGCCTTACCGGCTCCGATTAAGCGCGGGAGACGCTGAGTCCCTCCTCCGCCGGGTAAAATCCCCAACTTAATCTCCGGCAGACCAAATTGAGCGTTATCAGCGGCAACACGAACATCAGCTGCCAAGGTCAATTCACACCCGCCGCCAAGAGCATAACCATTAATAGCTGCAATGACCGGCTTAGGCATGTTCTCCAGCCGCTCAAAGGCTATCTTTGATGGCCTGAGACCTATAGCAACATCAACAGCACCAAGTAAGGCCATCTGCTTAATATCTGCCCCGGCCGCAAATACTTTGTCACCGCCGGTAATGATGACTGCTCGAACTGAATCATCAACAGCCAAATTTTCGGCTGCCTCGGCCAACTCAGTAAAAACCTGACTGTTTAAAGCATTCAGCACATCCCGGCGATTTAAAGTGATGGTTGCAATCCCTTCTTCGATTTCCACGAGAATTGTTTCGAACGCCAATTCCACTACCTCCTAAATTGTTTTAGATTAAGCTCTGTCAGCTGCTCCCCCCTCTTTACTAACTAAAAAATCTGTTCAGTCATTTCCATTACAAAAACCATGCCAACTCACAATTAATCGTTAAAAATACTTTCTTGAAACCTAATAATCTACTAAATTTAGCAAACCGCTTACTCTGATATAACAGTTCCTTAGTTATTGATTTTGAGTTTTGAGCCACTGGTTTAAGAATCTCTGTATGTAAATAAAACTAAATGCGGCTTAAATATTCAATTTAAGTTTCAAAAGTAAACTATTCCTGTCTGACCTGTTTGGTTAGAAATCAAAAACCTCTCCAGCCCATTTTTAAATGTGATTTTTGGCCAAAAGGTACGCTGAAATCTATCTAATCGTTTCTTGTCATATAATCGATAAATAATACAATGCCAGCAGCTATTAACATAAATGTTAATTCCCAGATCATTGGGATCCCTCTTTTCAGGTTTTATTTTTACCACCTAATAAAGAGAACCTGACTTGTGAATTTATACTGTATTCTATGATTCGTATTGCACTTTTGCGATGGCTTAAACCCTTAGCTTAATCCAGGGAAAAAAATAATCGCCTAACCGGCGATTTGAAGTATGTTTAATCCATAAAACATAAATATTAAGACTATTACTATAGGCTCTTTTATCCAGTTTTTAAGACCCCACTTCTGTAAGTGGGGGTGGGTCCCTCGTTAACTTCAGGTGGGGTAGAGTCCTCCTTCGCCGCTAAGTATTCCATTGGGAAAGGTGGCTCGGCAATAATGTCCACTGGACATTATTGTATCTGAAGCCCCGATGTTCAGCTTTAGCGTAAGCGAGTTCACTTACTTAGAGGAGATTTTGTTGAATTGTAGAACTATTTTTAGGACCAAACTTAAGCATTATAATTTAGAAAAGAGGTTATTCTCATGACTATTCCTGTCGACAAGTTTGTCAATTTCCAAGGCAGCATGATTCATTATCTAATTTGCGGTGCTGAAAATCCCGGCGGCTGGGTTATCTTGCTCCATGGCAAGCGGTTTTCCGCCAAAGACTGGCAGGAATCCAGTCTACTTGATCAACTTGAAAAAGAAAATCACAAGGTCCTTGCCTTGGATCTTCCAGGTTATGGTTTATCAGAGAAACTTTCGACGGAAAAGAACTTTGAGGATTTTATTTTTGAGTTTTCAAAGCAGCTTACCCTACCGGCCTTTCATCTGATTGGACCCTCCTTCAGCGGAGAAATCTCTTTAAAGTTTGCTATTAAGTACCCAGAGCTGCTTTTATCCTTGACCTTAATTGATAGTATTAACGTGGACCAATATGAAAAACAATTAAATGAAATAGCAGCCAAGACCCTTATTGTTTGGGGAAAAGAAGATCAAATTGCGCCTTATAACTATGCCTTACTTCTCAAAGACAAGATTCCTAACAGTCAATTATTAACCTTTGATCATCTCGGTCATACTTGTTATTTCGACGATATGGCAACATTCTCTCAAAATATTTTGCTATTTCTGCGTTAAGGTCCTTTAACGTTAAAACCTCTCCGCTGCCCAAAGAGCTGAGAGGTTTTTAATTGTATATAATTTATACAAACTTCTATTGGTGTGGGACTGATACCGTCAACACGGCCACCGTTTTACCTCCGGCTTGAAAAGGAATATAAACTTTAAGATAACCGCTGCTCAAGGAACTTGTTGCCTTACCGCTTTTCAGAACCTCCCCAACCTTTTCAGGTGTCGGAAAACCTTTCAAGACGCGTTCCGAACCCTTTTTAACGCTGGAGGAAATTCTCTCTTCACCAACAAAAATTGAGACGCCCATGGTTCCTTGAAACAGAGTTTCTATACCATCCACTAGTTTATAGTGACCGTTCTCAATGTAATTCCCCTTACTTAAAGCAGTTCCAACAACGTTCCAATTGCCGGGGTAGTTTTTAGTCAACCAATCATTTATTTTAGATTCTACAGCTTGTTGACTTCCCTTATCTCCGACCGTATCAGAGTCTTCCGCCGGATGCCCTTCCATAGGTTGTGCACTTGTTGGCAGAGGAGTTGATGTTGAGAGTTGCTGATTCTTGGCGCAGCCCGTTAGAGAGATCATTACGAACACAATCGCGGCGCTGATCAGCCATTTCTTTAATTGCATAGTTGCCTCCTTAAATATGACATTGAGTCCTAACTCTAACCTATCCTATACTTTATCCAAAACGAGTTGTATAATATGCGGGCTAACCCAGAAAAACTAAGGAAATTTAAAGGTAATTCCTTTAAACTAAAACAAGGTGGTGAAAATCTTGAGATTACTATTAGTTGAAGACGAGCCAAGGCTCTCGGAGGCTTTAGCCTACATTCTTAAAAAGAATAAGTATGGAGTAGACACCGCCTATGACGGGGAAACCGGGCAAACTATGGCTGAAACAGGAGTTTACGATTTAATTATCCTTGACCGAATGCTGCCCCGCAAAGAAGGGGTTGCTGTCTTAAAATCTCTGCGTCATCAAGGCATCCATACTCCTGTTCTGCTATTAACGGCTAAAGATTCTATTCAAGATAGAATTGAGGGACTGGACGCAGGTGCGGATGATTACCTTATCAAGCCTTTTTCAACAGACGAACTTTTGGCGCGAATAAGAGCCTTAGGGAGAAGGCCAGGTCAAATTCAAGGTGAAACACTAGTTTTGGGTGGTTTTACCTTTCGTCCGCTTCATTGTGAATTAATGAAAGATAACCAGACGATCAAGCTAACGTTGAAAGAATCCTTGCTTTTAGAGCTCTTTATGCGTAACCCCGGACAAGTCATAACAAAAGAACAGATACTTGACCGCGTGTGGGGACTTGATTCGGATGTTGAAGCCAATAACGTAGAAATTTACGTCCATTACCTGCGCAAAAAGTTAAATTCGCCAAACTTAAAAATCGATACAGTACGAGGGATTGGCTACTGTTTGAAGGAGGGTCCCGATGTTTCGTGAATTGAGGCTTAAATTAACACTCATTAATGTTGGTGTCATGGCTTTTCTCTTGCTAATCTTTATCATTGGTACGTTTTTTGTCATGAGGATTCAAGTTATTAACCAATCCCAGCAATTAATGCAGATTATTGCCGGCAAAGCCGGTTCAGGCACCATCGTCAATCCACGAGAGCACGACAAGCACCTCGCTAAATACTTTTATATTAAAACCGATAATTCCGGCAAAGTCACTTATACTTCTTCTGGCCTCCCCATGCCTCTCGCACAATTAACCCCCTTACTCGATAAGGCATTTCACAAGTCTAATTCCCGAGGTGACGTAGAAGTCAATGATGAAACATACACCTATTTGAAAATGCCCCTCAACCAAGGTCCAGGCTATGTAATTACCTTTGTTGATCTTGAACGAGATAAAGATATTCTTCAAGAACTTCTGCTGACTCTTTCAATAGGCGGACTTGTTTGTCTGGGGCTGGCATACTACGGCAGCAGATTTATGGCTGATCGAGCGATGGCACCCATAAAAAGTTCCTTGCAGCGCCAACAGGAGTTTGTTGCTGATGCCTCTCACGAGCTGAGAACCCCTCTGAGCGTCGTTCAGGTTAATTTAGATATTGTCAAGGGAAATCCCGAGGAAACCGTGGCCAGCCAGTCAAAGTGGTTAGACTACAGCCTGATTGAAATACGTCGCATGTCCAAATTAGTTGACGATCTGCTCTTTCTTGCACGGGCAGATTCCCAGCAGCAAACCTTAAACCCGCAAATGTTCTCTCTCAAAGCAGCTCTGAATGAAGTGTTCGAATCCTTTAGACCGCTGGCTGAAACGAACGGCATTTCTTTAGAAGCTTCGCTGAATACTGCCGCAGATTATTATGGCGATGAAAACAGAATTAAACAACTGATTGTTATTCTCTTGGATAATGCCCTTAAATACACTCACCCCGGAGGACAGGTTACCCTAAGTCTGCAAAATTGGGGTACCCATGCCGAAATTACAGTGTCCGATACTGGAGAAGGAATTGCCCAAGAACATTTGACAAAAATTTTTGAACGTTTTTATCGCGCCGATCCTGCCCGCTCCCAGCAAAGAGAAGGTACCGGACTAGGTCTGGCTATTGCTGACTGGATTATTAAATGTCACCATGGCCGAATTAAGGTAACCAGCTCCCCCGGAAAAGGAACCGCCTTTGTAATTAACCTTCCCTACCAATCTTAGAAAACTTAAACGTAGTACTCTTATGATAATCTTTTATCATCCTTAAAGAAATTAACAACTCGATAGGGTAATTTTTTGAATTTACGATATGCTATAATAAATTTACAATCCGGATAGAACGTTATGCTTAATTCAATTTTAGTTAATACGTAACAGAGAACATTTGAGGAGAGATAGGTGCAGTTTATAATGCCAAACGATGTTTCTTACACTCCCGAAGAAGTTGCTAAAATCCTTAAGATTTCTAAATTTACTGTTTATGAAATCATAAAACGGGGCGAGCTTAAGGCTTACCATATTGGGCGTAAAGTCCGAGTAGAAGGCGCAGACATCGAAAGTTATAAACAAAAACTGAAAGGGGTGTCTGCACAGCTGCCAGATGTGCAGCAACAGGATTCCTCAGCAGAAGCCTTAGTTATCTGCGGCCAAGATATCGTCTTAGATATTTTAACTCGTTATTTGAGTCAATTTCATAATGTTTATTTGTATAAGCTCAGGCCTTCAGAATTTCTTCTTTTAACATTTTTTTAAAGATTTATGCAGCTACACGTTTAGACTTGTTCAATCGGTCTACGGCTAATTTGCAGAGAGTGTATGTCAGGATAGAAAAGTCGAAATCGACTTTGGCTAAGTTTCCTCGATGGCGAATGTTGTTTAACTGAAAGTACTCTTTGAGATAAGCATTAACACGTTCTACGGCTGTTCTTTGTTTATAAAGTTCAAAGTAGCTCTCACTTCCTCTGGCCGGAACGGTGTATTTTCTGGGGTCTGATGAAACCTTAACCTTGAATACTTTTTGACACTGGTTGCTTTCTTTCAGAGGGCACTCTTTGCACTCCTTGGGTTGAGTATATTTCAACGTGTCGTATTGGGAATCATAGCTATCATATCGGTAAGAATGACCCTGTTGACACTTGGGGCGAAAGTATTTGTCCTTGTCTTCTGGTAGTTCTTCATTTCGTGAATTGTAATCAATTAGGGCCTTTGATCCTATGGCCTTTGCTTGTTGGTAAATTGGGCTGTAATCGTAACCAGCATCCAAAAGCGAATAGGAAGGTTTCAGCTGGGGATGAAGTTCATGGAGAGCCTTGAGTAGAGGAATCGCCATTTTGCCATCATTGACATTTCCCGAGGAAAGCAAGGATTTTAAAATATATTGGCTTTTACACTCTACGAGAAGATGACCCTTGAAGCCGAACCAAAAGACGTTTTTACCCTCAGAGTTTTTCTTAATTCCCCAGTGAGGCATCTGCGGGATTTGCTGTTCGATCGCCTTAAAATCAAGAGGAAGTTGTGCTTCAATTTTCTTCTCAAAGAGGGGTCGATTCTCTTCCAGTTCCTGTTGCTCTTTGAGCCATTTCTCCCGTTCCGCTTTCGGTTTTCGTCCGCGTTTTTTGGGGGTTTGCTCGACTGGGGCCTCTTCTTCTTTCTTTTTCTCAGGTTTACGATCTCTCGCTTCAATATGAGTAGCATCGATGGCGATAACATCCCCATCGATGAAGCCTTCTTGAAACGCCTGAGAGACTAGTTCATTTTGAATGTTTCCTAAAGCAGAAGAGACATGGATTTTTTGAATCATCCGAGTATAAGAGGACTCACTAGGGACTGAATCTGCCATCGTAAAACCGCAGTTGAAACGGAATTCCAAGCTATTTTTTAATCGTTTTCGTAAGTCTTTAATCGTAGGAATTCGTTCGATGACTCGAATGAATAAGGAGTAGATCATGGCAGAATAGTTAAGTCTTGTTGGAGCTCCGAGTATTGCTCTTTTGGAAACAACTCTCAACAACGAGGTGATGTCAAGTGTATCGAAAATGAGGGGATATGATTTTTTGGGAGACATTTCTAAAATTTCCTCCAAGGAAAATAGCCTTTCTTGGCGAATACTAAACATTGGGAGTACTCCTATCTACCTCTCGGTGTTGGTTTGGTCGCTTACACTTTTTCGAGGTTTTGGGGAGGTACTCCTCTTTTTGTCCTTAAAAAGA
>NZ_LDZY01000019.1 GCF_001029285.1 Desulfosporosinus acididurans
TTACGATCTCTCGCTTCAATATGAGTAGCATCGATGGCGATAACATCCCCATCGATGAAGCCTTCTTGAAACGCCTGAGAGACTAGTTCATTTTGAATGTTTCCTAAAGCAGAAGAGACATGGATTTTTTGAATCATCCGAGTATAAGAGGACTCACTAGGGACTGAATCTGCCATCGTAAAACCGCAGTTGAAACGGAATTCCAAGCTAATTTTTTAATCGTTTTCGTAAGTCTTTAATCGTAGGAATTCGTTCGATGACTCGAATGAATAAGGAGTAGATCATGGCAGAATAGTTAAGTCTTGTTGGAGCTCCGAGTATTGCTCTTTTGGAAACAACTCTCAACAACGAGGTGATGTCAAGTGTATCGAAAATGAGGGGATATGATTTTTTGGGAGACATTTCTAAAATTTCCTCCAAGGAAAATAGCCTTTCTTGGCGAATACTAAACATTGGGAGTACTCCTATCTACCTCTCGGTGTTGGTTTGGTCGCTTACACTTTTTCGAGGTTTTGGGGAGGTACTCCTCTTTTTGTCCTTAAAAAGATTAGTAATATCAATGGGTTCAAGTTATGAAACTAATTCATTTAGAAAAACAATTTCCCCACGTGCGCTTCTTACGCCGTTATGTGGGAAGTATTGACGGTTTAATGTCCCTTTACCGCGGGTTAGCCAATGCTGTCGCAGTCCATTTATGGGACAGCGACAGCAATGATTATAATCTTCCTTATGTGCGCAGGATTCTGCCAGGTCAACCGACTTACATCATTAACTTACTTTATCGGGTTGAAGGCTTTTATGTTGTTAAAGGAAATCCTAAAAATATCTTAACCTGGACTGACTTAACGAAACCCGGAGTTCGTTTTGTTAATCGGGAAGTAGGATCAGGGGCAAGGGTATTATTAGATGAGCAGTTAAGACTTCTAAAAATTCGCCGTCAGGATATTTGTGGGTATGGAGATGAGGAAATGACTCACCTGGCCATTGCCAGTAAAGTCGCCCGATCAGAAGCAGATGTTGGTTTAGGGATCGAGAAAGTTGCCATGCAAGTTAATGGTCTCGATTTTATCCCCTTACAGAAAGAGCGCTATGATCTTGTAATCCGCCAAGAAGATTTGGAACGTCCACATTTTCAGGCCTTAATGAGCATCCTAAAGTCACCGGCCTTTCAAAACGAAGTTTCGGGGATTGGAGGATATGATTTGTCTCTCATGGGACAAATTATTGCTGAAGTTTAAACATACCCTGTACTTATAATACCCTTTAGAAGAACTATCGTGGAATCACGATGGTTCAATTTTTTAGTCACTCTTTTTCGCCGAAACACTGCGTATTCTTGATCCGGTTGAAAGGTATTTCCATATTAATCGCGAATTTATTCTTAATTATTAGTTATCAGCGAAGAGGTGATTATTTGCGTTCACTAAAACAACAAATTCTTATCTTGCTGCTGGGTTCCCTCGTTTTATTAGCAGCATGCTTTATCGTTGTCCTCGGCTGGTATATGAAAGATAAAGCTGAAGCAGCTGCTTTTATAAAGGCCCAAACAGATTTAGCAACTTGTGAAGAAATAATTGATAAAACCTACCCCGGTACTTGGGCTGTCCAAAATGGAGAGCTTTACAAAGGGTCTGTAAAAATTAACCTAAATAATCAATTAGTTGATCATTTATCATCCCTTACCGGAGATACTGTTACTATTTTCTTGGGTAACACGAGAGTAGCTACGACAGTTCGTGGTTCGAACGACGAGCGAGCCATCGGGACCAAAGTCTCGGCCAGCGTGGCCCAAACCGTCTTGCAGGATGGCCAAACATTTATCGGCAAGGCTAACGTCCTTGGGCAGTGGTATGAAACCGGATACATGCCCCTGCGAGCCGAAAACGGTATTATTATAGGAATGTTTTATGTTGGAATTTCCCACGCCTACGATCAAAAAACCATTACCGGATCGCTGCTGACTCTCGCAGTCTTAGGATTGGCTTTAACATTCTTGGTATCCCTTATAGCCTGGTTCTTCCTGCAAAAATTTGTTATCAATCCCTTGCACGATATTACACTGGGAACCAGAGATGTGGCAACGGGACACTTAACCGAAAAAATTAAAGTCTCCGGAGCAAAGGAAATCGAAGAATTAGAAGACGCATTTAATCAAATGGTTGAGAAAATCCAATCATTAACGGATGAATTGAATCGGACATCAGATACCTTCGAAAATAATTTTGGGTCTAAGAGTAATCCCCCCGAAATTGACTTGGAAGCAGACGATGAATTCTATGCCCCCCCTACTGGCTTTACTGACGTCTCTAATCCGACCTCAATGGCAAACTCCCCGCCGACGTCTGATTCTCTTTGTGAAGAGGAGTTACCCAAAGGATTAAATCAGGCGACCCTTGAACATATCGTACAGTTCATTCAAACTACTCACCGGCCTCTTTCTGCCGAAGAAGTGGCCGAAAAGGTTAAGTTGACAAGAGTTACCGTCCGTCGTTATCTTGAATATCTTGAACAACAAGGTGTAGTAAAGTCTGAACAGAAATATGGCCGAGTCGGCCGCCCAGTTAAACTATTTATCTCGCTATAAAGCCCGATTGGGCTTTTTTTCTTTATTTACATAATTAAATTAGAATATTTTCCTTACTTACAATATTCATAAAAACACTTTTTAAATTTTCACAAACAAGACAATTCTGATAATTAGCTCTAAACTAAAAATATCTTAATCAGCTCTCTACTCTCCCCCTGAGTGCTGAGAAAGTTTATTGGAGATTAAGTAAAGGAGTGGCTAATTATGGAGACAAAGGGATTTTTAACACCGGCGGAAATCACCGAATCCACAATCCAGACAGGTATGAAAAAAGTTGCACTGCCTATACCGAAACAGATCCTCTTAGGCATTTTAGCAGGAGTATTTATAGCTTTTGCTGCAGAAGGCTCAAACATGGCAGCTTTTAATCTATTTGCCAAACCAGAGACCTATGGGCTCGGTAAAACTTTAGCCGGCGCTATCTTCGGAACTGGACTTATGCTCGTTATCCTAGCCGGAGGAGAACTATTCACCGGTAATACCCTAATCTCGGCTGGTGTTTTTGATGGTAAAATCAAAATTATGGAAATGCTTAAAAACTGGTTTTTCGTCTATATCGGCAATTTCATTGGTTCCGTATTTATTGCTTACCTTATGGTTCAATCCGGATTATTTAGCAGCAGTGCCGGTCTCCTGGGAGGAATTACGATTAAAATCGCCTCCTATAAAGTTGGACTCTCTTTTACCTCAGCCTTTTATCTGGGACTAATGTGCAACTGGCTGGTTTGTTTAGCAGTCTGGATGGCCTATGGGGCCAAAGATATGCTGGGAAAAATGTTTGCTATCTTCTTTCCAATATGGCTGTTTGTAACTTCCGGCTTTGAACATAGTGTAGCCAATATGTACTATATTCCTGCCGGAATCTTAGCAAAGTCAAACCCCAGCTGGGCAGCAGCCTCTCACCTCAACCCACAGGCCCTCGCAGGATTAAACTGGGAGACCTTCGTTATTAATAACTTAGTTCCGGTGACTCTCGGCAACATTGTCGGAGGGTGCGTATTTGTAGCAGGGATTTACTGGTTTATCTACAGAAAATCGGCGGCCGAAAAGGCTTCCCTATCGTCCTTAACAAGTCATGAGTTAGAAATGAACCCCGGGAAATAGTAATTAGCAACCTATCATAATTTCCATAATAGGATATTAGAAAAAACGAAATTAATCTGTTACGAATAAGCCGAGATTTCCCTCAATAAGAAATCTCGGCTTATTAATTTTGGGTTCAATAGCTATCTGGCACCACAGCTTTTCCCCTTGAATATTCTATCCATGGATTCAGGAGAAGGGGGAAAGTCCGATGCACATAGTATCTGCCTTATTAGTAGGTCTCGCGGCAAACCTTGATAATTTTGGAGTAGGTATAAGCTACGGAGTTCAAAAAATCCGAATTCCATTTCTCTCCAACTTTTTTATTGCCTTATTATCAGGAGCCATAACATTTATTGCCGTCTTTACCGGCCACTTCTTGAGTCACTTTATTGCCGTCGCAAATATGCTGGGTGCTGTCTTAATCATCCTTATCGGAATTTGGGTTACAGTACATAAGCCGGCTGTAGAACAGGCCTTACCGGCTGCTGTGCCCGTCATGAAGACCTATTCTATTTCTATTAAACCACTCAGTACCATTGTCAAAATCACAAAAAATCCTTCCATGGCAGACATTGATGCTAATGGGTTTATCTCGGCCAGAGAAGCCATAGCCCTTGGATTAACCCTGTCCTTTAATTGTATAGCTACCGGAATTGGGGCCGGCTTAACCGGGCTTGCTCCTTTGCCGTTAGCAATTTCAGTCTGCCTGTTCAGTCTGCTGACAATTAGTTCAGGCTATTGGGCTGGATGGAAAACGGCCTCAGACCGTCTCGAAGGTTACTCCCAATTCCTTTCCGGAGCAATGCTGATACTTATCGGGCTCTATGAATTATTAAATTAGCACGTAACACGCAAATCACTCAACGATGTCTGATTTCATAATATATGTAAGAGTACTCCTTACCTTTATCAGCGAACTGGTTCAGCTATAGCTGAACATCAGGACCCCCCCCACTTATATTTACCAATCAAAGGAGGTCTCTTGCCAAATATGTTCTGGAGATTCGTTTTCTTGATTATCTATTTAGCCTTTTTTCTTGTCCGCTCACGTTCTGGAATCAAGTTCCAAAATGCTGAAGAAGCAAACGATCAATTGAAGGACCTGGATCTTGCCGCCCAACGTGAGGGAAAAGTAAGCATGACCCTGCGTTCAATCCTTTCTTTAGTCATGCTGCTGAGTATCGTAATTTATGTCCTTAGCCCCTCCTGGCTGCAAGTTTTTAGCTTGTCCCTTCCCCTTTGGTTACGGCTTACAGGGTTAGCCTTATCCTTCACCACACTGCCTTGGCTTTATTGGTCGCATCTTGCTTTAGGCCGCCAATATTCGCCGGATCTTGATCTAAAACAGGATCACAAGCTTATTACGAAAGGTCCCTATAGCGTAATAAGGCATCCTATGTATACGATTCTCATCGTCTTTATGATCAGCATTTCACTCTTCTCAGCAAGTACTTTAATCCTCGTGCCTCATCTGGCAGCCATTATCCTGCTCCTATTACGCTTAGGCAAAGAAGAAGCTATGCTCATTGAAAAATTTGGTGAAGACTATCGGGAGTATATGTTAAAAACGGGACGCCTTCTGCCAAAATTAAATTAAGCTTGCATCCTTAGGATATGCAAGCTTAATTTAACATCTTCTTTCTCTGCCGCTTTCATTTGAGTAAGCAGTGAAGCGGCAGACTTACTTAGTCAATTTTTATAAACATTAGATTTAGAGATAACCTTGTTTCTGCTATCAGACAGTTTAACCTGGAAAGTTGCCTTTGCCATGCTTTGAGGCAGATCAATCGTTAAGGAATTAGGGGCGCAATAGGTAGTTTTGACAGCTTTACCGTTTAAATATACTTGATCATTTTCCACAAAGTTATTTCCTTCAATCATCAAAGAGCTTTCAGACGGCGTAACATTCGTAATTACCGGCAAAGCATCACCTTGGATATAACTAGTGTTCGACGGCGGCTTATGGTCTGGTTTAAGGTCATAACCATACTCTTTGCCAAATAATAAATCATATTGCAGCAATTCATAATCCTTAAAGGTATCTTCGGATATATTAGCTGCATTCCAATAATCCTTATTAATAATCACATCATTACCTTTTTGCATCAAATTCGCGAGCAGATCTGTCATAGGGCTGCCCGACTTTTGAGCAAGCTGAAGAGCAAAGGTTCCCATGAAATTTGATGACAATTTAAGGTTGTGATTTACGGTTGTCGAAAAGTTATTCCAAGTTACAAAGGGAACGCTGTGAAGGTTTAAATAATCTTGATAAGAATTGCCGTCTTTGATAAAACCAGCCTCTTTGTATACACTATAATTGTCACCAAGCATTGGCAGATGGTCACCATAAAATATGACCATTGTCGGTTGATTTATTTGTTTTAAGCCATCAATAAGCTGCTTCAGGGACTGGTCAACATCAGAAATTCTATTGGCATAGTTATCCAGAATCGCTTGAGACTGAGGACCTAGATTAGCACCGCTGGCTTTTATGGTATTTCCGGGATCCTCCGTAGAATCATAAGGGCCGTGGTCTTCCATGGAAACCGCATAGATAAAATCAGGTTTATCTGTTTCTTTTACCTCGTTCAGAATTTGTTGCGTAAGTACCGTATCGCGAATGTAGGGACCTTTGTATTCGGGATTGTTTAAAAATTCCTTCGTGATAAATTTATTAAAGCCCTCAAGTTGATAAACTTTATCCCTGCTATAGAACCAATCATCATAAGTATGGATGGCGGAGGTAGCGTAACCCTGCCGATTGAGAATTGTAGGCAAAGCCTCAATAGGCCGATTAACATATTGATCATAGGCGATAGAACCATTAGGCAAAAACTGCGTCGAAAAACCCGTCATGGCTTCAAACTCGGTATTAGCCGTGCCACCGCCGTAAACAGGCGAAACCATCGTCCCGCTTGTTTGGGATTTTTGCAGTGAGTGGAAGAAGGGTATAGGGTCCTGGTTAAAAGAAACATTTTTCATCAGAGTCGGATCCCAAAAAGCTTCGCTCATAACAAAAATAATATTAGGCTTAAAATCAGCATTCACGGGATAAGAGGACGTATTATTTTGGATAATAGTATTAATTGCATTCTCTTGATAGTTTTCTGGTTTAGTGACCTTTAAATATTCCGTATCCATAAGAAAACCAAGCATAGTTCCGTTTTGTTCATAATTCAGAGACTGACTATACGTAATCAGTTGTAAAGCAAAGACATTCTGAATGGAGTTAAAGAAAGAATAAAAAATAAATACGACAAAGAAAGAACAAAGAAATACGATAGACCGATAGCGTTGTTTTCTTTCTTTAGCAATATGTTTAAGTATGAAACGAATCAAAGCAACGGTAACAATAAGTAAGATTCCAAGGACAACAAAAACATTACGAAAATGATCAGAAATGCCCATCGCTTCTTTAGCCAAAAGAAAATCTGAGGGAAGCAGAGGGTCCCCTTTGAGTTTTAATTTTTGTTGGCTGATAAATCCCAAGGCTGAAAATAAAGCCAAAAAAATTGTTGCCGTTACTAAATATGCTCGTTTGGGTAAAATATAAAATATATTGATAATGCCAAACATCAGCAAATAGCTTAAGAAAAATTCGGAAGGATAACTCTTAATCCAAGTTATGGCCTTCATAATGCTTCCATTAGAAAAACTTTCCAAGGCCAGCAAGACAATTAAAGGAACAGTAAGAATAAATAAGATCTTGTTTTTAGTTATAATCTTCAAACCCCGGCTAAACACAAAAATCGTTCCTCCATTAATAAAAGTAAACACCAAACATTATAACAAATATAGTTCAAAAATAAGTGACAAATATTTGTAGAATTTGTGAAATATACGCTGCCAGTATTAATTATCTGCCAAAAGGGAAAACAATATGCCAATTTATTAAATTTATCAAAAAGCCTTAAAAAGCCTCAAAGGCTCACTTCTTAGTGTGCCTTTGTATTTAAAGGAGTATGTTAACATTTTATCCAGTTCACTATCTAAGTATTAAACAAACAAACCTGTTAAGCAAGCTATGTATAACGTTCAAATCTCATGAGTTTCATACATAATAGCCAATTTTCGTGTCTTAATTTATCTAAAGCAAGCGAGAAAAGGAAATTGACGCCTCAGAGGCTCCTTCCTTTTTCCACCCATCTTTGATGTAAAAACTTATAGCTCTTTGATTCCAAGGCAAGGCCGATAATCCAACTTTTTTAAAGCCTAGTTCTTTCATCTCTTTACAAAACTCAGCTGTTAATTCATTGGCTATGCCTAATCCCCGATAGCTTCTATCAACTGCCAGAGCCAATAGCCTTGGTTGTTGGGATAAGCAAACTTCCCGTTTTTCTCCAGAATTATTATCCTTCACAGAAAAGGAAAACAGCGCCTTCAGCGCCACATGTACGTGTCCAAGTCTCTTTGTTATATGCCTCCGAATAAAAGAGTCCTTAAGGAATCTGGAAATAGTAAGGTAAACTAGCATCATAAAGTTGTCTCGATAAAATTCCCGAAAAGGGTTATCGGAAGTCGTAGCTAAAATGAAGCCGATTACCTCATTCTTATACTTTGCTGCATAGCCAAAATTCGCGTCGGACTTAACGAATTCTGAAATAAAAAGCTCTAAAAATTTATATCCCATATGCCCTAGAAAGTGATTTTGAAAGGAGCGTTTATATAATCGAGCGACTAAAGGTATATCCTGACTTTGCAGATGCATAACGTCTATATTACATTTACAATTATGGTAATTAAGGCTATTATTTGGCACGTAAGCATATACCTCTCTTTTGAAAATTTCCGCTGATTCTTTATTCACTGGAAAAATAAAAGGATATGCTTTTAGGATAATTTATAAGTTTTAAGATATTGTCAAGTCACTATGGGATTTCTATGGAGATCCCTTTAAGATTCCAGAGTCATTCTCCATTATTGCCTTAATTTTTATATCAAAAATTGCTTAATGCAAGAGAGGTGTTGTTTCCTATGAGTATGGATTTTCGTGGTCTGGGGTTTGGCGCCGGTTCAGGGAACACGGGTTCAGGAGGAAAGCGCTGGCAGTTAAGAGAACTGGCGAAAAACGAACATCTCGACTGGTCTATCATCAAACGAGTTGTTAAAGCATTTATCCCTTATTGGCCTAAAGCCATCCTCGTGACAATCATCATTTTTATTACCGCTATAGGTGGTGTTCTGCCTGCTTGGTTAACCCAAAAGATCATAGATGATGGTATCCAGAAAGGGCAACTCCCTACCGTTATTTATTTAACTATGGAACTTATCGCGGCAGCAGTTATCACAGGATTACTTGGAGTTTGGCAAAACTGGCTTAGCAATCAAATTGCTCAAAACGTTATGGCAGATTATCGATTGGCTTTATTTCGCAACCTTCAGCGACAAACAGTAAATTTCTTTGCATCCCGTCAGTCCGGAGATCTTGTGTCTCGGATCATCAATGATGTTACAGCAATTCAAAATGTCATTACTTCAACCTTAGTAGGATTTATCAGCAATCTTCTTACCATCACAGTAACCTTGTTGTTGATGTTTAAAATGAATTGGCGGATGTCTGTATTGGCTGTTATTGTTGTACCTGGCTTTGTTATTCCAACGCAAAAGGTTGGCAGAATAAGGCAGAAAATTCAAGCGGAAATTCAGCAGTGGCTATCCGCGCTGACAGTTCAACTCAGTGAAGCCCTCGGAGTAAGCGGAGCGCTTCTGATTAGAATATTTAACCGTGAACCAAGAGAAGAAACGAAATTTCGTCTCGCCAATGAAAAATTACGAGATTTGCAAATACGCCAGGGACTAATTGGCCGCTGGCTGTTCATGTGGTTAGGTATGTTTTCTTCAATAGGTCCTGCCTTGTTGTGGGGTTATGGGGGCTGGTTAGTAATACACCAGGAAATGAATCTTGGTGTCATTGTCGCTTTCACAACGTTATTATCTAAATTGTATGGACCGTTAAGTCAGTTAGCCCAAATCCACGTTAATGTTCTCTCATCGATTGCTTTATTCCGAAGAATTTATTCAATTTTGGATATTGAACCAGAAGTTCAAGACGGCCCAAGAACTATTCCGCCTAACAGTGTTAAGGGACATCTTGAACTAAAAGATGTTTCCTTCTCTTATCAGCACGAACCTAAAGATGGGGAAACAAGGCTGGCTCTCTGCAACATTAACTTAACGGTAGAGCCCGGACAAACCGTTGCCCTTGTTGGCCCAAGCGGAGCTGGAAAAACTACACTCTTAAATTTGATACCTCGGTTCAGCGATCCAGTATCAGGCTGTCTCTTTTTAGATGGTATAGAATGTCATAGTCTATCCTTAGAATCTTTAAGAGCACAAATGGGCTTAGTACCCCAAGACCCTTTCTTTTTCCATGATACGGTCTACCATAACCTTCTTCTCGCCAACGAAAACGCTAGTCAAGAGGATATGGAAACGGCTTGCCAAGCAGCCCAAATTCATGACACCATTGCCAATTTACCTCAAGGTTATCATACTGTCGTCGGGGAACGAGGATATCGTCTCTCCGGGGGAGAACGACAGCGTTTAGCTATTGCGAGAGTACTGCTTCAAAGCCCCCGTATCGTTCTTTTAGATGAAGCAACGAGCGCTTTAGACACGGTTGTTGAACGAAAAATACAGGATGCATTGGCATTTTTATTAAAAGGAAGAACCGCAATCGTCATTGCCCACCGTCTATCGACGATACTGGCGGCTGACAAAATAATTGTTTTAGATAAAGGTGAGATAATCGCTTCTGGTACCCATCAGGAACTTGTAGAGAAAAACCCTTTGTACAAAAGGCTTTATGAAACTCAATTTTCCCTTCCCTAAATCCCCCCATTCTTGGCTACTTGATAACGTCCAATCCCTTTCGAGAATTCAACTGTCGTCTCATATACTTTACAATTTCCACATCAAGTTCTTGACTAATGGGTTAATAACTCATCTGCAGAACACGTTTTTCTCCTATCTCTATTATTCTGGAAAGTTTTCCATGATAAACCCAACCGCACCCAGTGAAATGGCATCTTTAACCTGGTGTTCATGCCCCAGAGAAGTAATAATGATAATTCTGGCGCTGTTATCAATTTCTTTAATCATTTTAATAACCTTAATTCCATCTAATTTGGGCACTGTAATATCCATAGTTACCATATCAGGCTTAAGCTCATTATAAAGCTGTACAGCAGACAACCCATTATCGGCTTCACCTACAACTTCAAAGCCACTAGTTTCTAAGAGGTTTTTAATAGAACGTCTCTTTAATGCCGAGTCGTCAACAATTAATGCTCTCTTCAATTACTTTACACCTCATGTTCTTCTTGTGAACAACATTTATTTCATATATTTTATTGTAACAATTTATCAACTGGTCGATAGTACACAAGGTCATTGATTTTAATGCCAAAAGCACTTCCCTTATCCTAATAGTGCTATTAGCACTCAAGATTATTTTAAATTTTCGCAATAAATCGTAAAGTTCATTTTTATATTATCTCGTTGTATAATATTCAATAAGATAGTTTTAGAGGTGTTCGTAATATGTCTTTTAATGACGACAAAAACAAGATGATCGAAACTTGCCAAGCCATCTTAGACTCTTGTGATAAGCCCTTTGTTTGGGAAGAAGAAGATTCTTATAAATATGGTAACTTTAAAAAGCCTTTTAATTTGTTTTTCCCTCACCCGCAAATTGATGGGGAGTTACAAAAGTTGTTTGAGAAATTTTCCAATTCTTCTTATTTATACGATCAGATTAAATCAACCTGTACCCTTGAGGCTGAATGGTCTGAGTCTGGAACATACGGTTTAGATAGGGATTTTACTTGTTACTTTAGCAAATTCGCTTTAAAACCTGAATATGTTGGACAAATCAAAGCATATTTTAATCAACGCCTCAACGAATTACAGAAGGAATCTTGCTAGAATGTAGTTATCATATAATTAAGGATTTTTTCTAATCTATGACAATGTTGTCTTTATTATATGAAACTCGGTTTCATATAATAAAACTTATAACATTAGATGACCTATTTTTCTTAATAGCTGCAATGAAAAACTCTTCTTTCCGCTTGATAATGTTATTGCATTTGGGTATGTTAGGAGTTGATGGTTTTTGTTAAATTAGAAGTATTTGGACATGACTAAATTGCTCAAAATGATGTACGAGGAGGAGTAAACGATGAAAATTAATAAAGCCGCGCAGGCTGGAGCTTTAGAATCCAGCGATGTACTTGTTACCGTTGAACCCAATCCTGAAGGCGGGATTAAAATTGAACTCGAAACAAAACGTGTTATTCAGAAACAATTTAGCAAGCAAATCGAAAAAGTGATCCTTGAGACTGCAGAACAAAGCGGCGTCGAAGATGTACTTATTAAAGCACAAGACAAAGGCGCATTAGATTATACCTTTAGGGCCAGGGTTCAAGCAGCGCTTCAACGGGCTTCTATTTAAGCCTTTTATAGATGACTAAGATAATATGAAAAGGAGTATCAAGATGAGTCAAAACAGGAGTATGCTTATTATTCCAGGAAATAGCCCCAAGGGGCTTCAAAACGCTCCGGTATTTAACCCGGATTTACTTGTCCTTGATCTGGCTGATGGTGTGCCGCTTGAAGATAAGGACAGCGCCCGCTTACTCGTTAAAGAAGCCATTGGTTTTATGGATTATGAAAATACCCAGGTTGTCGTAAGAATTAATTCCCTCCAATCGGGTTTCGGAGCCAAAGACATTGAGATCATTACCCCAGTTCAGCCTATTGCCTTTGTTATTCCACAAGGAAACGCAGAACAGCTTCAAGAGATTGAAATCCTTTTAGCAGAATCCGAAAAGAAGGCAGGACTCAAAGAAGGAAGTATTGGCTTGATCCCAGTAGTTGAAACCGTTAAGACCTTAGAACAAATGTCTTCACTTCTCAACGTATCACCCCGCATCAAAAGTGCCTTTTTCAATGCCGAAGGTCTTGCTCAAGAGCTTGGAATCGTTCGCAGTAAGGAGGGTGACGAGATCCTCTATGCCCGGAGTAAGTTTGCCATGACTTGCCGTGCCGCAGGCATGAATAGTTTTGATACTGCCTTTACTGACAGCAACGATTATGAGGGTTTAGAGAAAGATTGTCTTAAAGCCCGTAATCTCGGTTTCACTGGTAAAGCTGCCATTGATGGCCGGCAAATTGATACAATTCATAAAATCTTTGTTTAGTGAATCAAATGGAAACGAGGTGTAGTATCGCATGAAAAATAGTGTAGGACGTGAAATCCCAGAATATATTGAGAGCTATGGCCAAGTGAAACCCTTTGACGGAGCTCTGGCCAATTACGGCGAACGCACTAAAACATCAGTAAAACTGCGTTCTGTTAAACCTGGTGATAACAAACTCGTAGAAACTATTGATGAAGTACTCGATAAAGTCGGTATTCGTGATGGTATGACAGTATCCTTCCATCATCATCTCCGCAACGGAGACTTTGTCCTTAATCTGGTTATGGAAGCTATCGCCAAGCGCGGGGTTAAAGATATTACCGTTGCCGCAACCGGTATTTTCAAGATCCACGAACCACTTGTTGATTATATCAAGAGCGGAATTGTCACCGGAATTTCGGTAAACTATATCGCACCAGGTCCTGTTGCGACCGCTATTTCTAAAGGATTATTAAAAAAACCAGCAGTTCTCATGAGTCATGGCGGCCGTCCCCGGGCTATTGAGAGCGGCGACTTGCATATTGACGTTGCTTTTATCGCTGCGCCAACAGCAGACTCTTATGGCAACATGAACGGAGTTCAGGGGAAAGCGGCTTGCGGAACATTGGCTTATGCCGTTTCGGATGCCCAATATGCTGATCACGTCGTTGCCGTTACAGATAATCTTGTCCCTTATCCAGCTTGCCCTATTGAAATCAGCCAGGATTACGTTGATTATGTTGTTAAGGTTGAATCAATCGGCGATCCAAACGGAATTGTTTCCGGAACTCTGACTGTAACCAAAGATCCCGTAGGTTTGCGTATAGCTAAACTTGCAGCCCAAGTTATTGAAGCAACAGGTTATATTAAAGAAGGAATGTCTTTTCAAACGGGAGCAGGCGGAACTTCCTTAGCTGTTGCGGCTGAAGTTCGCAGGTTTATGAAGGAAAAGAATGTCGTTGGGAGCTTTGCTGCCGGAGGTATCACCGGTTATATGGTTGATATGCTTAACGATGGGTTATTCCGCTCCCTTTTTGATGTACAATGTTTTGACTTAAAAGCTATTGCTTCCATGCGTGACAATCCCAAACACCAAAAAATGAGCGGTTCACTTTACGGGAATCCCCATAATAGAGGTGCCGTCGTAAATAATCTTGATGTCATGATTTTGGGTGCCACCGAGATTGATACCGACTTTAATGTTAATGTCGTTACCGGTTCTGACGGGATTATTATTGGGGCTTCCGGCGGACATAATGATACTGCCGCAGGCTCAAAACTTGCCATCGTCGTCACAAACTTAACCAAAGGCCGTCTTCCGGTTGTTAAAGATCAGGTTACAACGGTCACAACTCCTGGAGAGACAATTGATGTTCTTGTGACAGAACGAGGGATAGCAGTTAACCCTGCACGGCAAGATCTTATTGACAAACTTAAAGATACTGACCTGCCAATCGTCCCGATTGAAGAATTAAAAAATATTGCTGAACGTTTAACCGGCAAGCCAGAACCCATTGAATTTTCCGATCAAGTCGTGGCTGTTGTTCAATATCGGGATGGAACGGTCATTGATGTCGTTCGAAAACCACTCTAAATTGTAAAACCAGATTTACCTTAGATAAACGTTTATTTCAAACATCTCAAAATCGATGCAGTTTTATATGAATATACCCGATTTGCTAAGGAACCCCGTGTTTTAACGACACGGGGTTCTTAACTTCGGATAAATATCTTATTAAAAACAAAACGGCCATCACCTTCTTAAAGTGACAGCCTGATTAGACGCATGTTTTGATTCTGTAGAAGTCATCCATGACTAGTTTTTAAATGTTGTGGTTTAATTACATAATCTCTTTTTCCCGGTAATCTTCGCACCAGTTTGAAAATCTGATAACACGAAGTAACGGTTACAACCGCACATGAGCCGAGAAATATACACAGCATAATCATTGAAATCCATGCTAACATAGTAACGCCCCCTTTAAACTTTTTTTGTTTAATCTTAAAACTTGCTCACAGAATGATAACCATACGCTGTTTGATTAGTTTATCTATTAGAATGTCTTTGAGATAGTGTTTACAATCACAAATCGTTAGACTAATCTCATGTCATATTTTTCTCTACCTTAAGCTTTATGGTTCACTTCCTTCTCATTTCTTTTACTTGTGCTAATAATAACATTCTCAAGCTTATATGTCTATAGGCAATTACTATTTTACTGATTAGAATTATCAATAGCAAATCTAATGTCTCGCACATGCCATACTGAGAAAAGGATTAACGCAATTTCCCATTGTCGTTATTTGTCTATCCAGCTACTTTTGCAATCAGTTATTTATCGTTAAGCAAACACAATTCGAAAGGCTCCTTGCTTTTATAAAAGATACGTAGTAGTATTAAAGAAATAACAGAAGATTGGAGTTGAAAAGATGCGTAATTTTTCTTGCTAAACAATCGGGCATGATGAAATAAGTATGGTTACCTAAAACCGCTTGTTTTGTTGTGCATATGCAAGAAAGTTACTATCTCTTTTCACTCAAATAATACCTCCCTGCCACACCTATGTAGGTTTGGTTTTGTTGTGTATTTGCGAGCTGCAAGAATTAACTTTCTTGCAGCTCTTAATTTTTCACAGGAGGATAAAACTATGTCGCTAATCAATGTTACAAATTTAACCTTTGCCTATGATGGCAGTTATGATAATGTCTTTGAGAATGTCAGCTTTCAGATTGACACAGATTGGAAACTGGGCTTTACGGGCAGAAACGGCAGAGGGAAAACAACATTTCTCCATTTATTGCTCGGCAACTATAAAAACAGCGGTCATATTTCTGCCAATGTCAACTTTGAATATTTTCCGTTCAATGTAGATGCTAAGGAAAATAAAACCCTCGATGTTATTAACGACCTTTTTCCAGATTATGTTCACTGGGAATTAATACGTGAACTCTCGCAGCTCGACGTTTCTGAGGAAGTTTTGTATCGCCCTTTCGAGACATTATCAAACGGAGAACAAACGAAAGTGCTGCTTGCAACGTTGTTTCTTAAGGAAAATAGTTTTCTCTTAATTGATGAGCCCACTAATCATCTTGATCTGACAGCCAGAAAACTGGTTAGCGACTATCTCAAGACCAAACGGGGATTTATTCTCGTCTCACATGACAGAGCTTTTCTAGATAACTGCATCGACCATATTCTTTCGATTAATAAGACTAACTTAGAAATCCAAAAAGGTAATTTTTCCTCTTGGTGGAAAAATAAACAAAAGCAAGATAGCTTTGAGCTTGCCGAAAATGAGAAGCTGAAAAAAGACATTGATCGTTTGAACGATTCTGCTAAGCGAACGAACAACTGGTCTGAGGAAGTGGAAAAGACTAAAAAAGGAACCAGGAATTCTGGAAGCAAGCCCGATAAAGGGTACATTGGTCACAAGGCAGCCAAAATGATGAAACGCTCTAAGTCAATGGAAAAGAGACAACAAGCGGCTATTGATGAAAAATCCATGCTTCTCAAAAATCTTGAAGACTCCGACAGCCTGAAGATTTCACCCCTGGCTTATCATAATGAACGGTTCGCTGAACTCGAAAATGTTTCCATATATTACGATGAAAAGGCGGTTTGCGAAGCAATAAGCTTCACAATTGAGCAAGGGGACCGGATTGCCCTTATTGGTAAAAACGGCTCAGGAAAATCAAGTCTTCTAAAACTAATTTGTGGCGAGCCTATAAACTATACGGGTAATATCCGCAAAGGAAGCCAACTTGTAATATCCTATGTTTCGCAGGACACCTCACATCTTCAAGGTAATTTAAAGGACTATGCTCAAGACAACGGAATTGACGAAAGCCTTTTTAAAACAATTTTGAGAAAGCTTGGTTTCGCCAGGGTTCAATTTGAAAAGAATATCGAAACATTCAGCGGCGGCCAGAAGAAAAAGGTACTGATTGCCAAAAGTTTATGCGAAAAAGCTCATCTCTATATTTGGGATGAACCACTTAACTTTATTGATGTAATTTCTCGTATACAAATCGAAGAGTTATTGCTTGAATACCAGCCAACTATTTTGTTTGTTGAGCATGATAGGTCATTCAGCGAGAACCTTGCGACAAAGTTTGTAAAATGTTTGGATACCTGTAGATCCCTCTAAAATCCTCTGAACAACTCAACTGCAGTTTCAATAATCTTATCCCAAAAGCGTATTCGTTGGTATGTAGAAAAGGATAGGCAAATTTACTAATGCAAACTATCGCGGTCTGTCGCATCAGGAACCTTTTCCAACCAACCATATTCCACCATTAATTCTGCTCCATTCTTGGCCAAGAAAAGAACATCAGTAACTAAACCTCGAAACGTTGATACTAAATCAGACCGAGCACTATTCGTGTCTGCAATTCCATATTCCGTTAAAATATAGCCTATAACAGAAGTCGAATGGGTTAGAATTAATCTATCACTTACTGAAGACTCTTTTGTGTCAGATATAAGAATTTTTGTCATTTTCGGCGTAGGAAGGCTCTCCTCCGACAAAAAAGCACTAAGGATTTTTAAATGATCTCTAGCCGTTCCAATTGCTTTAAGAAGATATTTCTTTATTTTCTCTGACTTAACGACCTGACTATACCCAACATGTAACGTCTCAATTAATTCTTTAGTTTCCACTAAGGCATAAAGATGGCTTATTTCCAGGGCATTGAGAGGTCTCTTCTTTCCAATAAGACTTCCAAAGTAATCCTTGTCATGAACATAGTCTACTCTGGAAGGAACCTGGATAATCGGGGGTTTATCAATAATTCCTTTTGCTAACAGTACATCAGTAGATTTTTGATGAACCTTTGTAGACGTATTAATGCATTCTACAAAAAACTTACGAAAATCCGAACGAGTTGACGCTGCCATAGCATTGCAATAGTAATACAAAACAAATTTTTGCATCAATCTAGTGTACTGGAGTGTAAATGATTCGGAGAAAAGCTCTTTGGCATTGACATCAACATCCTTCTCGCCAAAGGCATCAGGAATCGGGCAATTAATTGAATTCAACAAACCCTCCATAGATGTCACCCGTTGCGTTGAGACATCAAGAGCTTGCTGTAAAACCATTCGAATATCAGGATCTTTAGCTTTCGAAACATAATCTTTCAAAAAGCAAACAGACATACATTCTGCCAAATATCCAGACCAAAGATAACCGATTTCTGGTGAAGTTGGCAGAATATTAGACACGTTATGTTGAAAGGCTCCAAAAGAAACTTGTTCTTGTTGGGTTGATGCCTGATTGAATTCCTGTATGGTCATTATTTTTTACCCCCTGTTGAATGTAGTAGCTCTTTTACTAGCTTATCCTTCAAGAGGCTTTTTTATGGTTTCCACCCAGAGCAATAAACATCTAACTTTTCTAATAAGTTAAATTTTTAGGGAAAAAGGAGAGCATGACACTCTCCTTTTCTACTAGTCAAAGCAGCTCAAGTTCGTTCTGATCATATGCAAATTCATGAGTTGAAAAATCTAATTGGACAACAAGGAAGACTCCCATTTCATCACGATCAACACGAACAATGGTACCCTTGTGATCATTATTTGTTTTAACACGGTTACCTACTTGAAACTTCTTATCTTGCATTAAAAGAGGATTTGTTTCCAATTCAAATATACTTTTTGACATCTTTAGGCCCCCCCGTAATAAATACATCGTTGTGTTCTACCTTCAGCTCTTTAGTTAGCTGCATTTTTTACCACACCCTTTTATTGCTTAACAATGGCCGGGAACTTAGCAATTTTCTTTTAGGTGTCTTAATTTTATCTAAATTCTCAATTTTAATCTGTGATCTAAATCAAATATTTATATGACTTTAGTCATGGCTCATTGAGCATCATCAAAAACAAAACTCAAATTGAAGCTATAAATTATTAAAGAGTGATTGATAACTCTTTCAATCACTCTTTAATAATTTAATTGATTTCTTTATCTTGCAAAGATTTAAGTTTTCTTTTTTCTAACGTATATAACACTTTTAAATAAAGGGACCAATCAAAAGGGCAAGCGTTAAACCGATTAAAATTATCGTAGTAGTCCATCCAACTATATTATGAAATAACTTGTTCGTATGCTCTCCCATGATCTCCTTGTTATTGATTAAAAGCATCATACAAATTAGTACGACAGGCAGCAATACTCCGTTTAGAACCTGCGACCATAAACTTATCAATATAAGCGGCGCATTCGGTATAAGAATAATCCCCACAGCAATGATCAAGATCGCCGTAAATAATGTATAAAATTGAGGAGCTTCATTTAGTTTTTTATCAATACCTGCTTCAAAGCCAAATGCTTCACATACATAAAATGCTGTGGCAATCGGAAGTATCGTAGCCGAAAAGACCGAAGCTATAAATAGACCGAAAGCGAATATTTGAGACGCAAACGTCCCGGCAAAGGGTTCCAAGGCCAATGCTGCATCTTTTGCCTCTTCTATTTTAACACCATTCACATGGAGAGTTGATGCACAGGCAACCACTATAAAGAAGGCAACAACTACTGTGGCAATACTGCCAATAATTACGTCCCACATGGTAAATTTATAATCTTTAATTTCCAATCCTTTTTCTATTACGGCCGACTGCATGTAGAATTGCATCCATGGAGCTATCGTTGTCCCGATTAAGCCGATAACCATCGTAACATAATCGAAATTATATTCTATATCCGGGTGAATAATTGAGCTGCCAATTTCTCCCCAGTTCGGTTTTCCCATAATAGCCGATATGATGTAAGAAAGAAGGAACACACTGAAGATTAAAAATATCTTTTCAGCCATACGATAAGTGCCTTTGACAACCAGAAACCATACAGCAATAGCCACAAGTGGTACCGCTATATATTTGCTGACATCGAAAACCTGCATACTACCCGCTACACCGGCGAACTCCGTCGTTGTATTTCCGATGTCGGCAATGAGCAGACCAATAAAGATAAAAAATGTAATTTTCACCCCGGCGTTTTCCCTAATTAAATCAGCTAGTCCTTTTCCTGTGACCATACCCATTCTAGCGTTCATTTCCTGTACAACGACAAGGGCAACGAAGGCAGGAATCAATGTCCATAAAAGACTATATCCGTAGTGCGCTCCGGCCACCGAATACGTTGTAATCCCGCCGGCATCGTTATCAACACTCCCCGTGATAATACCCGGACCTAATACTGCCAAAAATAAAACCAGATTTCTTAATAAGGATGATTTCTTAGCTTGCGTCATCATGGTAATCACCTCCATCTAATTTCTTCTTTTTCTTACGACCAAATCCATGACATCATTAATAATGACCATACCAAGCATCTTCATTTTTTTGTCAACAACTGGAACTGAAAGCAAATTATATTTCGTTATTATTTCATTCAGTTTTTCAATCTTTTCATAATCGTATACATAGATAACATCTGTATGCATGATCTCCTTAAGTTTTACATCAAGTTCAGAAATAACAATATCCCTTAACGAGACTATCGCGATAAGTTTTTCATGATCATCAACAATATACAGATAATAAACCGTATCTGGTTCAGGTTTTAAGTGTCTTAACTCCCTTAACGTTTCGTTGACTGTCATGCTCTGATTAAGAGAAATATAATCTGTAGTCATTAAACTTCCTACCGTGTCATCCGGGTATTCCATCAATTCCCGAACTTCAAGAGATACTTCTTGTTCCATCTCATTTAACAGTTTCTCGGCATCTTCCTCTTCCATCTCATCAAGAATATCTGCGACTTCATCTGCCGGCATTTTCTCAAGAACGTCGGCTGCCTTTTCTACCGAAAGGTTTGCCAAGACGTGTAATTGCGCATCAGTTTCAAGTTCTTCCAGTACATCGGCAGCTTTCTCTTCGTCGAGAGAGTTAAAAATGGCAACCTGAGTATGCCTGTCATAATCTTCAATAATATCTGCTAGATCAGAGGGATGAAGGGTTAAAAGTTTATCATGTTCTTTGGAAAGCGTTAGTCCTACATGGATATAATCTACAGAAGCCACATCATCCCATAAAATCATTTTACTTGGTACGCGAATCCCAAAAGGCTTCAAAATCTTCTTTATCGGTTTAGCAATTCCAATACGTCTCAAAAGGCCATCGAAACCTACATCAACCGCAATCGTAAATATACCGCTTTTAAGAATTGCTAACCTTAAATCATTCACCCTTACAACTTTCCGACCATCCATATCGACGATTTGCTTGTCTAAAACATGCTTTTTCAGGAACATGGTATTCTCTTTGGCAACTGTCATTTCTTGTAACTGATCACACCGAATAATGTACTGACCCTTATCTTTAAAAATTGATATCCCTGAAAAGTCAATAACTCTAATTTCTCTCTCAAGCTTAACTTTAGCCGCAATCACTTTTGGACTAATCTCGTTTACATCAACAATTAAATCTAATAGTTTGCCTATTGTTTTATGATTACTCGAAATAACTTTATTACCTAATACCCGGCTAAGATAAAACGTTGATACTGACACAATAAATCCCTCCATTTCTTATATGGAGGGATTTTTGACAATAATATATTAGACTTAGATATATAAATAAATCAAAGTCAAAATTCCCCCCACGCTATATTCAAATAAAAGCATCTACCATCAGGGTCTGTGTCCATCATGAACAACCTCCATGTTTCAGACTATAAAGTTGCAATGCAACTGTTACAACTTGCGAAAAATAATAAAACCTTCGCCAGAACTTGAACAACATGGCGAAGGCATAATAATCCCTTGTTAAATCCCGTTCAAGTTTTAGCTCTGCAAGGCAGTGAAATTACATTAGGTTATGCCTTGTTTTTCGACATATCCTGTTGACCTTCTCGAGTTGTCTCCAACTCTCCGCGGCAGCAATCCATATCCTTGCGGTAGCCTCACCTACCGAGTAATTATTGACTTCGCGTTTATTATAATACTTTAGTCGCCTAATTACAAGCACACGAACTCAGTTTTTGTGCAATTTGTTTTGTTTTAGTGCATAAACCTTAAATATCTGTACTATGCTCAATGGATTCTTATTTTAAACCAGATATAGCCTTATTTCAAGGAGATATTGTATGAGATAATTGCCAACGAGATGGATTGCACCTCATAAATTAACTTATTACTTAAGAATAATTTCATTTATACATGACAATAATTATTAACATCCACAGTAGTCATTTTTATGAAATCAGATATAAAATACTAGCTCATCATTGAAAATTTAGCACAAGAAAACATATCGTCCCGGATAAAGTATTTCTTGAATTTTAAGAGATTTCTTATGGACAAATAGATTACTTTGGTTTATTATTTATTCATTGTTTTTATTCATACTATTTTTATCGGAATAGGTGGTATACTTATGCTGAACATTATCAACAAGTGGGCATTAAATGCCCAAAAACTTAATAGTTTTGAGTTAACTAAACTGGATACCGATGGACTCGACATCTTAGACAAACTTAACTATTTTCAGAAGGCGAGCTTTACTTCTATAAGCAATGAAGAAAGAGACCTACTTAAATGGGCAGGTATTTATATCCAACGTCCTCGCTCAGATGGATATTTTATGATGCGTGTCAAAATTCCCTTCGGAGTCATGATAAGTACCCAAGCGCGGGTTCTTGCCTCTATCTCTAAGGATTATGGCCGGGATATCTTAGATATTACCACCCGGCAATCAATTCAATTTCATTGGCTAAGGATAGAAGATATTCCAAGTATTCAGAGCAAGCTCGCCTCGGTAAACTTGAGTAGTGTCGAAGCCTGCGGAGACTGCCCTCGCAATATTATTGGAAACCCCCTGGCAGGAATAGATCCTCATGAAATCTTGGACACTCGTAAGATTCAAAATGAAGTTTACAACTTCTTTCAAGGAAATAGAGATTTCTCTAACCTTCCCCGAAAATTTAAAGTTTCTATCTCAGCCAATATCTTTGATACAGGTCATGCTGCGATTAATGACCTTGCCTTTACACCAGCCTCTAAATTAATTGATAATGAAATTGTTCAAGGTTTCCACGTTTACGTTGGCGGAGGGTTATCTGCCAAGCCCCATCTAGCAAAGAAACTGGATATTTTTCTGAAACCTGATGAGGTTCTCAAAGTAACAATTGGTGTTGCAAGCCTATTTCGTGATTTTGGCTATCGTCAAAGCCGACAGCATGCCCGCCTAAAATTTTTAGTCGCTGATTGGGGTGCCATGAAATTTAAGCAAGAACTTGAAAAGTTAGTTGGGCCTCTTTTAAGCGGAGGGGATGATTTAATCTGTGGTTGGAATGCGGGATATTTTAATGGCATTCATCAGCAAAAACAACCTGGGCTTCATTATTTTGGTTTGTCGGTCCCTCTTGGACGTCTAAGTGCAGATAATCTCAAGGATTTAGCAGACATTACCGACAAATACGGAGATGGAACAATACGAATTACAAATTCCCAAAACATAATACTTGCCGGTATTTCAGATAACCGCGTGATGTCCTTTTTACATGAGCCGCTGTTACATGTATTAACCCCTTTCCCAGAAACGTTCAAAGCTCATACCATTTCTTGTACTGGTAAGGATTTCTGCAATTTAGCCATTGTAGAAACAAAAAAATACGCTCGACAGATCTCCCAATACCTCGATAATACATTAAAATTAGATACTCCTATACGCATTCATATTACCGGTTGTCCCAATTCTTGCGGCCAAGTGCAACTTGCAGATATCGGACTGCGAGGAGCCAAATCTAAAAAAACAAGTCAAACGATTGAAGGTTTTGAACTACAAATCGGAGGTGTATTAGGCCCGGAGCCTCAGATCGGAACAAGTTTAAAAGGATTCATCCCTGCAGATATTGCACATGTCGTAATTGAACAATTAATTCGTTTTTATAAGGATCATAGAATAGATCATGAGTCTTTCAATACATTTATTAATCGAAATGGAACAGAAGAATTTCAGAGCATCCTTAATAACTTCCTCGACAGGATTTTTGTTCCGACAGAGTCTCGATACGGATTAACCTAGGACTTCTTGGAGGATAAACGCTAATCATATAAAATATCTACTCTCCTTTTCAATATATGTTACTTCGATGCAAGCAAATGTTTTTTACTCATCTGCTTCTCTATTTCGTAATAATCCATACTTAATATCTCTCCAATTAACTCATGATTATGCAGCAAGTTAATTAAGATAAGTTCCTCATCAGCACTCTTAATGTGAGCATATGAGAGAATATTAAGAGCGCGGCAAACGGGCGCATTTGGTATTTTTAATGTTTTAAAAATTTTTTGGTCACTCTCTTTACTGACAGTTAACGAAGAGATAATTGCAATCCCCAGCCCGGCTGCGACCGCTTGTTTGATCGCCTGAGTACTCCCTAACTCCATGGACAAATTCACTCGAGTTGGATCAATCCCCTTCTCTCTAAGCATGATCTCCATCACTCTGCGAGTTTCAGAGCCTGCCTCCCTGGTCACTAAACGCTCATTTAACAGTTCTTCGAGCGTAATAGTTGTTCTAGATGCCCAAGGGTGGAAATATGGAAGAGCGACTACCAGCTCATCTTCCCAAAAACGTTCAACATTCAGATCTGCGTGCTTGTCAATTTGGCCCTCGATTAAACCTATATGTATTTTTCTCTCCATGATCTCTTGATATATTGACTCTGTATTTCCGATCTTCACTTTAAACTCAACGTCAGGATGAGTTTCATATAAAAATGCTAAAAGACTTGGCAGAATATATTCTCCGATCACCAATGTTGTGCCAACACAGATTACTTTTTTCTGTCTCTTGGAAAGGTTTTTTATCTGTTCTCTGGCATTTGAAAGTACATCTAACACATTTCGAACATGTGCGTAGAAAATTTCGCCCTCTTTAGTCAAAGAAACCCCTTTATTGGACCTATTAAAAAATTTTGCCCCATATTCGTGTTCCAGGTTCTTAATTTGCAACGTAATATTTGGTTGACTCATGTGAAGTTTTTTTGCGGTTGACGTTATATTATGAGAGTCTGCTACCTCTTTAAATACCAGTAAATGTTCTTCCATGAGATTATGTCCCCCTAGCTGCAGTTTAATAGGATTCGAACGAACAAGTTTACGGAAAATCTTATTCTTTTGGAAATGATAAATCGTTTTCCCCCAAAGTAACGTTTTAAGAGCTAACTACTCCCGCTTAATTTTTAGTACTATAATTATAGCCATTATTAATTCGCTTAAGCGTGAGTAAAATCACGTTTAGATATTTATGTCAAAAACGAAAAGCCGGTTTTATCTGGTGCTTTATATCTCTGATATATCAAATCAAAAGCCTTAATAAAAGAAACGCTGTATAGCTGGGTAATTTATACCCGCTATTACAGCGTTTTTTTTATTAAGAATTGATAGAAAATCACCATTTTTCCTACGCTTATCTCTATAATCCTTTGAGGCGGGATCTTGTAACCTAGGCTATGCTTCGTATCGTTTCCCCTTATTGTTCTTGGCTGTAATTAAACATCACCCGGGTCGGAAGCAATCTGACAAATCGAAATACGTGAGATAACTATGATCTCGAGCACAGTTCAAAATTACCTCAAATGATATCATTCCATATATATGAACAAACTATAAGGCAAAGCCCTGAATACGAATCAGATAGGAGATCAGAGTTATGAATAAAGATCATTCTGTTGCTTTAGAGCATGGAGATTATGAAAATAATATAGACCTTGTCATTAAACATTGTAACTCCTGCAGCTTTTGGTAATCCCATGGACTACTTAACAAAAGTTTTAGAAAACAAATTTGAAGAAGGAATAAAATATCAATTTATTGATCAATGTGGCTGTGGAGGTTATGTTCTTCGCGTTTGGAGACTTTAAGGTAAGCTATCATGACTTATATTCGTATGATCTCAACTTTAGTATCGAGCGAAGCGACACCTCCGCCAATCGGATCCAGCAATGAGGTATTTTTCAGTTTGGGATCAATCATGAGCAAGCTGTTTCCTGAGAACCCGGTATCCCGCCCAAGGGCATAGCCCGTTTTCTGCTCAAAAGGCTTTTTGACGGTAAACGGTGTATGGTTATACGGTTTTAGCACAGGAGTTGATTTTCCGTCAATGATGACCGGATGCCCCCCATAAGCAGTATTACCATAGTTGTAGGGTGTTCCCACCGTTCCCGGGCGAATTCCGCCCGTAACCATGATGTGGCCGACAACCTCAATAAGTCCTGATTTGATCTTGACTTGATCACCGTCCTGCAACCCGCGCTTTTTAGCATCGATCGGATTAATCCAAAGAAAATTCTCAGGTTTAATCTCCCTTAACCAAACATCGCTGATCGTACGGTGAGTAGCAATATTCCTCGCCTTCCAGTTAAGAAAGTGAAGCGGCTCGCTTTGTTTGACTTCTTGTACATCATACGTACGAATGCTTTCGTATTTGGGCAAGCCATCAAAATATTGTCCTGTATAGGAATGTTTCGCTCCCGCCGTTTTTTCGTCATAGAATATAGTTTGCCCGTTAAGACGGTATTTGAGGAGAGGCCCCTCATATTCCGCACCTGGATCTTCAAAACGTCCGCCTCGGTTAAGAACCGTTACAACCTTGGCCCACTCTTCCGGTTTAACCGCACTGCGCCAGCTTTTTTCGTCAAAGAATTGGCCTAAAGCCGCCTTTCGGGCTTCGCTGAAGACCTGAAGTTCTTCGGTTGATGCATCAGGAACCGGAGTTTCAGCAAAAGCAATATTGGCAATCATTTTTAGGTAAAAGTCCTCAACCCGGTCTAACGGACTCCCATCCGCAAAGGCCTTCGCTCCGGCACCCGGTAAGCCTAGTTTCTTTAAGATCTCGATGAAAACATCTTGCGTATCGCGAGGCTCTGGATAAACGCGGGTCACAGGCTGCATGAAGTGTGTCACCTTCAAGGGGAAACTGGGAGTAATTGTTTTCCGGCCCCAGCGTTCCAGATAACTCAGGTCCGGTAAGACAAAATCCGCACAGGAGGTGCTTTCACTCAAAACGATATCAGAAGAAACCAGCAGAGGAATTTTTTGAGGATTAATTAAGGTCTGACGGGTCATATCCCCTGCCGGGAAGGTGAGTAATGGGTTGACCCGGTAAATGAAAAGGGCTTTCAAGGAATACGGATATCCTTCGGCAGCGCTTGGAATCACTTCTTCCGAAGAATTTCCGGCAATCGGGAACCAGGGACGTTTGGCAGGATAACCGTCTCGTTTAAAGAGACTGCTCTTTTCGTAGGCGGAGGAGCGGCGGCTGATCGGAATCCCCCAGGCCTGATGAGCATTCGGGACCTTTTTCAGATCATAGCGGCCTGTCATATCCTTATGCCGTGCTCCACCGGTCAGGCTTCCCCCCTGCCAATCATGATTGCCGATTAAATGATTCAGCATGTTCACAGCCCGTGCCGTATAATATCCGTTGGCGTGCATGGCAATGCCGCGATAAGCCATAATGGCGGCTTTCTTGCCGTGAGACGTAAATTCCTGGGCAAGTTCGATAATTTGTTCCTTCGTAATTCCTGCGATGTTCGCATATTCGTCTAAGGTTTGTTCCATGACCCGTTCTTTATAAAGAGTAAACGCCGATTTCACATGAATGCCATTAACTACACTATCGACTTCCAGATCGCCCTCAGCGGCCTGACTATGAGCAGCTGGAGTCCCATTTTGCAAAACTACAAATTCGGTATCATCCCCGATTCCCAGATCTTTTGCCCTTAGCTTCGGCTTTTTTTCATCCGAAACATTGATTAAATAGGTGGCATCGCTCCAGGTTGGTTCTCCATCTGCCTGGGCCGCTTTAAGGTTTGGGTTGCGCAAGTATCGCTCGTCATAGCGTTTGTTCTCAACAATCCAACGGCCTATGCCCAAGGCCAAGGCAGCATCTGTCCCTGCGAGAATCGGCACCCAGAGATCGGCTTTTTCAGCGGTCCGGCTCATCCGGGTATCAATAACAGCCATCTTCATACCCCGGGCTAAGGCATTCGTCAACATCGGCGCCAAAAACGTAGGACCCCGATTGGCGACCATGGGGTTTGTTCCCCAAACTAACAGGAATTCCGTGGCGTTCAGGTCGGCATAGAGTCTCTTTTTCGGTTGCTGAGTTATGAAGGAGTGAACTGTTCCAATGACCCCGTTGGCACCGCAGGCCCCGCCGTGATCATCAAAGTTGATACTGCCGAAGCCTTGAAACCAGACGCGGTCGCGCATAAAATCTCGGCGGTCTCCTCCAAGGCAGGCAATTTGATTTGACTTCGGACCAAAATCAGGGTGTTGAGTGTCAATGAGCACATCTTTGTATTTTCTATCAAACTCTTGAGCCGTCATTTGTCCTTTTTTAACGAGATCCCAATCGCCCATCACCTTTGCTTTGCCGACATAGGCCCAAAGGGATTTGAGACCCGGTGTTCCCAAATCGGAACTGCCATTAATAATTTCTTGAATCGCCTGCTCCCAGGTGATGCTTTTCCACTCTCCGCTTCCTCTGGGTCCGACCCGTTTAAGAGGTGTACGGACGCGTAAAGCGTCATAAGCGGTCTGTATCCCGGCTTGTCCTTTGAGGCAGGTTCTTCCGCCCCGAAACCCGCGGCCCTCCACGGCCAAGGTGGGCTTACCCTTCGCTGCGCTTAAAGCCGAAGTTCCATAAGGAACCGGACCAAACGGAATCGTCGTCAACGGGCTGTAGGGATTTCCCGCAATTTTTCGGACTAAGCTTGAATAGGGCCTTCCTTTTTCCCCTTCCTCAATGCAAGTCTTAATTGTACAGTGGGAATTGCACTGTTCGCAGGTAGTATAGATCACATTAGCCGCTGTGTAATCTTCATCTTGGCCGCCTACGCCGTGAGGGGTATCGAGCCAAGCATTATTCATCAATTGTCGCAGGGGATCTCCGAGGAACGGTCCGCCAAAAGCCACGGCACCTAAAACTCCCGAAGCTTTTAGAAAGTTCCGCCGGTTCAACTTCATCGAATCCTTTTTCTCTGCCATGGATTATTCCACTCCTTTCTCAAGACCCGCGTGCCCAAAATCTTGACCTGCATCGAATGCACCCAAGCCATCGGCAGCTTCTTGGGTCTTTGCCTCGTATTGATCAATGGGCAGGATTTTCTCGCCCAAAGTATAAATAATTATTCCCATCGCAATCAGTCCCAAGCTCGTTACCCATTCGGAAAGGGTCGGGTAATAATTCCCTGGCGGGAGTCCCTTCAAGACAGGGACGATAAAGGGAGGGACAATCATATTGAAGCGAACGCCAACGACTCCAACAATTGTCATGATCGCTGCGGCCAAAACCCACTTTACGGATTGGCGTGTTTTTTTGTAAAAGACAAGAATCAATGGAATCACCATGGCAAGTCCCATTTGAAAAACCCAAAAGGACCACCAGAATGGGCTGGCTGTCATCGTTTTAATCGTTAGGAGTTCTTCACTTTTAAGTCCGTAAAGGCCAATAAGGAATTCATACCACTCCAGTCCGAGCTCAATGGCCAGGAACATTCCCATCAAGGTTCCCAGGGACTGAACCATGGTCCGGTCATGAGGACGATGAAATACCCAATTCTTAATAACATAGAGGGCAATGGAGAGAGCTGTTCCGGAAACGAGAGCCGAAAGAATAAAGATGATGGGGAAAAGTCCACTGTTTAAAAAAGGACGTGCTTTGTCTACGGCAAAAATCGAACCCGTTCCTCCATGGACACCAAAGATTGCGAGGGGTATTCCCACACTTCCTAAAATTTTAAGCAGACGCTTGTCCCAGGCAAGTGATTCTTCTGAAACATCCGTATAGCCAAAAGTCAGGAACTTGGAAAGTTTGGCAAAACGCCCTTGCTCTTCAGACCGTTTGACCAGATCAGGGCGCATTGAATAATAGAGCTCGGTAACTAAGAGCAAGATATAAAGTATATAGAAGTGGATTTCCCACGCCATCGTACTCATGATGTTCCAATTGAGCAAAGAATTAAAGACATGGTCAGGACGGCCGATATCCAAGAAAATAAAGGCGATGGCGGTAATCATACTGGCAATCGCCGATAAAAGAGCTGAACGCCCAATTTCTTCATATTGCTTCATGCCAAAGGCAAAGATCAACGTCGAAAGGAGAAACGAGCCGGCACTCATGCCGATAAAATAAATATAAAAAGCAACCCAGGCTCCCCAGGGAACAGTGTTCGTCAAGTTCGTTGAGCTCATTCCCTCCAATAAATACCCTTTTACAAGAGAAATCATCCCGACAACAAAGATAATTCCTAAGACAGTCCACCACTCCCGCTCGATACGATGAAGCCTCGAACCGGCGCTTGTCGTTTGCATATCTATCCCCACTTTCTTGGTTTTCCTCTCCAAATGTCAGCGCAAGTAGATAACCCGCGGCTCAGTTCCTTGGTCCTCTTTCAAACGGTAAGCCCTAGAACTGGCAGCTAATTTGGAAACGACGCTGTTCGGATCATTCAAGTCTCCAAAATATCGGGCATCCCCAATGCACGTTTCTACACATGCCGGTTCTTCACCCCGCTCCAAACGGTGGAAACAAAAAGAACACTTGCGTACGACGCCTTCGGGAATCTTTCCATTTCTGCGGGGTCCGCGTTTTTTACCATATTCCGGAGCTTGAACATCATTGTAGCCTAACATTTCCTGTTCATAACTTGCGCCGTCATCATAGGAACGGGCTCCGTAAGGACAGGCACTAATACAGTACCGACAGCCAATACACCGATCATAATCAATGACAACAATCCCGTTGTCTGCTTTGTAAGAGGCCCTGACCGGACAAACCTGGACACAGGGCGCCTTATCACACTGCATGCAGGGGCGGGGAATATTAACCCGTTTTACATTAGGGAATATTCCGTCCTCCAGCTCCAACAGGACATTATAAGAAACCCCGGGTGGGGTACGATTCTCCGCCTTACACGAGACGGTACACGTATCACATCCGACACATTTTGTCAGATCAATGACCATCCCCCAGCGGGGCTGTTTTTTGGCGGTTTGAGCTGCATCTGAACTGCGCATGGGGTACCTCCTTTTTTTGTACAATAGTTCTTTTCTTGTGCTCATAAGCGACATAATATATTGCAATTACTGTACCAGAATAAAAAAGCCTTAAACCCTAGCTTTCTAGGATTTAAGGCTTTCTTTACTCTGACATTTTTACAGAGCAGCTATGACATATTTTCAGAGTCGTACTCGTCGAGCTTCCGATACAACTGACGTACACTGATTCCAAGGATCTTCGCAGCATGAGTCTTGTTGCCTTTGCAACAATCCAGAACCTTGACAATGTGCTCTTTTTCGAGCTGGGCTAGAGAAACAAGCCGCTCATTTTGCGGTTGGCCGAACGCGTGAAACTGCGGAATTAGGAGGTCCTTCCCCTCAATTTCCACTCCTTGGCTGAGGATGATACCCCTTTCAATCATATGGGCCAGTTCCCTCACATTTCCGGGAAAGGGATAACGGCGAAGGTCTTTCAAGGCTTCAGGTGTCATTTTCAGTGGTTTTACCCGGCTGTAGCGTTTGAGAAAATGCTCAACTAACGGTTCGATATCCTCCGGACGTTCCCGCAAAGGAGGAATCGTCAATTTCATGACATTCAGACGGTAGTATAGATCCTGGCGAAAATTAGCGTGTGCTACTTCCTTTTCCAGGACACGATTAGTCGCTGCAACCACTCGAACATTTACTTTGCGCAAGCGGGATTCACCGATTCGCCGGTATTCTCCACTTTCCAAAAAACGCAAGAGCTTAACTTGCAAGTTCAGCGGCATCTCCCCAATTTCATCAAGAAAAAGCGTTCCCTGATGCGCTACCTCGACAAGACCTTTTCTCTCCTGGGAAGCGCCGGTAAAGGCTCCTTTGACGTGCCCGAAAAGTTCAGATTCCAACAGGTTTTCTGGAAGCGCACCAGAGTTAATCGCAATATAGGGTTGCTCCGACCGTTTCCCCCAAAGATGCAGGGCCTTCGCGAATAACTCTTTACCGGTGCCGCTCTCTCCTTCAATTAAAACCGATATATCACTGTCCGCCAGCCGCTGGGTGAGTTCAATCCATTTCATCATTTCCGGGCTCTTCCCAATAATCTGGAAGCTCTCTTCCGGGTCGAAGCCGGAGGTTGTTACGGCTTGATTCACGAGAGCCTGACGGAGTCCGGTATTCGTCTCTTTGAGACGCTTTTTCTCCCAAGCCATTTCGGCCATGGTTTCCAGCTCCGCCAAGGCATATGGTTTACGCAAATAATCATAAGCCCCCAGCTTCATCGTCTCTATCGCCGTTTCGACGGTACCATGCCCGGTAAGCATCAGAATTTCCATCTCCGGGTTCACTTCTTTACTCCAACGCAGGAGCTCAACCCCGTTCATCTGCGGAAGATTGATATCATAAATCCCAAGATCGAAATTCCGAACCTCTAAAGCCTTCTGCGCTTCGAGGCTGTTCAAATAACCTTCAACAAAACATCCCTTGCGCTCAAAACGATCCACGAGCAAATCCAGCAAATCCTCTTCATCATCAACAATAATTAACCTCAAATTTTCCCACTCCGGGGTGTTGCCCCTCGCTCCTTCAGCCACTCCTTGTCACTCCTCATTTCACCCCGGCATTTTTATAACCGGCAAAGTAATCTGAACTTTCGTTCCCTGGCAAGGTTCACTTTCTATCTGAATCGTCCCTCCCATTCGAGCGATGATGCCGTAACTGATGGCCAGTCCCAGTCCTGTTCCCTTGCCCACCTCTTTGGTCGTAAAAAACGGATCAAAAATCTTGGACAAAAGCTCAGGCGCTATCCCCTCACCGTTATCATGAACTGTGATTTCCAGGATGCTTTCGCCTTTTTTGGCCCTTGTTTGAACCTCAATCTGAAGTTCTCCCTGCTCCGGAAGTGCATCCACGGCATTGCTGAGGATATTCACGAACACCTGAACAAGCTGCAGTGCATCTCCTTTAACCCCTGGCAACGGGCTTTCCCAGCGTTTCATGACCCGGATCTGCTTTTTTCGCAGTAGGATTTCAAGGAGCGCTAAACTTTCCTCAATCACCTGCTCCACGCCAATCTCTTCAACCTTCCACTCTGATTTTCGTGAAAAGTTTAAAAGGCTCTGGGTAATTCTTTGAGCTCTCCCGACATGCTTACGAATCGTCCGCAAAGAGCGCTTCATCCGTTCCGGTACGGTGCCTCCGTTTCCCACAAAAGGCTCGACGATCTGTTCTTCTAAATCTTCGGCATATCCTTGAATAATGGCTAATGGATTATTGATTTCATGGGCAAAACCTGAGGCCAATAAGCCCAGAGCCGAGAGTTTATCTGCTTGGATTATTAAATCCTCCATGCGGCGCTGTTCAGTAATATCCTCAATCACCATCAGATAACCCGGTTCATTGGGTCGGGCATGGTTTAAGGGATAAAGTCGATGTCTAAAGATCTTTTGCCTGGCTGCATTGCCTTCGTCCGGGCGATTCAGATAAGAAATTACATCCTCCTTCCAATCAGTGCCTGAAGAATTTTCCAGAGGGCAATTCTCGCAGGGTTTTTCTGAATTCCCAAAGAGCATATAGCACTTATCCTTCTGGGGAAGAGAAGAAAAACCTTCTCCTACCCAATGTTCCAGAACCGGATTCATCCAGGTGACCGAAAAATCTTTCTCCAAAAGAGCCAAACCCGCACCGATCCCATGCACAATCGTGTCTAAACGTTCTTTCTCCTGGATTAGATTTTCAGACTGAGCTTGCAGACGTTCCATCATAAAGTTAAACGTCCTGGCCAGCTGCCCCAACTCGTCTTTCCGATCTTCCGGAACCCGTTCCTCCAGGCGCCCGCGCGAAACAATCCATGCAGCCTCTTCAAGTCGCTCGACCGGACGGGTAATGGATAAACCGTATACGATACTTGCGGATATCGAGATCACCAAGATAAAGAGGATAAAGATCAGAAAGTGCGCTATTAACTGATTGATCGGAGCAAAAGCCACTGCAACAGGCTGCTCAACCATAACTCCCCAGCCATTGCGCGGCAGCACTTCATACCCACCGATCACTTCCTGACCGGTATAGCTGAGATACTGATTCAAAGCGGGCAATTCCTGCGGGTTTTTATACATAAGGAAATTCTGTACTGTATAGCTTTTGCGAACGTCTGCTTTTTCCAGAAGGCGAGTAACATCCGAATCTGCAATCAGGCGTCCCGAGGGATCGACCACGAAAAGATCAGCTTTCGGTAAGGGATTTGGCGTCTTTAAGGTTGTCAGTAACCCTCTCAGGCGGAGTTGAATCCCTATGCCACCCGAAAAATCCGCATCAGCATCCAAGGGCACAACAATCTTAACGGTGGGAATTCCGCTGCTCAAAAAATGAACATCACTATAGGAAGGTTTATCTAAGGTTAGGTTCTTGAGCAAATTGGGGTTCGCCCAATTCATTTCAGGCTGAAAGATCTGAAACCGACTCACTCCTCCAATAGCCTCACCTTGCGCATTCAGGAGGACGACTTCATCCGCCAGAGGAAATTCCTGTAAGAACCGGTAGAACTGAAGCTGCAACTGAGGATCATGACGGAGTCTGTCTACCTGAGAATCATCATTGGGATGTTCCGGATCCGTTAGATTGACCGCTAAACTTTTCAGAGATTCCTCGGTATGTTCAAGCGACAGATCAACTTCTTGAGCAATGCGAGCGACTAACAAATTGTTTTGTGTTTGAACACTGCGTTGCAAATCCAACTTGGCAAAATAAAGATAATAGCCGCTGATAAGGAGCACCGGAAGAATAGATGCTAAAACTCCGAAAAGAAGCGTCCGTACTCGGATACGATACCACCAAGGAAGATGGATCGATTCAGGACAAGTTTGAAGATCAAGACCCTTCATCGAACGTTACCTCCTCCCTCATTTCTGAATCGTATCCACTTGTACAGCAAAGCTCTGGCCGGTAGGGGATAATTTCTCACCAATCCTTTGGATAGCCAGGCGATTGACTTCCAGTTGAACCGAGTCCGGCATATCAAAAGGGATTGACTTTTTTTCTTTCAGCATACGAATGGCTAAACGCGCAGCCTGGTAACCCGAATCATGATAAGAAAGTCCGTAAGCTGCTGTATAGCCGGCAGCCACTTCGGTATCATAAAAGCCCATCACCGGAACCCGCTCTTGTAGTTCAAGATCACGGATTTTGCGGACGTTGCTTTCAATAGTATAACTCGGCAGAAGCAGTATCGCTTCGTTCTTTTGAAAATCATGGTTCTGCAAACGGCTTAAGCCCAACGTCTCACTAACAGGGATATCTTCATAACGGGTTTTAGAACCCAGGATCTTATGAACTTCGTCCAGGGCTTGTTGACTTGCTTGAATGCCCGGATCATAAACATTCAGGATTTTGGTCCGATCAGGAAAAAGAAGCTGCAGAAGTTCAAGACGTTTCCCGGTCAATTCCACATGCCCATTATCAATCCCGGAAACGGGTATTTCCCTTGCTTTAAATTCATCCGCAAGGTCTGAAGCTGAAGTCACTCCAATCATAAGAACCGGAATTTTCGATTTTTCATCGGAAGCATGCAGAATAGCCTCCGCCTCCGCGAAGCCTGCAGCCACCAAAAGGTCCGGGGCTTGGCGGACCAATTCCTTAGCCTCGACAGTAAGTTTCTGCGAATTACCCTCCGCATTCAAAACTTGAAAGCTCATCTTCCCCTCACCGTAGCCTAATTCAGCCAAGCCCTGCTTAAACCCCTCAAACTTGGCTGTTCTTGTAGAATCAGCAACTAAAATGCCAACCTTCGTTACCTGAGGAGAGGGGCTTTTTGCGGAACAACCGGTTAAAAGGATAAGTCCAAGAAAGCTTAGAAGGATCCCTTTGCGCCATCGAAAAAAAGAAAACTTCATACGTTACTCATGATCTCCTTAACGTTTTAGGTATTTTTAGCTTTTTCTATTGAGCGTCTCTATTCCTTTTCTCTACTTCACTGAATCGCTTTTCAGTCAAGTAAAAAAATATTTAAAGAAAAGTTAGTATCTTGAAATATAGTTTTATCAAAGTACCCTCATTAGCTTAACATATAGCAAGCACTAATGAAATTTTTTAAAAAACAATTTTATCTATCCTCCTCTATCTATTTTTCTATATATATTTATCTCTATCTGACCCATCAGAAACCGTCTTGATTACACTCCCTGTGGGGCTCTTTTTTTTATTTATATCTCTCTTTTTTGGGGTGATGGGTAGTTTCTTGGACACAAAAAAACCCGTGGAGGTTTACAAGATTGCTCCTGCTTACACCCCACGGGTTTCTGCATACATTATTTTTATTCTGCAGTCTTTATTTTCTTTCTGCAGTGATTATTATTATTGAACAAGTTGTCGCATTTTATTAACATTCTACTCAACCGTCACGCTCTTGGCCAAGTTTCTCGGCTTATCGACGTCACAGCCTCTGGCCACAGAGACATAATAAGCCAAAAGCTGGAGCGGAATAACTGTGAGAATCGGAGCAAGTTCATCTCTGGTCTCGGGAATATAGATAACCTGATCTACCGCCTTAGCTAGGCTGGTATTGCCTTTATAAGTCATCCCGAAAACTTTGGCATCACGAGCTTTTACTTCTTTGATATTGGAAACGGTTTTATCGAATACCTCCCGTTGGGTTGCCAGAGCAAGGACGGGGGTTTGTTCTGTGACGAGGGCCAACGTACCATGTTTCAATTCCCCTGCCGCATAGGCTTCAGCGTGAATATAGGAAATCTCCTTCATCTTGAGAGCACCTTCCATAGCAACCGCCCAGTCTAAGGAACGGCCCAGGAAGAACGCATCCTCAACGCCGACAAATGATTTGGCTAGTTCACGAATACTGCTCTCTTGGTCAAGTATTTCCTGCACTTGAGCAGGGATATTTTTTAAACCCTGAATAATTTCCCCGATCTTGTTTGCCGGTAAGGTTCCTTTGACTTGAGCAAGGTATAATCCGAGCAGCACCATTCCTTCTAATTGAGTTGTATAAGCTTTTGTTGAGGCTACTGCGATTTCAGGACCGGCCCAAGTAAAGATTACATCATGAGCCTCCCTGGACACCGTACTGCCTACAACATTGGTAATGGCAATTACACGTGCACCCCGGTTTTTAGCCTCCCGCAAAGCTGCCAAAGTATCCGCTGTCTCGCCGGACTGACTCACAACTACCACAAGGGTGTGTTCGTCTATTAATGGGGACCGATAGCGGAACTCTGAGGCAATGTCTACTTCCACTGGGAGATGTGCCCAGCGCTCGATCAAGGTCTTGCCGACTAACCCGGCATGCCAGGCTGTTCCACAAGCAACAATATAAACTTTATGAATTTGAGCGAGCTCATCCGAGGTCAAATCGACTTCCTGAAGAACAACCTTTTCCTCTTCCAGACGTCCCAGCATCGTATCTCGCAAGGCCCTAGGCTGCTCGTGAATTTCTTTAAGCATGAAGTGCTCATAACCGCCTTTTTCCGCTGCTACAGCATCCCACTTAACATGCATGACTTCTTTGACGCGGGGATTTCCGGCAAAATCCGTAATTTTTACCCCGGTTTCTTGGATAACAACCATTTCGCCGTCATCTAGAATATAGACCTGGCGGGTATGGTTAAGGATCGCGGTAATATCGCTCGCTACAAAAAACTCTCCTGTACCAAGCCCTACAACCATCGGGCTGTCCTTACGGGCCGCCACCAGCTTACCCGGTTCTTTGCGGCTGAGTACGACCATAGCAAAGGAACCGCGAATAATCGCTAAAACTTGGCGAACAGCTGCTTCCAAGTCTCCTTGGTAAAAATCTTCAACAAGGTGAGCTAAAACTTCCGTATCTGTTTCCGAGACAAATGAGTGCCCTTTTTCGATCAGCTGATCTTTTAATTCCAGATAATTCTCAATGATCCCATTATGGACAACAGCAAAATCAAGCCCGCAGTCCCCATGAGGATGGGCATTGACCTGGGAAGGACGACCGTGAGTTGCCCAGCGAGTATGGCCAATACCTATACAGGACTGAGAATAATTTTCTCCGATCTCCTTCTCTAAAGCGGCCAACTTGCCTACGCTTTTGGACACAGAGATACCCTGGGCATCCAACACGGCTACCCCAGCTGAATCATACCCGCGATATTCTAATTTTTTTAAACCTTCTACCAAAATAGGAATAGCAGTTTGCTTTCCCACATATCCAACGATACCACACATTTTATTTTTCTCCCCTCAATCTCATCGTTATAACTTCTTAAAATCGTTTTTCAAATACGAGAAAAAGCCGCCCTACCTCGGACGACTTCGTTGTTTCAGCTTTTGGACATTAATAGTCAAAGGGTCCACATAGGCAGACTAACCCCTTTTCTTGTTCACTCACCCTTTGTCCCGGAAATTGCTCTCTGGTTTTATGTAAGCGTAACGGTGACAAGCCACCGAGAGGGACCCGCCGAAAGATTCGATAACCCTCTTCCTCGTCGACCTTAAACGTAATAATAGATAAGGTCCTGGCGCTTAAACGTCTCTGAAACAACGCAATTCAATTTTACCCTAACCCGCAAACATAGAAATTCCTAACTGATCTTTTCTTATAGCATCACCCCTTTCAAAGAGCAAGCTTGATAAGGTCGAAATCCACGACCGAATCATTATCCCGTTTTTAAGGCCACCACTTCTACAATGGGAGGCCCTTCGTTCACTCCACTAAACAAAAGGTCCATGTGCCGGTCAGATACGTATGTTTTATCACAAAGTTCCATCCGAAAGGTCTCATAATAGATGCTGCCAAACCATTCTATGCTTCAGAACTCATATCTGTTCCAACACATGAACCAATTATACGCTATACTAAACAGGTTATTCAATGGTATCTTTATGCATCACACTTAATAATCATATCGATAACACTTTGGGCTAATTGCGTCAATTTTTCCTGATCCGGTCCTTCAACCATTACTCGAATCAAAGGTTCCGTTCCCGAAGGACGTACTAAAACACGGCCTCGCCCGCCCAATAACTCTTCGACTTCCTTCACTTTGGCTAGAACTCTCTCATCGGACATTAACCGTTCTTTATTGCTTACCCGAGTATTCAGAAGCACCTGAGGCAATCTCTGCATTTGCTTAGCCAACTGGGAAAGAGGAACTTGCCGTTCTTTGACCACCGACAGCAAATGAAGAGCAGTTAATAAGCCATCACCCGTGGTATTTTGATCTAAGAAAATGATATGGCCGGACTGTTCTCCGCCTAATCTGGCTCCCGTCCGCAGTAATTCCTCCATGACATAACGATCTCCCACTTGGGTTTCATAAACGGTTATGCCGGCTTCTTTAAGGGCTAAACGCAGCCCCAGATTGCTCATAACTGTTACAACTACGGCATTTTCCGCTAAGGTTCCTTTCTCCTTCTGGGCCAAAGCACAAATCACCATAATAAAGTCCCCATCCAGGATATTTCCATGCTCATCGACAGCAATCAAGCGATCAGCATCACCATCATTGGCCAGACCCAGATCAGCGCCATGCTCCAAAACAGCCCGCTGCAGTTCCTCAGGATGGGTCGATCCGCAGCCCGCATTGATATTTACACCGTCCGGATTATGGAAAATCGGAACGACTTCTACGCCAAATTCCCGCAGTGCCGCAGGTCCTACACAGGCTGCTGCGCCGTTGGCACAGTCTAAAACTACTTTAAGGCCATCGAGGCGCCCTACGGACTGCTTAAGAAAGTTTATGTACCGTTCTCCAGCATCCTTAACCTCAATAACCCGTCCGACCTCCCCGCCGATGGGGGAATCCCACGGTTTATCGTCATTTACAACAATACTTTCAATCTCATCTTCAATGGCATCGGGTAATTTAAATCCAGTGGAATCAAAAAATTTTATACCATTATCTTGAACAGGGTTATGGGACGCTGAAATTACCACGCCTGCACTAACGTCTAAGGTTCGCGTTAAATAAGCAATCGCAGGTGTCGGCAAAACGCCTACCTTTAACACATCCGCTCCAACAGAGCAGATTCCCGCGATTAAGGCAGCTTCAAGCATATCCCCTGAAATCCGGGTATCCTTGCCTATCACAATTCGAGGGTGTGGATGCTCCTTGCTCAAAACATACGCACCTGCTTGCCCAAGTTGAAAAGCAAGGCTTGGTGTCAGCTGGCTGTTGGCCACGCCGCGCACCCCATCGGTTCCAAAGAGTCGACCCAAATCCTTTCTCTCCCTTTCATCACTATTTTAACTCGATGAGCTTACATGAACATTATCTAATTATAACCATATGGACGAGATGTTCAACTTATTTTTTAACATGTCGTAATTAAGGTTTTGCATGGAAAGGCATACTTTAATCGCCTAACACTCCTATTCTACTCCATCAGCGCATAATGTGCCATAAGGTGCTCGGCCATTCTTAAGCCGTCTACCGCCGCACTTGTGATGCCGCCGGCATAACCGGCACCTTCTCCCGCCGGATATAATCCTGCCAGGTTTAAAGATTCCCCTCGCTCATTACGCACGATGCGCAGAGGAGAACTTGTCCTCGTTTCAATTCCCGTCAAGGTCGCTGAAGGCCCCGTAAACCCATGAATTTTCCGCTCAAATTCCTGCAAAGCTCTGCCAAGCACCTCCCCAATTTCCTGGGGCAGGACACTATGCAGATCACAGGACGTAATACCCGGCAGATAACTGGCAGGCAAGTCAAAATCATCTGATACCCGGCCCTCTAAAAAATCCTGTACTCGCTGTGCCGGGGCATGATAGCTGCCGCCTCCGGCAGCGAAAGCTTTACTTTCCCATGTTCGTTGAAACTCCAGGCCTGCCAAAGGATGCGAGGTCGTAAAATCATCAGTCCCAATAGTTACGACGATAGCACTATTGGCTGCGTTCGTATCCCGTGCATATTCGCTCATGCCATTAGTCACTAAGCCGCCTTCTTCCGAAGCAGCGGCAACAACCTTTCCTCCGGGACACATGCAAAAGGCATAGGCCCCCCGACCGGTCCCTGCGTCCTTATAGGTCAATTGATAATCCGCAGGGCCAACCAAAGGATGTTTCTCAACACCATACTGTGCTAAATTAATCAATGTCTGAGGGTGTTCGATACGCAAACCTATGGCAAACCCTTTTCTCTCCAAAGTAATGTTTTGCCCATGGAGGAATCTATAGACATCCCGAGCACTATGCCCTACGGCTAAAACGACTGCCTCAGCGGAAATTTCTTCTTGGCCGTTTACCATGACACTTTGCAGGTGACCTCCTGATGACTTTAAAGTTGTCACTTTAGCTCGAAACCGAACTTCGCCGCCAAGGGAAATGATTTCTTGGCGAATCCCCTTTACGACGTCTTTAAGAATGTCTGTACCGATGTGCGGTTTCGCCAGAAACAGGATCTCGGAGGGTGCACCGTGCTTAACGAAGGTTTCTAATACTTCTGTGATACGACGATCTTGGATACGAGTTGTCAGTTTCCCATCGGAGAACGTTCCCGCCCCTCCTTCGCCGAATTGAACATTACTCTCAGTGTCCAGGTTCCCCGTCTGCCAAAATTGCTGAACTTTTCGCGTCCGCTCGTCCACCGAATCTCCCCGTTCCAGCACTAAGGGCCGATACCCTTTACGGGCTAAGGCCAAGGCTGCAAAATATCCGGCCGGGCCCGAGCCGACGACGATAGGGCGATGTCGTAACTTTTTCACAGGCTTTGACCAGACTACAGGAACTTCCGGCGGAGCTTCTTTTAGTCCCGGAATTCTTGATATAAGCCGATATCCTTCTTTTTTAGGAATTTCCAGCGAAAACTGAACGGTATAATCAAAAACAAGATTAGGTTTCTTACGAGCATCTAAGGAACGGCGCAAGAAACGAAGTCCCTGAATCATTGCTTCAGGGACCTTTAACTTTCGGGCCATGACAGTTCTTAATAAACCATCATCCTCGACAGGAATTCTTAAACTTGTCCATATTAAATCCACGTTTATTATTCTCCTTTAAGCCTTCGCTTTAAGGCTATAGGTTACTTGTGGCGTTGTAATCATGGTAACTCCAGGTGGCAGCTGCCAGAGAAGCTGGGTATTAGGATAACTGCCTTCAGCTTGACCGGAAGCATCTACCCACAGCTGGATTTGAGTAGGCGTTAGGTTATTTACGACATCCGGAAGGCCTTCAACCACCACATCGACTGGCGATATTCCCTGATCAACCTGAAGATCTTTGCCAACATTTCGGATGTCAACAGGAACACCTGTAATAGTTTTTTGAATTGGTCCGGCCCCTATCTGAGCAATAACACTGATTGTCGTTCCATTGAGGAAGGAGACTCCCGACGGCAGGGTAACCTGATCCGGAGGAATCTGAAAGGTTTTGTCTTCAGTCAGGCCGCTAAGATCAACGGGGCCGATGGTCAGAGAATCGAAACCCTTTAAGGCCTGGGCACTGCCTGAAACCTGCACACTGGTAGGTGAAGCTATTACGGATTTAAGTACTTTCCCCTGAGCCACTGTACCGGTAGTTTTTACCTTGAGGGAGATCATCTTAGTAGACATACCTTTGGCTGTAATCGGAACAATAACATCGACACTGCTCGGATAAGCGGATAAGATATCGACACTAGGGTTAGGACCAAGAATAGGTTTGCCTGCTTTATCGCGAAAACTTACGGCCGGAGAAACTTCAACAGTATCATTGGCACCCGCTATGCTGACTTCTGCGGTGACTTTATTTAAGTTTGAAACAACCGAACTCGGTCCCCTGACATTTACCGCCGAAGGTTTAACAATAGGAGTCCCAACTTGGAACCCATCGGCAGGATTGCCAGACATAGCAACCTGAACCGGAAGAATTTTCTCCTGAACATTATCCAACGTTAGTTTTATGCTTGCCGGTTGACGATCCACTACAGTCGTTCCTACAGGGGCATTAATTATAACTGAATAGCTATGTTCTCCAGCTGTTGCCCCGGAAAGATCCACCTGAGCATATATGTCTTTAATATTGGCACTGGGATTAATTCCCTGGAAACGGACACTGATTAAAGGAAGCTGACTCATCACGACCATATTTTGCGGCAGGTTGGTAACGACCAAAGGAACCGTCAACGTTTGGTCAGATATTATTTTATCAGCACTTCCTTGATTCATAACAAAGAGCCAAAAAAGTATGGCAACTAAAAACGAAAGCAATTTAACACCGAGGTTTCGCCGTAAAACATCAATCACTAGCTACCACCTCCAAAAAGGAATTGTCGGGGAAGAGGTGCCATTCAGTTCAAGTTCCCTCAGCAACAATTCACGTAACATTTTATCGTCCATAAAACGAGTCAAAGCACCGTCAATTCCCACAGAAATCGCACCGGTTTCCTCTGAAACGACAAGAGCCAGGGCATCCGTAATTTCTGTCAAACCCAAAGCAGCCCGGTGTCGGGTACCTAAATCTTTCTGAATATTGGGGTTTTCCGAAAGAGGAAGGAAACACCCCGCAGCGGCCACACGATCTGAACGAATAATAACTGCCCCATCATGAAGCGGCGTATTAGGAATGAAAACATTGACTAAAAACTCGGAGGAGACTACCCCGTCAATTTTGATACCAGTCTCTACAAAATCCTGGACTCCGGTTTTTCGTTCAATGACGATCAAAGCTCCAATACGATTCTTCGAGAGCACTTGAGTACAGCGCACCAATTCCTCAACGACCTGTTCTAAAGAATTAATGCCGGGAGTTAAAGGATGGCGTGTTAAAAATCGTCCTCGGCCAAGCTGCTCCAAAAACTTTCTAAGCTCAGGCTGGAATACCACCGGAATAGCAATGACAAACATCTGGAACAATTTGTCAAGAATCCAGCTTAATGTACGCAGTTGAAAATATTTCGCCAAAAGGTAGGCAACAAGAAGCACCAAAACACCTTTGACCAACTGAACTGCCCGAGTTCGTTTAATGAGCATATAGAATTGGTAGAAGACCACTGTCACCACAAGAACATCAATAGCATCCAACCAGCCAAAATTACGAAATTGAGATAAAACCCCCGTCATGGTCTTCCCCCCTTCTTATATACTCTAAAAAGTCATTTCTTATTGATTCTCCACACATCGAAAAATACCTTGCCATTTAAAAATATTTTTATAGAGTTTAAATAATTTTTTGCCCTGCAAGAAGACCGAAACACCCTGTTAACATCATATCCCCATAGGGGGCCGCTTCATACCAATTTAAAGATTTTGCCATACTTCTTTTAGGACCAGTAACAGCCACAAATTCCCAGCCGGCTTTCATATCCGGATGTCCTGCTGCGCCATGACCTCCATGACGGAAAACTTCTTCATTGGTCAATTCCCCTGCCTGAAAACGTTTGATAAAGGCGGCCAATGTTTCAAGAGTCAACATACTCGTATGATGTTCAAAAATCCCATAAACACGTTCTCCCCGTATGGCAGCAGCAAGCGTATGGGAATTCCCGATATTAACCGCTAAAATACCCCGCTCCAGGTAAGGCTTCACCAAAGGATCGGCCATAATTCCCAAAAGCGCAGCAGTCCCGGTATCCGTAATTGCAGCACCCGGCAGGATCTCCCGCACAGCCCTCATCCGGGTATAGACTTCGGGGATTTCTTCTTTGAAAACCAGCGTTCTCAAATCTCCTCCCTGGAGTACAAAATCTTTCCATAACTGAAAGCGCAGCGTTCGATTGCTTTCTGTTCGGCTAAAGCCGTGATCCTGAACAGCTACGGCCCAATTCTGAGGGTAGTCTAAACCAAAAGCTCCCATCGCCTGCTTCAAGGCTAAGATATCAATATCTCCCATCCAGATAGAAGCTGCAGCATTGGGAGCCTCCGGACAGAGTTCAACTCCCATAGACTTAACTTTTTCCAAGTTATCATTAAATGTTAGGGCAGCTTGAGGGGCAGCATAGGCCTTGAGACCTAAGGCTAGGTGTTCTTTTAAAGCTTGGGTGCAGGCTCCGCCGCCCATCATATAGCCATGCAGAAAAATCTCCCTACCGTTTAAGCTGGCTTTTCGTATCTGAGCTGCCACGAACTGCGTACGACTGGGAACAATAAACTTAGGACAATTTTCTAACGCGACCCCAGATTGATAAAGAAGGATATCTTGTGTACCGGAACCAACATCAACAGCAATTAAATTATTACTCATTTCCAACACCTTCTCCAGCCATATCCGTAACCATCCTTTGGCTGCGGCATACAATCATCTTCGGACATACTACTAAACTTTAGTAGGGATTGCAATTATTTTAGTAATTTTCTTCCCATCAAGGGCTTAAAGATTTTCACAGCTTGCTGCGGGCAAAGCTCCTGACAGCAAAAACAGCGAATACACGCTTCTAAATCTACAACGGGGCGTTGATGCTCATTCATGCTCAGAGCTTTTGGCGGACAGTTATTGACACAGTCTTTGCACCCCACACAACTAGTATGGTCAAAAACAGGGCGCGGGCGAACACGATTAAGCACAAACTTCTTGGCTCTTTGGGGCATAGGCACCATATCCAAGAAGTTGGTCGAAACAGCTTTGGGTATTATAAAATCCTGAATGCGCCAAAGAGAACGAGCATCTCCTTTTATCCTAATTTCTTCCAAGCTGCTGATTAATCCCCGATTGCGGGCCGCCATCACTGTAGGTACCTTTTCTGGCTTTAAACCGATTAAATCAGCCGCGACAACATCTAGAGCGAAAGGGTCCCTACTTAAGATCAAAGCTCCAACATTACGTGGCCTGCCTGCTGATGGGCCGTCTCCTTCCATTGCTGTTATTCCATCCATAATACTAAAGGCTGGTTTGGCCCAAGCAGCAATATCCACTAAAAGATCGGCAAAATCAGCGATCTTAAACATTTTTAAATGATATTCTGCCTTAAGCAGACCGGGAATAACACCAAAAAGAATTTTCACAGCCCCTGTAAAGGTCATCATCCCGTGAGTTTTGAGCTTTGAAAGAGGGATAATCACATCTGCATTGAGAGCGCAATTTGTTACGGTCAGACTTTTAACTAATTTCCCTTCAGGATAGGGAATAGTTGTTTGGCCAATATCTTCATTAAGAAGTGCTCCCGTCCTTTCGGCGACGTCACGCAGGCCAGATCGGGCATAGACCGCTTGCAGAGCACTCAGAGTGTAAGGCCCCCCGGGACTGTCTCCAATGATCGGAATCCCGCCCGCTTCCTGAACCAGATGAACAACTGCCTCGACAACGCTGGGATGAGTCGTAACAGCTTCCTCCGGCCGCTTCTTCATCAGAAGATTAACTTTCAGCAATACCTTTTGACCGGGCTTCACAAACTCGGACATACCGCCCCATTCTGCCAAACCATCTCTCAAGCTCAGTTCAACATCGGCAGTATAATCCGGGCAATATTTTAAAACTACTTTTTCCTGTTCCTGCACTTAACTTTTCACCCTCTCCAGATCGTTAAAGAGATTCTCTCCTCCTCCTGGGAAAGCACTGAATTTAACGTCATGATTAACCTTTGCTTACTTATATATCCATTTGTAGAGTTTTTCCCTGCCGAAAACAGAGAATAGATGCCTTCATTATACAATGTTTTATATAGAGAAGGAAATTACCAGTAAACGGGAATTTGTCTTTTCATCCCCAAAATGTACCATTTGATGAAGCAACTTGTCATGTTATACTACTGTTGTCTTCAATTTTAATAGGAGGATACATACATGAATAAACGTTTTAAAGTGTTCGCAGGAATTCAAATGGCTTTACTCATGACCACGATTGCTATGCCGGCACAGGCCGCCCTGCTGATCGGCGGTTCACAATCCTTACCGGGGTCTGCTTCAGGTTCAGTGGTTACCCTCCGATCGACAGCACCTGCCGCGACGCAAGTATTTTCTGCTCCGACTACCACCACGACAGCTTCCGGAACTCAATCAACAACGTCTGTATCTACTACGCCCTCAACTCAGAATTCTGCTCCAACAGTCAACACCATGCCGACTACGACTAATTCCGGCAGTGTTGTTTCTTTAAAAAATATTTATCCGACCTCGATTCCTTCCACATCGGTGACTGTCCCTACTTCAACACAGGGAACGGGAACGTCAACAAACTACTCCTCAACGCCTTCAACCGTTCAATACCAACCGGTGACAGTAACAATTGGACAACCAAGCCTCGGAGGAAGCGTTGTTTCCTTAAAAAATATTAACCAGTCATCATCCTCTGTTCCGGTGACCTCGACACCTCCAACCTCTAACACTTCCCCGACATCCTCCTCAAGCTCTCCAACAACTACACCTACGACTCCCGCCATTCCTGCGGTTACTTCTTTGACACCCGATGAACAGCAAATGGTGGATATGATTAATCAAGAACGCGCCGCCGCCGGTGTTGCCCCCCTCAAGGTAGATTTTCGTTTAGTTTCAGTTGGACAAGCCAAGGCCGACGATATGAAAGCGAATAATTATTTTGACCATACATCACCCACTTACGGCAGCCCTTGGGCCATGATGCAGGAGGTAGGATTAACTGTTGGCTGGGCTGGAGAAAACATTGCCGGGAATGACTCTGTTTCCGGAGCTATGGCGGCTTTTATGCAAAGTCCTGGCCACAAGGCCAATATCCTTGATCCCCGCTTTACCCATGTGGGCGTAGGAATCGCTTACGGAAGTGCTTATGGTAATCTTTATGTTCAAGAATTTTTACAAGAATAGAAATCTGCGTACAGTTTCTTCGACACCACTAAATATAAAATACTGAAATAACGCATTTTAAAAACAAACTCCGCATTACCAGCAAACGCTGTGCGGAGTTTGTTTTTTTTGCTATGCTTGGAACTCTAACGTGCCCTGCTATTATCCTATTCCGGCTTGTCAGCAGACGTGATTAAAGAGAATTTTTACAACTGTACGGCTGACGTTTTGGACCAAGTACTCAGGCGGAGGTTCCCAATCCCACCCTTGACTTAAAACCGTTTTTACAGCCCGCGAGATGGCTTCCGGTTCACATCCCGCAATGAGATTGCTTCCTGACTCTATAGTTTCTGGTCGTTCCGTCACATCACGCAATGTTACATTCGGTACCTTATAGAGACAACACTCCTCCTGAACAGTTCCGCTGTCACTTAAAACACAGAAAGCATTTTGCTCCAAATGCACAAAATCAAACAACCCTAAGGGTTCAACGACTTGAATGCCTGTTCCGGCTAAAGTCCTTTTTTGCCTCTCTAACTGAGAACGGGTTCGCGGATGAAGACTGCAAATAAGGGGCATTCCGTATTCAGCAGCTAACCCATGCAGTGCAGTGATAAATTTGGCCATGCGTTCCTCATCGTCGACATTTTCAGCACGGTGTAACGTCACAAGGAAATACCTCTTGCTGTCCACGCCCAAAGTCTGCAGCGCTTGGCTTTGTTCAATCCTGTCCGAGTAATGCCTAAGCACTTCCCCGATTGGATTGCCCGTTACATAGATACGTTTTCCGTCAATCCCTTCCCTAAGCAGATTGGCCCGGCTTCGCTCTGTATAAGGCAGCAAAATATCACTGCAATGATCAACCACTCGCCGGTTAATTTCCTCCGGTACCCGGTCGTCATAACAACGGTTGCCCGCCTCCATATGGTAAACCGGAATACGCAGCCGTTTCGCCGCCATCGCAGTCAAGGCACTGTTGGTATCCCCTAAAATTAGCAGGCGGTCCGGCTTCTCCTGAACCATCACCTGTTCACACCGGCTCAATATCTCGCCGATTTGTCCCATCAGCGTTGAAGCCCTGCATTCCAGCAAATAGTCCGGGGGCCTCAGCTTTAAGTCAGCAAAAAATATAGCGCTTAATGTTCGGTCAAAATTTTGACCGGTATGCACGAAAATATGCTCACAAAGGCTATCCAAAATAGGAATGATCCGGCTTAAACGAATGATCTCAGGGCGCGTACCCAATATAGTCATTATCTTCATTGCTGGAGTTCCCTTCTAATTATTAACGGTCCTCTCCATAAATCTTCTTCATCCACTCCACGGTCATGGGTAAACCATCTTCCAGCACTACCTTGGGATCATGTCCCAGATCAGTCATCGCTTTGCGAATATCAGGCCGTTTACTAACCGTATTGTGCTTATCTTCCGGAAGATAACTAACTAATTTCGGATTGCCCTTCGTATATTTAAGCACTAAATCACTTAATTCTTTGACACTGCGGTATTCCTTTCCACCGATGTTATATACCTCTCCAGGCATAAAATTATTAGCAACGTTGGCCATTGTCGGGATTAAATCATCAACATACATAAAGACACGGTGATATCCTTCAAAAACATCGTAGGGTATACCCTTTAAGGCTCGATAAACAAAGAGGCAAACAACACTGCGGTAGGGGTGATAATATTCTCCAGGGCCATAAGCATTGAATAAACGCAATCTAACAATCGGGGACTGAAATTTTTTCTCAAAATTCAGAACCTGAACTTCATTGACCCATTTGGTTAAGGCATAATCATTATGCTGAATGATGGTCTTTTTCAAGGGTAAGTCTTCCGTCAACACAGGTTCTGCCGCTTCCCCATAGATTTCAGAGGAACTAGTAAATACCAGCCTGAAACCTTTTTTCAATTGCCACTCCAGAATGTTACGTGTCCCGATAACATTTGTTTTCCAAAGTGTGTCATAATAATGTTCTCCATTAATCCTGCCAAATTCAGCCGCTAATAGATAGACAAAATCATAATTTCGTTCAAAAACCCGTTCCAACTGACGATATTCTGCAATATCCGCCCTAAAATACTTATCTCCCTGATGGTGCTGTAAATCAACTTCCCAAACCTCATGCCCCCGGCTTTGCAGTACTCCTACTAAGGGTGAACCTAAAGTTCCCTTACTGCCGATTACCAATATTTTGGCCATCTTACTTACTCCTTTTCTCACTAATTAGACTTATTATATTTATAGAACCCGGCTATTCCCTGAAGGCTATAAGCCGTTATCTAATTCTAAAGGAAGCTCCATCTCTAAGGCCCTTTGCCGTTCCAATACTACCCCATCTGCAACGCTTCCTTCGTTTTCGTTCTCCTGATCATCCTTCACTCTAAAGCCGGCACTCCTAAGCTCAGCAGCGGTAAATAAAGGGTCCTCCACCCAAACAGTATTCCCGGCCGCTTCTAAAGCGCTGACCAAATCAACCCCTCTGCTATGCTTAAGATCCTTAACCCCAGTCTTATAGCTTACACCTCTGACTAAAACTTTCTTACCGCTCCCCACCTGACGCACTATCCTGCTTCTGTATTGCCGATCAGCCTGTTCCGCCCCTTCCAGCAAAGTTGAGTGACAAACAGATCGCAAGAAACGCATATCCTTGGGCAGGCACTCTCCGCCAATGCCCCAGTCGGTTTCAAGAAGTTCAACGTTATTTTTACTGTTTACAGCGCGTCTTAGCTCGTTATAATCCACTCCCTGGTCTGCACAATAACCGTAAATTTCTTCAGCAAATACCACATCTATATAACGTTTAACATTCTCGACGACCTTAGACAGCTCCGCCACCCTGATATCAGATACTTCCACCAGCCCAGGAACCAAGGGAGCATAGAACTGGCGTCCTTTTTCCAAACAGGCCTCCGTAAAGGCTCCTATTACCCGAGGGGTATCACAAACGGTTTTGTCAACGCCAAACATGACTCGATGGGGCACATGGATTAAATAAATATCAGTTCCCACGGTTAACCCTTTTTCCGCCAAGAATTCACGCACTCGCCGCATTGTTCCAGGAGGCAATGTCGATTCTACAGAAATTAAAGAGCCCGGACAGAGTACCATCTGGCCTAAAGCCGCAAATAGATTTTCCCCTTGATTACCCGTGGAGGGAGCCATTAACCAAACATCGATCTCAGTTAAATCCCGATAATCCCCAGTTACCCTATAACCTTGGCGCCTTAATTCATCAACTCTGCGCTCATTCACATCCACTCCGATTACATCTCCGGCAAATCTCTGACAAAGGAAGGCGAAAAGATTAAAACCGATATTCCCCAAACCCACGACACAAATTTTCATTTTTGGATCCATCCTCCTCTAGCTCATCACTATAAGGTATGGCAGTCCCCTTAATGTTGACACAACTCTGAATAAGCATTTAGCTGGAGGACTATGTCTAAGGGGCCAGCACACTTTTTGTTGAAATGTTGCTTCCTGTGCCGGGCTTACTGGCATAGGCTATACTATCCATCTTTAAAACCAAAAGCATTTACCTCAAAGTGAGTTATAAAAGGGGGGATGTCACCATGAAAATTGTGTTTCCGAATCATAGTCTGGGGACCGGCGGCGGAGCACGCTTTGTTTGTCAATTGGCCAATGCCCTGGCAGACAAAGGACACGACATTGAAATTGTTATACCCGAAGAAGGCTTAATTGTCTGGCCCTTACACGTGAAAATCACACGTGTTAAAGCGCTTATTCCGGAAGCTATACCTTCAGCAGATTTTATTATTCCGAACTTTTATACGACGGTTATGCCGGCTTGGGAATCGAAAAAGGGCCGGGTCGTCCGTTTAAGCCTTGGCTACGAGCCCCTGTGGGTTAAAGATGAGCTGGCTCTGCAAACCTATCAGATTGATGCCCCCATTCTCTCCATATCCCAGTGGCACCGCCAAATGATTTTAAATGGTACCGGACGAGACAGCACCGTGATCCACGGCGGAGTTGATCAGTCAATCTTTCATCCCTTGCCCAAACACTCGTCACTAACCGGCCGCAAGACTATCTTCTATATATCACGCTCTGAAAAATATGGTTATTTTTGGAAAGGTGGCAACGATTTTTGGGAAGCCTGTTCCCGTTTAAAAGACGAGCATCTTGAATTTGATGTTTATGTTGTTCACCCTGAACCGGATCAACTTGTTCCTCCTTTTCCTTGTGAACAGCGAACTCCGCAAAACGACCATGAGATGGCCAGACTCTATGCCCAAGCTGATCTTTATGTCTATACCTCGTATTTTGAGGCCTTTGGGCTGCCTCCATTAGAAGCTATGGCTTGCCAAACAGCCGTTGTAACTACCGATTGCGGCGGGAACCGTGATTATGCTAAGCATAATGAAAACTGTCTCGTTATTTCGCCGAGCCATGTAGCTCAACTAACCGAGGGCATAAAACAGTTACTGTTAAATGATGACCAACGGCAGGTCCTTGCCCGCAATGGATTTAAAGATGTCCGGCCATGGACTTGGCAGCGTACTGCCAATCAGGTAGAATCCTTCTTATTAGACCGGCTTTAACCCCTTTCTTTATATTTCAGATAACCTTCGTGAAGCGATATCCAATACTACTGAAAAAGGGCAGCAACCGCTTGAAAATGATTACGGTTACTGTCCTTGATAATAATGAACGCTAAACTCTCTGAGACACCTTGTATACTATAGTCTGTCCTCCCCCAGCCATTCCGGAAAAAGCTCCTTGGCCTTGGCTTTTACTCTGGCATCACAATTAACTCCATACAAGCTCATATTTTCGCCATGCCAGCGATACTTAAGGAGTTGTTCATCTATAAATCCACAAGGGCCATTTCGTAACAAGCGAAACCACATATCATAGTCATGAGCCGTCGGTAAAGTTTCGTCAAATCCTCCCGTCTTCTCTAAAGCAGACTTCCTCATCATGACGGTTGAACCGTTGATAAAACACGCATCCATAAGTCTTAAAACCATGTCATGAGTATTAGCCGTGTAAAACGAACGTATCAGATGGGTAATGTTTCCCAAAGCATCTATAATCATAAAGCTCGTATAACAAAAGCCAAGCGATGGATCACTCTCCAGCAAAAGAACCTGTTTAGCCGTCTTTTCAGGTTCAAACATATCATCGGCACTTAGCCAGCAAACGTATTTGCCAGCTGCTTGTTCTATTCCATAGTTCAAGGCGCTGGATGTTCCGCCGTTTTCCTTGTAGATATAGTGGACTTGCGTTAAATACGGCTTAATAACCTCTGCAGTGTTGTCTGTGGAACCATCATCGACAACTAGAATTTCAACGTTTTGGTAAGTCTGTTTCAGAGCGCTCTCAACAGCTTGGGTAATGTATCTGGCGTGATTGTACGTAGGAATAACCACGCTAACGAGCGGCATAATCATTTAATTTCCTCCAATTCGTAAAAGCACATTATTACAAAATTACAGAGCGACTTTCACCTAGGCGATGCATCCTTTTGAAACATGCAAAGCCTTGAACGGCTGACACCAAATCACAAATCTCTGATTGGAGAGCAATCCTTCCAAGCTAAAAGGGCATCTACAGGTTCAGCGTCTTTGCCGTAGATTTCCAAGAAAGCAAAATTTGATTGATCGTGAAACTTACTGAAAACAACAACGTGATACCCGAGCTTTTGGAAATCCTCAACCTCCCATCCCGATCGATGCCGCTGATAACTTTCTCCCCCTAATCCGTAATAATCAAATTCTTTTTGTTGGAAAAATCCTCTCGGAGTAAAGACGATAACTTTTTTGCAGGCAATCTCCTCAGATTGACGCAAAACATCAAGGGCAGCCTTTTTTTCAAAATGCTCAATGACATCAATTAAAGTTACGCTATCCAGGGTATTGGGCAAGAATAGTTCACTAAGCCGCTCAGCCGCAAAATTGAGTCTGATAATCTGCTCACCGAACTTAACTTTTTCTAAATATGGCCGATGAACATCAACACCTATTTTTATAGGGCAATGAAATTCTTTGAGAGTTACACACATACCGCAGCCCACATCCAAGAGCGAATGGGAATCCAACAGAAGTTCATTAATCGTAACAAGGAAATCTTTGTGGGTTACGGTTGAGATAGTTACTGTCATTGACCGAACACCCTTTCAAACGTTAATTCCTTTTATTTGGCCTCTTTATTCCTCCTGCCAGGATAATTGAACCTGCCGTTTCCGGCAAATCGTTAAACCGGGGCCAATCGGAATCGTCATTAATTCATAGTCCTTCGTATCTTGGGCCAATATCTCAACAGCTTGACAGGCAGTACCACTCCAATTCGGCTGCATCATAGCCTCATCGCTCGGATGAGTATCATGAAGCAGAATGAGTCCGTGAGGTGCGACATAAGGGAAAAACGTCTTAAAATCTTTTAGTACCGCCTCTTTAGAATGGTCGGCATCGATGAATAACATATCAATCTTTAGTGGGTTCACCTCTAATTCGCTGACAAATTCTTGGGTCGAACAGTTAACAAACCGCGTCTTTGGGGAATGTTGCATATAGTTACCGGCCTCTGGGGTCATATCTACTCCAATTAATTGTTCAGCAAAGGGTATAACTCTGTTAAAAAGAGCGCATTGAAATAAGCCAAGTTCCACATAAACCTTCGGTCTGTAAAGGCTCGCCAGGTGAACGATAAAGTCCTCGTGCCAGTTTAAACCTGGCAATTGATCTTTTAAAGCAATCTGCAAGTGATTCATACTCCATCCCCTTTTACTTGACTCAAAAGCTGACTCATGATTACTGACTTTTCTTTCGGCAGACCCTAATCCATACGTTTGCTCCAGATAATTCTTGTTGTGCAGAATTTGAGAATCTTCCGGTCGAAACGTTCTGGCCATTTCATTATGCTCATAGGCTAACTCATACTTGCCTAAGCGATCGTAGCAAACACACAACTGTAAATGAGGCAGCCATGTCCAGCAGGATTGAATCACGGGCCCCCATATGTCGCTTTTTTCTAGTTTCGTAGCTAGGCTATACCAAAAAGCGGCCTGTTCATATTTTTCAGCACTCAGGAAATAAAATCCTAAGCGACAACAAAACTCAGCTCTCGGAGCTGCAAATTCGAAGGATTTCAGATTATACTCCAGTTCTTTATCCCTGTCGCCCAACTGCTGAAAGCAATCAGTTAACCTCGCACAAGCTGAAAGTCTATCCTCCACCCATCCTTGTCCGGTGTTTAAAAATTTTTGATAGACTTCAACAGCACGATTATAAAGCTGATGTTCAAATAATTCATTGCCATAGTAATACAAATCCCGCGGAGTGAAGACCATGTCTTTTGCCTGACACTTTTCAAATATTCTCAAGTTGCGTTCGCTGATTTCAGCCGTACCCGTATGGGTCACACATATATCCGATTTAAGAATGTTTCCACTCACATCAATATATTCATGGACTGCTCCAACCCAACGAAAGTTACTGCTCCGCTTAACCAGGCGATTCCTCCTAAAACTATACGTTACGACTCCGAACTCATCGAACGATAAATTATAAGGCATATTGACAGCGTCAATGAACGGAGTCAAATTACTTTTTAAATTCAGGAATTTCTGACAATCTACCTCTGATAAAATATCATCGGCATCCAGCCATAGAATATAATCCATCCTTGCTTGAGCGAAAGCAAAATTACGGGCAGCAGAAAAATCATCAATCCACTCAAAATCATAGATTTGATCAGTGTATTGACGTACAATTTCCTTCGTGTTATCCGTCGACCCGGTATCAACGATAACAATTTCGTCTGGGATTCCCTTCACAGATTCTAAACAATTGGCAATGTTGCTTTCTTCATTGCGAACAATCATACAAAGACTGATGGTTATCGGACGCTTTTCCATCGTTTATATCACCTCAAAGTTTGGGTTTCGGCCATACTTTATCGTATTCATGAAACTAGAATATGGACACACTCGTTCAAAATAAAGAAGCCCTCTGGCATTTGGCTATTGCCTGAGGACTTTTAAAACTAGGTCTTATTTATCCTTCGGATTCCAATCCCAACACACCCTCTAAATATCTCTTATTATGAAGAATATGGGAGTCCTCCGGACGATACTTTAAGGCTAACTCATTATGCTTGTAGGCAAGCTCATGTTTTCCTAATTTGTCGTAACAGACACATAACTGCAGATGAGGAAGCCAGGTCCAACAGTCGTAGTTAACCTGACCCCATGAATCTATAGGCAACTCTACTTCTGTGGCAAGTTTATACCAAAAAACGGCCTGATCAAGCGCCTCTAATTGAAGAAAATAAAAACCAAGACGACAGCAAAATTCAGCCCGTGGAGTATCATACTCAAAGGATTTAAAACAATATTTGAACATATTTCCCTGCTCATGAAGAATCTCAAAACAATCCGCGAGCCTCCCGCAAGCAGAAATGTTATCCTCCACCCATCCTTTTCCGGTGGCCAAAAACTTAAGGTAATATTCGATCGCTCGATTATACATCTTGTGGTCTATTAGTTCATTGGCGTAATAATATAGATCCCGAGGAGAAAGAACTTCTCCCCTTGCTAAACGACTTTCATAAATCTTTAAATTTCGGTCAAGTTCACCCGGGCCTCCTCTGTGAGTAACTGCACAATCTGAGATTAAAACTTTCCCGTTAACCTCCAAATACTCATGTACCAACCCTATCCACTGAAAATTCATACTGCGCCTGACCAACCTGTTTCTGCGCAGGCTGCAAATAGGTTTTCCATGTTTGTCCAGAATCAAATGATAGGGCATGTTTACAGCATCTACCACAGGATCCAACGTTTTCTTAAGGGTTAAAAACTCCTTCTGATCCTGTTCAAGAAGCTCGTCATCTGCATCCAGCCAGAGAATGTAGTCCTTAGTTGCCTGACTGAAAGCGTAGTTCCTGGCGGAAGCAAAATCATCATTCCAGGCATAGTCAAAAATTCGGTCAGTATATTTTTTTACAATTTCTTTCGTGCGGTCCGTCGAACCGGTATCTACTATATTAATTTCATCCACAAGGTTATGCGCCGAATCTAGGCAGCGCTCGATATTGCTCTCTTCGTTTTTTACAATCATGCACAGACTGATGGTTATTTCTGTTTGTGGCATTGGATTATTTAGCCTCCCCAAAAATAAAGTCAATATATCGTATTCATAACAGGGGACAGCGGTGCATTTTCTTCGCGAAATATCGAGCTAAATAATTCAGTTAGGGGAATCGATTTTTAAGAAACATCCATGCTTTATCTAAGGGCTTAAAATATCTTCAAAATATTTTTTGTTGTAAAGAATCCGGGGATCTTGGGGACGGTAACCCCGGGCGATTTCATTATGTTTGTAAGCAAGGCTGTAGTTACCCAAACGATCATAGCAAAGGCATAACTGGATATGGGGAAGCCAAGTCCAACAGGCATGCTCCGCCGGACCCCAGTTCTCTCCAGGCCTTTCCAGCTTAGTAGCAAGGTTATACCAAAAAATACTCTTTTCGTACTGGCCATTTTCCAAGAAATAATTGCCCAGATGACAGCAGAACTCCGCCCTAGGAACATCATATTCGAAGGATTTAAAGAGAAATTGTAATTCATTGTCCTTCTCTTCAAGATGATGATAAATTCCGGCAAGACGTTGGCAGGCAGACAGTTTATTTTCAACCCATAAGTCCTCTTGCTGAAGAGCCTTTTGGTAGATCTCAACGGCACGATGGTATAAGCGGTGACTAAGCAGCTCATTGCCTATATAAAAGAGATCTCTTCCTGACAAGGGGTTCCCTTTAATCATCTGTTTTTCAAATATCCTGAGATTGCGATTCGGATCATCCCGGATTCCTAGATGAGTCACACAGACATCACTGTTCATAACATAACCGTCAATTTTCAAAAATTCATGGACGGCCCCAAACCATTGAAAGTTTTTACTGCGCTTTACCAATCTGTTGCGGCGAAGACTCATAGCAACCGTTTCATATTCATCGAGGTCCAATATATAAGGCATATTAACCACATCGATCAAAGGATCAAGGCTTTTTTTCAATATCAAAAATTTGTCACGATCGGACCCTGAGATAATGTCGTCTGCATCCAGCCAAAGGATATAGTCCATATTAGCTTTAGAAAAAGCAAAATTCCGTGCTTCAGCGAAATCATCTATCCACTCAAAATCAAAAACAAAGTTAGTATACTTTTGGGCGATTTCTTTAGTTTGATCTATTGACCCCGTATCAACAATGATTATTTCATCAGGAATACCTGTCACAGAATCCAGGCATCTGGAGATTGTTTGTTCTTCATCTCTTACTATCATACATAAACTTATTGTAATATTTGAATTATTCACAATTTATTCACCTCGTATACAACCGTAAAATATCTATCTATAAGTATAGGCCAATAGTTTGAGGAGAGGGCTCCGTGGAGCCCTCGTTTAAGCAGTTAATTTAATTTCATAAATCTTAAACTTGCTGCCACGTTTGTGAGCTGTCCAAAAGCGTTGTTTACCAAAGTAACCGTTGCGCCGCTTGTATTTCTCAATGTTATAATATCGCCGGCTGAAGCGGTAATAATTGAAGGCCCTTCATTCCTTCGAACTGTAGGCGTTCCGGAAACGCTCGACGCATACACCGTACGGATGCGTATTGCCCCATTTTGAGTTAAAGCAAACTCATTATTGGTAGAAACTGTAGTCGAGAAATCGACTGAATAGTTTCCGGCAGGCAAAGTTATTTGTGTTGAACCAGTAGCGTAAGTTATACCTCCGATTAATATGCCAACTGAGTTAAACGTCACATCACCGCCGCTGGCAATTGATTGCGTTGTCGTATCATAGAGGTACGCATAGGCTGCTAATCCAGACCCGGTAGCTCCAGTTGCTCCTTGTGTTCCTTGGATACCTTGCGTTCCCTGGATGCCTTGGGTTCCTTGGATACCCTGCGTTCCTTGGATACCCTGCGTTCCTTGGATACCTTGCGTTCCCTGGATGCCTTGCGTTCCTTGGATGCCTTGCGTTCCTTGGATGCCTTGCGTTCCTTGGATACCCTGCGTTCCTTGGATACCCTGCGTTCCTTGGATACCTTGCGTTCCCTGGATACCCTGCGTTCCTTGGATACCCTGCGTTCCTTGGATACCT
>NZ_LDZY01000020.1 GCF_001029285.1 Desulfosporosinus acididurans
GGCGACAACGACCCCGTCAGCAAGTAATGTAGAAATGTCCAGCGGGGCGAGTAATTTAAAGGAAGCCTATGATAAGAATGATACGACCTCGGCAAATATCTTTGACGGCGGTTATATTATTTACAAGCTGTCTGATCTTGGTTTGACGAAGGGGAGTCAGGTAAAATACACGATTGGTAGTAATGAAGTGGCAAACCATAAGCTCCAGCTAGAATATCTGGACAGTGAATTTTCTCCAATCTCCTCCAGTAATTACTTGACAATAAAGCCGGGGGCCAAAAACGATTATACCGCAGAAATTTCGAGTGATCCGAAGGCAAGTTATCTGAAAATAAATGGAATTAAGGGGACGGACGTCTATATATACGAAATAAGTAAACTAAACTAGTATCATACCTATTCTATCTGAGGGCATTGTCTTCATGAGGAGTTATTTTCTTAAGTTTTAAATTATTTAATCGTTTGTTTAAGGAGTAATATAGGCAAAAAACTACTCCAGTTAAAGTGGAGGCCACTGAAGAATCCCATTATAGCAAAAAGATATAACACCTCATAATATTGAGGAAGTTATACCTTTTTGCTTTATAATTATAGTATTAATTTCATGGAGGTGAGTTCTACGTTTCCAACACCTTGTCGCCAGTGCGTGGTCATGGACAATGGAAAGTTAAGTGTTTGCGGTAGATGTATTGATGTTCCAAGACTCTGTGAACAATGCGGATACTTTTTCGTCGCAGAATATACGCTGATTTTTAAGGGGAAATCAAAGGTTATTCTAGATATGCTGAGAACCTATTTTAAATACATATAGGCGAATTTCCAGATTATAGAGGAAGGTGAATAATGAGCATCTCTTTGGGACGGTTAAATGGTACCACGGAGCCAAATATCTTCTATGCAAGGGCATAGAAAAAGCCACAGGCGAGCTGGGGCTTAGTTTTCTTGATTATAATTTAAAAAGGGCCATAAATATTGTGGGGACAGAGAAATTAGTAGCTGCGATGGGGCCGTTGCAAAACGAACTAAAATAGTTCGCAAGCAACGGCCCTTTTTCTTACTAAAAATAAAAAACTGCGGGTCCCAAAGAACTCGCAGCTAGCGTATAACTTAAGTTATGCTCAAAACCAAATTACACTCAAAGAATTATAACGAATTAGGCGGACACTATCAAGTAGTTTTGCCATTTAATTTTGACGTGTTAATACTTGAGGATGACTCCATTCGACTACTAAGCCACATTTTGGAGGGATTAAATTACGAAGCGTTGTATCAGGCCTACTCTTCCACTGGAAGAAAACCTGTAGTCGAATCTAAAATCCTTTTCAAAGTACTAACCTATGCCTATATAAGCAACCTTTACTCAAGCCGAAAGATTGAAGTCGCCTGTAAAAGAGACATTAACTTCATGTGGTTATTAGAAGGATGCAAGGCGCCAGACCACAGCACCATTGCACGATTTCGAAAGGACTGTCTGAAAGAATCAATAGAAGACATCTTCTTCCAAATGGTAAAGTATTTACACAAGCTTGGTGAGGTTGAGCTTAAGAACCTCTTTGTCGATGGGACAAATCGAAGCGAATGCTAACCGTTATACATTTGTCTGGAAGAAAGTCGTTAATAAAAATGAGGCCAAGATGTTCCTGAAAATTGAGTCCTGTCTTGAGGAGATCAATTTGACCTATTTAAAGGACTTCAAAGTAACCAAAGAAACGTTACTTAATGATCTTAAGGCCACCCTCTCCTACCTAGAATTAAGTAATCATCAAATTGAATTGAGTAATCAGTAGGGGATTTTATCTTTCTTGATTTCCGTTTGACAGGGGTAACAACTGCAGTTTTTCTAGCCATAAAAAACCTCCTGCTTTTTAGTTGTTCCCTGCTAGATTTTTCGTTTAATAGGTGCATGGTATGAAAATCTAGTGCGGTACAGATTACCGAATCAAGTTCATACCATGAAAAACAAAAAAGGTAAATTGATTTTCTCAATTTACCCTAGAATCCAGTATTGGTGCGGTCGAGAGGACTTGAACCTCCATGCCCTTGCGAGCACTAGAACCTGAATCTAGCGCGTCTGCCAGTTCCGCCACGACCGCGTAACATTGATTATTATAGGGGATGACATTCATCTTGTCAACCTATTTTGTGAATAATTTTTAGTAGTGTTCATAAATGTTAACCTAATGTTTCTGTATTCTGTATAATGAAACTTCAATATTTCGCGTTCTGATTTTCTATGGTACAATTATAGCTTAAAGAATTAGTTATTAATGTTTCAAAACTTATTATGAATTAACTTTATAAAACTTATTACAAAACGTTGTACCTAGTTTTCTAGGAAAAAGCAGACCCTGGCATCATAACCAATTATGCCAGGGGTCTTTAGTATAGAGAGGGAAGAGAGAGTTTCTTATGAGGAATCGGTCAACGGGAGATTTTCCAGAGTGGGTGATCTGGGGAGTTGTTTTAGTATGGGGAGCAAACTATGTTGTTGGTAAATGGGGAATGGCTGGATTTGATCCGCTGTCATTTACTGTGCTCCGCTTTGTAGGAGCATCACCTATCCTTCTTTTGCTTTTGTATGCTCTGGAAAAAAATATACGAGTTGAATTAAAGGATTGCTGGAGTTTAGCTCTAATTGGCTTAGTGGGAGTTACGGTCTACCAAACGTTGTTTATGGCTGCTGTAAAATATGCTACTGCAACAAATGCTTCCTTGATGTTAGCGGTCTCTCCCGTTTTTACGGCTATATTTGCTTGGCTGGCGGGACAAGAACGTTTGGGTTCACAAGGGCGAAGAGGGAGTGCCTTATCAATAGTGGGAGTGGTTTTCGTTTTATTATTTGGAACAAATAAAATAGCCCTTGGCTGGGAAGTATTGCGAGGCGATCTTATTGCTTTGTTGTCTTCTTGTATCTGGGGGTTATATCCTGTACTTGCCAAACGCATGCTAAGTAAGTATTCTGCCTTGAAAACGATTACTTTTTCCTCTCTCTTTGGGACCGTCTTTCTTCTGCTTGTTGGTCTGAAAGGTGTTACCGAGTTATCATGGTCAACAATCCCCTTATCTGCCTGGGGTTCGGTGTTGTTTTCAACGCTCCTCGTCACAGCTTATGGCCTGGTGGTTTGGTATTATGCTATAAGCAGGATTGGAGTAAATCGGGTGATGGCTTATATGTATGCTGTCCCCGCTGTTGCTGTCATCACGGCCGCTATGATCCTTAAAGAAAGGATTCATCTTTTGCAGATTGTAGGAGCAGTCATCATTTTCGGGGGAATTCGTCTTATACGCAAAGATAAGATTTCGATGATAGAGGATTAGAGAGCCGCAATAGGACCTGGCATCGATTTATCTAGAGGATTAGACAATAGGAGGGCATCATGACTAAACGGATAATTGTGGGTGTAACCGGAGCAAGTGGTTCAATCTATGCACTAACCCTGATTAAGGTTCTGGCGTTAATGGAATGGCAGGTTGAGTTGGTTATGACGTCAACGGGCGAAAAGGTGTTGACCTTTGAGACGGGGGCTGATCGCCAGAGCTTTCCTGATAATGTTCATATCCATGAAAATACGAATTTGTTTTCCTCTCTGGCAAGTGGCTCTTTTCGAACTCATGGGATGGTTGTTATTCCCTGTTCTATGAATACTTTAGGTTTAATGGCAACCGGTACAGGAGATCATCTCTTAGCACGTGCGGCCCAGGTAACGTTAAAGGAACGCCGGCCTCTAGTGGTTGTGCCGCGTGAAATGCCCTACAACATTATTCATTTAGAAAATATGCTGCGGCTGGCAAGAGCTGGAGCAACAATTATGCCTGCTTCACCGGGCTTTTATCATCATCCTCAGGAGATACAGGATTTAGTGAATCATGTGGTTGGACGAGTGTTGGATCAATTTGGAGTAGATCATACTTTATTTGAACGTTGGAGCGGCGTCTAGAAAGTTGTTAGACATCAAGATCTCAGTGAAAGGGGAGAGCGAAAATTGCTTCCTATTAAATATGTCATTTTGATTTATATTCTCTGGAATTGTTGTGTTTTTATCACCATGGGAAGAGATAAGAAAAAGGCAAAAATGGGACAATGGAGAATTTCGGAAGCAACGTTGCTCTGGATGGGGGTATTTGGCGGAGTAGGACTGTTCGCTGGTATGAAGTATTTTCACCATAAAACCTCTCATCCCAAATTTCTCGTTGCTGCTCCTGTATTTGTGATTTTTAATACAGCTATTCTGGGTTTCTTGATTTACAAGCATATTATTGTCTGAGATTGAATGAGCAATCGACTTATCCAATCGTGAAACTTCCACTTCTAGAAGCGGAAGCAGTTTTTCTATACCTTGCTTCTGTAGGAGAGTCCATCCTTTAGTGCGATAGCATTTGTTATGGGCCAGGCGCTTTTGGGAAAGTGTCCTCAGGACACTTTCGTCAGCGAAGTCCCAATGTTCAGCTTTAGCTGAATGAGTTTACTGTTTCGATTCGAAGAAGCTAATGGGGGTTAATCAGATGGTTGAACTGATCGATGTAAAAGATTATGCTCAGCAGATCGCTGAAGCAATCGCGACTGTTGTGAAAATTGATATCGAAATAGCCGATAAAACGTTAATTCGTATTGCCGGAACGGGCCGCTATCATAAAGGAGTCGGGCAGTCTATGGACCGACAAGGGTATGTGTATCGTGAAGTTCTTCGCACCGGTCATCAGTTTGTCATTGAAACCCCGGGTATCCATCCTCTATGTGGTCCTTGTAAGGCTCGAGGCAATTGTTCAGAGAAGTATGAGGTGGTATCGCCAATCAATGTTGATGGTAAGGCAGTGGGCGCTATTGGAATGATCTGTTTTACGGAAGTGCAGGCCAAATTAATTGCTGAGAATCAACATTCATATCTCATTTTTCTAACGAAAATGGCTGAGACGATTGCCTTAAAACTTAAAGAACAGGAATTCTTGGCGGGACTCGTTTCGGCAAACCATTATTTGAATTCGATTATCGATTGTTTGGATGAGGGCCTGCTGACAACAGATCTTGACGGAACGATTCTTCATTTTAACCAGGCAGCACAAGGCCTTTTTAGTGCAAATCTGCTTCATCCCAGCAGTCGTTTAGACTCTCTCTTTCCTCTGCAGATCGTTGCGGAAATTCTAACGGTTGGAAAAAGTGCGGAAGATGTTGTTGAGCGAGAAGTATATATTGAGTCTAAGAAAAATCAGCAGCATATGCTTTTGCGGGCATTGCCTATGGAAGGCGAAGGTGGGGTTAAAAGTCTTGCCGTGATTCTTCGGCCTTTCGACGAAATCAGTCGTATTGTTCATCGCCTGAGTTCCCGGGAGGTCGGCTATTCAATCGAAGATATCTTGGGAGAGAGCGAGTGCATGTGTCAAATTCGAGAACAGGCTAGAGTCATTGCTGCAAGTAAGTCTACAGTTTTAATTCTGGGTGAGAGTGGTACTGGGAAGGAGATACTGGCTCGGTCGATTCACAATCTTAGTCCGAGACGCCAAGGCATGTTCATGACCATTAATTGTACAGCTATTCCTGAAAATTTACTGGAAAGTGAACTTTTTGGTTATGAAGATGGAGCCTTTACCGGAGCCCGCAAAGGCGGGAAGATTGGTAAAATCGAATTAGCCAATAAAGGAACCGTATTTCTGGATGAAATCGGGGATATGCCTCTTTATTTACAGGCTAAGATTCTACGGGTTCTCCAAGAACGAAAGATTGAGCGCATCGGCGGTATCACGGCAAGTCCTGTCGATGTAAGAATTATAGCAGCTACCCATCGTAATTTGGAGGAAATGATGGCTAAAGGGGAATTCCGGGAGGATTTATATTATCGGATCAATGTTATTCCTATTTATATCAAGCCTTTGCGGGAGAGGAAAGAAGACCTGCCGATTTTGATTCAGCATTTTATCGAAGTGTACAATCAGCAATTGAATAAGAATGTTCATGACCTATCGGAAGGTTTTCGCCGGAGACTTCAGGGCTATGCTTTTCCAGGTAATGTCCGCGAGCTACAAAACATTATCGAGTATGCTATGAATCTAGCGGAGGATTCAAGATTAACGGAAGACCATTTGCCTGTAAGAATGAAACAAGAAGAATTGCAGGAAGAATATCAAGATCGATTTAATTTAGAGAGGATCGAACGGGAAACTATTCTTCGCTGTTACCAGATGACAGAGGGAGGGGCTAGAGGGAAAGAAAAGGCAGCTAAAGCTTTAGGGATCGGCCTGGCAACTTTATATCGCAAGTTAGCGCGTTACAATATTGAATAACTGAAGTAAAATGATGCTTTCAGGGAATACTGAAAAGCGGAAACTTTTTTGTTAGTGTAATTTCTCAAAATGATAATTAGTTATATTTTTGAGAAGTCTTTAAAGACTCGTAATCAAAAGGTTTAACGTTTAATTTTTATCAATTTGAGAATGTGAATTCATTATACTTTTTTGCCTTTTCGTAAAAACTCTGTAAAAATGCTATTTTTCAGAGATTTTTGTTATCTGGCATGTTTTTTGCACGGTTAGATAAGAATGTGGGTAGCTAATTTTACTTGTCGTTAAAGAATATACTATGTCTTATCTTCACTTGTTAAGATTGTGATTCAAAATAAATGTTTAGGGATGGAGGGGTAAAATTGGCTTACGATGTTGTAGGAAAAAGCGTCAGGAGAGTTGATGCGGTCGCTAAGGTAACCGGCAAGGCCAAATATACGGATGATTTTTCGGAACGGGATATGTTAGTCGCCAAAATCTTGCATAGTCCTTATGCTCATGCCGTTGTTAAATCGATCGATGTGAGTGAGGCTAAATCTTTGCCAGGTGTTGAAGCGGTAATAACGTATCAAGATTTACCACACATCAAGTTTTCCACCGCCTTACCTGGTGTCATGAACGATGTCTTAGATGATGAACAAGAGGTGGATTTGCCTTTGTTTGCCACTGCTGGACATCCTTATTCTTTAGATCCGGGGCATCGGGATAAAGAGGACCGATTTATTTTAGCTAAAAAAGCACGTTATGTCGGAGATGCCATTGCGGCAGTTGTTGCTGAGGATGCAATTGTTGCCGCTAAAGCTTTGAAACTAATTCGCGTGGAGTATGAAGTTCTTGAGGCGTTAACAACCCCTGAAGCAGCTATGCGGGAAGGTGCCCCTCGAATTCATGAGGAGAGTGAGGGGAACGTTCTCTCTACGGGAGGCGGCTTTGAACGAGGTGACATGGAGGCTGCGTTACAAGAGTCGGATTATGTTTTTGAGGGAGAGTATGAGACGAGTATCGTTCAACATTGTCATCTCGAACTTCAGACGTCCCATGCTTATGTGGATGCGGATGGCCGAATTGTGATTGTTACCTCGACTCAAATTCCCCAGATTGTACGGCGTATTGTAGCACAATCTCTGGGTTTGCCTTGGGGAAAAGTTAGAGTGATCAAGCCTTATGTTGGCGGTGGTTTTGGCAATAAGCAAGATGTTTGTTATGAGCCTTTGAATGCAGCTTTGACCCTGGCCGTCGGTGGCCGGCCTGTTAAATTGGAACTTTCCCGCGAGGAAGGGATGGTGGATACTCGAACACGTCATGCCTTTAAATTTAAGATTAAAACTGGTGTCGATAAGGATGGAACAATTCATGCTATTCAGATTTCAGCAATTTCCAATACCGGAGCTTATGCCTCCCATGGAAGTTCAATTGCTGGGAGCGGAGGAAGCAAGTTCCGTTATCTCTATCCTGTAAAAGCCATGAAATACTCACCGGTCACGGTTTATACAAATCTGCCGGTGGCCGGTGCTATGCGCGGCTATGGAACTCCGCAGATCTTTTTTGCCTTTGAGTCTCACATTGAAGATGTTGCCAAAAGGCTTAACCTTGATCCTATCGAAGTGCGCCGGAAAAACTTAGTGGATGTTGGTTATGTTGAACCCTTCAGCAAAAATAAAGTTCTCACCTGCGGAATTCGCGAATGTATTGACAAAGGTAAGGAGCTTATCCGTTGGGATGAAAAGAAGGAACGTTACCAAAATCAGACGGGAGATATCCGCCGTGGGGTAGGAATGGCCTGTTTCAGCTATGCTTCGGGAACTTATCCTGTCGCTTTGGAACTAGCAGCTGCCCGCATTGTCCTTAATCAGGACGGTTCAGTTCAGCTTCAGCTTGGTGCTACGGAAATTGGCCAAGGAAGTGATACGGTATTTGCACAAATGGCAGCGGAAATTTTGGGACTCCCGGTGTCTATGGTCCATGTAATTTCTCAACAAGATACAGATATTTCTCCCTTTGATACGGGTTCCTACGCTTCGCGTCAGACCTATGTCAGCGGGATGGCGGTTGAAAAAGCTGCTTTAGAAGTCAAGAGCAAAATCTTAGCCTTTGCGCAAAAAATTACTGATCTACCTGCGCATAGTTTAGATCTTAAAGACCAAATGATCGTCTATAAACATTCGGGAGAACCTGTCCTGCCTCTCTGGGAAGTTGCGATGCAGTCCTTTTATGATCGGGTCAATGCCCAGCCGATAACGAGCGATGTTTCTAATAATGCCCGAATTAATGCCGTACCCTTTGGTGTAACCTTTGCTGAGGTGGAAGTGGATCTTAAAACAGGAAAGATAAAAGTTTTGGAAATCTACAACGTTCATGATTCGGGTAAAATTGTTAATCCCCAGCTGGCGGCGGGACAGGTCCATGGCGGTGTAAGTATGGCCATAGGATATGCTTTGTCTGAGCAATTGCTTTTTGATGAAGCGACAGGGAGGCCTTTGAATAATAATCTGCTGGACTACAAACTTCCCACCATCATGGATACGCCGGAGATTGGCGCTGCCTTTGTGGAAATTGACGATCCTACCGGGCCCTTTGGCGTAAAAGCTTTGGGAGAACCTCCCGTTATTTCCCCGGCTCCGGCTATTCGTAATGCGGTTTTAGACGCCACGGGCGTTGCCTTCAATCGCATACCGATGAATCCTCAACGAGTCTTTGAGAGTTTTAAAAAAGCTGGATTATTATAAAGGCGGTGAAATGATGTACGACATTAGGGGATACTACGAGGCGGAAACAGTTCGCGAAGCAACAGAACTTCTTAGGGCGAATCCAAAGCTGAAAATTATTGCCGGCGGTACGGATGTACTTGTTAAGATGCATGGCGGGCAGTTAGAGGACGCTGAGTTGTTGAGCATTCGCAAGATCCAAGAGTTAAGAGATATTCGCAAATTGGAAAATGGAACGATTGCTGTTGGTCCGATGGCAACGTTTACTAACGTATTTAATGATCAAGTCGTTAATAAGTATGTTCCTATCCTTGCAGAAGCGGCGATCTCTATGGGGGGGCCGCAGATCAGGAATATTGCCACCATCGGCGGGAATGTCTGCAATGGAGCAACCTCAGCCGACAGTGCCTCATCCTTGTTTGCTCTCAATGCCCGCTTGAAATTGCAGACCTTCCAAGGGGAACGGGTAATTCCCATTCAGGAATTCTATCTCGGACCAGGCAAGGTAGACTTGAAGCCTGGAGAAGTTCTGACTGATATCCTGATCTATCCGGAGGATTATCAGGGGTTTGGAGGACAGTATATTAAATTTGCTATGCGGGAGGCTATGGATATCGCCACACTTGGAGTTGCTGTTCTCTGTAAGTTAGATTCCGGCAACTTCGGTGAGATACGTATCGGGCTGGGAGTTGCGGGGCCGACACCTTTGCGCTGTGTGGAAGCGGAAGAGTTTGCCCGTGGGAAGAAAATTTCCCTGGAAACAATTGGGGAAATTGGTAAACTGGCTGTCAAATCAACCAAGGCCCGAACTTCCTGGAGAGCTTCTAAAGAGTATCGCGAACATCTGGTGGAGGAATTGACGCAAAGGGCTTTACAGACGGCTATTGTGAGGGCGGGAGGTGTAGATTTTGTTTAAAAAGATTTCATTTACGGTTAATGGGAAATCTTATACCTTGGAAGTTGATGTCCGAATGTCTCTGCTGGAACTTTTGCGGAATCAGCTGGGGTATACCGGCGCTAAACAAGGGTGCAGTGTTGGCGAATGCGGGGCCTGCAGTGTTTTAATTGATGGGACTCCTTATGACTCTTGCATTTATTTAGCCGTTTGGGCGGATGGTAAAGCGATCACAACCATCGAAGGGGTAGCCGCTAAAAACGGGGAACTTTCCAAGGTTCAGAAAGCCTTTGTTGAGGAAGGTGCTGTTCAGTGCGGTTTTTGCACGCCCGGGCTTATCCTAACTACTACAGCTATGACAGAAAGCGGTAATGACTACACTCGTGAGGAAGTTAAGCGGGAGCTTTCGGGGCATTTATGCCGCTGTACAGGGTACCAAAATATTCTTAAGGCAGCGGAGAAGTCTTTGGAAGGACATATTTGTACCTGTGTGGACAGCCCTCATTACAAGCAGCAACAAGAACAACTTAAGGAGAGACAATAATTATGAGCGATAAAATGGCTCTGATTCCTTTTCGACAATTGCTTCTTTGGGTTATGGAGGAATATCAGCACAGTGGGATGGTATTTGGTATTCCGGAAGAGAAATTCTTCAAAAAATCAAACGATCGTTATATGGAGTTGTTCGGGGAAGCCATCGCTACTCCTGTCGGACCGGCAGCAGGACCGCACTCTCAATTGGCTCAAAACATTATTGCTTCCTATATGAGCGGAAGTCGTTTCTTCGAGCTGAAATCGGTTCAGATTATGGATGAGTTGGAGATTGCCAAGCCTTGTATTTCAGCTGAAGACGAGTGCTATAATACAGAATGGTCAACAGAGCTTCCGATTATGGGTGCTTTTGCAGAATATGTGAAAGCTTGGTTTATCCTGCATGTTATTCAAAAAGAGTTTTTTAAACAATCTGAGCGGCGCTTTATGTTCAATATGAGCGTTGGCTATGACTTAAAAGGCATTCAGTCCCCTAAAGTTGATGAGTTTATTGAAGGCCTGAAAGATGCAGCAAAAACGAAGATTTTTCAAGAATGTCAAGACGTCTTGCGGGAAGAATTAGGGCTTTTTCAACATGTGGACCGCACCTTTGTAGACCAGATCTCTCCGCAGATATGTAACTCCATCACTCTATCGACGATGCACGGCTGCCCGCCAACCGAAATCGAGGCAATTATTCGATATCTGATTAGCGAAAAGAAGCTTCATACCTTTGTCAAAATGAATCCGACATTATTAGGGTTTGAGTATGTCCGCAAGACCTTTGACAAGATGGGGTATGACTATATTCAATTAAAAGAAGCTTCATTTACTCATGATTTGCAATTTGGCGATGGCGTAAAAATGTTAAAGCGGCTGATAGCTTTTGCTGCGGATAATAAGAAAGACTTCGGCGTGAAGCTGTCTAATACTCTGCCGGTGAGGATAACTCGGGATGAGCTGCCAGGAGAAGAAATGTATATGTCCGGCCGCGCGCTCTATCCTTTAACAATTAATTTGGCTTATAAACTTGCGGCTGAGTTTGATGGGGAGCTTAAAATTTCCTACTCTGGCGGTGCGGATGCTTTTAATATTGAACGTATCTTCGCTGCAGGGATTCGTCCTATAACTGTAGCTACAACACTGCTCAAACCAGGTGGTTACCAACGGTTCCAACAATTAGCTGAACGGCTGGAACCGCTTTTGGATAATCAAGAATCAAGCCGCTTAGATATGAAGATGCTTAAAGCCTTAGCGGAAAGTGCTTTTGATGATGCCAATCACATCAAAGAGTCTCGGGATATGCTAAGCAGGAAAACTGCTCTCAAATTGCCGCTTTTAGATTGCTTTATTGCGCCCTGCGAAAAGGGATGTCCTATCGAACAAGACGTTCCTGAGTACTTGCGCCTGGTCGGCGAAAAACGTTATGAGGAAGCCTTTGACGTTATTGTCTCTAAAAATCCGCTGCCTTTTACGACAGGAACGATTTGTACACACACCTGTATGACGAAGTGCACTCGCCTGGACTACGATGAATCGGTGCACATTCGAGGCCAGAAACTTGTAGCAGCTGAAAAAGGTTATGCTGATTATATGCAAAAGGTTTCCCAACGCCAACCGCAGTCAAAGGCCAGTGTTGCTGTGATCGGTGCGGGACCGGCAGGACTTTCGGCAGCTTACTTTTTAGCCAAGGCAGGGATGGATGTCACCGTCTTTGATAAGCGGGAAAAGGCTGGAGGAACAGTCGAATTTGTTATTCCGGATTTTCGCATATCCAGAGAGGCGATTAAGAAGGATATCGAACTTATTGAGTCTATGGGGGTTAAGTTTAAATTTGGAGTCAACCCGAATGTTTCGGTGGCTGATTATAAGGCACAAGGGTTTAATTATGTCGTTTTAGCCATAGGTGCAGGAAGAACAAATGCTTTAGCGATCCAAGGCGATATGGAGCGTATCCGCGGAGCTATTCCTTTCCTGGAAGCTTTTAATACGGATCGTCAAGGGTTAAATCTAGGCAAGAGGGTGGCCGTGGTCGGAGGCGGAAATTCGGCTATGGACGCTGCGCGAGCAGCCCTTCGGGTTCAGGGAGTTGAAGAAGTCTGCATCGTTTATCGCCGAACGAAAGATTACATGCCTGCTGACGAGGAGGAATTGGCCTATGCTCAAAAGGATGGCGTGATCTTTAAGGAGCTTCTGGCTCCGGTATCTTTAAGCGGCGGGGTTCTTAAGTGCCAAGTTATAGAGTTAGGGCCGGCCGATGCTTCCGGACGACGGAGCCCGGTTCCGCGGGAAGGGATTTATGAAGAGCTTCCGGTTGACACGGTCTTGTCGGCAATCGGCGAGCTGATTGATTATGACCTCCTGAGGACGAATGGGATTGACGTCGGAGCAAAGGGGAAAATCAAGGTTAATGAAGAGACATTGGAAACGAATGTCGACAATGTCTTTATCGGTGGGGATGCCCTGGCTGGTCCTTGGACTGTGGTTGGTGCAATTTCTCATGGTACGAAAATTGCTAAAGCGATCCTTTCCAAAGAACATCTGGAATTCAGTCAGGAATTCGCTTCCAGGATTTCCTTCGATAAGGAAAAACAATTGCTTGAAGTACGGACTAAAAAAGCAGTTCTGCAGCCGGTCTGTGATGGAGAAGAAGAAACAGGACGCTGCCTGGAATGCAATTATATCTGCAATATTTGTTCGGAGGTATGTCCGAACCGTGCTAATTTAATGATTCCGCTGGAGGGGGAAGGGCTGACGAATCGTAATCAAATTCTCCATGTTGATGGCATGTGTAATGAATGCGGCAATTGTGAGACCTTCTGTCCTTATGATGATGCGCCGTATAAAGTGAAGATGACATTATATTGGAGTGAAAAGGAATTTGCAGATTCCTTGAATACTGGCTTTGTAATCCTTAGAGATGGGGATGAGCCTATCGTTAAACTTCGCCTGAAGGGAGAAGTCATGGAAGTGGCTTTTGATCAAACCGGGCGTACAGATGCTCCTATTGATAGCTCCCTTGCAGCCTTTATTTGGACAGTTATTCGGCAATATCCCTATCTGTATAAAGTTTAATTTTAGGGACATATATAAAGGGGTCGAACGATTTGTTGGACCTCTTTATATAAAAAACAACTGGGAGGAAAAAAATGGCTAACACACAACATTCTGTAGCGCCTGTTGACGAAATGATGCCAGCAGCTAAACTCTTTGTGTTTGGCTTGCAGCATGTACTGGCGATGTATGCCGGGGCGGTAGCGGTGCCCTTGATTATTGCCGGAGCCGCTGGGTTAACTAAAGCTCAAACTGCTTTTCTGATTAACGCAGATCTGTTTACTTGTGGGATTGCCACCTTGCTGCAAACGTTGGGAATTTGGAAAATTGGAATTAAAATTCCTGTTATCCAAGGTGTGACCTTCGCTGCTGTGACTCCGATGATTATTATGGCCAAAACAGGAGGCATGGAGACGATCTACGGATCAATTATTATAGCCGGTATCTGTACCTTTCTTTTAGCCCCTTTCTTTAGTAAGTTGATCCGATTTTTTCCGCCTATTGTCACAGGGAGTGTTATTACAGTTATTGGCATCTCCCTGTTGCCTGTAGGTATTGCCTGGGCGGCCGGCGGCACTGGAGACCCTCATTATGGAAGTATGACGTATATTGGGGTTGCGAGTATAGTTCTTATCGCTATCCTTTTAATCAATAAGTTTTTCCGGGGGTTCGTTGCGCACATCTCAGTCCTTCTGGGATTAATTATCGGTCTTATTATCGCCATGCCTGTAGGGCTTGTGAACTTTTCAGGAGTTTCCTCGGCCGCTTGGCTAGGCATCGATTATCCGTTTGCATTTGGGATGCCGAAGTTTGATCTTGGCTCTATCATCGCTATGATCATTGTTATGTTAGTGGTTATGGTCGAGTCAACGGGAGATTTCTTAGCAATTGGTGTAATGGTTGATAAACCAATTGGCGAGAAGGAATTAACGGCTGGGTTACGGGCAGACGGTTTGGCTACGGCTCTCGGCGGGATTTTAAATGCCTTCCCTTACACCGCTTTTGCCCAGAACGTTGGTCTTGTCGGCCTGACTGGAGTTAAAAGTCGTTTCGTAGTAGCTACTTCAGGCGCAATTTTAGTGGTTATGGGTTTCTTCCCTAAATTAGCAACGATTATTGCTTCCCTGCCAAATGCTGTACTCGGTGGTGCTGGGATTGCTATGTTTGGTATTGTTGCTGCCAATGGAATTAAAACATTGTCCAAAGTTGACTACGAAAAAAGACCCAACAACATTTTTATTGTAGCCATTAGTATAGGCTTGGGTGTCATTCCAGTTGTTGACGCGAATTTCTTTAAGTTATTCCCTGATTGGAGTCAGACTATTTTGCACAGTGGTATTACCCTGGGTTCCATAGCGGCTGTTATCCTCAATGCCCTGTTTAACGGCAGCAAAGGCGGCGAAGAGGCCCAAAAGGAACTGGCCGATAATGCAGGAATGAACGCTTAGGACATTGCGTGGGAAAGAAGCTGCTTCTTTCCCACGTTATAATGATTTCGAATAATGGGTGTTAAAAGGGGAATTAAAAAATGTCAGTTGATTTATCAGTGGATTATTGCGGATTTCAACTTGAAAACCCCTTTGTTTTGGCTCCTTCTCCAAGTACAGATCAAGTCGACCAGTTAATTAAGGCCTTTGAAGCAGGTTGGGCAGGTGCTGTTTTAAAGACTGTCAGTATTGACTCCAGCGTAGTCAGGCGTGTCTTTCCTTTAGTCATGAAGGTGGAACATCTTAAAGGGTTTATGGGCCTCCAGAATATTGATTTAATCTCAGAACATTCCGTTGAACAGATTGAACAAACTATTCGTTATTTAAAAAAACGTTTTCCGTTTAAGGCTGTGATACCAAGCATTATCGCCAACAATAAGGGTGACTGGCAAATGCTGGCTCACCGTATGGCGGCGGCGGGAGCAGACTTATTGGAATGCAGTATTTCTTTTCCCCATGGCGCTGATTGGGGACTAGGTGCGAAAATTCAAGAGCCGGCCAGCACGGAAGAAATCGCAGGCTGGGTTAAGGAAGCGGCGGGGAAGGTTCCTGTTGTTGTCAAGTTATCGGCGCAAGACTCGGATATTATTGCTACTGCTGCGGCAGTTGAACGCAGCGGAGCAGAGGGCGTTTGTGCCTTAAATACCCTGAAAAGCATTTCTGGAGTAGATTTGGATACCCTGATTCCCACTCCAAATATTGCTGGGCTTTCTACATACGGAGGACTTTCCGGACCGGCCCTAAAGCCCATTGCCTTGAGATGTACTGCGGAAATTGCGCAGAAGTTAAATCTCGACATTGCAGCGAGCGGTGGAATTACTACCTGGCAGGATGGTGCAGAATTTCTTCTGCTGGGAGCAAGTTCTTTACAGCTCTGTACGGCTGTTTTACGCTTTGGCGTCGGAATTATTGATGAATTAATCAAAGGGTTGCAAGGGTGGATGGAGGAAAAGTCCTTTCAGAGTCTAACAGATGTGATTGGGCGTTCGCTGCCGTATCTTGTGGGACACTCTCACCTTCCGAGAGGGATACAAGTAGTTTCTCATATTAAGGCGGACCGTTGCAATCGGTGTGGTGATTGTTATGATGTCTGCCGAACCGGGGGCCATGAGGCTGTTTTTTGGACAGAGGGGTTTCCGGAAGTTGATATAAGGCGATGTATTGGCTGCGGGCTATGTCAGGCAATGTGTTCAAGTCAGGCGATTTCGCTAACCAGGTTGATGGGAGAGCGTTTATCTCCTGATAGGATAGATAAATCTAATTAATCATATCTTAAGTGAACTATTAAAGAGAGGATGAGTTGAGTAATGCTTATCATTGGGAATGGAATGGTATTAACCTTAGGCAAGAGCAACCAGGTTATTCCTCAAGGCGGAGTGCTGATTCAGGACAGCAAGATTATCGAAGTTGGGTCCTCTCAAGAGCTGCGGACACGTTTTCCTGAAGCCCGGTTTATTGACGCTCGGGGAAAGTTGATTATGCCGGGATTGATTAATACTCATATGCATCTTTATAGTACATTCGCTCGGGGGATGGATGCTAAAAGCAAACCACCGCGCAATTTCCGCGATATTCTGGAAGGCCTTTGGTGGAAACTGGATAAATTGCTGACGATGGAGGATGTTTACTACAGCGCTCTGACGCCGCTTATTGAGTGTATTAAAACGGGTACAACCACGATTGTTGATCACCATGCCAGCCCAAATGCGGTAACAGGCAGCCTGTCAACCTTAGCTAAAGCCGCTAAAGAGATGGGGGTACGTGCCGCTTTTTGCTATGAGGTTTCGGACCGCGACGGTGAGTCTATCGCCCAAGAAGGAATTAAGGAGAATGCTGACTTCATTAAAGCCTGTCAAGGAACTTCCGATGCCATGGCTGCCGGATTGTTTGGGCTTCACGCTTCTTTGACCTTATCAGACAAAACGTTGCAGCAGTGCAGTGATGAAGCGAAAAAACTGGGAGCAGGATTTCACGTTCATGTGGCCGAGGGTATCGAAGATGTTGACGATTGCTTGACGAATCACGGGATGAGGGTTGTCGAGCGTTTTGAGAAATTCGGAATCCTTGGGCCTAAATCTATAGCGGCACATTGTGTTCATGTCAATGATCGGGAAATAGAACTCCTAAAAGCTTCAAAAACTCAAGTTGTCCATAATCCTGAGTCCAACATGGGAAATGCAGTTGGTGTAACACCGGTTCTTAAAATGTTGGATAGGGGTGTAAGAGTCGGCTTGGGAACAGATGGGTATACCTGTGATATGTTTGAAAGCGCAAAAGTGGAAAATGTCCTGCAAAAGCATGCTGCCGCAGACCCCAGTGTGGCCTGGGCAGAAGTTCCTCAAATGTTATATGGCAATAACCCCCTAATCGCTTCCGATTTATTTGGCGGAACGTTTGGCGAACTCACTCCAGGAGCCTGGGCAGACGTGATTGTTGTTGATTATATTCCCGCAACGCCTTTGAACGAGACGAATTGGAGCGGACATCTTCTTTTCGGTGTTTCCGGTCATAACGTGGAAACAACGGTGATTAACGGCAGAGTGCGAATGCTGGACAGGGTACTTGTTGATATTGATGAAGAAGCGATCTGTGCTCGTTCCCGTGAATTGGCCCAAGCCATTTGGAATAGGATTTGAGGTGACTGAGATGGAAAATGTATTGGGATTGCGCTGCATTCAATGTGGTAAAGAATTAGCCCCTGAACCGGGAGTATATACTTGCCCGGCCTGTGGTTCGAAAGCTGGAATTATGGATGTTATCTATGATTATTCAGCAATAAACAAGATAACGTCACGGGAAAAATTATCGCAATCGAAAGATTACTCAATCTTTCGTTATCTGCTGTTTCTTCCAATCCATCCGGAAACTCCCCGGCCCCATCTAAGAGTAGGCTGGAGTCCATTGTATAAACCGCCGGGACTTGGCAAGCAGTTGGGAATGAGTAATTTGTACATTAAAGATGACGGGCAAAACCCTACAGCGTCTTTAAAGGACCGCGCTTCGATTATTGCCGTTGTCAAAGCCGTAGAGGAAAAGGCGCCAACAGTTTCCTGCTCTTCGACGGGAAATGCCGCCTCATCTTTGGCCGGAAGTGCAGCTGCCATGGGACTGAAAAGTGTTATTTTTGTGCCCAGCCGCGCTCCCCAGGGAAAAGTGGCGCAATTGTTAATTTTCGGGGCCAAGGTTATCAGTGTTCAGGGCTCTTATGAGGACACCTTTAGATTATCTGCCGAAGCTATTGAGCGTTTCGGCTGGTATAACCGCAATGCTGCCATAAATCCCTATCTTGTGGAAGGCAAAAAAACAGTGGCTTTGGAAATTGCTGAGCAGTTTCACTGGGAGGTTCCTGATTGGGTTGTGCTTTCTGTCGGTGATGGATGCACGATTGCCGGAGTTTGGAAGGGCTTTAAAGATCTCTATCAAGCCGGCTGGATCGAGCGCTTGCCCAAGATTGTCGGGGTTCAATCAACGGGATGCTGCCCCCTTGTCGATGCCTTCTTAGAAAATCGCCCTTGGCAGCCGGCGGAGGAAAACACGTTAGCGGACAGTATCGCTGTAGGTGTGCCGCGTAATCCGGACAAGGCTTTGCGTGCTGTGTGCGAATCGGGGGGAACGATGATCGCAGTGCCCGATGAGGAAATCCTGGAAGCCATGCGAGAGCTGGGAAGAACCAGCGGGATTTTCGGCGAACCGGCAGGGGTAACTGGAATGGCAGGACTTAAAGCCTTAGTTAAACAAGGTGTCATAGGGGCCGATGAAAAGGTTGTGGCCATAGTTACAGGTAATGGTCTTAAAGATGTCAAAAATGCTATAGCTGCAGTGGGTGAACCAATAAAAGTGGAGCCGTCCCTGGACGAATTGATGGGAAAATTATAAGCCCCAACTTCTATAAGTGGGGGTGGGTCCTTCGTTAACTTCAGGTGGGGTAGAGTCCTCCTTTGCCGCTAAGTATTCCAATTGGTAAAGGCGGCTCGGCAATAATGTCCACTGGACATTATTGTATCTGAAGCCCCGATGTTCAGCTTTAGCTGAACGAGTTCACGCGTTACCATAAAGGAGGAAAGACAATGAAAAACTTAATTGATTTAACGATTAATGAAGAGCAGCTCGCAAAAACAGCCCAGAGTGTTAAAGAGCGGAATATTTTGATTCCAACGCTGGCTCAAATGAAAGATCCTAATAAAGTTCCTGCGAAAGTGAAAGAAAAATTGAAAAAGACTGGTTTATGGGATGTTGATCCCATTAACCTCTTTCGAATCTCCTGGAAAAATGAGCCGGTTAAAGAAGGCGGGCTTTATAATTCTTTGCCGAACTATCTTGAAATCCCCTCTGCTATTTCTGGTGTTAAAGCAAGAATTATTGCCATGGCAGGCAAGTATTTTCCGACAGGTGCCCATAAGGTTGGGGCAAGCTTTGCCTGTTTAGTCCCGCGCTTGGTAACCGGCCAATTTGATCCTAAATATCATGAGGCTGTCTGGCCCTCAACAGGCAATTATTGCCGCGGCGGTGCTTATAATTCGGCCTTGCTGGGCTGTAAATCGATTGCCATTTTACCTGAGAACATGAGTAAAGAGCGTTTTGAATGGCTGAAAACAGTGGCGGGTGAAATTATTGCCACTCCTGGTTGTGAAAGCAATGTTAAGGAAATTTATGATAAAACTTGGGAGTTGAAAAGAACCCGCGATAACGTCGTGATTTTCAATCAATTTGGGGAATTAGGCAATCATCTTTGGCACTATGAAGTAACCGGCAATGCTATGCAGGAGATTATCAAAGCCGAAGCCGGTCCTAAGGGAAGACTTGCCGGAGTATGCTTAACCTCCGGGTCAGCAGGTACTTTGGGCTGCGGTGATTACTTGAAGGACCAATATCCCAAAGCCAAATTAGCCGTCGGGGAAGCTTTGCAATGTCCAACATTGTTAAATAATGGATTCGGTGATCATAGAATCGAAGGGATCGGTGACAAACATATTCCTTGGATCCATAATGTTAAGAACACCGATATGGTGATTGCCATCGATGACAATGATAGCTTGGGAATGTTCCGGCTCTTTAGCGAACCTGCAGGACAAACTTATTTGAAAGAGCAAGGTGTCGCTGATGACGTTATAGCAAAACTTCCATGGGTCGGAATTTCCGGAGCGGCTAATATTTTATCGGCAATTAAATTCGCTAAATACTATGAGCTGACAGAGGACGATATTGTTATGACCGTCCTTACCGATTCGGCTGAAATGTATCAATCCCGCTTAAAAGAGATGGAAGAAGAAAGAGGTCAAGAATATAGCCTGATTCATGCTGCCATCGACCATAACCGCAATGTCTTAGGTGTCAGAACAGACAGCATGGAGGAATTAACCTATCAAAGCAAAAAACGCATTCACAATCTGAAGTATTACACTTGGATTGAACAACAAATGTATGATTTAGATGAACTAAACGCCCAATGGTACGATTATGATAATTACTGGGGCCGACTCCATCAGATGGGACACGAATTAGACAAGCTTATTGAACAGTTTAACGCCAGAACCGGCCTGGCAGAGTAACATCTGCCGTGTCAGGGGGACGGTCCCAGCAACACGCTTTCCGTGATGCTGGGACCGTTCTTTGTGTTAGTGGGACGGTCCTTCTAACACGTTTGCAAAACGCTTCCTAATATGTTTTTGGAAAGACATTAATTTTCATATTATAGTTTTGGTGATATTATCGAGAAGATATTTATCACTATTTTTTTTAAAAAGAACGGAACTTTTTAAACGATAAAAGCATCTTAAGAATGAACTCAGGACGAAGGGAGAGAAACAAGGTTTTGGATCAGGTCTCAGAATTTGTTAGGGATGTACAAAGCGGCAATAAAGAAGCGTGGGAGTCTCTTCTGCGAAATGTTTATCCCTCAGCTCTAAGTCAAGCAAAGATGCTGCTTCGTGATCAGGATCTCGCGGAAGACGCTTTGCAGAATGCCCTGATTAAAGTTTTTAAATTTCTCCCGACATTAGAGACACCGGAAGCTTTCAAGGCATGGTTTCGAAGAGTACTGATGAATGAAGTGTATTTAATCCTTAGAATGAGGCAGAAAGAAACGGAAGGCCTAAATGCCGAGCTTCTAGTTGATCAATGCGCTGCCCCTGATGAACGTGTAACGTTGAAAGTTGAACTTTTTCGTGTTCTTCAGATGTTACCTTTTGAACAACAACAAGTTTTCATCGAGGTAGATGTGTGGGGCAAATCTCTTAATGATACGGCAAAAGAATATGGATTACCATTGGGAACGGTTAAATCCCGGCTATTTCGGGCAAGAGAACGTTTGCGAAAGGAGCTTCGGGATTGGTTAGGAGCGGAAACGGTCAAGAACCGCTGCACTTTGGAGAATAACTATGACAAGGGGAGTTGGATCGTGAGTACTGAACAAAAAAAATGGCCGACAATGGAACAATTTTATGACTATTTAGAAGGCACAATGCCCTCGGAAGAGAGGGCGGATTTTGAAAAACAATGGTCAAATAATTCTGAGTGGTTGATGGAGTTGTCCAGGCATAAAAACTTTTTAACGTTGCTTCATTCCCTAACAGGACGACTTACTTTTTCCTCCGAAGAGATTGCGGAGAAAGCTCGGAAACTAAATGATCAGATCCAAGATTATGAGATGGTGCAAGAACAAACTTATTTTAAAGAAACAGGACCTAGCACGATTTCTTATCATGTTTGGTTTAAGCGACCTGGACAACTTCGAATCGAGTCTTCCAATCCAATGGTTGATAAAACGATCACGACCGTTCGCGGGCAGGAAATGTTATGTTGGACAAAATCGAGTCAAAAAGCTAGAAGGTTAAAGTTTAATCAAGAGATAAGTAAGCAAATGGGCCCAAATTATCTCGATGCTCTGAAGAAATTGGCCGCTGATAAGAATTGCAAAGTATTAGGAACGGATTATGTTGAAGGCCGTCCTGCCTTGCACATTCAATTTATGGAAAAAGTAGATAATATGAAGGACATGAATACTCATGTATGGCTGGATAAGGTTTCCTGGATGCTCTTAGTAACAGAACGTTATAATTCAGAAGGAAAGCTTATACTCAGAACACTTGTCAAAGAATTGAAACTAAATCAGGGTATTCCCGACTCTTATTTTGAATTAGAGATTCCTGAAGGGGTTAAGATTGATGAAGATGAGAGCGAAGAGATTCATCCGTTCATAGAGATTTCTCTCGAAGAAGCAAGCCGGCGTTTGTCATGTCCAATGTATTGTTTTCAAACCAAAAATTTTAGCGTCAAACACCAATGGGTTCGTTTTTCTGATAAGCAAGAAGCGGTAGTGAGCCTTTACAAGAAGATAGGAGAACCAATAGCCTATTTAACACTTACCCAAGGAAAAACTTCTCAAACGAACAGTCCTGCTCAAGAATCTGGTGAGGTTATGTATTTTACGTTTGCAGGAAGTGAAGTTAAAGGGGTATTTCGCGAGCTTAATTTTGGTTCGGCTATGAAAATGATTACTTGGGAATATCAAGGACAGTATTTTTCTGCGGCATGTAATGGGAGTAAAGAAGAGTTAATGGATAATATCAAAGAACTTCATTGTGGTAATTGAGGACCATTTTTTGTGAATAATTGCTTTCAAATCCCTGAATCGAGTTCAAAAGGAGCTAATTAGGGGAACGTTGCATAATAAATATCTATCTGTTTTTATAAATAAAATCCTGTATAGGTAGAGGATAAAACCACTATTTATGCAGGATTTTATTTACTAGAAGCGTTTATGAATTTTGCAACAGGTTTTTTTAGTTTTAAAAACATAACATGTTAGCTAGTTTTTTTCTATACTTGGAATTTTGTTTGGCTGTTAAAACTTGACAGATTATCTAATTAGATTATAATCTAATTAGATAATCATCGAATCTCTTTTTGATTCTTATTAGATATCCTAAAACAGCGGTTTTAGAGATTGTAGAAAAGGAGTGGTTAACTATTGCAGCTAAATCGAATTATTAATTTTCATAAGGCATTATCTGATCCTACACGTATTCGTATTCTTGCGCTTTTGGCGAAGGAGCCTCAACATGGTCAGGCACTTGCAGAACGCCTTGGGATAACCCCTTCGACGATAACTCACCACATGGCAAGACTTCGCGATGCGGGTCTCATAAAAACTAGACGAGAGAAGAACACTATTTATTTTTCTTTGGAGGAGATGACATTACAACGGGATGCTCAGGCAACTTTGAATTTTATTCTAGAATCAGTAAATGGGCTCATGAAAACTGAAGGGGAGGAAGGCATGTCAAATAGTCGTGAAAAAGAACGTGATCGCGTTCTCAGGAATTTCTTTACTCCTGATGGCAAACTGAAACAAATTCCTGTTCAATGCAAGAAAAGGCGATTTGTTTTAGAACGGATGTTAGACGGATTAACGGTAGGGCGAAAGTATTTGGAAAACGAGATTAACGAGCATATTAAAACATTTCACCCGGATTACGCAACCATTCGGCGTGAGTTCATTATATGGGGCTACATGTACCGAGATAATGGGATCTATGAAATGAATCCTCCAGAATTATGGAAAAGAGAGGATTAAGACAGTGTGAGGAAAAGTAGGTTCAATCCGAGACAATGTATTATTTCGACGCTTGCTCAACGCAACGTTTGTTAGTAATCCAAAATTAAGGAGACTGAATTTATGCAAGATAATATTATGGTAATAGAACGCTGCTTAACCCAAAGAGGAGAACTACAGTTACAAAAACGTAATCAGGATTATGAGATAATAAGTAATGGAGTATTCTTAATTTCAACGTATAATGGCGATTCTGAACGGAAATTGGTTACCCTAGCTTTAAGATTCTCATCCAATCCCCAAAAAGTTTTAGTTGCAGGTTTAGGTGTTGGTTATTCTCTTCAAGAAATGCTTGGCGAAACTCAAGTTAAGGAAATTGTAGTTCTTGAACTTGAAACTAAGATTATTGAATGGAATTATACTTACTTTTCTCCGCTAATGGGTAATTTTTTAAAAGATCCTCGGATTCGGATTATACAAGAGGACTTACTGACCTGGCTAGATTCTACTGAAGACAAATTTGATATCATTTGCATAGATATTGATAACGGTCCTGAGTGGACGGTTATGGAATCTAATTGTCGTTTATACACGGGAAAAGGACTTTATGCACTTTCTAAGATTCTTAATCCATCTGGAGTAGTCTCTTTTTGGAGTTCCTCAGCATCAGAGAATTTTCATAATCGCTTAAAGAACTATTTTAGTAATGTAAAGGAATATCAAGTTGAAAGTAAGCGCGGAGAACCAGATTACATTTATCTTGGGCTAAATTACGATAAACAATAACAAACTATGCGCACCTGATGCAGATATAAGGGACGCGAATAGAGTTAGGTGAGCGCTAACCGCTCTGATGATAGCAAAAATATTTCGTCTTGGTATCACGGTAATTCACTTTATAAGTACATCGTATTAGTTAAATATAAAGCGATAAGTAAGGGTCGGATAAAATAGCGGTTCGAAAACCCCTTATTGAATTTGATATTCTGTTAAAACAGTGAATGTTGTGTGTTGAAAGGACCGTCCCCCTGACACATATTGACATCATGGTAAATAGTGGATATGCTGAACGGAAAGGGGATGAAAGGGAGAATCTAAATGACCAGATTACAACGGAGATATAGTAATTCTGGATGTTATCATATTATGCTCAGAGGGAACGAACGCAAAAATATATTCTTAGATGATGAAGATCGTCAAAGATTTATTAATATTGTTAATAAAAAGCAAACTGACAATATGCTGATTTTATATGCTTATTGCCTTATGGACAATCATGTTCATTTAGCCCTAAAAGATACTAACAATGACGTTTCAATTTCACTGAAAGGAATTGCAACCAGTTATGCGATGCATTTCAACAAAAAGTATGGTCGTGTAGGGCATGTATTTCAGGGCCGCTATAGAAGTGAGGTAATTGAAAATGACAGGTCCCTATTAGCAGTTATTCGCTATATTCACCAGAATCCTCAAAAGGCCTTTTTAGTACAACGTGCCGAACAGTATCAGTGGAGCAGTTATCAATGGTACTTAGACCGGAACAGGGAAGGGTCAACGATTGTGGATGTTCTATATATCCTAAAAATGTTTGCCGAAGATCAAAAGGATGCAATCAATGAGTTTATTAAATTCTCAAACGAAAATAATAAGGATACTAATCCCTATTTGGACGACAATGAAGGTAATGGTACAATTCGAACTATCCAAGATGGTAAAGTATATCTGCATAACTACCTGAACCAGAATTGGTCAGAAATGAGTTTAGACATGATTAAAACGGAAAAAAATTTTAGAACTTCAGTAATAAGAAATTTACGAACCAACACAAATCTATCGGTGGTTTCTATTGCCAAATTGCTCGGAATTAATAGAGGAATGGTTGAGAGAGTCAGGTCTTAAAGAGTTTGCCTATTGAATCAGTTTAAAAATCAGTAGATTGGGACGATCAGTTTGATAAATTAAGCGGATCGTCTTTTTTGTTTTTTTAACATAAGATTGGTTCTGGTTCTTTGCTATATTTAGATTTTGTAATGATATTAATTTCGGTAAACAAAATAGTTTAGTTCGTTCTAGAGGTATATCTCCAGATTTACTCTATTGGAAATATTAAACAATGCAGAAATCTAAAATTTAACGCAGGAAAAAATTATTAACGTCAATAGAATGTTATCAAAGCGTGTCAGAAGAAAAAAGCGTGTCAAAAGGACCGTCCCTCTGACACGTTAAAAGGTGGCACGATAATTGCATGAAATATTCCTTGATTTTAGTGAGAACAATTCAATTTAGGGGGAGATAAAATCTAAGGGCTTCAACAAGAAATTGTTTTCGATAGTAATTTTGGAATAGGAGCGATTATCGTGAGTGACGAAATTAAATGGATTCAAAATAACATGTTAAAAACTTATGGCAAAGGTTCTTCCACCAAACTTTTCAGTAAAGATGAAATTGAGAAAGCGAGACGATTTCATGAGACATTCCCTGATTATCAGCCTACACCTCTGCGGGCGTTAAATAGATTGGCCTCAAATTATGGGGTGAAAGGCATTTATGTCAAGGATGAATCTTTTCGCTTTGGTCTGAATGCCTTTAAGGCTTTAGGGGGTTCCTATGCTATTGGGAGATATCTTGCCCAACGACTCCATAAAGACATCAGTGAGCTTCCTTATCAAGTTCTAACTTCCCCGGAAGTTAAAGAACAATTAGGCGATATAACCTTTGCCACAACGACGGATGGTAATCATGGCCGGGGTATAGCCTGGACTGCCCGTCAATTGGGACAAAAATCAGTTGTGTATATGCCGAAAGGATCGTCCCAGTTTCGTTTGGATAAAATCAGGGAAGAGGGCGCAGAAGCTTCGATTACGGACTTGAATTATGATGATGCCGTTCGCATGACGGCTGAGGAAGCAGAAAAAAATGGCTGGGTGGTTGTGCAGGATACTTCCTGGGAAGGTTATGAAGAAATTCCCTCGTGGATTATGCAGGGCTATGGTACTATGTCGGCTGAAGCGCTGGAAGAACTGAATAATCTTGGCGTAGAGAAACCGACTCATATCTTTGTGCAGGCCGGTGTGGGGGCCTTGGCCGGATCGGTGCAGGGGTATTTCGCCTCACTCTTTCAGGAGGATCGCCCTAAGACAGTAGTGGTTGAAGCTAATAAAGCGGATTGTTTATATAAGTCTGCTCTTGCCGGAGATGGCAGGCCACGGGTTGTCGGTGGAGATATGTCGACGATTATGGCCGGATTGGCTTGCGGCGAACCGAATCTTATTGGCTGGAATATTCTTAGAGACTACAGCCAGATGTTTGTCTCTTCTCCGGACTGGGTTGCTGCCCGAGGGATGAGAGTTTTGGCTAATCCCTTGCTTGGAGATCCCAGGGTTATATCCGGAGAATCTGGAGCAGTGACGGCAGGCCTCTTAGGCTCCTTTTTAAGGGATAAGGCCTTCAAAGCAGCTAGAGAGCAGTTAAATATCAATGATCAATCACAAATTCTCATCTTCAACACGGAAGGGAATACGGATCCTTATAAATATCTAAGCATTGTTTGGGATGGAGAATTGCCGTCAACGGGCCGTTAAGGCAGCAATTCTTAAGTGCACGGCAGTTTTGAATATAAGGAAGAGTCCATCCCTTCAACGTGATAAATTTGTTATGGTTTAGGCACTTTTGGCGAAAGAGTCTACAGGACATTTCGTTACCGAAACCTCGAGGTTCAGCTTTGGCTGAATGAGTTCACCGCCTTTGTTTTTTTAATTTTGTCGCAAATGGACTTCGAGTCTCGAAATGAGACTAAGAGTTGTATATAATGTAATCAGGTAGTGAATTATTATTGAGGTGCTAAGATGTATCACCTAAGTGACATAAAAACAACAGTACAGCAGACCGCAGATGCTATTGCTGCGGCTTTAAAAATCGAGGTTGAAATTGCCGACGCCGATTTAATTAGGGTTGCCGGAACGGGCAAATATAAGATTCGTTCTGGGAGTCCAATGAATGATGGCTTTGTTTATCGTCATGTTATGAAAACCGGCGAGCCGGTAATTATTGATAATCCTGGTTACAATGAGCTTTGTAAGCCGTGTACTTGCCGAGGGAATTGCCTTGAGTTGGCCGAAGTCGCGATTCCTATTCGCGCTGATGATCAAATTATTGGTGTGATAGGCCTGGTAAGCTTTGATGAAGAACAGACGAAGCGCTTGATGGATAATAAACAATCGCTTTTGAGCTTCCTGGAAAAGATGTCTGAGCTTCTTGTCGGCAAAGTGGTGGAAAGTCACCAAAACCGTGAACGAGAGCTTCTGACAAGTCAGTTGCTGACAGTGCTTAATCTATTGCCTGACGGCATTTTATTAATTAACGATCAGAAGAAAGTAACCCATTTTAACACTCATGCCAGAAAGCTGCTGGATATTGAAGCGAACCAAGAATTGGAGCTCTATCAGTTATTGGATGATAAAAAGCTATGGCTGGCGGTGGAAAAAGGAGAACAGTTTTCCGGTCCAATTCGAGGAAAACGCGTGGCTACTCAGCTTTATTGCGATGTTGTTCCCATTAAGAACAATGAAGTCATTGAAGGTGCCGTTATTACCCTTAGAGATATTCAGCAGATTAAAAAGTTAGTTAAAGAGGCCACTGTGAGTGAAATTGAAACCCATTTTTCCCAGATTATCGGCAATTCGGCTAAAATGAATGAGCTTAAAACCATGGCTTTGCATGTTGCCCCCAGCAAGGCTACGCTATTAATTCAAGGGGAAAGCGGGACAGGTAAAGAATTGCTGGCCCGGGCTATTCATCAGAGCAGCAATCGTAAAGGTCATGCTTTTATAGCGATTAACTGTGGGGCAATTCCTGAAAACTTATTGGAAAGTGAACTCTTCGGTTATGAAGAGGGCTCCTTCACCGGTGCACGGCGGGGCGGTAAGATGGGAAAATTTGAACTGGCTCATAATGGGACAATCTTTCTGGACGAAATTGGCGACATGCCACTGCATTTACAGGTTAAGATTTTAAGAGTTTTACAGGAGCGCCGAGTTGAACGTATTGGCAGTACACGTTCGATTCCTTTAGATGTTCGAGTGATTGCCGCAACCCACCGTGATCTTGAAGAGATGGTGAAGACTGGCGAATTTCGCGAAGATCTGTATTATCGGCTCAATGTTATTCCTTTAATGATTCCTCCCTTGCGCGAGCGTCAGGAAGATATTCCTGTTCTCGTTCAATTCTATTTGGATTATTATTCGTCCGTTACAGAAAAAGCGGTTAAAGGTCTAACACCTGAGGTAATGGTAAAATTAACTCATTATCCTTGGCCGGGTAATGTTCGGGAATTAGGCAACGTCATCGAATACTGCGTAACGATGGTTGTAGGAGACTATATTACTTTGGACAATCTACCCCAACGTATTAGAGATGGTCTTAAATCAGAGCCTAAAAGCAGCTCTTTAAACTTAAAACAGCTTGAGCGAGAGGCAATTACGAAAGCCCTGACCCTTGCCGAAACCGAGGGACATAAAGAAGATGCTGCTAATATGCTTGGGATAAGCCGGGCTACCCTTTACCGAAAGATAAAAGAGTATCAAATTGGAGAAAATAAAACCTTTTTTTAGGTTTGATGGTGAAGATAACGAGGAATTTTTCTGTATCAAAACTTGACGAATGTCTCAAAATGAGATTAGAGACTTCAATTCTGCCTGTGGCACTCGTCGAGAAATTTTTAACGTTTATTTCAATAAATATTGAGTCTCAATTTGAGATTACAATGAATAAATCTATGTTATTTACTAAATTCAATCTGCTTAGAGCCCTAAAACATAAAGGAACAAGGTGTCTGGAAATGGCATGAATCTTGCATTAATCAATAAGGGAACGATCATAATACCTATGACGATCGAAAACCGCAATCCATAATCCAAACGTAGTGAAAGGGGAATTTATTTTGGATACCGATTTTGCAAAAGTTCTGGAATTGGCTAAAAAGTATGAACCTGAAATGAGCCGTTTCTTACGTGATCTCATCGCCATACCAAGCGAGAGTTGTGCTGAAAAGGACGTCGTACTGCGAATCAAAGAAGAAATGCTCAAAGTAGGGTTTGAGCGAGTAGATATTGATCCTATGGGAAATGTTCTTGGGTATATCGGTCATGGTAAACACCTTATAGCCATGGATGCTCATATTGATACCGTGGGAGTCGGCGATCCGGGACTTTGGAAATATGATCCCTATCAAGGGTACGAAGATGAAGAGATTATAATCGGCCGCGGTGCATCGGACCAAACCGGTGGTATGGTTTCCATGGTTTATGCCGGCAAGATTATTAAAGATCTCGGTTTAGAAGATGAATATACATTAGTGGTTGTCGGGTCTGTGCAAGAAGAAGACTGCGATGGCTTATGCTGGCAATATATTATTAATGAAGATAAAGTTGTCCCCGAATTTGTGGTCATAACTGAACCCACGGATGGCAAAATTTATCGCGGGCATCGGGGACGAATGGAAATTAAAGTGATGACGAAAGGCGTTAGCTGCCATGGTTCGGCACCTGAACGAGGAGATAATGCTATTTATAAAATGGCCCCGATTCTGACGGAACTTCGCAGTTTACATGAAAATTTGACGGATCATCCTTTCTTAGGTAAAGGCAGTTTAACGGTTTCAGAGATTTTCCACACTTCGCCATCACGCTGTGCCGTGGCTGACAGCTGCTGGATTTCGGTCGACCGTCGTTTAACAGCCGGAGAATCCTGGGAATTCGCTCTTCAACAAATAAGAAATCTTCCTTCCGTCAAAGCGGCCAATGCCGAAGTGAGTATGTACACTTATGAAAGGCCGTCTTATACGAATCTCGTTTATCCTACCGAGGCGTATTTCCCAACCTGGTTGATTGAGGCCGGACATCCGGTAAGCACGACCTTAGAAGAGGCCTACAAAGGACTGTTTGGCAAGGATCCTGTTGTTGATAAGTGGACCTTCTCCACAAACGGTGTTTCCATCATGGGTCGTTATGGAATTCCTTGCATTGGTTTTGGACCCGGTCATGAGGATCAAGCTCATGCGCCCAATGAGCGCACCTGGAAAAAGGAACTCGTGGATTGTGCCGCTATGTATGCAGTCATTCCAAGTTTATATGTCCAAAAGTATGTCGATCTCATGCCAAGCGCTACGGAAAATTTAGTGAAGCTGTAAGCTAATCTCTCTTTGAACGACTGCAAAATGGACAAGGAATTTTAACACATTTACTGATCTTAAAGAATTAACTAGTAGGAGGAACCAATACAATGCAAACAGTATTCAGAGGACGTCATTTCATCAATTTAGAGGATTTTACCAAAGAAGAAATCGACACAATGCTCGAAGTCTCGATGGAACTGAAGCGGAAATTTGCTATGGGTGAAGATACACCTTATCTTACGAACAAAACCGGTTTTTTAATGTTCTTTGAACAATCGACCCGAACCAGAAACTCCATGGAAGCAGGGATGGCTCAATTAGGCGGGCATGCAGGTTTCCTCGATTCCAGCACGATGCAGGTTGCTCACGGCGAAACAGCCAAAGATACCGCTATCATCCTTTCACGCTTCGGGCATATGATCGCCTGCCGCTACTGCAACTGGGGCAGAGGAAATGCCTACTTAAATGAGATGGCTCGTTGGTCATCGGTACCTATTATGAATTTGCAGTGCGACCTTTACCATCCTTTCCAAGGGTTGGCTGACCTTATGACCATCAAAGAAAAACTTCCTGATTTACGCCGCAAAAAAATATCCATCATTTGGGCTTATGCTGAAAGCCATAAAAAACCTATTTCTGTACCGGTTACCCAAGTGTTGCTCTTCCCACGTTATGGTATGGATGTTTGGCTGGCTTATCCCGAGGGCTGGGAACTTCCTGACTGGGTTATTGATCAAGCCAGAGCTAACGCTGAGAAGCACGGCGGCACTCTGACGATTACCCATGATGAGGCAGCAGCCTACAAAGATGCCGATATCGTTATCCCTAAGAGTTGGGGGAACTGGGTTACAGACCAAACAGGAGCTACCGAAACCGGTGCCAGCAAAGTGATTGATGATGCTTTAATTGCTAATAAGAGCTGGAAATGTACGGAAGCCAAAATGGCTACAGCCAGTAAAGATGTGATGTATATGCATGCTCTGCCGGCTGACCGCAATAACGAAGTTGAAGATTCGGTTATTGACGGACCTCATTCCATTGTTTATGATGCGGCTGAAAACCGCTTGCATACTGCTAAAGCAGTGATGACTCTATTGGTAGGTGGAAAATAAACGTGAGTACGTTAGCTGTTGTTGCTATCGGTGGGAATTCTCTGATTCGGGATAAAGGACATGAAACCGTTGAGGATCAATATCAGGCGGTCTGTGAAACAGCTAAGCATATTGTGGGCATGATTGAGCAAGGGTATGAAGTGATCATTACTCATGGCAATGGTCCCCAGGTCGGGTTTATTCTCAGAAGGTCTGAAATTGCTACAGACGTTGCTAGAATGCACCAGGTGCCTTTAGTGAGCTGTGGGGCCGATACCCAGGGTGCTATTGGCTATCAAATTCAGCAGGCCATGGATAATGAGTTTAAAAAACGAGGCGTCAAAAAGTCTGCCGTCACCATAGTGACTCAGGTCGTGGTTTCCCCGGATGATCCGGCTTTTCAAAAGCCGGCAAAACCCATTGGCTCCTTTTATTCACAGGAACAGGCAGAACTGATCAAAAGGGCAAATCCTTCCTGGGTGATGGTTGAAGATGCAGGACGGGGATACCGCAGAGTTGTACCGTCACCACTGCCCCAAGAAATTGTTGAAAAAGACGTCATTAGCCGCCTGGCCCGTGACGGCTATTGCGTTGTGAGCGTTGGAGGCGGCGGAATTCCTGTCATGAAACGGGAAGATAATTCGTTCCAGGGCATTGACGCTGTGATTGACAAGGATTTTGCTTCCAGCCTTTTAGCCTCCGACATTAAAGCCGATCTCTTAATCATTTCAACCGGTGTTCCGACGGTTTACCTCAACTATGGGAAACCTGACGAAAAAGCCTTAAAGAACGTGTCTCTGGCCGAACTCAAACAATATATGGCTGAAAATCACTTCGCCCCTGGGAGTATGCTGCCAAAAGTTCAGGCGGTGATCAAATTCTTGGAGAATGGCGGTAAAGAAGCAATCATTACTAATCCGGAATCCCTTGAAGATGCTGTAGCCGGCAAAACAGGAACTCACGTCTATCCTTAGAATTCAGTTTTCACATTGAATCAGATTGAGTAACAATAGTTCGTCAACCAGAGTGCTTTCCTTGGAAAGCACTCTGTCTCAAACTTTTAGAATCCTCTGAAGGTTTTCGATAAATGTTAGTTCATGATTAGTAAGCTCGCAAGGATGGGAGCCAATTCTACGAACATCTAAAATAAGCCTTAAGGAGATTTTAGAATGGGTATTGTTTTAAATGGCGGGACAGTTGTAACAGCTGCCGATGTGTATCAAGCAGACGTCCGGATTGAAGGCGAGAGAATCGCGGCCCTTGGCCGCGAGATCAAGCAGCCTGGTGATCAGGTCATCAAGGTGGATGGATGCTTGATATTTCCGGGTGGTATTGACCCCCATACCCACTTTGACCTCCCGGCAGGAGATATTACGACTTCCGATGATTTTTATTCGGGGACTAAAGCCGCTTTATTGGGAGGCACTACGACGATCCTAGATTATGCCACTCAGTTTAAAGGGGAAAGTCTCCAAACAGGTTTAGAAAACTGGCATAAAAAAGCCGATGGTAAATGTTTTGTTGATTATGGTTTTCATATGGCTATTACTGATTGGAACGATACCATCGCTCAAGAAATGACAACAATGGTTCACCAGGAAGGTGTGCCTTCTTTTAAATTGTATATGGCTTATAAGAATGTTTTGCAAGTCGACGACGGTTCGCTCTTACAGGCCCTGCGTCAGGCTGGGAAATGCGGAGCACTTGTCTGTGTGCATTGCGAAAATGGAGATGTAGTCTATGATCTTGTGCAAAAGGCTTGCCAGGAAGGGAAAACCGCACCTCGCAATCATCCATTAACTCGACCACCCGAGGTAGAAGCTGAAGCAACGTCGCGGGTAATTACTCTCGCACAATTGGCCGATGCGCCTCTTTATATTGTTCATCTTACTTGCAGTGGTGCCCTTGAGGCTGTAACGAAGGCTAAATTACAGGGGAGGGAAGTCTATGCGGAAACTTGCCCTCAGTATTTGCTGCTCGATGATAGTTATTACAGTTCCGAAGGCTTTAATGGTGCCAAATACGTGATATCTCCGCCCTTGCGTCCGGCTCAGAACCAAGCAGCCTTATGGTCAGCTCTGCAAACGGGGATTTTAGAGACGGTCGCCACCGACCATTGTGCGTTTAATTATAAAGGTCAAAAAGAGCTGGGTCTTGAAGATTTTAGTAAGATTCCTAACGGAGCACCCGGCGTGGAAACCAGGATGGGGTTACTGTACACTTATGGCGTACAGTCGGGTAAATTAAACCTTAACGAATTTGTTGTTTTAACCTCTACTAATGCCGCAAAATTATTTGGGTTATTCCCCCGCAAAGGGACGATCGCCCCGGGCAGTGATGCAGATCTGGTGGTCTGGGACCCAAGTATTTCCTCTGAAATCTCAGTCGAAAGACTGCACCAGGACGTTGATTACACCCCTTTTGAGGGCTTTAAACAGCAGGGAAAAGCGATTCGTATCTTTTTACGAGGCAGGCAGGTGTGTCGAGATGGCCAATTAACCCAAGAATTACCTGCAGGAAAGTATTTGTTCCGGAATCCATTTCTGAGGAGAAAGGATGGGAAGAATGTTTAAGATTAATGTCAATGGAACAGAGTATTCTTGCCAGGACGATATGAACCTTATGGAATATTTGAGGGACGTATTGCACATCACTTCCTTAAAAAACGGCTGCGGTGAAGGCGCATGCGGTGCCTGTACTGTACTTGTTGATGACAAGAAGGTGCGCGCTTGTACGCAAACATTGGCTAAAGTGACAGGGAAAAATGTCTTAACCGTTGATGGGATGTCCGAACGGGAAAAGGAGGCCTATACCTGGGCCTTCGCTGAAGCAGGTGCTGTCCAGTGCGGATTCTGTATTCCCGGAATGGTTATAAGTGCCAAAGCCTTAATTGACAAATCTCCCAATCCGAGCTCCAAAGAGATCAAAGAGGCGATCCGAGGCAATATTTGCCGCTGTACCGGATATGTCAAAATTGAACAAGGAATTATGTTAGCAGCTAAGGTATTGCGCGGTGAGCTTCAGCCTAATGCGGTGAACCTCACCGGAGCTGGAGTGGGGACGAGCATTCAGCGTTTGGATGCTCGAGAAAAGGTTCTGGGAACCGGCGAATACGTGGATGATTTATTCGTTGATAATATGCTTCATGCTGCAGTTCTGCGCACAAGTTATCCCCGCGCTCTGGTTAAAGCGATCGATACCTCTGCAGCACGTGCTTATCTCGGTGTCGAGGCAGTATTGACAGCAGATGATATTCCTGGGATTAATGAACACGGTCATATATTCCATGATTGGCCGACTCTGATCCCTGTCGGACAAGAAACCCGTTACGTTGGGGACGCCATCGCTTTAGTAGCGGCGCAGACAAAGAAGCAGGCCCGCGAAGCATTGGCTTTGATCAAGGTTGATTACGAAGAGCTTAAACCCGTTCTTAGCCCGACAGAAGCTTTAGCAGAGGAAGCTCCGAGAATTCACACTCAAGGAAATCTGTTAAGCACCACGAAAATTAAACGGGGTAATGTTGAGGAAGCGTTAGCAAAATCTGCGCATGTGGTCACTCAGCGTTATACGACACCGCCTACGGAACATGCTTATATGGAACCGGAAAGCGCTTTGGCGATTCCGCAGGACGACGGGGGAATTTTAGTCTACGTCGGAGACCAAAGCGTTTATGACGATCAACATGGAATTATGGGGATTTTGGGACTTCCCGCGGAAAAAGTTCGGGTCATTAGTAAGCTTGTGGGCGGCGGCTTCGGGGGGAAAGAAGATTTAAGCGTTCAGCACCATGCTGCTCTTTTGGCATATATCACTCAAAAGCCCGTAAAACTTACTCTTTCGCGCAAGGAGAGCATTCTTGTTCATCCGAAACGGCATGCCATGGAATTGGAGGTTACAACCGGGTGTGATGCGGAGGGAAGATTGACTGCTCTGACAGCAAAGATTGTAGCGGATACAGGAGCTTATGCCTCCTTGGGGACCGCCGTTTTGCAGAGAGCCTGTACTCATGTGGCCGGCCCCTATCAAATTGCCAATGTCGACATTACCGGACTTTGTGTCTATACCAATAATCCTCCTGCTGGAGCCTTCAGAGGTTTTGGAGTTCCACAGGCGGCTTTTGCCTCGGAAACAAATCTTGATCTTTTGGCTGAAAAAGTCGGTATTTCTCCCTGGGAAATTCGTTACCGCAATGCCCTGGAGCCCGGAATGATTAATCCGACAGGCCAGATTACCGATGAGGGGACGGCTGTTAAAGAAACACTCCTAGCAGTTCGTGAGGTGTACGAATCCAATCCTTATGCAGGAATTGCTACTGTCATGAAAAATACGGGTGTTGGTGTCGGCTTGCCGGATACGGGTCGGGTAAAACTGCAAGTCCGAGCCGGAAAAGTAGTAGTGCTCACCAGCGCCGCCTGTATCGGGCAGGGATTGGCTACTGTGGCGACCCAGATCGTCAACGAGGCTACCGGCCTGCCTCTGGAACAGATCTCTTTCGGCGCCCCTGATACCTTTTTGACTCCTGATTCGGGAACCACCACAGCCTCCCGGCAAACCCTGTTCACGGGAGAGGCTATTCGCCAGGCATCTCTAAAACTTCAGCATGCTTTATATAAATCGTCTCTGGAAGAGTTGGAGGGTATGGAGTTTTACGGAGAATATTTCGGAAAGACGGACCCCATCAATTCCGATAAACAAAATCCGGTCAGCCATGTTGCTTACAGCTACGCTACTCAAGTGGTAATTCTCAATGAGCAGGGCTTCGTGGAAAAGGTTGTTGCAGCTCACGACGTGGGGCGGGCTATTAATCCTAAAGCTGTTGAAGGACAAATTGAAGGCGGAGTTGTTATGGGGCTGGGTTACGCATTGCGAGAAGATTTCCCCTTGCAAAATGGCGTTCCAACTGCAAAATTTGGCACCTTAGGGTTATTACGATCAACAGATGTCCCGGAAATCGAGACAATTATTATCGAAAAGAATTCTTCCCCCTTGGCCTACGGAGCTAAAGGTATCGGAGAGATTTCTTCCATTCCCGCGGCACCCGCTGTTGCCTCAGCTTATCATAAGTTTGACGGCAAGGTGCGCTGTACGCTTCCGCTGCGTGAGACGCCCTATAAGAAATAAGCTAAAGAGACCAACGCCGAGTGTCTAATTAAGCCATCCCTGACTTTCAAGACACCCGGCGTCCATGTTTAGCGACTGAGTAAATTTACGCTTATAATTAGAAAAAGGGTAAAGTTAATAATTTTTTGATAAAATAATTAAACTATATTGATATCAGCTCAGAAAAAGGTTAATCTTCAAATAGGTGCAGGTAATAAATATGGTGGAATTTAAGAATAATTCTCGAAAAAAATGCGCAAGAGGAAGCCTCTGGGAAATGACGAAGCACGCGCAAGTCGTTACCTTAATTGGGGCAGGTGGCAAAACTACTTGTCTCCAAATTCTGACCCAAGAAATCCATGCTGCCGGATATCCGGTGATTGCCACAACCACAACGAAAGTGTATCCGGATAACCAAGTGCGGCCATGGCGTCATGCAAATCCTCCGCCCTTTGAGTCTCATGGTATTTATTTTTGGTATACGGGCGAAGAACAAGGAAGCGGAAAATGGCTGGGAAATTCTCCGTCTATGGTCGATAAAGCAGTCTTGAGGGATGGCGAAAACCTGATTTCTCACGAAAATGGTTCGGCATATCGACGTTATTGGATTATTGAAGGCGATGGGGCACGGGAGCGCCGTCTAAAGTGCTGGGCGTCCCATGAACCTCAAATTCCCCGGAGTTCAGATTGCGGAGTTTTGATTTTGGATGGCAGACTGTGGGGGCAGGAGTTGAAAGACGAGGATATCCATCGCTCAGAATATTGTCCTTATTTGGTTCATAATCAGTTCACCGAGGAAAACGCCTGGCGATATTTGGGGAAGTCTCCGGTATTTTACCCTCAGTATCAACATCTAGCGTGGGTTATCTTCCTTAATATTCCTCGACGGCCTGTTCATGGACTCTCTATACAAGCGGAGTCTTCCGAAGGAGCGTATTTCTCTGGTTTAAGTGTCCCTGACTCTGAAGTCCTGCTCGATGCTCTTTACCGCAAAGGGGCGGAAGAGATGCGCTTTAAAGGAGAGACAAAGCCCAGAAGCTTAAGACTGGCTGCAGGCGATGCTAAGGGGGGAGAGCTGCAATGGTTCGACTTGTGGTAATGGCTGCCGGACAAGCAACTCGCATGGGACGGGATAAACTGGCGTTACCTTACATAAACACTACCGTCCTCGGTCATGTCATCAATACCATTTTAGAAGGGGTTATGCTGCAGCAAACGTTATCACTGAGCTTGTCTCAGGGTTTATCCCAAGAATTATCTCAAGCTCGGGATTTGGTTCAAGACCTGTTGCCAAGGATAACGCCGCCTAAACGATTAATAGAAATTCATGTGGTCACGCGACGGCCTCCGGAAGACTATCTGACTCAGGATACGCTGCGTTTTTTCCTGGAAATGGGGGGGGATTGGTTTCAAGTCCCTCAAGCAATTCCGCTTTCGGAAACTCTTCGCATAGGGTTAAGGGATTTACAGGAAACTACTCTGATGGTGGGCTTTTTACCCGGGGATCAGGTGGGTATTACCGCTCAAGGACTGGCAGGATGTTTTGAACAGGCCCTGAGAGAGGCTCCGGACTTTTTAGTGCCGGTCTCTCAGACAGGAGTCGGTTCTCCGGTTTTTTTCCACCGCCGCTATGTTTCGGAACTCCGTGAGCTGCAAGGGGAAGAAGGGGGAAGGAAGGTATTATACCGCTATCCTGAACGCTGGACTCGGCAGAGAGTAAAAGATACTTTCCTGCAGGATGTGGACACCCCTGAAGAGTATCAGGCCTGGATGGACTATATTCAAAAAAGAGATTAAAACTCTATCTTAATTAAAGAATATGGTAAGGAGAATCACGTTATGGTTAAGAAACTTAAGCTGAATGGACCCGTCGTCTTAGTCCGCGGAGCCGGAGAGCAAGCTACAGGGGTCGGATGGACTTTGGCCAAAGCGGGATTCCGAGTCGTCATGACGGAAGTCCCCAAACCCTTAATGGTTCGCTGGCCGGTATGTTTTGGCACGGCTGTCGTGAAGGGCAGTTGGCAAGTTGAAGGAATTGCGGCGCATCTCGTTTCTGAAACAGAGACATGCGCTAGTGTATGGGAAGACGGTGCTATTCCTATTTTGATTGACCCCGAGCTTCAGTGCTTAGCAAGATTGAAGCCGACGTTCTTGGTTGATGGCATTTTGGCGAAACGGAACATAGGGACACGCCGCGATATGGCACAATTGACTATAGGCTTAGGTCCTGGTTTTACGGCTGGTGATGATGTGGACCTGGTCATAGAAACGAAGCGAGGACATGACTTAGGCAGGTTAATCTATACAGGTCCGGCCCAGCCGAATACTGGAATTCCGGGCAATATTGGCGGATATACCAAAGAACGTGTCGTATATTCCCAACAGGCAGGAGTCTTTCGGGCGAAACGAATTATCGGTGAGGAAGTTCAGGCGGGAGAATGTTTAGGAATCATTGATGACGGACTTAATTCCCAGGAAGTAGCAGGCTCTATTGACGGAGTTTTACGAGGACTGCTGCTGGATGGCACACCAATTGATGCTGCGGTCAAAGTTGGCGATATTGATCCCCGCGGGAAAAAAGAATATTGTTATACGATTTCTGAAAAGGCCCGTGCTATTGGCGCTGCAGTCCTGCTTGGGATTATGGAGAGTAATCTGTTGAATCCTATAAGTCTTAAAGCGGAATAGTTAATATAGAGTTATTGGAATATAATAGATGACTTATAGAAGATGAAACCTTACCACCGAATAAACGGCAGCGCGCATATATCCGTACTCTGAATCAATATATTGGGGTAAATTTCCCCAAAGGAAGTTTTTCAGGGAGAGTTGTTTATAGAATATTGGCAATAATTATTTGCCTTTCTATAAATTACTTTCTATAGATTACTTTCTATAGATTAAGTAGGAATTTTACTGAGACTGACGAATAGATAAAGATAAATAGACCCCCATGCCGCTGTCGCAGCACCAGCAGAGGATGAAAATGAGTCTAGGTCCCGGTGGGCCGGGCAGCTTCGCCAAACTCTGGGTAATACCTGAAGTGAACCGTGGCTACGCTATCCCACGCAAGCTTTGCAGTCCTTACCGCCTCTCCATGCGATGGGTTTCACTGCTGTTGGGCGAGTCTGCCCTACTTACGGGTCTTTGGCATTTAAGAGTAGTCTTTTCAGGGTAGTAAGTAGGAAAAAATGAATAGTTCTGCTTAAACTCATATATCCTTGATAATCGGATCAAGGGTGTCTACGAGGCAACCGTAATTGCTTCTCTATGAGCCATGTTGGTTTATGGAGAAACAATTACGGTTGCATTTTTGTGAACTATCTTTATGGGGCATTAAGCAAGGGAGGACAATGCCATGAAGTATTATCAACCGCAAAGTGTCAATGAAGCCATAGAAATAGCATATTCATCTCAAGGGATATTTTTGGCCGGAGGAACGGATCTGGTACTTCAGATGCAGAAACGAAAGATCCAACCCAAGGCGTTGATTGACCTTGGCAGAATTCCGGAACTTCACGAAATTAAGGAAACGAAAGAGTATATAGAAATTGGCAGCATGGCAACCTTCTCTGAAATGGGGAAAAGTAAACTAATTGCTGAGAAGGCATCATCTCTCTGGTTGGCTTGCCAGACTATGGGTTCACCGCAGATTCGAAATCAAGCAACCATTGGCGGAAATCTTGGGAATTGTTCGCCGGCAGCCGATGGCTTGCCTCCTCTCTTAGCTTTGGGGACTGAGGCCGTTTTAATTTCCGGCGAAGGAGAAAAGCAGATGCCTCTTGCTGACTTATTAGGGCAGACGCCGTTACTTTCTCCAGGTACTCTGATTGTGGGATTTAAAATACCTAAAATTCATCTTTTGAGTGGATTTGCCAAACTAGGCAGGCGTGAAGCCTTAGCCATTGCTCGTTTAAGTGTTGCTGTGGCCCTGGAACTTGATGGTTCAAAGGTTGGAAATGTTCGGGTCGCCTTAGGTGCCGTCGGCAGACGCGCTTTTCTTAGTGACTCGCTGGCTCACGTTTTAAGCCAGCGGGAGTTTAATGAATCATGGCTGGAATTGGGGATAAGTCAAATCCAAGGTGTTGTCCGCGCTGCTTTGGGGGACAGGGCTTCAGCTCCTTATAAACGGGTTGCTGTGGCCGGCGTTTTTCGCGAAGCTGTTGCTTCTTTGAGAAGGCAAGGAGGGTTGGATAAATGATGGTCATCGAATGTATCGTTAATGATAAAAAGTATGTCTTAGAAGTAGACCCGCAAGAACGATTGCTGGATGTGCTGCGCAATCATTTAGGCCTGCTGGGAACAAAGGAAGGATGCGGAGAAGGAGAATGCGGAGCCTGCACCGTGATTTTAGACGGGAAAACCGTCAACTCCTGTCTCGTTCTAGCGGGCCAAGCGCATAACTCTGTGATTACGACGATTGAAGGCGTCGGGAATCGTCAGAGTCCCCATCCTGTTCAAAAGGCTTTTGTAGAAGTTGGCGCCGTACAATGTGGTTTTTGTACTCCTGGGATGGTTCTCTCCGCGAAAAATTTACTGGATAAGAATCCTCATCCCAGCGATGAAGAAATTGGAGTTGCTTTATCCGGAAACCTCTGCCGCTGTACAGGTTATGATAAGATTCTGCGCGCTGTTAAGCTGGCTGCTGAGGAGGGAAAATAATGAAAACTGAAGTAGTAGGGTCTCGTGCATTGAGGGAAGATTCTTGGGGAAAGGTCTTTGGTCAGACGAAGTTTCCGGCAGATGTCAACCTTCCCAACCAAATTTACGGTGTTGTTGTACGCAGTCCTCATCCCCATGCTCGGATTCTGAACATTAACAGCGAAGAAGCAATGAAGCTTGAAGGTGTTGCAGTTGTCCTGACGGCTAACGATGTGCCCCATAATTCACATGGCGTTCTGTTCCGGGATCAGCCGGTTATCGCCGACTATGTACGCATGGTAGGGGACCCGGTTGCCGTAGTGGGAGGCGAAACCATGGAGATCGCCCGTGAAGCAGCGGAGCGAATCAGGGTCGATTACGAAATTCTGCCGGCCATCTTTGATCCTGAAGAGGCCATGAAGCCGGAGGTTCCGCCTCTGCACCCGGAACTTCAGTCCACCAATGTTCTATACCATCTGCCTATTCGCCGGGGATCGATGGAAGAAGGCTGGGCCAAAGCAGATGTTGTCGTCGAACAAGTCTATAAGACCCAGCATGTGGATCATGCTTTTTTACAACCTGAGGCTGTTCTTGCGTATTTGGATGAACGTGGGCATATGGTGGTTCAGACCGCAACTCAATATGCCCACTATGATCGAGGTGAAATTGCTCATGCCCTCGGGTTTCGCTACAGCCAGGTGCAAGTGAAGACTTTGGCTGTCGGTGGTGCTTTCGGTGGACGAGAAGATATCTCTCTGCAGATTATCGCGGCCTTGCTGGCCTTGAAGACCCAGAGACCTGTCAAAATGGAGAATACTCGGGAAGAATCGTTTTATTCACATAGTAAACGTCACCCTATGACTATGTATTACAAGACAGGGGCTGCCAAGGATGGAAAGCTCGTTGCTATGCAGGCTAAGATTATAGGTGATGCAGGCGCTTATTCCTCTTGGAGTATCAATGTTCTGCGCAAATCCGCCGTTCATGCCACAGGGCCCTATGAGATACCCAACGTCGAAATTGACAGTTTTGCAGTTTTTACGAATAATCCTTATACTGGAGCAATGCGGGGTTTCGGTGCGGCTCAAACGGTTCTGGCCTATGAGAGCCAAATGGATCTTTTAGCAAAGAAGTTGGGAATATCACCTTTAGAAATTCGTTTGCGCAATTGTTTCCAAGTGGGAAGCATCACGGCAACGGGACAAGAGCTGACAAGCAGCGTTCCTTTAGACCAATGTTTAGCCAAGATAGCCCCATATTTCAGAAGGGAGGTGGAAACTCCATGAAAAAACGGGGAATAGGTTTAGGCTGTGCCTGGTATGGAACCGGGTATGGCAATGGCTTCCCGGATGTTTCGAGTGCTTTTGTGGAAATTCATGACGATGGTTCTGCTACGGTTCTTACCGGGGCTGTGGATGTCGGACAGGGCAGCAATTCGATTTTTGCCCAAATTGCTGCCGAAGAACTAGGGCTTAGGGCTGAAGATATTTGTGTCAATACGGCTGATACGGATGTAACTCCTGATTCGGGAACTTCTGCCGCAACCCGCCAAACTTACAATACCGGTAATGCAGTTCTCAAAGCAGTGCGACAAGCGAAATCTCGTTTGCTGATCTATGCTGCCCGTGAGTTTTCCTGCCCGACACCGGAGGGCATTGAGCTTAAGTCAGGATATATCGGAGTCAAGGGTGATCCATCCCGGCGGATGATTCTCGGCGATATGGTCTTTAAAGCTCGATTAAATGGGGAGCGCTTGATCAGCGCGGAAAGTTCCACAGCCCGTTCGACTCCCGTCGATCTCACTACCGGACAAGGAGCGCCTTACTGGCCCTATTCCTTTGGCTGTCAGGCAGCAGAAGTAGAAGTGGATACGGAAACTGGCAAAGTGAAAGTTCTTAAAGTTATAGCCGTTCATGATGTAGGGAAGGCCTTAAATCCCACCCAAGTTGAGGGGCAAATAGCAGGCGGAGTGACGCAGGGTATCGGTTATGCCCTGCTGGAAGAACTTGAGTTACAAAAGGGAATGATTAAAAATCCGGCCTTTTCCAGTTATCTGATCCCCACAGCACTGGATGTGCCTAAAATAGAAGCATACTTTGTTGAAGAAGCTGAAGAGAGCGGCCCGTATGGCGCTAAGGGCCTCGGTGAACCAGCAATGCTGCCGACGGTTGCAGCAGTTATTAATGCTATTGATGATGCTGTAGGTGTAAGGATCACTTCGTTACCAGCGACGCCGGAAAAAATCCTTCAGGCCCTTGCAGAAAAAAAGGAGGAATTGGGGTAGAATATAAAATAGCTGCACTTTATGTTTTGACATCAAAGTCAGTCAGAATGCGGCATTATATGTCGATTTTAGGGAGGGCTATTTCATGTCAAGCGTGTCAAAAAATTCTTCGCCTCCAGCCGATCATGGCTTTCTCGATGGTTTTTTTCATTTATCGGAACTGGGTACCAATGTACGGACCGAAATTCTTGCCGGAGTGACAACCTTTGTCACTATGGCCTATATTCTGTTTGTTAACCCTATTATTTTAAAAAATGCCGGTATGCCCATGGATGCAACCTTTGCGGCCACTGCAATCGCCGCGGCGGTAGCAACCTTAATCATGGGCGTTTATGCCAATTATCCTATTGCTATGGCTCCCGGGATGGGGCTTAATGCATTTTTTACTTACTCCGTAGTCATTGGAATGAAACTTCCTTGGCAAACTGCTCTCGGAGCGGTCTTTATTTCCGGATTGATTTTCTTTCTCTTAACCGTCACTAAAGTCAGGGAATGGATTATGGAAGGAGTTCCCACGGTTTTACGACTTTCTATCGGTGTCGGCATTGGCTTATTTATTGCCTTTATCGGCTTGCAAGATGGCGGACTTGTCACAGCCAATAAAGATACTTTGGTTCAATTAGGCAATATGAAGTCTCCTGGTGTCCTTGTGACCGTATTTGGGTTAATTGTGACCGGATTTTTTATGGCTAGACGGATTAAAGGCGGCTTATTATATGGGATTTTTCTGACTACTATTTTTAGTATGTTTATGGGCGTTAAGCCGTTTCCTACAGGCCTAGAGAGTTTTGTTGTCTTCTCCAATCCTTTCCATGCTGTAGCACCGATTATGGGCAAGCTTGATCTTAAAGGCGTATTTAATTATGGCTTAATCTCAATTCTTTTCGCTTTTACCTTTGTCGATTTATTTGACAATATAGGGACCTTACTGGGGATTTCCCGTAAAGCCGGACTTTTGGATGAAAACGGCAATCTGCCAAGAGTCGGCAGAGCTTTGATGTCCGATTCGATAGGTACGATGTTTGGCTCTATTATGGGAACTCCAACAGTAACGTCCTATATTGAAAGTACGGCAGGCGTAGCTGAGGGCGGTAAAAGTGGTTTAACCGCAGTAACCGTTGCAGTTCTTTTCGTTTTCTCCATTATCTTTGCTCCACTTGTTGGCTTGATCCCAAGTCAAGCAACAGCACCAGTTCTTATTCTTGTTGGTGTCTTGATGATGAGCGAAGTGGTTCATATCAATTTCGAAGATTTTACAGAGGCATTTCCTGCCTTTATCACCATCATCATGATGCCCTTAACTTATTCTATTGCTCAAGGCTTGGCATTTGGATTTATGTCTTATACCATTATTAAATTGATTACCGGAAGGCATAAAGAGAATAATGCTGTTACCTATATTTTAACTGTCTTGTTTATCGTTCACTTTATCCTTGGCGGCGGTTAAGAAGTTATGGGAAATGTGGAGAGGCGTGTTTAAAACTTAGGAAAAAGGGGGAATTTTAAATGCGTATTTTGTTTAAAAACGCGACTATTGTTACTATGAATGCTCAGCGTGATGTTATTAAGGGCGATCTGTTGGTGGATGGCTCAAGGATTGCAGCGGTTGGGGAGGTTAAGGAGCCTTCTGCGGATCAAGTGCTTGATCTAAATGGTGACTTGCTCATTCCTGGTTTGATTCAAACTCATATTCATCTCTGCCAGACCTTGTTTCGGGGACAGGCCGATGATTTGGAACTTTTGGATTGGCTTAAACTTAGAATTTGGCCCTTGGAAGGCGGACATGATCCAGAATCGATCTACGATTCCGCCTTGCTGGGAATTGGAGAACTGTTTCTAGGCGGAACGACAACAATAGTCGATATGGAAACAGTACATCATACAGAGCATGCTTTCGAAGCTATACTGTCCAGCGGTTTGAGAGCTCTGGCCGGGAAAGTCATGATGGATGATCCCAGCGGGGATGTCCCTCTTTCCTTGCAGGAAACGACAGAGGCTTCTTTACAAGAAAGTGTGGATTTATTTGAGAAATTTAATGGACAAGGAAACGGACGCCTGGAAGTTGCCTTTACACCGCGCTTTGTCGTTTCTTGTACCGATACCCTATTAAAAGAAGTTTCACGCTTGGCACGGGAAAAGAAGGCCTTCGTACATACCCATGCTTCTGAAAACAGGGGCGAAATTCAAGTCGTGGAAAGTACTCGAGGAATGCGCAATGTTGTCTATTTAGATAAGGTCGGCTTAACTGGCCCGAAACTTATTCTTGCTCACTGCATTTGGCTGGATGAGACTGAAAAAGATATCCTCATTCAGAGCAAAACGCGAATTTCACATTGTCCGTCATCAAATCTGAAATTGGCTTCTGGAATAGCTGCCATTCCAGAGCTCTTAGAGCGAGGCGCTGAAGTCTCCCTCAGTTGCGATGGAGCCCCCTGCAGCAATAATCTGGATGGATTTCGGGAAATGCGCCACGCAGCCTTAATGCAAAAACCCTTACATGGTCCAACTGCAATGCCGGCTCAAAAAGTATTTGAACTGGCAACTATTGCGGGAGCTCGTGCTCTGGGACGCGAAGGAGATCTTGGCAGTCTGGAGGTCGGGAAAAAAGCTGATTTGGCAGTTGTCAGCCTTCAGGGACTGCATACCTGGCCCAATCAACATGTGGACGTATACTCTCAGTTAGTTTATCAGGCTTATCCCTCAGATGTTCGTCTCACGATGGTGGATGGGCAAATTGTGATGAAAGACCGTCAGTTGCTGACAATCGACGTTCCTGAACTTAAAAAAAGCGCAACTCAAAGCTTAAATCGAGTCATGAAACGAGTAGGAATGATTTGAGAAGGCTTAGGTCTGAGCAATTGAAGGATTATGAGAATAATACGTCGAATAAACGATTTTTGAGCAAAGAATGGAGGGTGTATTATTGAAACAAGAGTCGCATGTAAAAAGAGAAGGTTTTTCAAGTAGCATTGGTGTCATTGCTGCAGTATTAGGCTCAGCTGTTGGTTTGGGGAATATATGGAAGTTCCCCTATGTAACCGGAGCGAACGGAGGCGCTGCCTTTATTCTCGTATATCTGCTGTGCTTAGCGCTGGTTGGTTTGCCGGTAATGCTATCAGAGCATCTCATAGGACGAGCTACGAAATCCAATGCCGTCACTGCTTTTAAGAAACTTGAGCCAAGACGGCCCTGGTTTTTAGTTGGCGGAGCCGGGGTAGTCAGTGCTTTCTTGATTATGGCTTTCTATACAACGGTGTCGGGCTGGGTTTATGCGTATATTTTTAAATCTGCCAGTGGCGCACTTTTGACGACTAAACCACAGGAAACAACTCAAGTCTTTAACTCTTTGGTTTCAGGAGTCGGCGAACCCTTATTCTGGCAAGTGTTTGTCCTCATAGTGATTGGAATTATTATTATGGCAGGAGTCACAAAAGGTATCGAAAGAGCAACAAAATTTTTAATGCCGATGCTTTTTATCCTGCTCATCATTATCGATATCAGATCTTTAACCTTGCCGGGAGCGTCAGCCGGATTATCCTTCTTGTTCAAACCGGACTTTTCTAAGATTACAGTCAGTGCTGTATTGGCAGCCTTAGGTTTGGCATTCTTTAAGCTGAGTGTTGGCATGGGAGCTATGATTACCTATGGCAGTTATGTTGATGACCGAGAAAACTTGCCAAAAATGGCAATTAAGGTTGCTCTTTCCGATACTTTAGTTTCCTTAATGGCAGGAGTTGCTATTTTTCCGGCAGTGTTTGCTTTTGGCTTTAAACCGGATGCTGGTCCCAAGTTATTATTTATCATAATTCCGACAGTGTTTAATTCCATGCCTCTAGGCAGAATTTTTATGGTCTTATTCTTTTTATTAACTGCTTTCGCCGCAACTGGTGCAATGTTGTCGCTATTAGAGGTTCCTATAGCCTATTTGACGGAAGAGTATCAATGGTCGCGCCGCAGAGCAACGCTATTAACAATTATTGGGATTGGGTTGCTTGGTTCAACGGCTACTTTGTCAAACAGCTTGTTATCACATGTTTTGTTATTTGGTAAGACATTTTTCGATTTCTTTGATTTTGCGACCTCAAATGTGCTTCTTCCCCTGGGAGGAATCTTTATTGCCTTGTTTGTAGGTTGGCAATGGAATTTTGCTAATGTCAAACGAGAGATGACCAATGAAGGCCAATTAGCTAATGAAGGCTTGTTTAATGTTTATATGTTTTTAGTAAGGTTTATAGTCCCTATTGCGATTATCATTGTCTTGTTAACAGGTTTAAATTTTATTCATGTCTAAATAAAATTCCCCAGAAAGTAATAGGACTAAAGGGAAAATTATATTTTGATTCATCAATAAAAGAGGTTATTTCGCATATTTTGACGAACTAAAAAATTTAGGGGTGATATCACACTAAATTTGGATAGGGTGAGTAGATTAATGCGCTTGGTGAATACACATTTCGTCAAAGAAGGATCTGTCCTAGCACGTCCTGTGATTAACTCTTCCGGCAGGATTTTGTTACAATCCGGGGTTCGTGTGACGGCATTATATATTGAACGCTTAATAGCTATGGGTTACGATGTTCTGTTTATCGAAGACGACCGCCTTGATGATGTCGAATTATTTTCGACTATTTCTGAGAAAACCCGTGAAGTCGCTTATAAGACAATTCAAAATATCAGCAAATACATTGAGTGCAATACTGAAAAGTCATTGCCTGTTTCTGGAGTTCGTTTGACGATTAAAGAAATGATTAATGATCTTTTGTCGAGCAAAGATATTTTGGGCAACTTGACGGATATTCAAGGGTATGATAACTATACCTTCCACCATTCCATTAATACAACAATTATTGCCCTTGTTCTGGGAATTGCTTCCGGTTATAATGATCAACGCTTGCTTGAATTTGGTATGGGTGTCTTAATGCATGATATCGGAAAAATTATGATACCTGAATGTATCCTTAATAAAAAAACGCCCCTTACCGATGAAGAATTTACGGAAATTAAAAAACACACAACAAATGGTTTTGATATATTGCGTAAAAATAATGATTTTAGTTTGCTTTCTGCACATATTGCTTTTCAGCATCAGGAAAAGTGGAATGGTTCCGGTTATCCTCGGGGATTGAAGGGTACTGAAATTCACGAATACGGCAGGATGGCCGCGGTTGCTGATGTCTATGAAGCATTAACAAGCCGCAGGGTCTATCGTAAGGCTGTAGAGCCTAATGAGGCGTATGAGTATATTATTGCTCAAGCAAATTCTCATTTTGACCCTAGAATGTTAGAGCTGTTCAAGAAGCATATAGCTGTTTACCCTTCCGGTTCGGGTATTTTGTTAAGTAATGGACAAAGAGGAAATGTTGTTAAACAAAATTCGTTATTTCCTAATCGTCCTTATGTAAGAGTTTTCTATCAAGGGGAGGTAGAACTCTCCGAACCTATTGATTATAATTTAGCCGATTGTCCGTCGATAATGATTATAGCAGTTGAGAATCGTTAATTTTTACTTCGAGTTTTGAATTGAATTTAACGAATAGGCTATTACATTTATATTTAAGGAACAAACTCAAGGAATGAAGGGCTGTAACAAGTATGGTAGCAAACTTGTTACAGCCCTGTGTTTTTCATGCTTTCCGCATAGGGTTGTAGGTTAACGTATTTCGTATAACAACAAATGATAAGTTAAGAAGTAAGAAGACTTTTGAATTCTTCAATTGCATGAACCGGGCGTTGACAGGTGAAGTCCTGACAGAGATAGGCGGTTGTTTGGCCCGTCTCTATAGGGTAATCCTTGAGCCAAGGAATAAAAGAGTCAAGGTTGCCTTCATGATAAAGAACTGATGAGTAGGGACGAAAGTCTGAGAAAAAGGCTTTACGCATTTCTGAAAGTTGGGGAGAGTTCAAAGATCCGGCTAGAATCAGTTCTTGGCTAGGCCGTAGGGCAAATTGCAAAGCTTGCAAAAAAGACGTGTAGCCTGAGGGGTGTTCTTCAAGTATGGGACGGAAATAAAAGAAAAGCTGCTCTGTTTTTTCACTCCACCGTTCATCACCGGTGAGGCGCGCTAAGCGAATAAGATTTTGCGCTGTAATTGAGTTGCCGGACGGAAGAGCTCCATCATAACTTTCCTTAGGGCGGATAAGAAGCTCTTCGGCATCTAAACCAGTTAAAAAATATCCCCCATCGTTGTTGTCAAAAAATAGTCGTTGAAGCTGATCTTGAAGTTCAAGGGCAGTTTCAAGATAATGGGACTTTCCGCAGGCAGAATAGAGCTCTAAGAGTCCTTCGATTAAAAAAGCATAGTCATCTAAATAGCCCAAATAGGCTGAATCTCCTTTTCTGAATCGAGCTAAGAGCCGACCATCATCGCGTCGGAGGTTAGTAAGGATAAAGTTGACAGCTGCTTCCGCCGCCTCTAAAAATTCTGGGTTGCCCAATACTTGTGCGCCCTTGGCTAAGGCAGTGATCATCAGACCATTCCAGGCTGTTAGAATCTTATCATCCTTGTGAGGATGAACTCGCTGCTCGCGGGCGTCAAACAAAGCACGCCGAGATGGTTCAAGTGCTTCCAGCTCTTCAGGAATTAAATCAGGACTGTCAATTAAACGTTTCCATAAAGCTCCCTGAAGTAAATTGGGTATGTTTTTTCCTTCGAAATTTCCTTGTGAAGTTATGTCATAGACCTTACAATAGTTTGAACCAGCCTCTTGACCGAGCACGTTTTCTACTTCTTCAGGCGTCCAAACATGGAATTTTCCCTCAATTCCTTCGGCGTCGGCATCTTCTGCCGAATAAAAGCCTCCCTCAGGCGAAGTCATGTCACGAAGCACATAGGTAAGAATGCTATTGGCTATTTGCGCATCTCTTGGCTGATGACTAACTTGATAAGCTTCCAGGTAGGCTAAAGCGAGCAAGGCGTTGTCATAGAGCATTTTTTCAAAATGAGGAACCAGCCATTTTTCATCGGTGCTATATCGGGCAAAACCGAAACCAATGTGATCATAAATACCTCCCCAGGCCATTCCATCTAAAGTTTTGCGCACCATAGCAAGGGCTTTGCTCTGAGGATGGTCTTGGGCATAACGTAAGAGGAAGGTTAGTGTGTGGGGAGAGGGGAATTTTGGAGCTTGACCAAAACCACCATAACGAGAATCAAAACTTCGGGCTAACGTCTGATACGCTTTTTCAATAACATCTTTTCCCCAGGACTGGATTCCATCCGTTGAAGAAGGCTGGAATCCTGCCTTAGTTGGGACAGCTTGCTGAGATTGAACGGCAGATACAATCTGCTCGCTTGTTTCTCGGACATGTGATTCGTTGCCTTTCCAAAGGGCACCGACCTGTTCCAGAAGTTCCATCAGTCCTTGGCGGCCATAATGCGCATTTTTGGGGAAATATGTCCCCGCGAAGAAAGGTTTTTTCTCAGGCGTCATCATGATTGTCAGCGGCCAACCGCCTGACCCTGTTAAGGCCTGACAGAAAGACATGTAGATATGATCGATATCAGGACGCTCCTCGCGGTCAACTTTAATTGAGACAAAATAGCGATTTAAGAGGTCTGCGACCTCTTGATCCTCGAAGGATTCACGTTCCATGACGTGACACCAATGACAGGTAGAATTTTACATTGACGCTAAGAATACCCAATAGAAAGGAAAATGGGTTTGTTCTCAGCTATCGCTTTATCAAACGCTTCTTTTCCCCAAGGAAACCAATCAACAGGATTATTGGCATGTTGAAGTAAGTAGGGTGATTTTTCCTTGGATAATCTATTGGGTTTATTCGTAGTAGTCATGAGCAACACCTCCTTTTTTGGTATGTTCGCAGTTAGTATACCCAAACAAATACTAGTAACGCATAAGTATTTATTAGTGGAAACAAGAAAATAAGTAAATTAGTAAATTAGTAAATTAGTAAATTAGTAATTCCGCTATAATCGTGCCTCGTCGTGTCCTGAAAAATGCTATTTCCGATTCAATATTATGTAATTTATGACTCTTCTTTGAATTACTCTCATTTCTTTGTTCGTTGTATTGTATTTAGAATAAACTTCTTCAGGTCTTAATAACTTTGAATTAATACCCCAACTATCGATTATGATATTTTTTTCTCGCTCATTTAGAATAGTGTTCATGGCTGTTATTACTTCAGCTTTTTCAAACATGGGTCGTACATTGTTTGGTTTATTATCACCTTCCATTAAACTGGTAGGGAGGTAATCTGATTCATTATCTGGGAATTCATTAAATAATAACTTTAACTCGTCATCTGCATAAATTGTGCCATCACTGAAAAACTTTTCAATATTAATTGTACCATCTTCCATAAAATCTATTTCCCATCTTTGCCTTGGAACTGCAACTTCAATCGTGATACTTTCAGACCTTATTTTATTTAAGCGAAAATGTATTTTGTTTTCTTTCAAATCATTTAAAAAGTTATTTATAATCTTGAAATTATCCATATGGGTCACTCCAATATTAAAGTCTTCGGTTATTGATACCCCCAAATACATGTCTGTAATTCAACGAACTTGAAGAAAATTCCTGCGTCCCAAAGCAAGTTGGATGTTAGTCAATGCTAGCCTTCTTTTTGACGTGTCTAACGTTGTCATATTAAAGAAGCACGAGTCAATGCTTCGTAAATAATCTTCTATTGATATAAAATAAGTAAAAATGCTATACTTAAGTTACAATCTGGGCACTTTACAAATGAGGTGAAAGAAAATGGCAACGGCTTCGTTCGATAGAAAAATAGTAATAAAAGACAAGACGGCTGTGGATGTTATCGTGAAAGGGTTAGAGTCTCCAGTGAATGCTAACTCTTATTCTACGGTTGACATTACACAAGAATTTCAAAGAGGCAAAAACGCATTAAAAAGGTTCTCATCCCGCTCGAAGAACTCTTATCAGAAGTAGGAGCAGATAAGGCTCAAGCTATTTTATCCACTTTTTCATGTGCCAAAGACCCAGATGTGCAGTCTTTTCTAGTTAATAAATCTATTTTATTCGAACAAATTTCGAAGAGCAGGACTTTTTTAATCGTTGATGAAGATTCTTTGGATGATGGGGACTTTAGAATATTGGCGTATTTTAGCTTGGCTTTGAAGTCTCTTAAGTTAGATAATTCACTTTCTAAAACCCGAATAAAGAAAATTGATGGGTTGTCAAACAAAATAGAGGATACCTCAGTCTATCTGCTTGGACAGCTCGGCAAAAATGAGCCATATCAGAAAGATATACAAGGTAAGGAAATACTTGAGAAATACGTTTTTCCCCTAGTGACACAGGCTGTTAAATACGTAGGCGGTAGAATCATCTTGATTGAGTGTGCTAATAAGGAAAAGCTTATCAGTTTTTATGGGAATAACGGATTTGTCTACTTACAAGAAGACGAGTATGTTCAAATGATACGATTTTTGGTTTAACTTTTGAGTTATTGAGTTATATCGAAAGTATGAAAAGATTAAGATGAATATGGTCTAATGATTCTCAGACACCCAGGGGTTATATGTCCTTGGGTTTTTGAATATAAGAATAAAGTAGAATTTTGCGGGGGGTAATCTTAGTGCAAAAAGTATCCGGCCTTTGGCAAGGTGGGAAAAAAGTATCCCTATCATTAAATCCGGACAGGAAAATTGTGATCGATGAGAATGGTCCCAAAGCAACAGATTTAGTCTTAGCAGGACTCGTAGGATGTAGTTCCGGTGTTTTTACGATGCTTTGCGAAAAGATGAGAGTTGATATTCATGGCCTCAAAGTCACAGCCGAAGCTGAGCGAGCAACAGAACCTCCGAAGCTATTTACTAAAATTTCTTTGATCTATCATATTGATGTGGATAAAAATTTGGAAAATAAAGTAATCAGTGCTATAAAACTGAGCAAGAAGTATTGCACTGTATATAATATTTTGGACCAAAGTACGGAAATTAGTGTGTTCTGTTATATCAATGGGGTTAGTATCGAATACGACGAAAAATAGCACGAAAACTGGACATTGAACGAAAAAACCTCCAGTCGTAGGTAGAAATACGATTGGAGGTTTTTATGTCAGAAAAAAAGGGAATGCCAAGATACAGCGCAGATACTAAAGAAATGGTTGTTACACCGTCAAAATTACAATTTTGCAAAAACAATACCGTATGTAGTGTTAAAATAGTTTAGGAAAACTACATATAGTGTTTGGATTTACATGATTAATGAACCAGAACGTTTTTTGACTTTCTGGTTTATTATTTTAGGATATTATCATCTGCAGAAGGAATATTTAGGAACTTGTTGAACTGTAGATGAAGGAAATTTATGGCATCTTGACTCCTACTCGTAGAGCAATTGTTATAAGGATTGAGTATTACGCTACATGAGTTGGGGAGGATGGTATGGAAGGAGCAGCACTTTTAATAATAGCCACAATTACTTCAATGTTGTTCTTTATAAATAGCGTGTTTCTAATCAGAAGAATAATCGAAAAAAGAGACATAGCCTTTCACACAATTGGCGGGGCAGTGATGTTTGGGGCTATTGTTTTTACTACACTGGGAGTTATGACGATGAGATAATTGGCAGTCTTTGAAAGACTTTAGGACATTGCATTCCAAAATTAAGGTTGGGATAAATATGAAAAAGGTTATGAGATGGATTGGTTTAGTTATTGCCATTGTTGTAGTTGCTGTAATATCCATAAAAATTGTCGATTATAATTCCTTGACAAGTAAGAATACCAGGAATTTGGAACGGTTTTTATCCCAGAATACTTATCATGCAAATGGAAAGGTAAAGGATTTAATTACTATTGACTATGATAAAATGTATGTTTTTCAGCCTTATCAGTCGATGGATGAAATGGAAAGACAAATTGGCTTAAAGTATCCAAAATTAGAACAGGGCTTAAGCGAAGGAATGAATAACATTTTATTTGTCATAGACAAGGAACCAGTTGCTTATTTGTTTGGATATCCCAGCAATACTGGATATTTCGTCAATATTCCAAGTGGTGAGTACACTAAAGCACAATTTGAAGGCATGACGTATAAAGCGGAGTCTAGAGAAGTCGGCAACTCTTACGGAACCCCTAAAACATATGTAAATTACCAGTTTATACAAGGAGCGAAGTCAAAATATTTTAAATTTATGTAGGGAGAACATTTTCATGGAGTTACTGAACATCAATGGGAAAGACTATGAATTCGTTCATAGATATGGAAAAAACAATGAACTTAGAAAGTCTCTAAATGATTTAACCCAAATGATATTTGGTTTTAATTTTGAACAGTGGTATTTAAATGACGCGGGTGTTAGCTAATGCGACACTTTTTTATGTATTCAAAATTGTGAAATCTAGCATAAAATTGTTCAGCGTAGTAAATTAATGTAATTACAAAATAGGAAAACGAATTTTACGAGGAGAAGTAATATGATAAAGAATTGTGCCAAGTTCATCATTATTTTATTAATTATTACGAATCTAATATTTATTTCAACAACCGTTTTCTATAAAAGTAAAATTGATAATCAAGTATTCAAAGTATATACATTCGAAGGCGAAAATAAAGATATTCGATTAAGCAATGGCATTATAATTATCTATCCTAGTAAACAGATTGTTAACGGTGGGCAAATACACTATATAGGCAATAAATTAGGAAATATAAAATTTTATTCTAAGACTATTTATCTGAATAAACAAGGGCATCAAGACCATATCTTATCTAACTCTATGTTGGATTATAACGGCCCGCTGATGACGTTTCCTGATGAGCTATTACTAAATAGAGATATTGGAGGAATAAGTGGAGAGAAACTACTCAGTGACAATGACATCAAAACAATCAAAGATAACCTCTGTTTTTCTCTTAACTGTACACTAGATGACGGTAAACCTATAAATTTTATTGTTAAACTAAGTGTAAAAGAAATTCTGTGAATTAAATGAAGTTGATTAATTCCATTACGGCAAATAAATGCATAAGTAAAATAAAGGTAATAACCCCATCGGTCACTAATGTTTGTATATGGGGTTAGTCCATATCAGTTATTTATAAATAACAGAGGGAACATATGAAAAAGTTTTATATATATCATAATATCAAAGGAAACAATCTTAAACAATTATTACTGTTTGTTGGAAAATACAGTGATAGAATGTCCTTTGCAAGATATTATAAAGGTAAACTTACTGAAGAAGAATTTAAGCAATTGCAAATGGAATATAAAGCATCAATTCTTGAAGAAGATAAAAAGAAAAGACTACATTATAAGGAAAACGTGAATGGATATAGAGATAGAATTAATAATTTCTGTAGAACTGATATGAGCGTCGAAGAATATGCCGAAAAATATTTTAATCGACTTCTGGAACAAGATATTATGAGTTGTAATTTAAACTATGAGAGATTTGAGAACGGGAAATATGAACCGTATAAAAGAATGAGTGCCGATTTTTTATATGTGAAGTATACAAGAAAGACACCTGTAAACAGGGGACCAGTCTTTGAAATGTGCTTTTTTATGATAGGTGAAACCTATCGCAAATTATTGTTAAATATGAATAAGTTATTTGAATTCCCTTATCAAATTGAAGATGGAGAATTTGAAGACTTAACTTTTTATAAAGAAGAAAGATTATTATTAGCGATTTGTTCTCATGAACGTTTTGCATATATGAATTTAGAGGATGACGAATACCAGGAATTCTTAAAACTTGATATTTTAAGTGATTTAACAGAAAGATAAAAACGTTTGAAATAGCATGTATGTGGTATGGCGGAACGGGGACATGGACGTTAGCTCAAAATACAATACATATTATAGCAGGATACCCTGGTAACACAGCAAACAACCAATCTGACCCAAGAGGAAATAAACTAATTTACAATGCTTTAAAAATTATTGGAAAGATAAAAGAGTAAATGAACGTTAAATTATTGATGAGGTAACCAATATATACTTAATTCTACGTAAAGTTGATTGACTTGCCAATGATTACATCTTTTTAATTAGAAAAAGCGAAGGATTATTGTTCAATTATTCTTTAACCCAGTAGTTAAATCCGTCCGCTCTAACCAGCCCAGTGTTGGACGGACATTTATAGAACCAGGCGGAATTGCCACTCACAATACAAATTTCAATAAGTTTAGGAGATTAACATGATGCCGTTGCTAGATTTCCAACCAGTTACCTCTAAGCATCTTGAGGTATTTAAAGAAATAGTCAACTCAAATAATGAATATAACTTGTTATCTGAAGGTCATGCTGTACTTAGTGATGCAGAAATCCTAGAGATGTATGAATCATCTAAAAGGCTAGGTGCAGTAACGTGTTTTGTTAATTACGATGGTTGCCCCGTTGGGGTAATTGATTACCTCATCAAAAATCCGTCTGACAACATGCCGTGGTTAGGTTTGATGATGATACATGCCCAGCATCAAAGAAAAGGATACGCTATCGAAGCACTGAAAAAATATGAGTGTTTAATGCGGAATAAAGGTTTAAAGAAAGTACGCCTCGGCGTTATCAAAGGAAATAACCGTGCGTTGAATTTCTGGATTAATAGAGGATTTATCTTTTATCATGAGAAATTAGGAGATAAATTTATGGTGATGTGTTTTGAAAAGGAGTTGTGAAATTTAAAAGACTCTTATCTGAAGATTGATGGGTTGTCAAACAAAATAGCGGATACCTCAGTCTATCTGCTTGGGCAGCTCGGCAAAAATGAGTTTTATCAGGAAGATATAGAACGTAAGGAAATACTTGAGAAATAGATTTAAAAACTACATATTGTGTTTGAATTTGTGTGATTAATGAACCAGAATGTTTTTTGACTTTCTGGTTTATTATTTTCGAATATTATCATTTGCAGAAGGAATATTTAGGAACTTGTTGAACTGTAGATAAAGGAAATTTATGGCATCGTGAGCAATTGTTTCAAGGATTGAGTATTACGCTAATTGAGTTGGGGAGGAAGGTATGGAAGGGGCATTGATGCTTGGGGCTATTTTCGAACTTATACAATTATACTGCCTTTAGTTATATTCCCTTCTATTTAACCCTCTATTTCATTGCCCTAATGGCAACAAAACTACTTTCTAAGAATAACACTGTTAAGATATGAAGTTTGTTGTGAATGGTAAACTAAACCATACACATTTACGCCAATGAAAGCATACAGGTTTCTGCCACAAAGCATACAACTTTTTGCCAACAACCATACAACTTAAATCAAATACAGCGATCGGACTTTGTTAGAATAGTGACTAGCAAAGAGGTCAGGAGCTGTTAGAATGAAAGGATTTAAGATGTATAAACAGATACAACAACTTAAAGAGATTGGATTCACTCGGTCTCGGACAGCCAAGCAGCTGAACATAAATCGAGAAACTGTAACACGGTATTGGAACATGACAGCGGATGAATTCGCCAAGCAGCTGTATAGCATTAACCGGGAACTGTTACTTTCAAACTATGAGGAAATTATCATCAACTGGTTGAAACAATATCCAACAATGACAGCCGCCCAAGTATGCGATTGGCTCAAGGAGCATTACAAAGAGGATATCAAGGAACGAACTGTCAGTCGTTATGTCAAAGGGTTACGAGAGGAATATAATCTGAAAAAATCCAATCATCCCAGGGATTATGAGGCTGTAGAAGAGCTCCCAATGGGGCAGCAGTTACAGGTGGACTTTGGTGAAAAGTGGATGCAATCCATTGATGGGCAGCGTGTAAAGATTCGCTTTGCAGCCTTTGTACTCGCTCACGCACGTTACAAATGGGCATTCTTTCAAACTCGGCCATTCACAACAAGCGATCTGGTTTCAAGCTGTCATGAGT
>NZ_LDZY01000021.1 GCF_001029285.1 Desulfosporosinus acididurans
AAAAGCTACCCTGGGGATAACAGGCTTATCTCCCCCAAGAGTCCATATCGACGGGGAGGTTTGGCACCTCGATGTCGGCTCATCGCATCCTGGGGCTGTAGTAGGTCCCAAGGGTTGGGCTGTTCGCCCATTAAAGCGGTACGTGAGCTGGGTTCAGAACGTCGTGAGACAGTTCGGTCCCTATCCGTCGCAGGCGCAGGAAATTTGAGAGGATCTGTCCCTAGTACGAGAGGACCGGGATGGACGAATCACTGGTGTACCAGTTGTCTCGCCAGAGGCACAGCTGGGTGGCTATATTCGGATCGGATAAGCGCTGAAAGCATCTAAGCGCGAAACCGGCCTCAAGATGAGATTTCCCACGAGTGAAAGCTCGGTAAGACCCCTGAAGGAAGATCAGGTTGATAGGCCGGATGTGGAAGCACCGTGAGGTGTGGAGCTGACCGGTACTAATCGGTCGAGGGCTTGACCTAAAAAGATACAAAGCAAAGGGAACGTGGCTCAAATGGTTCCGAGAAGACGAAGCTAGAAAGAGACTCTATGTAGTTTTGAGAGAACAGAGTTCGAAAAGGACAACTGAATCTCAGAGATCTGGTGATCATGCCGGAGGGGTTCCACCCGTTTCCATACCGAACACGGAAGTTAAGACCTCCAGGGCCGATAATACTTGGGGCGCAGGCCCCTGGGAAAGTAGGTCATCGCCAGGTAAAACAAGCAACAGACTGCCATAATGGTAGTCTGTTTGTGTTTCATGAAAGAAGTGAAAGATATTGGGTCCCACACTGCAGGAGAAGGCGTCACTGGACGCAGTGTGGCGATAAGCTCGTCCGCTTATCGTGTTCGATCCACATTGCAGGAGAATGCGTTGCGGGACGCAATGTGGCGATAAGCTCGTACTTCGCCACGAAGTGAATCTCTAGGGTTGGTGGCTCGGCGAAACCCTCCACTGGAGGCTTTCGTGGTTTTCGTCACGCTGCAGGAGAGTGTAATAACATGACATTTGACCTTCTTTTTGAGGAACGACACATGGCAGGTGAGTAATTGTCACTGGGTCAACGGTGAAAACCTTATAGGCGCACATAAAGTTGTCGCTTTGTAAGTCAGTAGATCTACAAAATTGGATCTGCACCATTATATTCGATAGAGACCTTCTACAAGGAATGTATAGGCTTTCTGAAAGTAGAAGCCAGAGCGACATGATAATTAAAAGACTACCTCATCTGAGATAGTCTTTTGTACCAAAAAAATTAGTGTGGAAATACATGTTTGAATAATGCAGCTCGTACTTCAACGTTAAGCCTTTCGAAATATAATTTTCAGGGCTTGAGTTATTCGCAATTACTTTACTGGTTATCGAGATTAAATGTAAGTAAAACTAGTTGCTCTGAATTCCTAGGTTGATAATTGATCAGCATGAATCTCTTTTTCATGCTTTTCAGCTTCATAACCAAAGCGAAACCTTTGATTACAATAAGAACAGTGAATAAATTTACCATCCTCTGATGGAATTGGCATATTAACCACCTCCTTGATGGGGATTTTAACCATCTTGAAAGGAATTTAAACTTATTTGTATAAATGTTGATCTTATTATAAAGCACCTCATAAAGTAGAATTGAGGTGATGAATATGTGGCGAAGATGGATTGGTATACTATACATAGAATTCTACTGGTGGAAAAGAGACATAATTCGACGATTTAGGTTGGATACACCGACAGGTATATCGGGTATACTACTTGTAGCATCTGCTATTATTTTGTTGTTTATTTTAGGTAATGGGGCAGCTCAAATCTTTCGGGATTATGTTCCCTGGATATCTGGGCGTAGGATTGGGGATGTATATTGGCAATCGATTAGTTTTGGTATAAAAGCTGCTTTAACATTCATGATATTTAGTGGGTCATTAATAGCCTTTATTATTTTTAAAATAATAGGCCGAAACTAAACATGACGATAATAAAAAATTATAGTTCTAAGACGTAATTGTGGAAAATAAATGTAATAAATAAATAAAGTGGATAAAGTTCTTGGCAACTATTCTTGCATAGGTCAAAATCCTATGTTAGAATTTATTGGTCAGAAGGGGGTCAGATAGGTGGATTTGTTCTCTGGGCTTTCGGTCACACAGTTATTTAACGTTATTATGATTCCGGTCCAAGTTATTATTATTTTTTTGACCTTTTATTATTTTATTTTGTCTTTGTTTGGACTGTTTAGGAGACGAGAGGATAAGATTCTAACGCCTGAGAAAAGTTTTGCCGTTGTTGTTGCTGCTCATAATGAGGAAGCTGTCATCGGACCGCTTGTAGAGAATCTAAGGATGCTGGATTATCCCAAAAAGCTCTTTGATATTTTTGTAGTAGCTGATAATTGCACGGATAAGACTGCATTAATAGCTCGGAATGCGGGAGCCATTGTTCATAGACGTTTTAATACTGAAAAACGTGGTAAAGGTTACGCGCTCGAATGGATGTTCCATCGCCTTTTCAAAATGGAGCGCCAATATGATGCAATCGTAATTTTCGATGCTGATAATTTAGTAAAAAATAATTTTCTCTTTGAAATGAACAGCAAACTTTGTCAGGGACATAAAATAGTTCAATGTTACTTAGATTCAAAGAATCCAATGGATACATGGGTAACAAATACATTCTCTATAGCCTTTTGGGTTACAAACAGATTGCTGCAACTCGCAAGATACAATACGGGGCGGCTTTCCAACGTTCTTGGCGGGACAGGCATGTGCATCTCAACCGATGTTTTGAGAGAATTTGGATGGGGAGCTACGTCTCTGACAGAAGATCTTGAATTCAGCATGAAGGCTTTAACACACGGTATTAAAACAACTTGGGCTCACGATGCTGTCGTTTACGATGAAAAGCCTTTAACCTTTATGCAGTCTTGGTACCAAAGAAAACGTTGGGCTCAGGGGCAAGTAGATGTAGCGGGAAGATACTTCTTTCCCCTGATACTTAAAGGTATACGCGAAAGAAAAATCATGTATTTTGATGCTGCAATACATCTCTTTCAGCCTGCTCTTGTAATGATTGCAACATTTTTTATGATGACAAACTTTATTTCCGCCTTGCAGTCAAGTTATACTCATGTCTTCACCTTAGTTATGCCTTGGACAGGGTGGCAAATATTATCCTCAATTCAATATCTGTATCCTGTTGCAGCTTTAGCTCTGGACCGAATACCTTGGAAAGCCTATGTAGGCCTGATTTTGTATCCTATTTTTATCTATAGTTGGATTCCTATTGTTTTTTTGGGATTCATTAATCGGAAGGATAAACAATGGTCACATACTAAGCATACACGTTCTATTAATATTGAAGATGTTGTTAAACAAAAAAAAGTATCCACAAGTTAGTTTTAAATATACCATTTTATGGTTTTAACGACAGAGGAACATTTTTTTTAAAAAATGTTTTGACACGGAGCACTTTTTTGTGTATACTGATATTCGTCAGTCGCCCCGGGTGATTAGCTCAGCTGGTAGAGCGCCTGCCTTACAAGCAGGATGTCGGCAGTTCGAACCTGTCATCGCCCACCAACTAATTTGCGATTGAAAGTGGCCCCGTGGTGTAGCGGTTAACATGCCTGCCTGTCACGCAGGAGATCGTCGGTTCAATTCCGATCGGGGTCGCCATTTATTTTATGCCTCGGTAGCTCAGTCGGTAGAGCAGAGGACTGAAAATCCTCGTGTCGGCGGTTCGATTCCGTCCTGAGGCACCATTTATGCGGGTGTAACTCAGTGGTAGAGTGTCACCTTGCCAAGGTGAAAGTCGCGAGTTCGAATCTCGTCACCCGCTCCATTTGTTAAAGTTGGCGGCATAGCCAAGTGGTAAGGCAGAGGTCTGCAAAACCTTTATCCCCAGTTCAAATCTGGGTGCCGCCTCCAAATATTTTGCCGATGTGGCGGAACTGGCAGACGCACGGGACTTAAAATCCCGCGGGTTAATAGCCCGTACCGGTTCGATTCCGGTCATCGGCACCATTATGGGTTTGTAGCTCAGCTGGTTAGAGTACCGCGTTGACATCGCGGGGGTCGGAGGTTCGAGTCCTCTCAAACCCACCATATGTAAATTCCAAAAAGCCCTGGAATCCTTGTTATAAGCGGATTTCAGGGCTTTTGTTTTACAATCAAGAGGCTGTACATTACCTTTCTATACATATGTAAGAATCCAATAGTATCCGCATGTATCAATAGGTCCGAAAGGCACAGGCAGACAAATAGGCAGACAACATTGAGACACGATTTTAGACCCTCTGTCGTTTTAAAAAACCTATCGTCTTTAGTATGTAATCGTCAGATATATATATATAACGGAGAAAAACGCAATCAGATGGAGATGTGTTGGAAAAATCGTCATAATTGAGGGCTTTTAGACGTAGATGGTTATTTTACGATTATATACGGCTAATGGAGTCGTCAGGCAACAAGGCACAATAAAACAATAGAGAATACAATAGGTTGATTCATCAAACTTAAATGAATCTGTAATAATCTAAATTAAAACAAAAGATAAAAAGAAGAAAATAGATAGTAATAAAGATCGGTAGAATAAAACAAATAAGCTCATTAAAAAAAGTTGCTAGAGACCAAGTATGTAAAACTGCTAATTATAATTATGCAAAATACTCATTCACTTTAAAAAGATTGGGTATTTTTTGTTGTCCTTATAGGAAGGACACTTGCATCTACAGCCTTCTAACCGCCTTCTAAAGGAAGTTAAAGTGTGATAGTGGGCTGGAAACAGTAAAGATGATTTAACAGGCTCATAGGCATGAAATAATTTACCTGGCGCCTTTTAATTAATTCTCCAATACAACTTTTAAGGTATTTAACCCAATAGCTAATCCGTCCTAAAAGACTTTCCGGAGTGCTCAGAGGAAGGGGAAAGTACCAATCGTGCTTTCTGCATTTCGTAAACTCTTATCAAAAAATTAATTTACAAAAAGATAAAATTCAACTTGATTTTCGTGGGAATCAAATTTTATTGTATGTCTTAGGGAAACACGAATATATTTCCAAAACGAAAAGGAGTGATGTTGCCATGATAACAAAGCTAAAAGTCCTAAATAATGACAATCAAGTTATTGAGTATGCAGTTGAGAATGCAGAGGGGAAAGGGATTAAAAAAATTGAATATGCTGTCGATGACATTAATTTTGGCTATTTTATCGAGAATGAAGTAGGTGAATTAATATCCGTTTATTATGTTGTGACTTATCCTGTGATAGTAGTCGAATATAAGGTAAATTATATGCAAAGACCAGAATATGTAGAACACCCTGACTGGCGTGTGGATTATTATGAGTCCTATCGGGAGATTAATATACCGAAACTTGACATAAGATATACAGTAGGTGGTTGTATTAATGGAAATAGAATCGATAATATAAGGAGAAGCATTGACCAATATTTACTGGAAAATTATGAATGCTTTGATCGCTATGGGAACACCCTCGCTATAATTGAGATAGGGAATATGAACGATGTTGAACTTAAAGAATTCGATAAAAATATGTGGGGATTGTATAAATACTGATATTTTCGAAGAATAGTATGATAGAGTATTGATTTGTTATTTTAACCCTAAATCAAAAAGTGAACTAGCTCTATTAAGTAGACAGGAACAGTTCTCTCAGACTGAATTAGGAGTTATACATCCCCTCGGCATCGCCAAGAAAGCACTCACCTATTGATACAATGTATAAACATAGAAAGCCCAGTTGCTGGGTTTTTCTGCATTTCTTAGGTAAAATAAGTATCGCCTAAGACGGTGCTTTAGTGTTTTCGACACACAATCGTTAAATGATGCACCCACCTTGAGGGTGAATCAGCCTTTCGTTAAAAGTATAGGTATCTTTAAAAGGTATTAGGAAACGATAGAATATCTTATTGATATGTTTCAGTAAAGTTATCACGTTGAGACAGTCGTTGTTGATAACGAGGGTGGAACAGTAGGTGTACGGAAAAGGCTTAAAATAAGCCTTTTTTGTTTTTTTTTTGAATAAATTGGATTGCATAAAAGTGATTTTTGCTTCGTGGGAACATATCGAGACATGGCCTAAACCCAGTGACAGAGCGATTTAGATGTCAGTGGTTGGCGAGCGGTCGATTTAGATGTTATTTGAAAAAACCAAGATTGTGTGGTCGGATTGGATGTAAGATCTGAAATTGGCAGCCTTACAGCCGAAAATTGGGAATTTATTGTGGTGAAGATAGATTGTCGCAGAATTTACACAGGATATATTAGAGACAGTAGTCGGGTCTCCGCATACACAGGGCAAATATGCGGTACTCTTCCGTCAAAGACCGTGTAAGGTTCTCCTGTATAGTGCTCGGTATTTATATTGTATATTCGGCGCTTGCAGGCGTACCTCGACATAAAGGACAACTATTAGAAAGGAAAAAGGAGGAGGTAAGTATGAGAAGACAAAGCGGGCTAAGCATCTTATTCGACTTCATCATGACAATCTTGACAGGCGGTTTATGGCTTATCTGGGTGCTCGTTAGATATTTGAGGACGCACTGAGAATGATTATGGTATATTTAAAGGAGAAACTTACCATGCCAAAAGAAATCACCGACGCCTGAGCCCTTTTGCCTCCTAGATTGCAGTTTTATGCGGGCAAAGAAGAATGTAAGCTGGTTAACACTATGAACATAAGAAGGGAAATAATTCACGATGGAATGAGGAAATGTTAGTTATAGACGTTATGAGCGGTTTTTTGGGTGAACGTGGGAAAATGGCGAGAACTCCTTCGAAAAATTTACAGCCTGTACTATAGAACGCCTAAAGGGAGATGGCAAAATGGATGAAATAAAACGGCCATATGCACCTGTTCCGATTATAGATGAAAAAGAGGCAGCTTTGCTCGATGCTTTAACAGAACGTTATAATAAACTGATTAAACCAAGTAAAATTGCTCAAATAAGTACAAAAGCTGGGGAACTCATTCCCAAGAATATTAAATCCCTGGGAGCGGAGATTGCTGCGAATATTTCCGCACAAGAGTTGTATCAACAAGCCATGGAGTTAATCACAACAGGATTCAAGGTAGTAGAGGAACAGGCGGCTAAATTTTCGATAAGCGAAAAGACGATTTTGCAAAAGGTCAACACAGTTGTTTCAGATTATGAGATAATTGAATTAAGTGAAGTTTGCTTTGCGAGAAGCTATAGCCTAGCAAAGTTAGTCAATGCCTACAAGAGCCAAGATACCGTTGCAGCGCTTGTGGAAGGCGGAGCAACTGGAGCATTTGGTTTTTGGGGATTACCATTCAACATGGTGCTTAGTACTTTCCTGTATTTTCGTGCCGTGCAATCAATTGCAATGTTTTACGGATATGATGTTAAAAACGATGGTTCTGAATTAGTAATTGCAAGCGAAGTGTTTACAAATGCTTTATGCCCTGCACAAAACGATGTAAACAACGAAGTATCAAGTATCCTCGTAAAAATTATGCTGATGAGTAAAGCAGAGGTAGTTAAGCAGACAGCTAAGAAAACATGGTCTGATATGGCGGCACGGGGTGGGGTAACGCTGTTGTTAGCACAGATGAGAGCGCTGGCAAACAAATCTGCTCAGAAAGCTCTTGAAAAAGCAGGAGCGAAAGGATTGGAAAATAGTCTTTTCCGGGAAGCTTTTGAACAAATCGGTCGCAAGCTAACATTGAAGACTGCGGGTAAAGTAGTCCCGTATTTTTCGGCACTATTTGGAGCACTAATTGATGCGGCTCAAATGCAGAGAGTATTGAACTACGCAGATGTTTTCTACCACAAAAGATATTTATTGGAAAAAGAAAACCGCATAAAAGCTATTGTTGCGAGTGATGCAATCATAATAGACGCAGAAATTGTAGGCGAAGAAGAACAATAAAAAAAGGGAGCAGGTCACCCTGTAGCTATTTCGCTCAGGGTGACTTGCTCTCTTATTCGTTTATATCGACAAGGGCATGTTGAGGTTTTTGACCGGAACGAGTACAATCTGTTGTATTGTTTCGGTTTTACTGTCAACAACAGTATTGACGATAGGTGACACAGTGGGTAAAACAAAAAGCGTTTCTATTGTTTCGTTTGGGAACGCCCTCAATAGACCGCTCATCAGCTTCTTGCCGCCGCTGAGCTGCCCCTTCATAAACCAGTTGGGCTTCGGCACAGGATATGCCCATCTGCCTCGCCAGTTCGCTATCAGACCATCCGCGCTCGTTCACCAGTTTCGTAATGTAGCCCCTGTTAGGTGTCATTAGTAAACACTCTTCAATATAGCGTAGACAATAGGGAACATGGATATTGTACCCAGTGCTGATCTTAATGTCAATATTAAAAAATATTGTATCCCTTGGGTTACATACATTGTCAAATCATAAGTAGACTCTTGAAAGCATTATGCATAAATATGTTGCCAATAGGTTACACCTATACTATAATACAAAATGGAGGTGTCAACCATGGATTCTCTTGGCGAAACAATAAAGGACAGAAGGCTCGGTAAAGGCTGGTCAAAGCGGGCTTTGGCAGAGAAGGCCGGCATAAGCCATTCAGAAGTCCACCGCATTGAAACAGGCGAACGCACTAATCCGTCAGTACCTGTTTTGAATGCGCTTGCGGAAGCCCTCGGCATTCCGAAGGATGACTTACTGCTCGCTGCGGGTTACAAGAGCGACGACGGCGACATCCCGATGATTGAGCGTGTTTTCCCCGACCTTAAAACAGAGAAGCAGCAGCAGACGGCCCAGAAGATAATTGACGGGCTGGCTCGTAGTAGCGATATGGACGACAGCGATTACGACCGGCTGGTCGAGCAAATGGAGATGTTTTTTAACTATGTCAAGAAAAAGGACGATACCAAGTAAACCGCGTTTTGCGTTTGCGGTTAGACGTGCGTATGAAGTTCTTGCTGAGATCGGGGCTACCACTCTCCCGATTGACCCGTTTCTAATTAGTGAGTATTACCCTGAAATCCACATCGTGTCTTATACAGAGCTGAAGGAGAACACTGCCTGTGCCGACCCTTTTAACTTCGATAGGCGGAATGCGCAGAACGCTTTCCTCGAGATTTGACGCGCAGAAGCAGCAGCGACCGTATTGACGGAGAAACGCACAAGTACCGTGGCGATAAGGAATACCTCGTGGTCTATGACGATCGCATCGGCAACGAACGACGTATCCGCTGGACGATAGCTCACGAACTCGGACACATCTTTCTTGGTCACTTCGTTGAGTTTACGCTAACATCATTCCTTCGAGGAGCAGGCGGCGAGGAGCGCGTTGGGTTGACGGATGAAGAATATGGGGTGCTTGAAGTAGAGGCACACTTCTTTGCGTCGGCTTTCCTGTCTCCATCGACAGTGATTCGGAAGATTGACGCCTGCGAGAGTGCTTTTGGCATCATGGAGATCTGCAATATTTCCGAGGACGCGGCATACAAGCGACTCGACGAACTAAAGCGACTGCCGTGTGGCAGTTACGAGGTCGAAGGTTTGCTGAGCCGCAACTTCTACAATTATATATGGAAGGCTAATAACCCGGACGCCGCTATGTTTAAGCCGCCGCTTGATTTTCTGCCCTCGCAGTACGAGGACTATGCTGACTATGAATATTGGGCATACATAGTGGCTTTATTAGGCAAGAGCATAAAGTACAAGGAACTGGGAATTGCCCTTGCCGATAGCATAACGATTTATGAGGAGGACGATATGCAGATAATCACACAGACAGAAACCGCTAAGGCTATGGCAGACAAACACAAGGAGGTCATCAAAACCGTCCTTAGCAAATATGGAAAGACTCACATCCAGAGTGTGTCGGCGCTAAGTGCCGAGATACTCATACTGCTGAGTTAAAGGAGAACGATACAATGGCAAAGCTAACTATTTCCCAACTCGAAAACCACCTGCTGAAAGCGGCGGACATTCTGCGCGGCAAGATGGATGCGTCCGAGTTCAAAGAATACATCTTCGGTATGCTGTTCCTAAAACGTCTGTCGGATAACTTCGCCGTGAAGAGGGCTGAACTCAAAGCAAATTTCGAGGCACGGGGTTGGTCGGCGGAACGTGTGGCGCGGGAACTTGAGGAACCCGCCAACTACGGAAACGTGTTCTTTGTGCCGTGGGAGGCGCGCTGGACGTGCGAGGAACACGAACTTGGCACAGCGGCAAAGCCCGAAAAGTGGTCGGGCATCCTGCACCTTAAAACGGAGGTTGCTTCCAAGCTTAAGCGCGCCCTTACGAAGATTGAAAAGAGCAACCCTACACTTGAGGGTGTGCTTTCAAATATAGATTTCGGCAAAAAAGTAAAATCCAAGCAGATAATCAACGACGCGAAGCTGATTAAGCTAGTAGGCCACTTCAACAAATATCGTCTGACAAATGAGGACTTCGTATTCCCCGACCTATTAGGCGCGGCATACGAATACATGATTAAAAACTTCGCCGACAGCGCGGGTAAAAAGGGCGGAGAATTCTATACCCCCTCTCCGGTGGTGCAACTCATGGTGCGCCTGATTAAACCGGTGGCGGGTAATCGCGTTTATGACCCGACGGTTGGCTCCGGTGGTATGCTGATTCACAGCAAGCAGTATGTCGAGGAAAACGGCGGCCGAGCCGACGACTTATCGCTATTCGGGCAGGACGACGCGGCTTCCGTGTGGTCTATCTGCAAGATGAATATGATAATGCACGACATAAAGGATCCGGATATTCAACACGGTGACACAATAGGTGAGCCGCATTGGACGGACGAAAAAGACCCGTCCCTTACGCGCCAGTTCGACCGCGTCATCGCAAATCCGCCGTTCTCGCAGAACTACTCCCAAGCGGGAATGAAACTGCCGAATCGTTTCCAGTACGGCTTCGCGCCCGAAACGGGCAAAAAAGCCGACCTGATGTTCGTGGAACACATGATAGCGTCCACCAAAGACGACGGAGTAATGATAACGGTTATGCCTCACGGCGTACTATTCCGTGGTGGCTCGGAACAGCGTATCCGCAAAGGAATCCTGACTGACAAGCAAGATATTGTGCAGGCGGTCATTGGTTTGCCGCCGAATCTTTTCTACGGCACGAGCATTACGGCGTGTCTGCTTGTGATAAACAAAAAGAAGCCAAAGCAACTGGAGGGCAGCGTCTTCATCATAAACGCCGATGCTGAGTACGGCGAAGGACGCAATCAGAACTATCTTCGCCCGGAGGACATTGAGAAGATTGTCTACGTCTTTGACAACTTTCTCGAAGTGCCGGGCTATTCCCGCGTTGTGCCGATAAGCGAAATCACCGACGAGAACGGCAACGACTGCAACCTGAACATTCGCCGCTATGTTGATAATACCCCGCCCGCTGAACCACACGATGTGAAGGCGCACCTTTTTGGCGGTGTTCCAAGTGCGGAAATAACTGCCCTGAACGGTCTGGTCACTAAGTACGGCATCGCCGAAAGCGATCTCTTCAACGACCGTGGAGACGGCTACGCTGACTTTGTTCACGCCGACAAAGTCGCTATTAAGGAAGCCATACAATCGAACGCGGGCGTGACCGCCGCCAACAGTAAAGTTACCGAAGCCGCTAACAGCTGGTGGGTGAAGGCCGCCGCCGAAATCTCACAAATTGGCAAGACGGTGCAGGTATACGAATTCAAGCGGAAGTACACCGAACAACTGCGTGAGATGCTTGAACCACTCGGTGTGTTGGACAGATTCCAATGCATCGGTGTGTTCGCCAACTGGTGGGAACACAGCTATACCGTGCGGGAATCTACTGAAATCGAGTCGGACGGCGACAGTAACACTAAGGTGACCGTCAAAGAGGTCATCTCCGTCAAGAATGTGTTTAAGACCATCACCGCGGAGGGTTTTGTCGCTGCGCTTGTTTCCGACGAGAAAATAGCCAAGGAACACTTTGCCGCCGAATTGGATGGCCTTAAAGTTTTGGAGCGCGATGCGGAGAACGCCGCCGCCGAACTGCAAAGCTACGCTGAGAGCATCGACATGGGTGAGGGCGACGACGATTCCGAGGGCGAGGAGGCAGACGAAGCCAAGGATGTCAAGGTTTCGGACGTTGAAAAATACCTAAAGACTCTGGGGACAGAGGAAGCGAAGGCATCCCTCAAGAAAATAAAGGACTTGAAGTCCGAGAAGAGCAAGGCAAACAAAGCTCTGAAAAAAGCGCAGACTGAACTGCAGGAGAAAATAGACGCCATCCGTAAGGAACTGACCGCCGATCAATGTGAAATACTCGTGATGGAACTTCTACGGGAGGGGTTTGTTGCCGAGCTGGATAAATACTTGAAAGCCGAGCTCGACAAGACGGTCAAAGCCGTGCATCACCTCTGGGAGAAGTACGCTAAATCAGCGGAACAGCTAACCGACACACGCGCCGCCGCCGAGGATAAGCTGGACGGCTTTTTAAGGGAGTTGGGATACTATGGGTGAGTGGAAATGTGTTCAACTTGGCAACTATCTGGTTGAGCATACGGAGAAAACAACACAGAATAATCAATACCCTGTGCTGACATCGTCACGAGAAGGTATTTTCTTGCAGACTGATTACTACAACCGTGTCGTTGCAAGCAAGGACAATACAGGCTACAACGTCGTGCCATATGGATATTTCACCTACCGGCACATGAGTGACGATGTCGTGTTCCGCTTTAACATCAATAATATCGTCGAAAAAGGTATTGTGAGTACGCTTTACCCTGTGTTTACAACCCGAAACATAGATGACTATTTCTTGCGGACGATACTGAACTACGGGAGCGAGTTTAAGAAGTTTGCCTTCTTCAATCAGCAAGGTTTGAGTAGGACCTATGTCTACTTCTCCATGCTGAAAAAGCTATACGTTACGATTCCTGACCTCGATGAACAACGTCGTATTGCCGCCGTTCTCGCCGCCGCTGACGAAGCCATCGTCGCAAGCCGCGCTCTGGTGGAGAAGTATGCCGCCGTGAAGCAGGGGCTTATGCAGGATTTGCTTGGCAAGGGTGAATTGACCTTATTTGCTGACTTGGCTGATAGCATAACCCGTAAAGAACGTGCAACTGCGGAAAGCGTCTGTTTGAATATGGATTGCATTGAAAGCGGTTCAGGCAAGGTAATATCTCGCTCATTTGATTCAATGTCAAGCGATAAGATTGTGTTCAAAGCTGGAGATTTGCTGTTCGCTAAACTGCGTCCATATCTGCGAAAATACTGGCTTGCAGATATGGACGGGCTGTGTTCAAGCGAGTTCTTGGTATTCAAGATAAAGCCGAAAGTTCGTAGTAAATATTTGTACTATATCGTCTCGTCTAATGAGTTCGTCGAATATAACAACTCACAGACTTTTGGGACGAAAATGCCCAGAACCAGTTGGAGCATAGCGAAGAAATACCAAGTCCGAGTGCCAAGTCTCGACGAGCAGGATAGGATAATTGAAATCCTCACCGCGGCAGACGAGCGGCTGACCGCCGAGTGGGAGCGGCTGAGAAAACTGGAGGACATCAAACGCGGACTGATGGACGACCTGCTAACGAACAGGGTCAGCACCGATAAACTGCAAGGAGGGGTTTAAGATGGCAAGCGCCAAAGCTAACAACGAACTGACATACGTCGAAGAACCGTTCCTCGCCCACCTTGAAAAGGTGGGCTGGACTGTCGAGCGATGGAAAGGCGGCAAGGGCTGCCGCGCCGACTTCGGCGACGTTATACTGGAGAGACACGCGAAGGCCGCCCTCCTTGACCTGAACCCTTGGCTGACCGACAGCCAAGTGGACGACCTTGTCACGGAATTGCATAGTTTTGAGGGGCTTTCCCTGATAGACCGTAACCGCGAGGGCGATGATCGTCTGGCGGTCGGTCTTTCTGCATATAACGAGGAAACCGGTGAGGATAATCAGCCCGTGAGACTGATTGACTACGCCGAGCCGAAAAACAACAGTTTCCTCGCCGTGTCGCAGTTCCGCATCCAGCGACTCGAAAAGGAAATCATCCCCGACATCGTCCTGTTTGTGAACGGTCTGCCCCTTGTTGTCGTGGAGTGCAAATCGCCCACGCTAAAAGAACCGTTCTTTGACGGCGTAGCGCAGATTGAACGTTACAAGCGGGAGTTCCCCGACTTGTTCAGCTATAACCAGTTCGTCATCTCCACTTGCCGCCAGACGTCGAAGTACACCACCATCACGGGCAATGCGGAAAACTACCTCGAATGGAAAGAACCATACCCTTTCCCGCTGTCGGACATTGACCAGACAGGCGGCATCGTACCGAGCCAAGAGAAACTCGTGTGGGGTATGCTGTCGCTTGGCAATTTTCTCGACATCGTCCGCAACTACTCGGTTTGGGATGGGGCGATTAAGAAAGTGCCGCGCTATATGCAGTATCGCGGCGCTCGAAAATTAGTGGAACGCATTCGCGCCGATCGTAAGGGTGGCACGATTTGGCATACGCAAGGCTCCGGCAAAAGCTTGTCGATGATGTATGTCATTCGGCAGATGTATCATTCCGATGACTTGAAGGATTGGAAAATCGTCCTTATCGTCGACCGCGATGACTTAGAGAAGCAACTGCGCCAGACGAGCGGGGTTTTAGGCTATACGGTCAACGTAGCGAAAAGCATCGAGGGTGCGAAACAGCTTATCGCTTCCGAAGCGAGCGATATTACTCTCGCTATGATTCATAAGTTCGGCGAAACAGCCGAAAAGGATGGCCAAAAGAAAAAGGTCTCCGTTTTCCCTGAACTGAACACGTCCGATAAAATCCTCGTAATGATTGACGAGGCGCACCGCAGCGAGTACGGCGAACTTGCCGCCGGAATGATTAAAGCAATGCCAAACGCCGTCCGTGTTGCGTTCACAGGGACACCGATAACTGCGACTACTAACACTTTCGGCGGCGTATTCGACACATACAATATGCGCCAAGCCGTGGAAGACGGCGTGGTCGTGGAAATACGCTACGAGGGTCGGGCCGAAAACAGCACCGTCATAGACGAAGAAGCCATGAACGGCAAGTTCGTGGACATCTTCGGCTATGCGGACGACGAGGAAAAGCAGGACATCATGCGCCGATATACCCTCAAGGGCTATATGGAGGCTGATGCCGTTATCCGAGCCAAAGCCGCCGATATGATGGAGCATTACATCAGAACGGTATTTCAGAACGGCTTTAAGGCGCAAGTCGCGGCGTTTAACCGCGAAGCTGCTTACCGATATAAAAAGGCGTTTGAGGAATTGCTTGCCGCCAAAATTACCGCTCTCAAAGCGAATAACCCAGACGGCATTGACATCGCTCTTATGGAAAAACTGAAAGTCGAGTGCATTATCTCCTCTGGCACCGACGACGCAAACCGTCATCCGCACTTGAAGGCTCTCGTGGACAGCACCGATAAAGACGCGATTGTTGGGGAGGAAGGCAGCTTCAAAACGCCATTTGCCAAAGGTGGATATACGGGTATCGTTATCGTGTCCGATATGCTGTTGACTGGCTTTGACGCACCTATCGAGCAGGTTCTATATCTCGATAAGAAACTGGTCAACCATAACCTTTTGCAGGCGATTGCCCGCGTCAACCGCACTTGCGGCAAGGATAAGACCTGCGGTTATGTCGTTGATTATGTCGGCATTACCCAGCACCTTAAAGAAGCCCTTTCGGAATATGCCTCGCTTGAGGGCGTTTCTGAAGAGGATAAAGACCCTATGTTGTCTGTTGCCGAGGACGTTGACCGCCTTAACTCGGCTTACAATGAAATTCTGACTTTTGTCCGTGATGAGGTTTGCTACGATATTTCCAGCCAGACCGAATCTGTTATAGAGGAACTTGTTGCGGTTGAGGAGCTGCGTGACGAGTACAATGACCTTTTCAAAAAGCTGTCGAAGTATTACGACCGCGTTCTGCCAAACCCTGTGGCGCTCCAATACCGCGACGGCTACAAGCAACTGGCGTTTATCCGTGAGTCAGTGGCAAACCGTACCCGCGACCCACGCTATTCCATGAAGGACGCCAGCGCCAAGGTTCGGGCGATCATCGAAGAGTATCTCGTCATCAGCGGCGTGGGCGTGGAAGTGCCGCCTATCGACATTCTCTCGCCCGACTTCATCGCCGGGGTTGGAAAACCCGACAAAACCGACCGCGCTGTCGTGGACGAACTGGAATATGCCGTCCGCGAGTACATTATTGAGAACACGCCGCGTGACCCGGAACTGTTCGAGCGATTCAGCGAACACCTGAACGAAATACTGAAAACTCTGAAAGGTAACTGGAAGGAACTCCGCAAAGCTCTTGAAAAGTTTATCAAGACCGACCTCTTTAATGCCCGTAACACAGAAAATACATACGGGTACGAAGCTGTAAAAGAGATGCCCTTTTTCTCGTTGCTCCGAAAAGAGGTCTTCGGTGACAAGAAGTTTGAGGACTTGACCGAGGTTGAATTCAATGCCCTGAAATCGCTGACGGATGACTGCTTGTCACGGCTAAAGACGGATACCGCCAAGCGGGACTTCTGGGAACATGATATGCAGATTCGGCAGACAAGGGCTGAAATCCGCTCCAAGCTACTGGACATGGAAGTAACCGCACCGAGCATCGGCAGCAAGATAAACGACATCGTCCAGAAAATAATCGAATTAGGGAGGGAGCATTACAAATGAATGAAATCCCCTATGAAATAGTACGCTCCAACCGAAAGACATTGGCATTGACAATTGACAGTGAGGCAAAACTTGTAGTCCGCGCCCCGATGCGGTTAGGCGAAGATGTTATCCGTGACTTCATCAAAAAGAAAGCACGGTGGATAACCGATAAGCAACGGCAAGTGAGCGACTACGCAACGAAGCAGAGTGCGTTTGTCTTGGAAGACGGCGAAAACGTCCTTTATTTCGGGAAGTCCTATGCTGTCCTCCGCAAAGCCGTTCAGGAAGTCACGACCGAGGGTAACTTCCTGCTTGTACCGGAGGATATGACGCTTGAAGGCTTTGGCAAGTGGATGAAGGCACAGGGCGAAACGGTTATCAGCGAACGGGTGGACTACTATGCCAACCTGATGGGTGTGAAATACGCCTCTGTTAAGATGTCGGAAGCAAAACGCCGATGGGGTTCGTGTGGTGCTGGGAATACTTTGAACTTTGCTTGGAGGCTCGTGATGTGTCCGCAATCGGTCATTGACTATGTGGTGGTTCACGAACTTTCCCACATTACCTATAAAGACCACAGTTCAAAGTTCTGGACTCGAGTTGCCACCGTAATGCCTAGCTACAAAGAGGCACAGGATTGGCTGCGGTTGAACCGTAAACTGATGGAAGTTATTTAACGGAGGTAATTGCTTTATGGCACAGCATCTTTCTATTCGTATTCCATGGAAAGACAACGGCTACAGCGGACTGGTATGTGACAAGCCTTGCTACAACAATGCTTGCCTGCGGTTAAGAAACATTTCTGACAACAAGGATGACGAATTTGAGGAAACTCTCAAAGGGAGCCCTATTGCTGGTCATGAGCACGAAATACCTTGCGTGTCTGAGGGCGGCGTTTTCATGTCTGCAAAGCAACATTCGAGGATTAACATACACCCGTATAAGGAGTCTAATCCAGCTACACACGGACATTTTCGGGAAACGGAGTTGCTATATCCACCTTACTCTTTACCCGCCAGACCATTCGCTTGGACAATGCTCCGCAAAGGAAATGACCGAGAAGATCAGAATATTCGCCGACTTGCGGACAGATATAATATCGACTATGACCCTGCGAGAGAACCGGAGTTGTCGTTTACAACAAATTGGATACAGGATTCAGTAAACCAACGGGCAATTTTTAAGACATTTTATGAAGACGTGACCCCGAACCAATCTTTGGTGATTGCATATGCGAAGCAAGTCCCCTTTATTGATGATTCAAAGCGAGTAGTTATGGGCATCGGTTTTGTGAAGTCAGTAACCAAACCGCCTGAACATAAGCATACAAATGACGGAACACTGCGCTCCATCCTCTGGGAAACAATGATCGGTCATTCTATTCGCAACGTCCGTAAGGATGGTTTCTTGCTTCCGTATGGGGATATGATGAAATACGCCGAAACACACCCTGATTTTGACATTAGATCAGTAACCGTCTTCGCTGAGGATGAATACTTCGATGAGTTCTCCTATGCTACTGAACATCTTTCGTATGATGCCGTCATCAGTGTTCTGCTTCAGACACTTAAAGCTTTGGAGATAATTAAGGAATGCATACCTGGCAACTGGCAAGATTGCATTGACTGGACGAATCAACGGCTTATGGAAGTATGGCAAGACCGCGGCTCCTTTCCAGGGTTGGGATCAATGCTATGCGCTGTCGGTTTCAAGTTCGGCATTGTGCTTGCAAATGAGATTAAAAGGATAATAAACAATAGTGTAGCGTTTGAGGAATATGTCGCTCAGGTATTGCAAAGTCCGGAAAATTACTTTAGTGCTGATATCGCCAATTCGATTGGCAGAACAGAACAGGGTTCTTTTTTCGCTCTCTCCGGTGATCGTAAATCGCTATTCTGGCTTCTTTCTCGCCTGTCTTTGAGTGTTGAGCAAGCTAATGCCCTGTTTAACACCGAATACAGGCAAAAGGCGAAGATTGACTGTTCGGACAAAGAAATCATCGAGAACCCATATTTACTATATGAACGGACAAGGATGTGCGCCGACGAGTTGAAAATGGCCGTTCGCAAAGTTGATATGGCGGTATTCCCACCTAAAGAACTGCGTGATTTGTATCCTCTTGCCGCTCCGACGGCACTCGACTCGGAAAACGATGAACGCCGAATCAGAGCAATCGCTATCAGTGTATTGGAAAATCAGGCTGAGAGCGGACATACCGTGTATCCTCAAAACAAACTCATCATTGACATTAACGAGCTGCCCATAGAGCCGGGGTGTCTGGTTTCGAGCGATATTTTCAAAAGTATACAGGGTTTTCTTTCGGAAGAGCTTATGCCTGTGGAGTGTGCCGATGGAACCATTGCTTATCAGCTAAGCCGTCTTGCCCAGATTGACGATATTATTCGTAGGTCTGTAAACAAGTGAGTAAGTGCAAAAAGGCACGTCGTTCCTGAAAACTGGAGGAATCTTGTAGATTCCGCCTTTGGTGCGAATGCGGATGACGATTCAGAGAAACGCGCCCGTGAGGAAAAATCAGCCATTCTTAAGGAACTTGCAGAAGCTCGAATTTCTGTGCTTGTCGGCGGAGCCGGTACAGGCAAAACGACGTTGCTGTCGTTATTGTGTAAATCACCGCAAATTCGTGATGGTGGCGTACTTTTGCTTGCCCCTACCGGAAAAGCAAGGGTTCGAATGAGTCAAGCCATGCAGCGGCAGGGCGTTTCAAGCAACGCCAAGACTGTCGCGCAGTTTCTAATCCAGAACGGTAGATTCGACTACAATACGATGCGCTATCAGTTATCGGACGCAGAAGTAAAGGACGTGCCATTTACCGTTATTGTTGATGAATGCTCTATGCTTACTGAAGAGATGTTCGGTGCGTTAATGCAGGCTCTGCGTAAGGCACAGCGTATCATTTTCGTCGGTGACCCCAACCAACTGCCGCCCATTGGCGCGGGCAGACCATTTGTTGACCTTGTTCGATACTTGAAAATGGATATTCCGTTGTTCCCGCGAGTAGGAAAAAGCTATGGCGAACTAATCGTCACCCGTCGTCAAAAAAATACAGACGGCAAAGAGCGTACTGACACTGCACTCGCTGAATGGTATGCTGACACTACCGCCGAACTTGACGATGAGATATTCGTACGGCTACAAGGTAATAACTGCGGTAAAAATGTCACTTTCAAGATGTGGTCTACGCCGGAGGAACTTGAAAGCTTGGTCTTGCAGACTGTGGCCGAAGAGGTCGGCATGAAAAGTGTTGACGACGTTAATGGGTTTAACATCAGTCTTGGCGGGACTGTCGGTCAGTATACTTATTTCAACCTCGGTTGTGCTGACAAATCTGAGAGTTGGCAAGTCTTGGCTCCAATACGAGGTTTGCCATACGGCGTCGCAAACATCAACCACATCATCCATAGCAAATATCGTGAGAACTATCTTGAGTTGGCGAAGGAATCGTATTTCTGGAATAGAAAAATACCAAGACCTATTGGCGCAGAAGGCATTGTTTATGGAGATAAGGTCATCAATGTTATAAACACCAAGCGCAAAGCCTATCCAGACAACGCGGGTTCTATTCATTACGTCGCTAATGGCGAAATAGGTGTCGCATTTTCAAATTGGGTAAAGAAAGACGACAGTGCTAAAGTCCGCAGTATGAAACTTGGTGGGTTAAAGGTCGAATTTTCCTCACAGAAAGGGTACTCTTACCAATACGAAGGTAGGGATTTTGGTGAAGAGACTGACGCTGTCCTTGAACTTGCTTACGCTCTCACTGTCCATAAGGCGCAGGGCAGCGAGTTTGGTAAGGTCATTCTGGTGATAAACGAACCGTGTGGTTTGCTCTCAAAGGAACTGCTCTATACTGCAATTACGCGGCAAACCGATCGGCTTGTTATTCTTTACAACGCCGAGGCGTATCACCTGCGAAATTACTCATCGAGAGCGTTTTCCGACATCGCCAGACGTTTTACTTGCCTGTTTGAGAAACCCGAAATCGTTAAATTCAAGCAGCGATATTATGAAGCTTCGCTTATACATAAAACTCTTAAGGGTGAACTTGTGCGTTCAAAATCCGAGGTGATTATAGCTAATATGCTCTATGAAGCGGGAATTCCTTATGAATACGAAAAGGAACTATCCCTCGGCGAGGACGGCACACGAATCCCTGATTTCACAATCGACGATGCTGAAAGCGGTATGCTCTATTACTGGGAACACTGCGGCATGATGTCGGACAGGCACTACCGCCAGCGGTGGGAAGAAAAGAAAGCAGTATACGCCAAACACGACATCATTGAGGGAGAAAACCTGATTGTGTCTTACGATGACATGAACGGTAGCATTGACTCCGTGGCGATAAAGGCTCTTATTGAGAAATATCTGCAGTAATAATCTAAACGCAGAACGGGGTGGTACCATGATGGATAAACAACAGGCCATTTACTTCGAAGCATTAACCGCCGATGCGATGGAATCAGCAAAGGCACTTGAATCCTTTCGCTTAAGAGGTGTTAAAAATAGCGTGGTCGAGAAATACTCCGACCAAGCACACTTCATATATGAACTGCTCCAAAATGCTGACGATGCGAAGGCAACGTCGGCCCGCTTTGAGTTGTTCAGGGACAGGCTTGTGTTTGCTCATAATGGTATACGCCGCTTTTCGGTTTCTAATCCTGCGACGGAGGCAGAAGACCTTGAACGTGGAACGCTCGGTGATATAAACGCGATTACTGCGGTCGGTGGTTCTAACAAAACCGACGAAGCCACTATAGGCAAATTCGGCGTAGGATTTAAGGCGGTGTTCCAGTACACCGCCACCCCTCACATTTATGGCCCGAACGTATTTTTCAAAATTGAGCGTTTCATTGTTCCCATCCGTCTCGAAGAGGACTATCCGGGCAGACGGGACGGTGAAACTTTGTTTGTCTTCCCATTTGACCACGATAAGCGTAGCGTGGAAGAAGCGTATGCCGACATTTCCGAAAAATTACGCTCTTTAGATTACCCGCTCTTGTTCCTGTCAAATCTAAAGGAAATTGAATTCAAGGTTTCTGGTATACTCGGATTATATGGGAAGACCGTCGAGGAACGGTATGATTTCAATGGCACAACCGCCGAATTTATCAGACTTACTCAAAACGACGGGGCAAACCGAGAAGAACTCTATGACAATTTACTATGGCTGTTTTCTCGCAATGACGGGAAAGATCACACATATTCTGTCGGGTATTTCATTGATGGAGAGGGAAACTTAATTCCCAAAACACATAGTGCGTTCTGCTTTTTCCCCACTAAGGAAGTTACCGGACTGAACTTCATTATTCACGCCCCGTTCCTGCTCACTGATAGCCGTGAGGGAATTCGTGCGGGTGTCCAGCACAACCTCCACATGATTTCCTTGCTGTCGGAGTTGGCGGCTGATGGTCTTGTTTATCTCAAGGACATAGGGCAATCGAGAACCGTACCGCTAATTGATGACAATATCTTTGACATAGTGCCGTATGACGAGAGCGGTTTCAGTGATGTAAATAGCAAGAAAAACATATCGTTCAAGCCGTTCTACATAGCAATAAAAGAGTGTTTTGAAACCGAGGCCATTATACCTACTTTGGAGAATGGCTACGTGTCTTCCTCGGACGCTTATTGGGGCGGCGTTGATAATAGTCAGTTGGCTGAAGTATTCTCGAACAACCAATTAGCTTTCTTAACCAAAAATGAAAATGCGAGGTGGGCATTTGCTTCTCTTAGTACTCCACGTAGTGCTGGCAGAAGCGTGAAGTTCGACTACATACGGGCGATTGTCGGGAATATCGTCACTGATAATGCCATCATCGACTTGATAAGCAAGGTCTTTATTGAATCACAGAAAATTGAGTGGCTACACTCCCTGTATAAGTACATTTCGGCAAACGCAGAACGTACTAAGCGTATAAAAACAAAGCCCATTTTTCTCGATTCGGCTGGAAAAGCCGTCGCCGCTTATGATGTCAAAGAACAAGCAATTCTGTTTTTGCCCTTAGATGGTGGAAGTGGCTACACCACCGTTAATGAATCCCTGCTGCAAAATGAGGACACCCTTGAATTTATTAAGCGAATAGGGGTCAGCGAGCCATCTCTGCGAGACGAGATTTATAATATCATTCTCCCACAATACAAAGATGGTGCTTCTATCTCTACTAAACCGCACTTTAAAAAGTTCTTCCAATACTACCTATCTTGTCCCCAGACCACAGTTAAGTCATTCATCGATTTGCTGCGCGGTCAGAAATTTGTTTTATGCCACTCCAAGGATGACGAAAAGCAATATCGAGCTGCGCCAAGCAGTCTATACTTGCCGTTTGAATCTTTACCTTTGTGGTTTGCCGCAAAGCCAGCGACACTACTTGTTTGCTTTGATGAATACCTTGAATTGCTTGGAAGTGATAAAGAAGAGGAACTCGTCAGATTTTTCACCGACCTAGGTGTTAAAGATACACCTAGGGTATTACAGCGTACTCTTACGGAAGATGAAGCTTATGCGATAAAGCCACGATACGATTGGTCACAGCCCACATATTATAATATGAATACCCGTAAATGGTCCGAACGGTATATCGATGGATGTAAAGAAAACATCGAGCAAATTATCGTAGAGCAAGACTCCGCATTATCCGTGGCAACGTGGAATCAGTTACTTAGATTTGTCGAGTATGGTGTTTTCAAAGACCGCTATTCGTGGTCACGGGATAGTGTTTTGTTCGGGAAATATGAGTATTTCTATCGATCGCAACAAACTGAATCATTTGACTCAAATGAAGCAAAACGCCTACGCACACAGCCGTGGCTTATGAATAGCGATGACGATTTTGTATCTGCAAGCGAACTGACCGTCCAAACCCTGAGCCCACAATATGAAGTATCGGTCGATGAGGCGCTTGAATTATTTCGCATTTTAGGCATCAAAGAAGAAGCTGTTGAAGAACTTGACGAGGATGACGATATTACCTCTTTGGGCGAACAGTTGGGACTATCCGAGGAAGAACAGCGGCAGGCTTTATTGGAGTTTGCCAGCCGCAAAAAGGCTACCGAAAACAACGAAGATTGGGAGGCCGGTGATGATTATGAAGACGCGGGCTTGTTTGACGACGAAAGCGACGATGATGAAATTAAGGATGCTTCTCCTATAAGTCCGTCCATCAAGCGAGTAGGAAAGGAAATTACGAAGCGAGCATCTTCTGCGCCCAAACTGCGACCAGCGAAACAAGATGACACGTCCGATGATGCTCCCACAGATGAGGACGATTATTCGAGACAGACAGTAGACATCAGCAAGAAAATCGAGAGGGTAAAGGAACAGGCTGAACGCGAAATACAGGAAATCGCCAGATTGGAAGACCTAAAGCAACAGGCACAGGAAGCGGACATCTACTCATACGGATGGTTCAAAGCCCTTCTTGAACTCGAATCGCTTAACAGCGGTGAAAATAACGCTACAAGCCGTGAAATATCGATATCCTTTGCAAAAGTTGAACTTGAAGTGGGTACGTCCAGAACTCTGATTTTGAAGCACCCCAGCCGTTACATCCCACAGTCGATGGAAGACCTTGCCGACATTCCCCTAGAACTACACTTTGCAGATCAACCGATGGTTAAGGTCGCTGTCGAAGTCGTGAATGTAAAATCATATACGCTTAGAGCAAAACTTCGCACAAACGCTCAGATTGACAGCGTTGACCTTTCAAAGGTAACCGAGGCTCGGATTGTAGCGCGAAACCCTGTGTTCCTGATAGAGGAACTACGGAAAGCTTTTATAAAGCTTGGCGAAGACAACGGGTACAATGAAGACTTCAATATGCAGGATAACTTATGTGAGAACATTGAGTTTGTTTTTGGCCCACCTGGAACAGGCAAAACTACTTACGTTTCAAGGAATGTTATTCTCCCGATGATGAAGTCTGCGGATGATTTGAAGGTACTCGTCCTAACTCCGACAAACAAATCTGCGGATGTGCTTGTGCGTCGCCTGATGGAAAGTATGGGGGTTGACCAGAGCTATTTGAATTGGTTGGTGCGTTTCGGGGCTACAAATGATAACGCTATTGAGCAAAGCGGTGTTTTTCGTGACAAGACCTTTGACATCCGTACCTTATCCAGAAATGTGATTGTCACTACTATCGCACGTTTTCCATATGATTATTTTCTACCAGATGAAGGTACACGGCTTCATTTGAGTGCCTTGAAGTGGGATTACATTGTTATTGATGAAGCGTCCATGATTCCACTTGCGAACATTGTTTATCCGCTTTACAAAAAGGCACCAGCAAAGTTTATAATTGCAGGCGATCCGTTCCAAATCGAGCCAATAACAACGGTTGATGAGTGGAAAAACAAGAACATCTATACGATGGTCGAATTGGATTCATTTACTGCTCCGACGACGGTGCCACACGCATATCACGTTGAACTGCTAACGACCCAGTACAGAAGTATACCTGATATTGGAGAGGTGTTCAGCCACTTTGCCTATGGCGGGGTTCTGAAGCACTTTCGCACCACTAAAAGTCAACGTCCGCTACCGATTGAGGAATTTATCGATATAAAGCCATTGAGTATCATAAAGTTCCCCGTGAGTAAGTTCGAAAGCATTTACCGGCCGAAGCGGTTACAGGGTAAAACACCATATCAGGTGTATTCTGCACTCTTCGCTTTTGAGTTCGTGAAATATATTTCGTCGATTATTGAATTGGTGAAAGGGGACGAGGAGTTCCGAATCGGTCTAATTGCACCATATCGAGCACAGGCTGATTTGATTGATAAATTAATGACCTCTGTTGTCTTGCCAAAGAATATCGACGTTCAGGTTGGCACAATCCACGGCTTCCAAGGCGACGAATGCGACATTATCATTGCACTCTTCAACCCGCCGCCATCAATAACAACTCACAAGGATATGTTCCTTAACAAGCTAAACATTGTAAATGTTTCAATAAGCCGCGCAAGAGATTACTTATTTATACTTATGCCGGATGATGCTACCGAAAATGTGGGAAACCTCTCGCTTATAAAAAAGGTAGAGCGGCTCTGCAAAGAGCAGCCTGAGTGGAGTGAGCAGCAGTCTCCAACCATCGAAGAGGTAATGTTTGGTAGCAAAACTTACCTTGAAGACAATTCCTTTTCAACAAGCCACCAACTGGTGAATGTGTACGGTAAGCCCGAAAAACGGTACGAAGTCAGAAGCGAGGACAACGCAGTCGACGTTCAGATTCACGAGTAACGTTAGCGTTAAGCAAGATAATTGCTTATATAATATTCACGAAATGTTTGTGAGAGGGGAAACACTATGAAAGGTAAACTCATTTATTCAAGTGAAGAGAATCATCCAGGATATGGTGCCGGAAGTGGCGACACAGAACGTTACGAATACGAATGCCCCTGTGGAAAAGGAAAGATCGTGGAAGAACACGATAATATTCCTGGGTTTCGTGAACATAACGTTTGGATTGATTGCGCCGAATGCTCACAAAATTACGTTGTAAATACTGATAATGGTGTGCGTAATTGGGATTTACAAGAAAAGTAATTTAAGCACTCAATGATAACAGACAATATCGACTTGTTTCCGAGAACTGATAGAAGCCGCAATAATATTGTGGACATGTTTCCGCGCACGGAAAATTCCTATTAAAGCCACTATCGACTTATTCCCGCGAACGGAGAAAAGGTGTAAAACGCCGTCGACTTATTTCCTTATACGAAAAAGTATAAAAATACACACCAGACATTCATATGAACGTCTCGGTTGTAAATACCACATATTAAATTTTGTAAAGATAGCAAAAAGAGGAGATAACTCTCCTCTATAATGCCCTGCCTGGCCGCAGTTTTTATAACTATTCACTTGTGGCAGTCGCAAAACTTGCGATTCGGTTGCCCTTCTTATCTTATGTATAGTATAACACAAACTAAAGCTAATATGTACAGGGAAGCTAGGATTAGGCTTCCTTTTTTGATTTTCTTCGTCTCGGAGTAACTTCTTCCTTCGTTTCTTCGGTTATCTCTTTCATTTTTTCATCCTCCGTTGTTTCCCATTTTTCTGGAGTTGCCGTCATGTCGTAGTGGTACAAATCCATTTTCTTTCTAAAATACAAATCTATTTGAAACTTTTTTAGCATAGCGGCTGGGAAATACAGGATGGCTTCCTTTGTCATAACATTGCCTTTCTTTCCCTTCGCCTCGCCAAAAGTAGTGGTTATCTTGATGTTGAATTTTGCAAACTCGTTAGGAAACAGTTTGGCTATGTTCTCTTCTTTGATTTCAGTGGCTTCTTCATCCGAGCCGATAGGCTTGACAGTAAACCTTAATGCTTTATAACTTTCTATAAGAAGCCTTTTACCATCCTTCGTGCCTTTCAGCTTTTTTACCTGTACTTTATTGATTTTCGGAGCTTCAACATCCTTTTTTTCGACGCTGTTAAAACCGTTTATAATAATTTGTTTCACCATATCGCATCACTTCTTTCTTTCATTTGGGGGGATTGAATATCTGTTATCTCCTCTATGCTTAGATGATACGAAGTGATTTTTTAAGAAATCAAGTATTTGTTTAAATTAAATTCAGTTAATGTTTTTTTAAACGTCAAGATAAAGTTGACGATAATGAAAAGAGAAAAAAGAAAAACTAAATATGAAAAAGGCTGGAATGGAATGGTGATTATTTGTGGGGGAAATCCGATTGATTAAAGGAGCGGTTGGATGGGGACAAGATTAAAGGCAAGAGCAGTCAGTTAGCTGCCCGAAGAAGAGTTGTTTTCTTTTGTTTTTTAGATCAACGTTTCTTATCAATCATCGGGGCGGGGGAATGAATGGCTGGAATATGAAGCTTAATGGCCTAAAACCAATATACTTTCAGCGTATTCACGCTGTCTTTAGATACTAAAAAGACTATATATAGACGGTAAAACGCCCATAAATTCGATTTCGGTAGCAATACGTTCGACTTCCTGCGTTTTTCGCCTATTTTCATTTATATATCTATTCTTTTATCTAAAGACTGATACGATTTTAAAAATACCTTTTGCTTAGATTACGCGTTTTTCGATCATTTAACATCAAGAATAAAGGAAGGATATTTTGATATGCTTCGGAGGAATTAATCTGAATTAGTATAAGATAACACGCACTAATATGTAAAACGAAAGCCGTAGCTGCCCAGAAATTACGGCTTTCGTTTTATATAATGAGGATTTTGAAATGTTTTTATTTATCCGTCAAGTACTCATTCAAGGTTATACGGATATGATATAATAATTCGGAGGGATAATATGGATGAAGAGTTAAGGAAGACGTTAGTTCAGCTCATAGCAGGCCAAGAGGCTTTAATATCTGGTCAAGAAGAATTAAGAGCTATGCAAAAAAGCTTAATAACTGGTCAGGCTGAGTTGAGAGCTGGACAAAGAGGCTTAATAATTGGTCAGGTTGAATTAAACATGAGATTATCTAAATTGGAAGTTAAATTTGAAAATATGGATAACCGTTTAAAAAAGATGGTACAAATCCAAAAAGCTCATTACGGAGAAGATCAGCGCCAGCATAATGAGATGATAAAACTACTCTCTAAAAGGCTGGGATATTTAAAATAATTAATTGGGAATCATCCTCCACCACTTTGTCAAACTCCGTTTAACTTTCTTAATTTCCTTCACTTGGTCTTGCAAAAGTTCGACAAGCTCTTGTTTCTTATCTCCGAGTATTAATTTCGGGGATTTCCAGGGACAGAAATGGAGCTATACCTATCTTTATATACAAGCTGAATTCCCGAAATACGTATTGTATATTTTGACTATATCGACAATCCCAAAATCCTCACTGATATTAATATCCTTTATTTTTAAAAATGAACGAAGTTTCGATTTCGTAAGTGATTGTTGGATTTTTCGACTTTTCCAATTCTTCATTTGTTTTTCTTAACAAATGGCTTTAATGTTGCCAAGATAGCAACGGCACAATAACATAAAAGTGTCATTGTCAATCCTTCAACTGATATCAACTAAGCTACAAAAATATTTACATTCCCTAGTTTTTAAAAAATACTTGAAAACTCTAATAAACTTATTTAATAATCAGCCATGAAGTCAATACTTGGTATCGACTTCATGGCTGATTATTATTTACACCTATTTTGGGTTAATAATAAGAATTACTCCTTTACATAGCGGAAGAGCAAGGGCACTTGTAGTGATAGCCCTTGCTCTTAATATAGGAGTTACTTTGTTATTAAATAGATTCTACCAATTCATTTTTTTGAATGTCAAATATTGTTTAGAGTCTGCTCCTGATGCTATGAAAATCAGCAAAAGGAGTGATGCCGTTATGAGAAAGGCAAATGCACGTAACTTGATTACATTACTTATTCCTGATGTCGCACACATCCAAAAGGAGTGTGAGACATATGGAAAAGAAATGCTTTGAATCGGTGAGAATACTAAAAAACCAGGTTAGTGGCAAGTTCTATGCCAAGGCGGTGACCTGTGGACTACTTGTCTGTGATCATTGTCGAGAACAAATAAAGGCAACGTTGGTAACCAAAATATTAAGGGCGGTTAATTTGTATGACTTGAATCAATTTTTTACATTAACTACTGATAAATCGTACGACGACCTGGTTGCCGATTTTGAGTGCCTCAGGAAGAAACTTCACAGCATAAAGAAATCGAATTATATAAAGAAATCAAGAGGTAGCACTTACAAGGAGCGAGAAGCAAAATATTATGCCAAGGTCGACCAGATGGTTTGCTATGAAATAAAGACAATGTTCTATGTCGCCTTTCTTGAAGAGGAAGCTGTTAGCATAGCAAAAAAAGAGGGTGTTGAATATAGATTTTTAAATACCGTTAGAAATAAAACCAAGTATAAAAGCAAGGTAGATTTTATAAGGCAGCACTATGAACTTATAGTTGATCGGATAATAACAAGAGTTGATGATTTCAAACGAGGAAGTCTAATGAAATTTACTCCAGTTATTAAAGATGAACCAAGAGTATTTACAACTTATGAAGAACTCTATAAATACTGTTGGGCTAAAATTACAAAAAATGACGATCAGGATTTTTACTTTATAAGAATTTTAGAAATAGCAGGGAAGCCCCATTTCCATATTCTCTGTAATAGGTACATTAATCATTATTTAATGTCTGAAATGTTTAGTGGAGTAGAGAAAAGGAGTCGTCGGGAAATAGAAGTATCCCAAAAGATTTATCTGAATCTCGATTTACAGGAGTTTTCAGATTTTACGACGGAGATACAGGCACAAAAAGCCGTTACTCAATACGTGACATTATATGTCACGAAGGAATTAGCCGATAGTGTAAACAAGTTTAAAGAATCATATCCTGGAAAAAAACGAATTGATATAGTGAAGTCAAATAAAAGCATAGATACTGCTCTCAATACCAAATTCGTGGAAGATGAGGACGAAGAAAAAGAGAAATATATATATATTGAAACTTATGAAAATAAGAAACCCCGATGCAGTTGGGAAGAAATAGAAGGGTCTAATGGCTATGATGGCAATAAGAAATACATCGAACTCCTGAAAGATATAAAAGATTATATTAAAAACCCGTATAGCATTTATATTGAACAAAACTATAAGGATTACCAAAATAAAATAATTCAACTCGGTAAGGAGTACAAAGTAAAGAAAGAAAAAGCAAAAGCTGAAGAGAAGCCAAAACTCTTACAGATGTTTAAGGATAAAAAATATGATTTAAAAAATATTTTTAGACAAGAAAAAAATCGTATAGAAACCGCTTGCCTAAAAGATGCGTTAGAATCAAAACTTGGAGAAGGAAGTATATCAATTAAAGTATATGACCAATATCTTATAGAACTCGAACTCAACTTGAGAAATAGGGCTGACTTTTCCTTAGAGGAGAAGCGGGATTATTTAAATGTTCAGAGGAATTTTGTGAGAGATATAGAAGATCCAGAGAAGAAGATAGTATTTCTCTTGGGTAGTGCGGGCAGTGGTAAGACACAAACTATCGCTAACATTTGCAATAATTTTGTGCAGCAATATAAAATGGAGTTCTGTGCATTTTCTGCGAAAGCGGCTGATGTGTTATCTAGAAAAGGATTGAAAGCTAAAACCATACATCGCCTTTGTAGGGCAAGGTTTTCGGAAATAACCTATTTTTTGGCTGATAAGAACAACACATTAGATGTGGATATCCTGTTTATTGATGAGATCAGTATGGTTACAAAATATGACTTTGCACTTTTATTAAATGCTCTAAAGCCAACAACAAAGATTATTTGTTGCGGTGATAGTAATCAAATAAATCCCGTCGGGAGCAATAACCTAATCTATGAATTGGAACTTATTAAGAATAAGGCTGTTTCTTTTAATCACTTGCATTTAAATTTTCGATCAAGTGAAGGCGTTGCGATTATTGCAAATCAAGTGCTTCATAATGATTTTTCAGGCTTGGAATTCAAGTCGTTCAATATTGGAGACATACACAAGAAAATCGAATGTGGTTATAAAGTCCTCACCAATTCGACACATTTGATGGAATTGATTAATAAGTATGAGAGCCAATTCCACACTGAAATTATGGATACTTCTTTTTACACCTATAGCCCTGGACAAGACATAATGATTCTACGCAATGATCCAAAGAATGATGTTTATAACGGAAATATATGCAAGATTAAGGGGGTTATAGAGCGGGAAGTGATTCAAGAAAAGAAAGAGATATCGGAAGTGGAATATGAAAGAGAGCCAACTCTATCTGAATTTTTTTCAGGGGTTGAAACTACTGTAAAAGAGAAGCATCAAGTTGTAAAAAAACGTACTGATGTAAAAATGGTACGAAAGCTTTGCATTGAGAAACCGAGCGGGGAAACCTTTGAATATTCTTTAGTGAAGAGTGCCAATTATTTTCAACCTGCTTTTGCTTTTACGATTCACAAAAGTCAAGGATCCGAGTTTCCTAAAGTTCTGATCGTTTTTGAGAACAAGGAAAAACTGCTGAATAATAATTTGCTCTACACTGCCATTACGCGAGCTAAAAGTAGCTTTGATATCTATGTTACTGATGGAGTAAATATAGAGGCTCTAAAGATAAAACAGGAAAACGAAGATAAATATACACTTTTAGATATTGTTTAAAAGTTTTATGTTTATTAATTAACCCAGCTATGTTTTGCCTTATGCAAAACTAGCTGAGTTAATTTCATTTATATAAATTTAATATCACAAAAAACGCGATATCTTATCACGATATTATAGATGCGTCTGAATAGCCATTGTATTTTAAGTATTTAATGAAGGAATCCTTAATATTTGGATACATAAATGTTGATTTCATAAGGCAATTAATTTCTTTAGTAATATGTAGGAAAATGTAATGGTTAGTGAAACAGTTGGAGTTATTGACACACAAAAAGAATGGCAGAGTAAAAGGGATGATCTTGACATTCAGTTATGTGATTTAATAATGGAATATAAAAAGGATCTTCAAACAGAAAATAATTGCTCAACGATAAGATAAAACAGCACTGATGTACTGTTTTATCTTAGAAAAAAGGAAAGATAAACAAAATAATCGATATGTTGTAAGCAGTCAAGTAAAACCAGCAACTTTTCGCCACAAACCATACAACATTTTGTTACTGTGTAATAGTCTTCCTATGTTGGAGTCTGTAGCTGTTTCCCGTCATGTTTAAAATCTCGCAGTGGTGTATAAGTCGGTCTAAAATCGCAGTTGTAATGGTGGCATCCCCTAAAAAGTCAGCCCATTCATCGAATCCTTTGTTTGAGGTAATGATGAGTGATGTTTTCTCGGACATTGAAGACACGAAACCGAAGAACAAATTGGCTTCTATTGTAGAAAGTGGCATGAAGCCAACTTCATCAATAATAACCAGTGATGCCGAGTTGAGTATTTTTATTCGTCTCTTACTGGCGGTCGAGATTTTGCGAGGTTTTTAAGTGTAATTATGAGTTCATCCAAGGTCGTAAAAGCTACGGCATAACCTAGGTTTAAAGCCTGTACCGCTAAGGACAAGGCCAGATGCGTTTTCCCAATACCAGGTGGTCCCAGGAAACAAATGTTAAACGCTTGCTCAACCCAAGTCATATCGGACAAACCTTAGCATCTGTTCCTTGGATACGCTGCGTTGGAATCCGAAGTCGAAGGTTT
>NZ_LDZY01000022.1 GCF_001029285.1 Desulfosporosinus acididurans
AAATTATGAACAAGGCATTCAAATATCGTATATATCCTTCTCCTGAACAAGAATTCTCATCAATAAAACGTTCGGCTGTGTGCGGTTTGTCTACAACAAAATGCTTGCTAACCGTAAAGCGGTTTATGAGCAGTTCAAGGATGATAAAGAAGCGTTGAAACAACAGAAATACTTATTACCCGCTGAATTCAAGAAAGAATTTGAATGGCTCAAAGAAGTTGACAGTTTGGCTTTGGCTAATGCTCAACTGAATTTGCAGACCGCATACAAAAACTTCTTTCGGGATAAATCAATAGGCTTTCCGAAGTTCAAAAACAAGCATCGTGACAAGAAATCCTATACTACCAACAATCAAGGTGGAACAATCAGGCTTATTGACAGTAAGATAATTCGATTGCCAAAATTAAAAGATGTACGGATTAAGCTACACCGACAATTACCTAAAGAAGCCGTTATAAAGTCTGCGACTATAAGCAAAACTCCTACAGGGAACTACTATATTTCCGTATTGGTTGAGTTTGAAGCCGCTATAAAGCCCGTAACACCAACGAGAGAAACGGTACTAGGTTTGGATTATTCATCGAAGACATTGTTTGTCGATAGCCAAGCAAATAATGCCGATTATCCAAAGTTCTACCGTCAAGCCGAAGCAAAATTAAAAAAAGCACAACGCAAACTATCTAAACGCCAAAAGGGTGGTAAAAATCGTGACAAACAACGTCGTAAGGTTGCCAAACTGCATGAAAAAGTAGCTCATCAACGAAAGGACTTCTTGCATAAACTGTCTAGGCAAATAGCCGATGATTACTCAGCTATTGCCATTGAAGACCTAAATATGCTTGGCATGGCTCAATGTCTCAATCTTTCAAAATCCACGAATGACAATGGTTTTGGTATGCTAAAAACTTTTCTAACATACAAACTTACTGAACAGGGAAAACAGTTAGTCGTTATTGATAAGTGGTTTCCATCCAGTAAGATGTGCAGGTTCTGCAACAACGAAAATAAAGAACTAACTCTATCAGATAGGACCTGGACTTGTAGTCATTGCGGAGCAGAATTAGACCGCGACATAAACGCTGCTATCAATATCAAAAATGAGGGCTGCCGCTTGCTTGGCATAGCCTAATCCATAACTAAGAACCGTTGGGCAAACGGGGTTAGCTTGGTAATTATACTGGCATAAGCTGGTATGTCCCAAGAAGCCCCCACCTCTAAGTGTTAGCATAGGTGGTGGGAGTATGTCACACGTTGAATGGCAATATATGAGCAATCATGTCCTACACCGGATAACCACCGGGCGTAGGATATTATTTTTCAGGTCATAAAAAATATTCAATACAGATAAGTACCAAATATTGTGTTTTTTGGTTATATATTAAAAATAATTGATTTTCGCCTTTAATTGGAATATAATTTCAGTTAAATTGAGATTATAAAAATTATAGTAACCCAATGATTCTACCATATTCTGTGCGGGTTATAATTTGGATGCGTTTTGCTTTTTGTGTTCTCTTCTATAAAGAAAGGTTTTGTGGATGGTTAAATTAAGATTTAATCAGATTATGGAGTGGTTAGTGCTTTTTTTGTTAGGTGTTTCTTTTATCGGGGTACTGATTGATAAAGTTTTCGGTTTGTTTCTCTTTGCAATATTTGTTTTTTTGGTATACAAGTATAAAAAAATTCCGGTACTCAGTGGTTTGAAAAGCATCAAGCAGAACTTTGCGGCTATTCTGTTAACTGCCTTTATCCTGAGACTTTTATGGGTTCTTATTATACCGACCAAACCGATTTCGGACTTTGGTTTGATGTACGGATATGCTCAGAAAGTTGCCCAAGGGGACTATAGCGGATTTCATGGTTACGGGTACTTTGCCAGATTTGCGCATGATACGGTTACTGTTCTATATTTTTCTTTGTTTTATAAGTTTAGCTCCGCTCCTTTGTTTTCAATTAAAATTGCCAATGTCTTATTTTCTACATTTTCAGTATTTCTTTTATATAAAGTAGTCGAAAAGATATATGATGACCGGCAAACAGCACTGGTTTCAATGCTTCTCTATGCCTTATATCTGCCTTCAATAATGTATAATTCTCAAACTATGCAAGAAAACATTGCCACATCTTTCTATTTGCTTAGTACATATTACTTTCTGGCTGCTGTGAAAAATCAAACGCAGGACAAGTGGGATAAAGTTAAATTGCTGGTTTTCTGCGGATTAGGACTTGCAGTTGGCCATATGTTTAGAATGGTCGGTTATATTTTCCTCTTGGCCTATTTATTTTATTACTTATTTTACAAGAGATTTAAAAACCTGGTAATTGAGCTGCCGTTCATAATTATTTCGTGCCTTGTTCCAATTATCATTTTGAGTTCGCTGCTAGTCTCAAGTGGAATTACGGAAACACAGTTATGGAATTCCAAAGAACCCTATTGGACTTCGATCCTCAAGGGTACCAATATAGAGGCCTATGGACACTGGAATCTGGACGATGCCGAAATTTCAGAGCTATACAAGTATGATCCGGTAAAAATAACCGAAGCAAGCAAACAAATCATTAAAGACAGATTGTTAAACACGCCAAAGCTGAAATTGTTGGGCTTTTCTATTATTAAGTTTGAATCTGAATGGGCAGTACCTGACATGTCCGCTTATATATGGACTATTCCCGGAGCAGTCGATTATTTTGCTTTTGCTAAATTTTTCGCAAAATCAAACTTGATCTTAACAGGTCTAGCTTCATCTTTCTATTTGATCTTATTATTTATGAGCATTTTGGGTTTACATAGAAACAAAGACAGACCGGTCGAAATAAATTTCTTTTTAATACTCTATTTAGGTTATGCATTATTTTTGATGTTGATTGAGGCACAGGCCAGATACGCTTATATGCTTTCTTGGATCTTTATTATTTTTGCGGCTGGGGGCGTAAGGCTTAAAGATGATACAGTTGTTAAGGTTTATTCTGATAGGAGTATTGAATACTAGCCTGACATTTATGGTATATTACGTACTGGTGTTTCTAAAGGTTAACTATCTTTTGGCTAATATCTTGGCTTACTCCGCAGGTACGATAAATAGTTATTTCTGGAACAAAGCATGGGTATTTAAGTGCCAAAAAGATCACTCCGAGTTATTTTACAAGTTTGTTATAGTGAATCTTATCACATTACTGTTAAATAGTTCAGTGTTATACGTTCTTGTAACGTTTAGCTTGGGCAAAATCGTCAGCCAAGTTGCTGCTACGTTTTTCGGAATCTGGACTAACTTTCTGCTAAATAAAATCTGGACATTCAAAGTGAAGGAAGTTGAGGGATGAGAAAAGAGTTTCTGCTTTCGGTAGTGGTTCCCATGTATAACGAAGAATCGGTTGCTGAGGTGTGCTATCAACGTCTGTTAGACGTAATGAATCATAACGGCTATAATTTTGAACTGCTTTTTGTCAATGACGGCAGTCAGGACGGCACTATGGCGATACTGGAGCAGATTGCCTGTGATGATAAAAATGTTAAAATTGTTGATTTCTCACGGAACTTTGGACATCAAACAGCTGTAACATGTGGGATTCAACTGGCATGCGGTGATGCGATTGTAATTATTGATGCTGATCTGCAAGATCCGCCTGAGCAAATTGTCCCGATGGTTAAACTCTGGCAGGAAGGCTATGATGTGGTTTACGGTAAACGTAATCAGCGGTCCGGGGAAACATGGTTTAAACTCGTGTCAGCCAAGTGCTTTTATAGGTTCCTTTCTGCAATGTCTGATGTTGATATCCCGGTCGATACAGGAGATTTTCGGTTAATAGACAGAAAAGTAGCAGACGTGTTTTCCACGATGCAGGAAAAAAACCGGTTTATCAGAGGAATGATTGCTTGGGTGGGATTTAAGCAAACGTTCATCGAATATGATAGGGATAAGCGGTTTGCGGGAGAAACAAAATATCCTCTGAAGAAAATGTTAAAATTTGCAGCCGATGGGATATTTTCATTCTCCTCTAAGCCATTGAAGTTAATGTCGACCTTAGGGTTTATAACCATATTCATTGCTTTGCTGATTATTGTCTACTCCTTAGTTCAAAAGATCATCGGCAGAGCAACTTTAACCGGTTGGACCTCACTGATGGTCGCCATCACTTTTTTCAGTGGGGTACAGCTTTTATCTTTTGGCATTCTTGGCGAATATATTGCAAGAATTTATGACGAAATTAAACAGCGTCCTTTGTATATTATCAAAAACAAATACAATTTCCACGAAGGTAACTTTCGGAGATAGAGCCAAGTCATAAATCTAGTAAAGCGAGCGCAGGATGAAAATTGATAAAAAAGCATTTAATAATCGGTGCAACTCAAGAGTGGAGAAAAAGGCTGAAGGATAAATTTCCTACAATTCTTACGATGGATGGCTTTAATGATAAAATTGAATTCAGAAGTTTCGGGGGGATAGATTTTGTTCTCTTTTATACTGGATATATGAGTCATAAAACATATTATAAGATCGTCGATTTCTTAAGAGAGAACAATATTCCACTAGGCTACATTGGTAAAACAAATATTGATTTAGTTGAATGTGAAATAGTTGAACAAGTAAATAGCCGTCTCCTGAGAAGTTCGCAAACAAAATTGGTTTAAACAGTGAAAAGTTTAAGAAGGCTAATTCTTAATTATCTTGCTTTTTAGATTGCAACAATAATTTCAGTTGAGCCATCTCATCTTCGATTCTATGAAGATGAGCTTGAATGTCATCTACTTCAAGCTCTGCTTTATAGTTAATAGCAAAATCAATAATCGACTCACGCTTATCACGAGCAGTCTGTCTGTTTTGGCTCATCATAATAATTGGTGCTTGGAATGCTGCAATAAATGAGAGAATTAAATTGAGCAAGATAAAGGGAGGAGGATCAAAATGGCCTATGATATTCAAAGTATTAATTAGGATCCAAGCCGACAAAAAAGTTGCAAAAATAATAATGAAACCCCAGCTGCCACCAAAAGCTGCAATTCGATCGGCTAGTTTATCCGGCCATCTCGTTTGTTTGAGATAATCCTCATTTAGACGATCCTCAATAGTATGCTCGTAATCATTTACAACTCCTTGTAATCGTTTTGCATAATCTTTAACGTATTTATGATTTTCAGACAAAACCATCAACCTTTCTCTGTTTTTTTGTTGTTAATTTTATCATAGTTACATAAAATTCTATAATTTTTTTGATAGTTATCCCCATTGGTTTGCCCCCAAATTTATCGGTGAGTCATATTCTATATCAAAACAAAAAAACAAAGCGACTTCAGCTTATAAAGTGCTGAGGCCGCTTTTCTGGGTTATCCAGTTTTTAAGGCCCCCACCTCTATAAGTGGGGGTGGGTCCTTCGTTAACTTCATATGGGAAAAAACCTTATTAATTCTTTAACAAATTATTCATAAGTCATTCATCAAAAAAGCTTAGGATAGGAGTATAGTTCTTTTAGGTTCATTGAATACTTCTTAAGAGGTGAAATAATATGTTTAGGTTTATGGGCTTTGGCCTTTTGGGACTTGGCTTTTTAGGCATGGCGCTGCATTTTATACTGTGGATTTTATTGATTGTATTCGTCGTAAAAGTAATTCGTGGTCATCGAAATGGATATCATGTACTTTCAAAAAGAAATGACTATGCGCTAGATATTCTTCGCGAAAGATATGCGAAAGGCGAGATCGATGTTGAGGAATTTAATAGGAGAAAAGAAGATCTATTAAGATAAAGATAAAATTATTTAGCAATATAAATGGGTTGATGAGAAGAAAGTTGTCTAGTCAGCCCACTTTTTGTTGTGTTCAGATGAAAATTTTACGGCATGGACAAAGAAGTGGTTGTAAAGTGTAGAATTGCCAATAAGGCCAAGTGTTTGTATTTCTTAGATAATCTATTAATTAAAAGAGGATATGGAAGAAATATGTAGAATGTTGTATTGCTAGCAGTATTAATAATTCTAGAGGGGGATTGAGTTGATATTCTCTTCAGCATTATACCTGTTTTTTATCGCGGTATTTAACACTTTTACAACGCATATCTTGCTTACTAGGAAAAAGTCAATAATATTCTGCATAAATGCTTTTATCATAACTACTATTTGTGCGTACATAACTAATATTCTTGCGGAAAAATATATTCACAATCCAGTGCTTCTAGAATATGTATTATATTTGATTTCCTGTTTGTACATAGTATATATTCACATCGTATTTAATGAATCAATATCAAAAAAGATATTTGCAATGTTTAGTATTTGGATGTTCTCAACAATTTGCTTGGTTGTTTCTGTTAAAATTGCTCAAATATTTACAGGCATTAACGAAATTAAATATAATCTTGAGATTATATACTTCCTTAGAGAGTGTCTGCAAATAATCTTGTTGTTAATCACTTATTTTTATATAAGAAGTCCGTACAAAGATATTTTTAATAAAGTATCTAATAAAACTATAGGTTTTATGTCGCTTTACCCGCTTTTTGCATTTTTATTGTTAATTAACAATTATACTACGTCGATTAGCGGCTTAAAAAGCCTAGACTATACCTTGAACATGCTTTTTCTTTTAGTATTTATTATCATGGGATATGTGTTTGTATTTAGCGGGATATCATCAGCATCTCGGATAATATCTATGCAATATAGGATGGAGAGGTTGGAGTGGACATCCAGATCAGATCCCTTAACTGGGCTATATAATAGAAGATACATTATGGAGAAAATAGAAAACGAGTTCAAAAGACCTAAAAAAAAGAAATTTTCACTTGTTATTGCGGACATTGATTATTTTAAGAAGATTAATGACACCTATGGGCACGACTGCGGAGATTGTGTTCTTCAGATGATCTCAAAAAGCCTTATGGATAATGTGCGAGAACAAGATCTTGTATCTAGGTGGGGGGGAGAGGAATTTTTGCTCTTACTTCCAGAAACTGAAGTCGAAGGTGCATATACATTGATGAATCGAATCAAGAAAATAATCGGAGAACAAATTATCGAATATAATGGGAATCAAGTTTCTATTACAATGACATTTGGGATTGCCGATAGTCAAGATTATCAGTTAATAGATGATGTCATAAAGAAAGCCGACAATGCGCTATATGAAGGAAAAGGCCGTGGAAGAAATTGTGTGGTTGTAGCTTAAAATAGGATACTTACCGGAGCAACTGAATACTCTGGTATTCGAGAATGAGCTCGGAATAAAGAAATAATTGTGAATCGAAGTGAAGTGATTTGAGCTATCAAATTAGTATTATTGATGTAATAAAAGCGTGGTTTCAGCCAGTTAATCCGTTGACAATTTTCATTACAATAATTCTTCTGCTGGCAATAATTAATGCTGGTAAAAAGGTGTATCATGATAAAGGAACGCCTTTGTTTCCCAAAAGTATTGCTACTTTTTTAATACTTCTGGCGACCCCTATAGTTTTAATTGGTTCTGAAATCGGTTCGGGATGGAGATTGAAAGGTGATGAATTATTGTTTAAGGCTCCACTCTCCAATTCATCAATAAATTTGAAATTATCTAGAATGGCTTTAGTTTCTAACACCAGTGAATGGGCACCTGCATCAAAAACAAATGGAGTCGGAATGCCAGGTCTAGATACAGGGGAATTTACCTTAAAAAACGGAAAGAAAGCAGTAGTTTTTTCATATTTGCAAGCAGGTAAGATTGTGGTCTTGCAATATCAGGACAAGTATTATGAAATATCCTACCCGGGAGCTGAAGATCTTTATAAGGAACTCACGGCACGCGGCGTAAAAGTAGGGGTGGAGTGAATAAAAGGGGAGAAGGGAACCTGGATTTAGGGTTAGGTGCATGTCCTTAAGCTAAGATCATGCGGTCATTGTGAATATGAGAGCCGCTTTCTTTTTCGAACATTTCCAACAAACGATTAATTGTCATATTTGTTCGTTCTTCTTCACGGAGATCGAGGATGATTCGACCCTCATGCATCATGATAGTTCGGTTGCCGACACTTAGCGCATGATCGAGATTATGCGTGATCATAAGAGTTGTAAGATTATTTTCTGCCGCGACCCGGCAAGTTAAATCCAGGACTTTTTCAGCTGTTTTGGGGTCTAAGGCCGCAGTATGCTCATCAAGCAGGAGAAGTTGAGGTTTCTGTATAGTAGCCATAAGCAAAGTTAATGCTTGGCGCTGACCACCTGACAAAAGGCTAACCTTATTGGTGAGGCGGTTCTCTAAACTCAATCCGAGCTTGGTAAGTTCTTGTCTAAAATATGCCCGCTCCTTGGCTGATATAGCCCGGCGCAAGCGGCGAGACTGACCGCGGCGCAAAGCCATAACCATATTTTCCTCGATCGTCATGGATGAAGCTGTACCCCGCATCGGGTCTTGGAAAACACGGCTGACGAGACTTGCCCGCCTATACTGCGGCCACCCGGTGATCTCACAATCTCCAATATGGATTTCACCTTTATCCACAGGAAAGTCTCCTGCTATAGAGTTGAGTAAGGTCGACTTGCCTGCGCCATTACTGCCGATAACTGTGACAAAATCCCCGGCAGCAAGCTTTAAGGTGATCCCTTTAATTGCCATTTTTTCGTTGACAGTCCCTTTATTAAATGTTTTGAGGATATTTTGAACTCTAAGCATTGGTTACCTCCTTTCCGGCATGAGGGCCAGAACGAGGAACGATTTTCTTTTTAATGTCGGGTGTTGTTAGGGCGATAATGACAATGACAGCGGTTACTAACTTTAAGTCAGTCGGACCTAGGCCCAACTGCAAAACCAAAGCGATAATAACCCGATAAACTATGGCCCCGACGATCACTGCTAGAATCGTTCGTTTTACCGAGGATGTTCCCACCAATACCTCCCCAATGATAACTGAGGCAAGGCCGGCGATGATCATGCCAATTCCCATACTGGCATCGGCAAACTGATTATTTTGAGCGACATAGCTCCCGGAAAAAGCGACCAAACCGTTGGATATTGATAGACCGAGAATCTTCATCATATCCGTATTAACGCCCTGGCTCCGAATCATCATTTCATTATCTCCAGTAGCACGCAAAGCAACACCAATCTCTGTTTCCATAAAAAGATACAGCAGATACCCCAGGATTAATACGCTAATTAAACTTAAGACCATCACTCCATACTGATCCATAAAGGGAAGCTTGCCGAAATCTGTAAAAATGGTACGCATGCGCAAGAGGGGAATATTTGGCCTGCCCATGATCCTCAAGTTAACAGAGTATAGGGCGGTCATAGTCAAGATACCGGAGAGCAAAGGCGTAATCTTAAATTTCGTGTGCAACAGACCTGTAAAAGCCCCAGCCACCAATCCTCCAATGAAGGCTAGTCCTGAGGCCAGCCAAGGATTTTGGCCAGCGAAAATTAAACGGGCGGCAATGGCAGCTCCAAGAGTGAAGCTGCCATCAACCGTCAAATCCGCATAATCAAGAACACGAAAGGTGAGGTAAACACCAAGAACCATGATCGCGTACATTAAACCTTGTTCGAATGTTCCGGAAAATACTTGCCAGGACATAAATAACACCTCGTCGGTCTATATTTTCTGCCTTCTGCCCGGTTTCTCCTGACGACACTCATGTCGTTTGCTAGGCTTAAATTTATTTAGTCTCGACAAACGTGGCATTCTTCAAGTCATCGGGAATGTTTATACCGAGGAGAGCGGCACTGGACTTGTTAATTACTGTATCAAATTCTTTCTGGCTCTGTATAGCCATATCTTGGGGTTTTGCTCCCTTAAGAACTTGAAGAGCCATCTCACCAGTTTGTTTACCTAAGTTCTCATAGTTAATCCCGATAGTGCCAAGTGCTCCCTTGTCAACTACACTGCTTTCACCGGAAATTACCGGTATCTTAGCCTTATTAGTAACTTGCAGAACAGTTGGAGCTGCAGAAACAACCATGTTGTCGGTTGGGACATACACTACGTCTACCTTACCGACTAAAGATTCTGTTGCCTGTTGTACGTCAGCAGTGCTGGCTACGGTTGCTTCAACTATCTGGAGTCCCATCGCAGCAGCAACGTCTTTGGCCATTTTAACCTGAACCTGCGAATTAACTTCACCGGCGTTGTAAATGACGCCAATTTTTTTTGTCTGTGGTACCAGTTTCTTGAGAAGTTCGAACTGCTGTTTGATTGGGTTCATATCCGTCGTGCCCGTGACATTGGTTCCCGGTTTCTCGTTGCTGTTCACTAATTTGGCAGCAACAGGATCAGTTACTGCAGTAACTAAAATCGGAATGGTACTGCTGGCAGCAGCCATAGCTTGTGCCGAAGGGGTAGCAATTGCCAAGACAAGATTAAGCTTTTCTGAGGTAAATTGCTGGGCAATGGTATTGAGAGTTGATTGATCGCCCTGGGCGTTCTTGTAATCGACAGTTAGATTTTTACCTTCTGTGTACCCGTTTGCTGCCAACGTTTCCAGGAATCCTTTGCGCGCAGCGTCAAGAGCTGGGTGTTCGACAATTTGAATAATTCCTACTTTGACAGTCTTTTCACTTGTACTGTTGGAGCCCGTTGTGGCCGCAGTACTTCCACAGCCTGTCAGCACCGCTGTTAAGAGGGAAAAAATAATGAGTAATGCCATAAACCTTTTCATAAATTTCATCCTCCCTGTTTTGGACAATAAAAAACACTTCCGCAGGAAGTGCATTTGCCCATTCCCTACTGTCCTACTACACTACCAATATTCAGTTTATACTTATATTAAAGTTGGAGTCCGTTCTTGTCAATAGAAGTAGACACAATATTCTAAATAATAATCTATTTTGACAAAGATCGAGTCATTGAATTGATTGGAATTCTTCACATATTCTCCATAGGTTTGTCGAAGAACACTAACATGTTCATTCTATAATAACTTTAAGCAGCAACCGTAAAGATATTCATTTGTTTGTTCTGAAATATCTTCAGATCGTAAACAACCTTGGTTATTGTAAAAAGTCGAGGTAAATTACATTTAAGGTAGGAGGCGAGGGCATGAATTCAGAGGTTCGCTATTCTATAGTTATTCCTGTCTATAATGAAGAAGCTGTCATCGAGCAAACTTATAGGCGTTTAAAACTGGTGATGGAGTCTACTAGAGAGCCTTATGAGTTGATTTTTGTCAATGATGGCAGCTCAGATCGTACAGTTGCTATCATCAAAGATTTCGGCGGTCAGGATGATGCCGTGAAACTTATAACTTTTTCTCGTAATTTTGGTCATCAAGTGGCAATTACAGCTGGTATGGATTACGCATCAGGTGACGCTGTCGTTGTGATTGACGCGGATTTGCAAGATCCGCCTGAGTTGATTTTGGAGATGATTGCCAAGTGGAAAGAAGGGTTTGACGTTGTTTACGCTAAACGAACGAAGCGAAAGGGCGAAACATTTTTTAAGAAGCAAACAGCTCATCTCTTTTATCGAATTTTAAAGGCTTCTACGGATCTGGAGATTCCGACGGATACCGGTGATTTTCGTTTGCTGGATCGCAAAGTCTGCGTGGAGCTGAAGAGGCTGCCTGAAAAAAATCGTTACGTTCGCGGCTTGGTGAGTTGGGTGGGATTCCGTCAAACTGCTATTGAGTATGAGAGAGATGAACGACTGGCTGGAGAAAGTAAGTATCCGCTGAAGAAGATGATAAAGCTAAGTTTAGATGGACTTACTTCTTTTTCTTTTAAGCCGATCAAAATGGCAATTTATGCAGGAGTTATACTAATCCTTTGCGGATTAATCTTCTTGGCAGGTTTGTTATTCTTAAAACTATCTGCGGCCTCCAACGTGATTGCAGGGTGGAATCTGGTTATGGTGATGCAACTGGTGTTGACCGGAATTCTTCTGACTATGATGGGGATTATTGGAGAGTATATCGGACGTATCTACGATGAAGTAAGAGACCGTCCTTTATATATTGTAGGTGAATACTATGGGGCGAAGAAAAAAGAACGGAAAGTGAAAGTATGTTAGTAAATATCACTAAAAATCCCCTGGAGTTTATAAAGTTTTGTATAGTCGGCGCAGTTAATACAGGAATTGATTTAGTAGTATTTGCGGTTCTTTCCTCTTGGGGTTTTTCACTTTTAATGGCGCATAGTTTATCTTATACTTGCGGAGGGTTAAATAGTTTTCTCCTGAACAGAAAATGGACATTCAAGCAAAGCAGTCATACCTCGGGGCAATTGTCCAAATTCCTGCTGCTAAATTTTTTGACATTGATGATCACTTATGTCTTGATGGTTGGGGTCAATAAGTACTTGGCCTGGCCAATGATTATTTGCAAAATAGCAGCTATAGGAGCAGGCCTGGGGCTTAATTTTGCAGGAAACCGCCTATGGGTCTTTAAGTTTGGCTCATTAATAGAGATGGAGTGAGGTACGAGATTTTTGCCGAACAAAATGAGTAGTATGAATGCGGTCTAATCAGTGCATTAAATAAGGAGATATATTTTTCTCTTGATATGTCTTTAAGGAGGTCGTCATCTTGAAAGAAGGAGTTAAAAAGGAATCCTTTTGGGTAACGCTTATTTTAATGTTATCGGCAGTAGTGAATTTTGCGAATATAGGAATAGAAGGGTATGCTAATACTTTTTATGCTGCCGGAGTAAAAAGCATGATGATGAACCTTAAGAATTTCTTCTTCGCATCCTTTGATCCTGCTGGATTTGTAACTATTGATAAGCCGCCGTTTGGTTTCTGGATACAAACAATATCCGCCAAAATATTCGGTTTTAGCGGATGGAGTATAATTCTTCCCCAAGCTTTAGCCGGAGTAATTTCAGTTTGGCTTATCTATTATCTTGTTAAAAGGTCCTTTGGAAGCTTCGCAGGACTAATTGCAGCTCTCTGTCTGGCAGTAACTCCCATATTCGTGGCCTCAAGCAGAAACAATACAATTGATAACTTACTTGTTTTATTTATGCTGCTTGCCTGTTGGGCTTTATCTGCAGCGGCTGAAAAGGGAAAATTCAAATACCTTATCCTGAGTTTAGTCCTTTTGGGAATTGGTTTTAATATAAAAATGGTAGAAGCCTATATGGTTGCTCCCGCTCTCTATATAACCTATCTCCTTACTTCAGCTCTTCCTTATAAAAAGAAAATTAAACATCTTGTGGTAGGTTCAGTTGTTCTTTTAGTTGTATCATTGTCTTGGGCTGTGGTCACAGACTTAGTACCTGCAAGTGCCAGACCTTATATAGGCAGTAGTACTAATAACTCAGTTATGCAGCTAATAATAGGCCACAATGGATTACAGAGAATTGGCATCGCCGGCATAGGTGGTAACAGTTTTGGTAAAAGCGGTAAGAATTTTGGAAGAGATGGGATCAATTCCTCTAAAGATGGCAATTATGTTGATAAAGGACAACGTCCGCAAGGATTATCTAATAATGATAGGCCGCAGATGCAGCCAGGCCGTGTTCCCACGAGGGCAAATTTTGGACAATTTGGCATGGGGGGGACTTCAAAGTCTAGTATCCTGAGATTGTTTTCTAAAAATAATATGTCCGATCAAATAAGCTGGCTCTTGCCCCTTGCACTGATCGGATTTGCCGTCGCTGCGATAGAGGAAAAATTCAAATTTACATTTGATAACAAAAGAAAGTTAGGCTTACTTTTATGGTCTATGTGGCTGTTGCCCGAGCTTATCTATTTCAGTTTTTCCAAAAATATTACTCACACCTACTATTTAACCACAATGGCACCGTCTATCGCTGCTTTAGTTGGCATCGGATTGGCAGTTATGTGGAAGTGTTTCAAAGAAGATGGGTGGAAGATATGGATTCTGCCCATGGCGTTTTTGGTTAACGGGTTTGTTGAGATCTTAATTCTGTCCTATAATTATCACTTGTCAAATGGTTATGAAATAGTAATTTTGCTGACAGGGCTTATAGGTATTCTAGTTTCAATAATTCTCGCTTTCGTTAACATCAGGAGAATTAGAAAAAATACCGATCAAGTTCAGGCAATAAAGAGCGGAAACACTAAATTAAATAAGCTGCTCATCAGTACTGCTTTTCTGGGACTTTTAATAGCTCCAATTGTTTGGTCGTTTACCCCGGTGTTTTATCCCATGAATGGCAGCAGCCCTTCTGCAGGGTTGGAGCTTTCTTCAAGCAGGCAGTTCGGAAATTCTCAAACAAGTAACGATTCAAAGCTTATCAACTTTTTAGAAGCTAATAGACAAAATGCAAAATATCTTGTTGAAGTTCCCTCAGCCATGACTTATGGCTCAGATTTAATTCTTAAAACCGGACAACCTGTTCTAACGCTGGGTGGGTTTATGGGAACAGATCCAATCCTCACTTTAGACCAGTTTAAACAATTAGTTGCTGATGGAGAACTAAGATATGCAATGGTCAACGCAGGTTCGTTTAGAGGAATGGGTGGACCTGTGGGAAATAACTCAAATAATGCTATCATGAACTGGATAAAAACAAATGGGAAGCTTGTTCCGGCGAGTGAATGGCAGGATTCCACAACGTCACAAAGCACAAAGGGATATCAAGGTTTCGGTGGATTTGGAGGCAGATCAAACTCTGTTGAACTATATGCTTTAAAACCTAATGGCTAAACTTAGGTCTCAGGGGCCAGAAATTGCCGGCAGCATAACAGATTCAAGTGTTTCAGTTAAATGACTGCGATCATACTAAGTAAAAGTAATACCGGAGCGTTATGGGCGCTCCGGTTATGTTGCGTTTATTCGTGTTGAAAAGCTTCTGCCGGATAAATAGAAGCAGGTGCTTTTCAATATGGGTTGACTGATAACACTAAAAAATTTTTTTGTAATTCTCATAATAATGAAGGAAATCATAAAGATTTGCGGAATATTTTGGCTGGATAGGTACTATTCCCTAGCAAGAGATACCTTAACATTTCACGGACTCTTGGGCTTGGGATCGGGCTCTTGATTTGAGATCAAATTACGAAGAAGGAAGTTAGGTGAGTCTTATTCAAAGATTAAAGACTATTGAGCCGCTTCATGTGGGCTTGTTATTGATTTCCTTATCTGCCCTCATTTGGTCAGCCATTAATCCAAAGGATCTTTTTACCTGGTTTTTAGAGGTAGCACCAGCCATTATAGGGTTGGCAGTTATCGTAATTATATATCCTCGGTTTCGACTGACTAATTTAGTCTATGTACTAATATTATTGCACTCTTTAATTCTCGTTATTGGTGGACACTACACGTATGCTGAAATGCCCCTTTTTAATTGGTTGCGAGATCATTTTCACTTAGCTAGGAATTATTATGATCGTTTAGGCCATTTGGCTCAGGGTTTTGTTCCTGCGATCATTTCTAGGGAAATACTGTTGCGAAAGTCACCCATAAGGAGAGGTAAACTATTGTCTTTCCTGGTAGTTTGCATTTGTCTTGCAATTAGTGCTTCATATGAGTTAATTGAGTGGGGTGTAGCGGAGGCCACAGGGAGTGCGGCGGATGCTTTTCTTGGAACTCAAGGAGATGTATGGGACACACAGTGGGATATGTTTTTTGCTTTATGCGGTTCGGTTTTCTCTCTAGTCACACTCCGGAAATTCCATGATATAAGCCTCGAAAAAAGGAAATAGAGTTTGGAATCGTTGGCTCTTCGGATACTTGAACACAAAAAGGAGGGTGTGGGTTGTGTAGTTTTTCGAATCTTGTCAGCAGGCCTGAGATAGACAGAGTAGAAAGTATCGTTACACTTAATTTTCCAAAGGTTTATAAGGATCGAAAAATTTCCGAGGTTTATTTAGAATTCGGTCAATCGTATAACTTTATATATGTTTTAAGTTTAGATGGTAAATTATTAGGTGTTTTAGATCAAACAACAATGATGCAAGTAGCAGGTCACAATTCATTACCAAAACACGCAGGAGAATTAATAGGCAAAGCACCTAAGTGCCTTGCCATGTATAGTTCTATTATAGAAGCACTTTCCCTCTTTCTAAAAGAGAGAGTATATGAAGTTCCAGTCACAGACGAGGAAGGACGAATGCTTGGGGTACTAAAGCTGTGGTCACTGTTTGATTACCTGGTAAGAATGCTGGGGGAGTCTCAGCAAGAACTTAATGATGCTAAGAAGCTCATTGTTACTTTAGAGACGGTCGTGGAAAATCCATATGAGGGTCTTATAGTCATTGACGAAAATAGCCATGTGGTTATGATTAATAATTTCTATTTGGAGGCTTTGGGGATTAGCAGAGAAGAAGCTTTAGGACATCATATTCATGAACTTACCCCACATTCTGAACTTCCAGAGATCATTCGGACAGGAAAAGCTCAATTCGCAGAGCACTGGACAGTACGGGACCGCGAATTCATGATTATCCGAGCGCCTATTAAAAAAGATGGCAAAATCATCGGTGCGTTTGGCAAAACCCTATTCAAGGATATGGGTTTGGCGCATGTCTTTGCGAGAAAATTAAATCAATTAGAAGATGACCTAAAGTTTTATAAGGAAGAGTTGCGTAAAATTCACAGGGCATCCTATGATTTTGAAGATATTATTGGTGAAGGCCCTAAAATTATTGCGACCATTAATTTAGCCCAACGAGCTGCTCGAACTACCTCAAATGTACTGTTAACAGGAGAAAGCGGCACCGGAAAAGAGTTGTTTGCCCATGCCATTCATAACGGCAGTTCGCGATGCCATGGTCCATTTATAAAGGTTAATTGTGCTGCAATTCCCGAACAACTATTAGAATCAGAGTTATTTGGCTATGCCGAAGGAGCTTTCACTGGTGCACGTAAAGGCGGCAAACCTGGTAAATTCGAATTGGCCAATCATGGCACTATTTTCTTGGACGAAATCGCTGATATGAGTCTGCCAATGCAGGCTAAGCTTTTGCGAGTTATCCAAGAACTTGAAATTGAAAGGGTCGGCGGAACACGACCTTGCAAAATTGATGTGCGTATTATCACAGCTACTAACCGCAAATTATATGATATGGTACAAGAACGAACGTTTCGTGACGACCTTTTCTATCGGCTAAATGTTATGGCCATTGAGTTGCCGAGCTTACGTGAAAGGCCTGATGACATTGAATTACTGGCGAATTTTATGGTCACTAAATTGAACCAAAAACTGGAGACCAATGTGGAAGGTATTTCTTGTGAAGCTATACAGATACTTCAAAGCTATTCTTGGCCGGGTAATGTTCGAGAATTGGAAAGTGTCTTAGAACGAACGATGAATGTGGTTGACGAGTCATTCATTTATCCGGAACATTTACCAGTCCAGTTAAGGCAGTCTATCGTCGGTTCGGATGAAAATCAAGGTAGAAGGCCAAATAGGATGGATGTTTTCTTAAATTCGGCTGAAAAAGATTTGGTGCTTGACGCTTTGCGGCGGACAAAGGGAAATAAAGTAAAAGCAGCTAAAATTCTTGGAATTCACAGATCAGTTCTGTATAAGAAACTAACAAAGCACGGGCTCGATAGTGAGACTTTATCGCGGGAATTATAGTCAAGACACTATGTCTTGTAATTGAGACATTGTGTCGATTAATTGGAAGAGGATGTCTTGAATTTGCGACATAGTATCTTCAGAATAAGAGGCAGTTTATCCAAAATATTTTTAAAATTCACAATGGTTAAATAAAATATATCTCTCAATGTGTTATTCTGACTAGGATTTTCCTGGTCATTTTTTCATTGCTGATATTTTACAATAAAAAATCAGAAAGTTGGATTTATTCTTGCATATTAAGCCTGTTGAAAGGAGTGAAGCTTGAGGAGTTTCGATGCAAAGATCACTCATTTAATAACTTGCTATAAGTTTGATAAAAAGGAGAATAAGCGTGGAAATAAAAAAAGTTGGAGTATTAGGAGCCGGCATAATGGGTGCTGGGATCGCTCAAGTTAGTGTTCAAGCGGGATATAGCGTAGTTTTGATCGATGTAGTTCCAGAAATAGCGAATAAGGCACGCAAGACTTTAAACAAGGCCTGGGCTAAGGCATTGGAAAAAGGAAAAGTGTCAGCAGAAAATGTGGCTGATTATAATGCCAGACTAATCTGCGGCACAGATATTAATGAGTTTCGAGATGTTGATATTGTAATCGAAGCAATTGTTGAAAACATTGATTTTAAGAAAAAAGTTCATAAACAACTCGGAGAACTATGTAAAGCAGAGACGATTTTAGCAACCAATACCTCAGCATTGAGTATTACTGAGATCGCTGCGGCTACTAATCGCTCCGACAAAGTGCTGGGAATGCATTTCTTTAACCCTGTACCCGTTATGAAATTAGTTGAAGTAATTCCTGGTGTTGTTACAACCGATGATACTGCTCAGACAGTCATACAATTGGCTGAGAAAATGGGCAAGGAGCCGGTACTGGCTAAGGAAAGTCCCGGTTTTATCGTTAACCGCATCTTAGTCCCCTATATGAATGAAGCTGCTAACGTTTTCTATGAAGGTATTGCTTCAGCAGAGGAAATCGATAAGGCTATGAAACTTGGTGCGGGAATGCCTATGGGCCCTTTAGCACTGGCTGATATGGTAGGGATCGATATTGTCTTGGCAGTCTGTGAATTTTTCTATAAGGAATTTGCTGATTCCAAATACCGTCCTTCATTGGCATTCAGGCAAAAAGTACGTGCCGGTCACCTCGGCAAGAAGACGGGCAAAGGCTTTTATAATTACATGTAACTTAACTTCCTAAAAGCAGAGTTTGCGATGCATAGTTCTTTGAGATTCGAGGGACAGGAAAAACTCCGTTGCTAAGCATTGCATCGCTGGTGATATAGCCAAAACCTTCGAAAATTACAAGGGGGAATTGACTTGGATATTAGGAGTGAGTACGAGAGTAAATTTGTCTCTGTAGATGAAGCAGTTAAGGTTGTTAGGTCCGATGATGTCGTTCATTACGGTGAATTTATGATGGCGTCTCATGTTTTAGATGAAGCTTTAGCTAAGAGGAAAGATGAATTAAACGGAGTTGTTATTAATACTGTTTGCTGCCCTTTTACACCCCAAACCATTATCAGTGATCCAGAAAGAAGCCATTTTATCTATAATGATTGGCACTTCAGTGGGGCAAGCAGAAAGCTTCATGACAAAAACTTGTGTAATTATATTTCTCTAACATATCATGAGGCACCAAGCTTTTTTGACCGCGGTTACGTACCTGTTGACGTAGCTATGATCAAGGTCACTCCTCCCGATAAGCATGGCTATGTAAACTTTGGCACATCAAATTCCATGACTCATGCCATGTGTGATGCAGCTAGAATAGTTATCGCTGAAGTCAATGATGCTGTACCGAGATGTCTGGGCGGCTCGAGAGAAGCCTTACATGTATCCGAAATTGATTATTTTGTTCAGGGCGATAATCGTCCCCTTCTTCAACTTCCCAAAGTCCCTATCTCCGATATTGACAGAACGATCGCCAAAATTGTTCTCGAACAAATTGAAGATGGTGCCTGTTTGCAGTTAGGGATTGGTGCTATGCCGAATGCAGTCGGAGAAATGATCGCTCAATCGGACTTAAAAAACCTTGGTGTTCACACTGAAATGCTGGTTGACTCCTTTGTGGATATGTATGATGCCGGAAGAATTACGGGAGTGCGAAAACAGATTGACAAAGGTAAGATGGTCTATACGTTTGCGATGGGAACCAATAAACTCTATGATTTCTTGAATAACAATTCGAGTTGTGCAAGTTATCCGGTCGATTATACAAACGATCCTGATATAATTTGCCAAAATGATAAGATGATTTGTGTTAATAACGCACTGGAAGTAGATCTCTATGGACAAGTTGCCTCTGAATCATCGGGTATGCGACAGATTTCCGGAACGGGAGGACAGTTGGATTTTATTTATGGCTCCTATAAGTCTAAAGGTGGTAAGGGTCTGATCTGTCTTACCTCGACCTATGTTGACAAAGAAGGCAAGCTGCAATCGCGGATTAAACCTGTTTTAACGCCGGGATCAACTGTTACAGTACCGAGAAGTATTAATTATTACGTGATTACTGAATATGGTATGGCAATGCTTAAGGGTAAAAGTACATGGCAAAGGGCTGAAGCCTTAATTAATATTGCCCATCCTGATTTGCGTGAAGAACTCATTAAAGAAGCCGATGCCCAAAAAATATGGGTAAGATCGAGCAAGATATCTTAAAAGAAACGATTATCAAATACCATAAACATAATGAGGGGGAATTTACGATGGCAATTGAACTTAATGATGTTGTAATGGTCAGTGCCTGCCGAACGCCTATTGGTGATTATGGAGGTTCTCTCCAACCGGTGGCGGCCAATGAGTTGACTAAGATTGCTGCTGCTGAGGCTATAAAACGTGCGGGAATTGGCCCTAAACAAGTTGATGAAATTGTGGCAGGAATGTGCTTAGGGCATGGTAATGGGTCATGTCCACCTCGAATTGTGGCGATGCAAATAGGCATGGATCCCAAATCAAGTGCCACTATGGTCAACCAAAACTGCGCCTCAGGAATGCGGGCCATGGAAATAGCCGCCATGAAACTGCAGCTGGGGAAATACGATATTGCTCTGGTAACCGGTACAGAGAGTATGAGTAATATCCCCTACATCTCACCGACAACCAGATGGGGTGCCAGAATGGGTGATGCCAAACTACAGGATGCAATGCTTGCTGACGGGCTGGTATGTCAACTGGCTGGGTCCCACATGGGCGGAACAGCCGAAAATGTTGCTGAATTGTATGGCATAACACGGGAGGAATGCGATACGCTGGCACTTCTCAGCCATAAGAGGGCAGTAAGGGCTATTGATGAAGGCCGTTTTGAGAGAGAGATTGTTCCGGTACCTGTCAAAAAAGGAAAAAAAGAATATGTGTTTGCGCAGGACGAGCATCCAATTCGGGGAGCAAGCCTGGAAAGCTTGGCAAAGCTAAGGCCGGCATTTATAAAAGACGGAGTTGTCACAGCGGGTAACTCTTCGGGGCTTAATGATGCTGCCGCCGCTGCGGTTTTGATGACCAAGAAAAAAGCTCAAGAACTGGGGATTAAACCTCTCATGAAGTTGATTAATATCTGCGATGAAGGGGTGGAAGCTCGTGTAATGGGGTTAGGTCCAGCCGTTGCAATACCAAGATGTTTGAAAGAGGCCGGAATGAACTATGGAGATGTCGATTACTGGGAAATCAACGAGGCCTTTGCGGCTCAAGTTATTGGCGTTAAAAAGAAGCTCAAAGAAGATACCGGCATCACTGTAAACATAGGTACGTTTGAACAGGATGGTAACGTTAACAATAATGGTTCTGGAATTGGTTTGGGACATCCGGTTGGTGCTACAGGATTGCGCATCATTGTCAGCCTCTACTATGAACTGGAGAGACTTGGGAAAACAATCGGCGGCGCTTCTCTTTGTGTAGGTGGAGGAGCATCGATGGCTTCTCTGTGGACAAGAGATATATAATATTTCCCCAATTTATCAATAGATGGAAAATTTGGTGTTATTACAGCGTTGACGAGCTAATCGGAGCGGTAAAGACATCTATTTTCAAGTTAGAGAAATAAACAATTAGAGTTGGAGGGAATGTAATGTCTTCAAATTTCGCTGTGAATAGTATTAGAGATTTTGAATTTATCATCCAAGAATGGCTGCCAACAGAAAAAATATTTAATTACCCTCAGTTTGCTGACTACTATTCCAAAGATGATATTAAATCAGTGCTTGAGCCAGTTCTAAAAATGTGTAAAGCAGTCATAGAGCCGACCAACGGCGAATGCGAAACCCATCCCGTTACCTTTGCTGACGGCAAGGTAACGACTCCGCCGGGCTTGGGACCTCTTTTTCATAAGCTGCAGGAAGAGGGGTGGGGAACTAGTAATATTGATGAATCACCTGAGGCCATGGTTTTACCGGAAATGCTGCATGCTGCCGCCTGGGAATTGATTTGTGCTGGCAATCCTTCCCTTATGCCTTATATATTATTGACCAGCGGAGCAGCTAACTTAATCCAAACGTTTGGTGATGAAAAATTAAAGGCAATGTTCCTTCCTAAGATGATGGATGGAACTTGGGCGGGAACAATGTGTCTTACCGAGCCTGGCGCCGGTTCTGATGTAGGGGATATTACTTCCAAGGCCTACCCGACTGACAACCCGCGAATTTTTAAGATCCAGGGCAATAAGATATTTATCACGGGCGGAAACAACGATTTTACTGAAAATATTATTCACCTTTATTTAGCTCGCATTGAGGGTGCTAAGCCGGGAACAAGCGGCATCTCTCTCTTTGTAGTGCCCAAGTATTGGGTCAACGAAGATGGCAGCCTGGAAGATAATGATTTTGTTAACACTGGCGTAGAACACAAGATGGGTCTGCATGGTTCTGTAACGGCAGCGTTATCAGCCGGCGAAAATGGGAATTGCCGCGGTTGGCTGCTGGGTCTTGACCCGCGTGAAAATGACGGCAAGGGTGAAGGTATGGCTCAAATGTTCCAAATGATGAACATGGCTCGAATGGAAACCGGACATATGGCCCTTTCTTGCATTAGTAACGCCTTTGCCAACGCTCGGGATAATGCTAAAGAGAGAGTTCAAGGACGCCTCATGACAAATCCCAAAGCAGGACGAGTAGCGATTATTAATCATGAAGATATTAAACGTACTCTGATGATGGGGAAGGCTCATATTGAAGCAATGCGTGCCATGATGTATAGGGTTTATCTCGCTTTTGACGAGAGACACCGCGACCCAGATCCGGAAGTAAGAAAAGCTGCCAGTGACCTCATTGAAATATGCACTCCGCTTTGCAAAGCCTATCCTTCCGACGAAGCCTGGTGGCTCATTGGAGAAGCCCTCCAATCCTATGGCGGGTATGGTTACTGTGAAGAATATCCTTTATCCCAAATCGCTCGTGACTCAAAGATCTACTCCATTTGGGAAGGCACCAACTATATCCAAGCCATGGATTTGCTTGGCCGTAAGATGAATATGAAGGGCGGCTCGGTTTTCAAAGCCTGGGTTAAGGAAATGGCCGATTTCTATGCAGCCAACAAAGATAACGAAGCCCTGAGCAAAGAGTTTGCCATTCTAGGCAAGGCGCTAAACTCTTATCAAGCTATGCTTAAGGCAGTTGCCGAATATTCAAAGACAAATATAAGCTTGATTCCTCTTTATTCCCGTCGTATTCTTACGGCCTCTGCCCAACTATTTTGTGGTCGTCAAATTCTTGATCAGGCAATCTTGGCAGACAAGAAGGCTAAAGAAGTGGGACCAAGTCACTTTGATTATAATTTCTACACGGGTAAAGTTGCGTCAGCGAAATACTACTTGCATAATGTAGTTCCTAATGTTTGGGCTGTTTCAGAGATTGTTATTGACGGCGATTCCTCGGCACTCGACGCTGCGGTTGATGTCTTTGAATATTAGATCCAATGTAGGGCTGAACAATAGCCTTCAGCAAATAATCTCTTTATAGCTTCACAATTAAACAGACCGTTCATTGAGAAATCGGATCCAATGAGCGGTCTGTTTGTTATAAACAAGTTCTATAGATTTTTTCTGCGAATCATAATGTCGTATTTGTACTATGACAACAATTAACATCATAAAGCAACTAGGAGGGTTTCATGAATAAAAAGAAAATAGTTATGATTAGTATGATAAGTCTATCATTAGCGTTTCTATTGGGAGTTGTCGGTGCTGACAAATTTAATGGCGGATATAAAATTACTATTACTAATAATACTGATAAAACTGCTGAATGTTTAGAACTAAAATATAAAGTTGGCAACACAATACAAACTATTTCACAGATAGAACCCCACAAATCTTGGAGAGGTAAGATTGATACTAATACAATCCAAGGCGAGAACTCAATAATTTTAACGTACAAAGACAATAATGGTAATTCCTATGAAGAATGTGTGGTCGGATATTTGGAAAAGGGTTACGAAGGACAGGCTAATGTAGTTATTAATAAAAATTGATGGTAACGGCAAATTAACAATCGTGAGCGCAGTACGTCGAGTGCGTGATTCGTTTAATTCAATGAACAAATATTAAAATGCGTTGGTTGTGAGGATCAGAAGTTCTCACTCCAACGCATCCCACTTGAGAAGATGTGGAGGCGAAGCGGATTTATAGAGGCACCGGACCAATACGGGCACAAGTAAAGTATTCGAATTGACACTCCCCACTGATGAATCTTAACTGAAATAAAAGAGTTTTAGAGATAACCATTGACAAAATCATTTGCTAAACATATACTAATTAACAAAAAAAGTAAGTTGATATTTCTTAAATAGAGCAGGCGATACACTTCGATAAAGTGTGTGGGGCTGGGCCAGCGCAAGAGCTGGCAGCAGGATAAAATACCTGTGGGACTATAATTCCAATATAATTATAATCCCACAGGTATTTTCGTTAAGTTGGGGGTGGCATTCGTGAATTCGCTGCATTTTAGCTTCATACATAAAAATAAATTGTTTTGGATAATATTTCTCTTGCTATTTTCGTTGATGGCTGTGTATATGCCTCACAGCTTAGTTGAGAACTCAGAGCAACATAGTTATGAAACTCCGTTTAATTTTATTATAAATAATAACAAACCAGTCGCAACTCTGAGAAAATTACATGAGAAATCTAAGTCATTCATTAACAAACTATTTAGGATGACACAAATACTATCGAATCGGCTTGTTTTAGCAACGATTCTGTTAACTTTGTTCAATATGCGACTTGGGCGCTTTTCTAAAGATTCTATTCATCATGTATTCCTTTTCCTCTGTTTCTACTTCTATGGGAGTAAATACAAGCACAATAGAATCACTCTGATTTGTTACCAGTAATTGGTGTCTAAAGTTAGACATTTATTGCGTAACTAAAGAAAAATCATAGGGTGTTTTTTGTTGTGCTTAAATATTAGCTTCACGAAATCAGGGAAACGATTTCTAATGAGAATGCCGAGGTGTGATATTAAATAACGATTATTAGGAGGATTGATTATGAGCTCATTTTCAAGATCAAAAAATAGAGGACATTACCCGGATCCAAATCATGGCGGCGGACATTATAAAAGGCCGCATGGCTCGGGAGGAATATTAGGTAAAATATTTGAGGCCTTGACAGGTTCGAGTTCAAGAAGGCATTCACTGTCTGGTTCAAACCGCCACAACAGGTATTCATCGAGTCATCATCGTAAGAGTTCATGGTCTTAAACCTATTTAGACGGGACAAATTATATAAGCCGTCTGAGCAAATAGCTGACTATATAATCGAGAAAACGATAGGAGAAGGCCGATTTGGTATCTGCTATCAGGTTTCTCAGGATCAGAAATTGTATATTCTCAAGCAACTAAAAAGGGGAATGCTTAAGAAAGCGGGAGTAAAGGCTCGATTTGAGGAGGAAATTCTAAAGAGCCTACAGCATGAGAGCGTTCCTCGGTTTATTAAAAAGATTGAATGTGAAGACTTCTATGGCTATGTACTTGAATTTAAGGCGGGTAAAACGTTCGAGGACATAATTTATCTCGATAAACACGTGTTTGCAAGAGCAGAGATCTATAAAGTAGGACACCAACTTGTCGAAATTTTAAAGTACTTGCATTCAAAGAGCATAGTCCATAGAGATATAAGGGTGCCCAATACATTGTATGATGGTCAAACGGTTAACCTTGTTGATTTTGGGCTTGCTCGTTGGATTAATAACGAGATATACAGGGCTGATATGGATTTCGCATTTATGGGAGACTTCCTGCTGCACCTGTATTACTCTTCTTTTGAACTCAAAGGCTTCAAGAAGCGCCCTTGGTATGACGAATTACTGTTGAAGCCAAAGGAACTGTTACTTTTAAAAAGGCTAATGGGTGTCAATCAACGGTATAAAAGTATTTTTGACGTTGAAGAAGATTTTCACGAGACGTTTCAAGCCAATAAATAAGAGGTGTGGTGAAAGTCAGGGGGTTTTGCTCCGCTATTTTATCCATTTACAGAAATATGTTCCCACAAGCCTCACCGATCAAATGAAACATGGAAGAAAAAAACCGCGCGATATGGGCTTTAGGGACAATCGTTCTTTAAAGCTGCAGTATTGGGAGTTAGTTCACATGTCTTATTTAATAGAGTGACAATTATGAACACTACATCAATTGACAAATGGAAACTACATAATTAACATTGCATTATAAGGCAATGGCGCCGTAACAGTTGTAAAACTGACGGGGCCTTTTTCATGCTTAAAGAAGAGTTACTTAAAAGAGGTGTCAGTAAGAATTTGATAAACGCTTATCGAGGGTTACCTAAAAGTATATATATTTTTTTTATAGTTCAAATAGTAAACAGATTTGGAGATTTTGTAGTTCCGTTTTTAACCTTGTACTTAACCCAAAAGCTGGGTTTGTCATTTGAAGCTACCGGTGTAATAGTTATGCTTGCATCTTTAGTAAGAATTCCGGGCTCTCTTTTTGGTGGTAAATTTGCAGACCTTCTGGGCAGAAAAAAAGTTTATGTATTAGCTCAAACACTTGCCGGTGTTTTACTTGTACCTTGTGCTTTTCAAAAAAATCCTTCTATTAATATAATATGTATTCTATTAGCTACTTTTTTCAACGGAGCGGTAAGGCCTTCAATTAATTCGATCATTGCAGATATATTACCGCCGCATAAGAGACAGTTAGGTTATTCTTTAAACTATTTAGGGATTAATATCGGAGTGGCTTTAGGTCCGATTGTGGCAGGATTTTTATTTAACCATTCTCTGCCCTTACTTTTTTTAGGCGATGCACTAACGTCATTTTTTGCGGTTACCCTTGTTGTAAGGTATGTCAGCGAAGTCAACTCTATTTCCGCCGAAGCAGCTGTAACTGAAGAAGAAAAGGATGAGTCCGAGAATATTTTTAAGGCTCTTTATAAGAGGCCGCATATTATAATTCTCTTAATGATTTATATAATCTATAGTGCCGTTTATACGCAGCATAGATTCTCTCTGCCAATAATGTTAGATAACACATTTTTAGCTCAAGGCCCGGAAAAATTCGGCTGGCTTATGAGTATCAATGCTTTAACAGTTATCACCTCAACGATGTGGATTACAACTATTACAAAAAGGGTTAAGCCTATAAATAATCTTGGTTTAGCTGGCGTTCTATATGCCATAGGCTTTGGCATGATAGGAGAAATCCATACGTTTTTCCTCTTCATCATATCTACTATTTTATGGACATTTGGAGAAATTCTTATGGCAACAAATTTTGGCACCTACATTGCCAATAATAGTCCGAGAAATTATAGGGCCAGATTTAGTGCTTTAAGTAACATAAGCAATGCAATAGGTGGATCCCTTGGAACTTCACTAATGGGTGTATACATTGGTACAAGGGGAATAAATTCAGTATGGCAAATTATTTTTGTGATATCGTGTCTTGCGGCAATTCTCATGTTTACTTTATCTATCAATACTTGTCGATAACGACATCCAGTATCGATTATTTGATGGTTTTTGCACGATGTAGGCAATAAAAAGTACATATCACAACGCCAATTTCCCAAATGCCTGAGTAATTTTGAGCCTTTAAAAAAGAACCCTGGAACGGCAGAGGAATTCGGAGATGCATGTATCGCTTTGCATATTTTGCTATATTCAGAAAATATAAAATATATTTACACATAACTATTGATATATTAATAAATGAGTAATAGAATGTTAACACATAAACTATTATAAGGGAGATTATCGCCGTGCCTATATTTGAGGATTATGTTTGCTTTCAAATGGGAATTGCTGCTAGGACATTGCAAAAATATTATAACGTCAAATATTCCGATTATGGACTTACTTTGTCTCAATCATTTATTCTTTTGGCTCTTTATGAACAAGATGGTTTAGGTGTAAAAGGGTTAGCTGAACGCCTGTTTCTGGATAGCTCTGCTATTACTGGATTAATCGATAGAATGGAGAAAGAAGATCTACTGGAAAGAAGAACTGATCCCGAGGATCGGCGGGCTTTTCAGATAAACCTTACTCTAAAAGGCAGAACTCTTGCTGAACAAATACTTCCCATTTCTCAAGATCTCAATGATAGTCTGAAATTATCCTTAAATGATGCGGAATGGAATGGAGTCATTTCCTTCGTGAAGAAAATACAGGAATATTGTAAGTAGTTTTGTTCGGCTATATAGTTTATATGTCAATTATTGAGCAGTCGTCTTATTTTTTCGTCAATGACAGTTAATGATGGGAGCTAAAATATTTTAAAGGAGGATATTTTATGGGACACTTAACTCATGACAAAGACGAGGTTTACAGGTTACTGGCGGAGCGTATTAGCAGGAGCCCAGAAGGGGCATCGATAAACGAAACCTTGATGGCAATTCTGCATCGTCTCTTTACCGAGAGCGAAGCCCAGGTAGGCAGTAAATTTCCTTTGCTTCCCATGACTCTGGAACAAATTACAGGTCTTACCGGGATTAAGGGAGTGCAATTGAAGACTGTACTGGACGGTATGGCTGATAAAGGATTGGTGCTGGACATCCCACGGAAGGACACCGTATATTACATGTTGGCTCCGGTGGTCATTGGATTCTTTGAATATACCTTCATGCGGGTACGGGATAATGTAAATATGAAGGATTTAGCGGAACTTTTTCAAGCTTACTTTCATGACAAGGAAGTCAGGGATGAAATCTCTAGGTCTGATACCAAGATGATGAGGACAGTGGTATATGAACGCCTTATACCGTTAGCTGTGGAAACCGAGGTATTAACCTACGAAAGGGCCGGAGAAATTATCCGGCAGTCCGGTGGAGGTGCTATCTCCATATGCCCCTGCCGTCATAAGGCATCTCATCTTGGCAAAGCCTGTGACGCTCCTTTGGAAGTATGTACATCTATGGGCAGCGCCGCAGAGTGGGTCATACGCAGAGGTATGGGAAAACCAGCCACAGTGGACGATTTGCTGCGGGTGCTTGAGGAAACAGAAAAGCTTGGGTTGGTCCATAATTGCGATAATGTGATGAACAAGCCTGCTTATATGTGCCACTGCTGCAGCTGCTGCTGCGTAATTCTGACCGGCATCAAAGAATTCGGGACATATGTGACGCACCCCAGCAATTTTATTCCTGCATTAGACTCTGAAAATTGTGTGGGCTGCGGTACCTGCACTAACCGCTGTCCCATTGAAGCTATTACCATGCAAGATGACGGAAATGGAACGGAAATTCCAGTTGTAAATAAAGAGGTTTGTATAGGATGCGGCGTATGTGCTTCCGGCTGCCCCACTGGCGCATTAACCATGAGCCGACGACCGGTTTTGCATGTTCCTCCCCGGAACACGCGAGAAAAATTCACAAGAATGACCCGGGAGAAAAAAGGGGTTTAGGCATATTTCGATTTCGTTAATAATGGAGGTTAATTATGGTTGATATTTACCAAGTAGACTCTTTTACTACTGAACGATTCAAGGGCAATCCAGCAGGTGTTTGCGTTTTAGATAAATTTCCTGATGCTAAAAGTATGGTTAATATGGCTAGGGAGATGAACTTATCTGAGACTGCTTTTGTGGTAAGAGATAACTCTGAGTTTAAACTTAGGTGGTTCACTCCTACATTTGAGATAGATCTATGCGGACATGCTACTTTAGCAACAGCCCATATCTTATGGACAGAAGGATTTTGGGAAAAAGAGAAACCTATTATATTCAATACTCGAAGTGGAAAGCTTACTGTTAATCTTATAAATGACGATTTAATCGAAATGGATTTTCCTCGTCTAGAGTATTCAGAGGTGAATGAAGTTCCGAGTATACTAATAGACGGTTTAGGAGGAATAACACCGACTTTCAAAGGTAAATCGAGAGAAAACTATTTACTTGAAGTTGCAACCGAAGAAGAAGTTAGAGGTATACGGATTGACCTTTCCAAACTGTTAGAATGTGAGATGCACGGAGTCATTGTAACAGCTAAAAGTTTAGGTAAGTATGATTTTGTATCAAGATTTTTTGCGCCCGAAGTTGGAGTTCCTGAAGATCCAGTAACTGGCTCGGCACATTGTGTTCTGGCCTCATTTTGGAGTGACAAATTAGGTATAGCCAAATTCAAAGCGTACCAGTGTTCTGAACGTGGCGGAGAAATAAATATAGAAGTGTTAGAAGATCGGGTATTATTAAGAGGGAATGCTGTCACAATTTTTAAAGGTAAGCTATTGGAAAAACTCTGCTAGATGGTGGTCAAACGCCGGTTCCGATTTACAAATGCAGGAGTAGTTCGGCATTGCTGTGAGCGATTTTTTCCCTGTCAGAATTGCTGACCGGTAACTGAGAAAGGAAAGCCTGCCCCTTTTCCATCGAACCGTACGGATAGTCTACTGAGAACATAATGCGGTCGCTGCCGACTTCCAACAACAGATTAAGGAAAGCAGCGGTAAAATTGAAGCCGCTGAACGTGTAATGGATATTCTCTCTCAGATAGTCTGCCATCGGACGCTGTAATTTAGTTAGATTCGGCTGCAGAACTTGATTGATCCTTGGCAACATAAAAGGCAAAGCTTCGCCCAAGTGTCCAATAATGATCTGCAGTTTGGGATAGCGGTCGAATACTCCGCTGAGAATAAGACGCAGGATATGGACAGCAGTTTCGATGTGCCATCCCCAGCCTGCCGTCGAAAGTATACTGGTCACCTCCGATGAGAAATTGCCGGTGTAGTAGGCGTCGATTATCGGCTGCGGCGGTGGCGCTGGGTGCAGGTGGATTGGCACTTGAAGCGCTTCTGCCTGTTCCATGATGGGCCAAAAGAATTTGTCGTCCAGGTAGCGGCCCTGAATGTGACCATTGATCACCGCACCCTTGAAACCATGTTGGCAAACCATACGTTCCAGTTCAGCAGCGGCGAGGTCGGGAGCAGCTGTCGGCAGGGCAGCAAAGCCCGCGAAGCGACTGGGATGACGTTCTATCGCCGCTGCCAGGAAGTCATTAGCGCTGATGGCCATTTTCACCGCTTCCTCACCAGTTAACGACTCCGTACCGGGAGAGGTCAGTGAGAGCACCTGCATGTCAATACCGGCGGCGTTCATTTGGGTGATCCGACGTTCGTCGAGGTCGCACAGCTCTTCACCTTTGTTATGAAAGGATTGTTGGCCAATTCTGTCCATAAATCCCGGAAAGGCAAAATGCTCTTCGAGAGTAATGATACGCATTGTCATTGATTTCCTCCCTATAATATCTTGATATTTTCTTTAGATATCTCGTATTTTCATAGAATTCCTAGCTAACCAAATTAGCTCACCACGGATAGAATTCGCATAAAATGTCTAATTCGGAGAAATTGGATATGGCAAAGCCAACGTCTACTATTTGTGGATATGTTGGCCGTTGTAAACCCATGATTCTCACGGTGGTAAACCTCCCATGTCTAACAGGGTCAAGATTATAAATCTGCCCTAAATTCCTTCGTTCCACCTATCCATGATTGGGTGTCAGTTATGCTCCTCTACCGAGTCCTTGCTCTAATGGAAAAATATGCGACTGACTACCAGCTCTTTTGTTTTGCTAGGTTACCTGGATTGCTCGCTTCTGTGGTGACGCTTTAACCCACAGATCGTTTGTTTCTTATGGTTTCGCTGCTATTCTAATTACGCTGCTAAATGCTCAACTGGACGATGAATGTCCTTAATTAGCTTTTCTGGATCGTATTCTGTACCTTTTGTTAATATTGCATAGAACACCCGAATTAGTTTACAGCTTAAGGCAATTAGTGATTGTTTCTTCTTCAGGGGATTCTTGATCCTTGTTGTGTAGTAGTTGTGTATCTCTGCAAACTCTGCGTTTTTTGCGACTAGCGGCATCACTGCTTGAAATAGGATTGCCCTCAGTCGTGCGCGGCCGCGCTTACTGATCGTGGTCTGTCCCTTGTGCTTACCTGAGCTGCTTTCTCG
>NZ_LDZY01000023.1 GCF_001029285.1 Desulfosporosinus acididurans
TCCCACCTATATATCTAAAGCACTCATGACAGCTTGAAACCAGATCGCTTGTTGTGAATGGCCGAGTTTGAAAGAATGCCCATTTGTAACGTGCGTGAGCGAGTACAAAGGCTGCAAAGCGAATCTTTACACGCTGCCCATCAATGGATTGCATCCACTTTTCACCAAAGTCCACCTGTAACTGCTGCCCCATTGGGAGCTCTTCTACAGCCTCATAATCCCTGGGATGATTGGATTTTTTCAGATTATATTCCTCTCGTAACCCTTTGACATAACGACTGACAGTTCGTTCCTTGATATCCTCTTTGTAATGCTCCTTGAGCCAATCGCATACTTGGGCGGCTGTCATTGTTGGATATTGTTTCAACCAGTTGATGATAATTTCCTCATAGTTTGAAAGTAACAGTTCCCGGTTAATGCTATACAGCTGCTTGGCGAATTCATCCGCTGTCATGTTCCAATACCGTGTTACAGTTTCTCGATTTATGTTCAGCTGCTTGGCTGTCCGAGACCGAGTGAATCCAATCTCTTTAAGTTGTTGTATCTGTTTATACATCTTAAATCCTTTCATTCTAACAGCTCCTGACCTCTTTGCTAGTCACTATTCTAACAAAGTCCGATCGCTGTATTTGATTTAAGTTGTATGGTTGTTGGCAAAAAGTTGTATGCTTTGTGGCAGAAACCTGTATGCTTTCATTGGCGTAAATGTGTATGGTTTAGTTTACCATTCACATATGTATATTCACAAAATTAGGCGGCAAAAAGTTTAAGCACAGTGAGTTTGGAAAAGCATAAAAATTAAACTTGAATTCTCGAAAAATATTTAGATATACTCCAATTATAGAACACAAATATTTTAAGACGACGAAGGAGTGTAAAAGGATGAATGGAGATAATAATACAATAACATTAAAAGTGAGTGGGCAGACTGCTCCGCATGCATTGAAAACAGCCACTGCAGGATATTTAAAAGATGGTAAGACCGTATACCTAGATTGTATTGGCGTATTGCCGAACTATGTGGCAGTCAAAGTAATTATTATGTTGAGGGGACTTTTGTCCACGATGGGTAAGGCGTTAAACGCAGATCCTTTTTTCCACGATATTAGTTTGGATGGGCCAACTATCGGCGTTAGTGAAAAAACGGGTATTAGGTGGATCCTGAAGCAAAGGGAGAATTAGAACAAATACGACGAGGGGGTTGCCCCCTCATCTTACATATACCCTACGTTATATTCTTTTCACTGTTATTTAGCGATTGCTGAATAACCTCCGAATTTCGGACTATCTATACTAATTTTTTGGAAGGAACTAAGAAGAAGCTAACAGCTGATCGAGAATGAAGTCGTGAGATTTAATAATGAACCATCGAAATACGGTGGACTTTTCACAAAGTGCTATTGGGGCATAAAAAAGACTTTAAGATGCCTTAATCTTTATCTATATTTGGGATGGAATGTTTCTCCGCTTCTATTAACTGGTCTTTTTTTATCTTTAAGCGAGAAGCTTGGGATACTATTGATAACCAAGAATGGTTGGGAAGACTTTCGGTGATACTTTTAAGGCTCTCATTAGAATATTTACTTTGAAGAAGAGCATTTTCTTCCGGGGACCATAAATTTTTTCTTCTAATCCCTAAAACATGAGCTCTTGAAATAATGCTGGGCCAGCTCCACCCCTGCAACATTTGAATTATATTTTCTTTGGGCAAAGTTTGATAATAATTAGCTATTATTTCATCTTCTGCGGGATTAAAAATTTTTCGTTTTTTTACCAATCCAAGTTGCTTAGCTTTGTGTTTCATGGCATCGTTAGACCTAGGAATTGATAACAATTTGCTTAATTCGCTCAAAGAAATTAACCCATAGTTCAATATAAGAGTTTCGTTATCTTTATCTGCCCAAGAAGGTCCGAATTTAACATTGACCTTTAAATCATAGAGCAATTCATGGGGGTTATAATATCTCTTTTCTAGTTCCGTTACTTCTTGAATAAAGCAATTATAATAATCTGATCCTTCCTCCCTTCTCTCTTGGATAATGTTCAATACAGTTTCTACAGCACTATCAAGGTTAGCTTTATTAGGAGTATCCCAGAACCATAATGGTATCCATATCCAGTGATCTTTTTCTGCTAATCTTCTCTTATAACGGTCTATCATCTTCCTATCCGCATGAAGCTTTGAATTTACTTCTATTGCAAACTTCCCATAGGGAGTTTTGATAGGGATATCTATTTCATATCTTCCTCCACTCCAATCACGGTTGTTTTTTTTAGGAACAACTTGATTTCTAAATATCTCCTCTAGTTGTTTTCTGATATATTGTTCGGCCACCGAAGTGGAATTTTTGCGGCTTGGATTGGGCCTTTTTATTTGTGCCGTTTGTGGTTTAATACCTTTCCAAATATGTCTTACCGCATTAAAAGGAGTACCTGTAATAATTGAAATTTCAGTCAAACTTAAATCCGTAGTAAGTAATAAATTTATTACTGCCTTAGACTGTTCCTCAGAAATCATCCTATTTGCCAAGTTATTCTGACAGATTCGAGATTGTATGGAAGCTATTGACCTATTTAGCTTTTCTGCTATTGCAGAAATACCAGTTCTTTGCTCGTTTAGATTTTTCAATATTTCATCTTCTGCGTCTGTCCATGGTCGGTCTTTATACTGGATTTTTCCTTCCTTTCTTAGAAGTGTCATGTGACGAGCAATGATGCTTTTTGAAATATTGCCTTTCGTCTCGTCGCTTAATATTCTGGCCATTTCTAATAAGGTATGATTTTCTGACATTTGCATGATGCGTGTTGAAAGATATTCGTGATCTTCACGACGCTTTGGCATAGTCCTTACCTCCTATGGAGATAATTTCCTTGGATTAGTATTCCCTCAGAAGGCAAAACGTAATCAAGTTAAGGGAGCAATGATTCAAAGCATAAAAAAACACCCTGAATCTTAAATTAAATAGAGGGTGCAAAAGATATTTGACATAATTTCAAATTAAGAGATAAGATGACTGTAATAAACCAAACCCCAACAAGAGTAAGGATTTGTCGCCAAACCACATCCTTACTCTTTTTCTATCTATGTAACTGGGTACATATTAAATGATATAAAATGATTTTTGGAGTGTTCAAGTATATTATAAAAATATTCTAATTTAGAGTTATTCTAAAAGTGGATTTTTAAAAAACAAAAATAGTACAATGCCATTAAGACATATAAGTACTTGAATAACCAAGGAGGGATTAGATGGATAATAAATATTATACAGTAGCCGAAATCGCAGAATTACTACACGTCCGCAAAAATTACGTGTACGAATTAATAGATCAAAATAAGATAAAAGCTATTCGATTATCGGAAAGAAGAATACGGATACCTGCCTCATCAATCCAAGAACTAATAGACAGGGTTGTAGAGGTACAATATAATAGTAGTGGTGATGTACAGCCTCCCAAACGAGGGAGGAGACCAAATGTCAGTTAAAAAACGAGCAGATAATAGCTGGACAATATCTGTCTACCTAGGTAAGGACAATAATGGCAAAAAAGAATACTACTACGAGACATTTTATGCTGCAAAAAAATCAGATGCCAACAAGCGGGAGAAAGAGTTAGAGCATGACCTTAAATCCAAAATCGGGTCATCGAAGGCGTCGGCGAAGAATGTAGGGGAATTAATTGATAAATGGCTATCCAGTATTAAAATTGGAATAGAGCCATCCACATTCGATACCTACGCAAAGCAGATAAAAAAGGTCAGACCGCTAGTAGAAGATCTAATGTTGTATACCCTGGACACCAACCAAATAGAGGACAGACTTAATAAACTGAACGCCGAAAATCTAAAACCTCGAACCATCAAAAATTTCTACGCAATCCTCCGCAGAGTCCTTAACTGGGGAGCAAAACGAAACCTAGTACAACCAAATTTGATGGATTCCATCAAATCCCCAAAAATTCAAAGGACAAAACGTCCCGTGTTGGATCAACAAGATTTAACTTTATTTTTGGAAACAGCAAAAGATTACAAGCATTACCTACCGCTACGTTTATTAGCTCTAACAGGTTTAAGATGCGGAGAGGTCATAGGACTCAAATGGCACAACATTGATCTAATTCAGGGTTATCTCAAAGTGGTAGAATCTGTTAATTCCAGATCCAGAAACCAAAAGGAAACCAAGACAATAAATAGTGAACGAACCATCAATTTGGATCTGGAAACCATACAATTACTGACAAAGCAAAAAAACAGCACAAATGCAAACGACAGCGACTTTGTATTTATGAGTCAAGATGGTGAACCATTAAGACATCAAGTCCTATTTAAAGCCAAGAAAATAATCCTAAAGAAAGCTAATTTGCGTAACATTCGCTTGCACGATCTTCGGCATGGGGTGGGGTCAATACTTTTGGATAAAGGGGAGTCCCTAATCTATGTAGCAGGATTCTTGGGGCAAAGCCCCGCCACCACAGCAGGAATCTATGGACACGCTTTGCGTACAGGAGACACATCAAAGGTACTTGGCTGACAAAATGGCAGACAAATTAATACAACCCGCTGATAGCAAGTCTTTGGTGGAAAAGTAAGAGGTTCGAGTCCTCTCAAACCCACCATAATTTGTTAAAAACTCGCTGTTTAGCGAGTTTTGTATTTTTTATAGAAGCTATTAAAACCATTTTAGCCCAAAAGACAAGGAAGAATGCCTTTGTGTCCACGATAGTGATGTAACTTTACTGAACATATGCAAGACAAGAAGCCCCAGCTCGCCTGTGGCTTTTTCTATGCCCGATTTTGGACCTTTAAGTGAACTGAGAACGGTCATAATTTGAATCTGTTTATTTCTCAGGTGATTGGTGATTGTTGCCGCAATTTGTTTCTTCTAGAAATTTAATAACCATTGCCACTGTTAAGCCAAAAAAACCATGACTAAGAAAACACATCATTTTGCTTAGCGATGTTTTCATATCCTTAACTACCTTGAAACGGCTAAACAAATATGGAATTATGCCTCCTAATGTTCCTATAAAAAAGCCTTTCAATATACAAGAACGTTTGCTGAAGGACAATAGACAGGTAATCAATATGCCTCCGGTTGTGCAAAAGAACGTACTAATTACATGCGGTAACCATATATCGTTTTTTGTGTTTCTGAGTACACGTTTTTTGCAGTTTAGGACTTGAAGTGACATCGAATGTAAGGAATGCTTTACAAGACCAAATTTAACAAACAGATAATTGCTCGACATAATGGCCAGCTCGCCAAAAAGGCCTGAAATTATGCCTAAGATTAATTTACTTCGTACTTTTATCATACTTAAGCCTCCATTGGGTAGTTTTTGAATCATTTGACATGATATTCTCTAAATTTACAAAAGCCTCTTCGTTGATATTTTTGATAATGTTTAATATACTATTAATGTTGTTTTTTAGAAGAATATTATTCTAATGTTTATAATTTTAACCTCGTGAGGCTAATCGGGATGTTGAAATTCTATTCTTTTTGCAGGAAAATGGAATCGTTTCATAAGACAACAATTTCAGAATAAGGTAGGAAAGGCGGTGCTTTACATGCATTCCCTTTGGCAAGGCAAGGCACCCATTTATGAGGCATTGCAAAATTATCAATCAATGAGAGTAGTACCCTTTGATGTGCCAGGGCATAAGCAAGGCAGAGGAAATCCTGAACTTGTAAAGTTTCTGGGACAACAGTGCTTATCGGTGGATGTTAACTCTATGAAGCCTCTTGATAATCTTGTTCATCCTGTTTCTGTGATCAAAGAAGCAGAAGAATTAGCAGCAGATGCTTTTGGAGCAGATCACGCATTCTTTATGGTTAATGGTACTACGGCTGCTGTTCAGGCTATGATTATGAGCGTATGTAAGCAAGGCGAAAAAGTAATTATGCCTCGTAATGTCCATAGAAGTGCAATAAATGCACTAATTATCAGTGGAGCAATTCCTGTATATGTTAACCCCGGTGTAAATAAACAATTAGGAATACCCTTAGGGATGTCAGTGGATGATGTAAAGCGAGCAATTGAAGAAAATCCAGACGCTAAGGCCATCTTTGTTAATAATCCGACCTATTATGGTATTTGTTCGGATTTAAAGACTATTACTGAACTAGCCCATTCCCATAATATGTACGTCCTAGTTGATGAAGCCCATGGCACTCACTTTTATTTTGGTTCTGACTTGCCTGTGAATGCAATGGCAGTTGGCGCCGATATGTCAGCGGTCAGTATGCACAAAACAGGCGGATCACTAACCCAAAGCTCGTTCTTGTTAAAAAGCGATCGCCTTAGTACAGGCCATGTACGGCAAACGATTAACTTAACCCAGACTACCAGCGGCTCTTATTTGCTCTTGTCTTCGCTGGATATTTCCAGACGTAATCTTGCCTTAGATGGAAAGAATATCTTCAACAAGGTATCCTCTCTGGCTAACTATGCGAGAGATGAAATCAATAAAATTGGGGGTTACTACGCTTTCTCGAAGGAACTAATTAATGGAGATTCTGTGTTTGATTTTGATCACACTAAGCTTTCTGTTTACACCCGTGAGATAGGGCTGGCAGGGATAGAAGTTTATGATATTTTGCGGGATGATTACGGGATCCAGATTGAATTGGGTGATATCGCCAATATATTAGCGATAATCTCTGTCGGGGATCGCGAGTTAGCTTTGGAACGACTTGTATCATCTCTGTCGGAAATTAAGCGACTCTATACAAAAGACAAATCCGGAATGCTTGATCATGAATATATTAATCCTGATGTCATAATGACGCCACAACAAGCCTTTTACTCGCCTCAGCGTTCTGTTGAACTTAAGGAAAGTGATGGACATATATGTGCAGAGTTTGTGATGTCTTACCCGCCGGGTATTCCAATTTTAGCTCCAGGCGAACGGATAACCGATGAAATTATTGATTATATCTCCTATGCTAAGGCTAAGGGGTGTTTCCTAACCGGGACGGAGGATATGTCGGTTAAAAGTATCAAAGTATTGGAGGAAAAATAACATGGAATTGTGGTATACAGAACAACATACGGATAATGTTCGTTTTTCTATTAAGGTGGATAAACCTCTGTATACAGGTCAGAGTGAATTTCAAAGGATAGATGTTTTTCATTCTAAAGAATTTGGGACATTTTTTACTTTAGACGGCTTAATGATGGTTACTGAAAAAGATGAATTTATCTATCATGATATGATTGTTCATGTTCCAATGGCGACAAACCTAAACACAAAGAATGTTCTGGTTATTGGGGCCGGTGATGGTGGAACGGTAAGAGAATTGACTCGCTATAATTCAATTGAACAAATTGATATGGTTGAAATTGATAAAATGGTTGTTGAGGTGTGCAGGGAATATTTGCCGCAAACTGCCTGTAAACTAAACGATCCGCGAGTAAAACTATATTTTGAGGATGGGTTAAAATTTGTACGCTCCAAAGAAAATGCGTACGATCTAATTATCGTCGATTCTACAGATCCTTTTGGACCGGGTGAAGGTCTCTTTACCAAAGAATTTTATGGTAATTGCTTTAAGGCCCTTAAGGAGAACGGTATTTTGGTCAATCAGCACGAAAGCCCTTATTATGCTGAATATGCTAAATCAATGCAGAGAGCTCATAAACGTGTTAAAGAATTCTTTCCTGTTTGCAGAGTCTATCAAGCGCATATTCCAACATATCCTTCAGGACATTGGTTATTTGGATTTGCCTCCAAAATATATGATCCCGTAAAGGACTTAAATGAGCAAGCGTGGAATAGACTGGGAATTAAAACGAAATATTATAATACGGATATTCATAAAGGATGCTTTGCTCTTCCTACGTACGTAAAGGAGCTTTTGGGAAGCGAAGAGAAATAAGTTTTCGGGGAGAAGCAATGTTTCCGGATAATAGAAAAAAAGCTGTAACAAATTTATTTTGTTACAGCTTTTCACGTATTTGGGGTTACATTACTCGAAAGAATTACATAGTATTTAGTAATTAAAATATTAAAATAATTTATAAGATTAAAGGAATTAGACCTATTGTAACGAATATTTGATTTGAGAAATCATAACAGAAGTAATAGTAAAGTAATAGATCTGATCTATTCCCTGATGGGAATATTAAAGATTTGAGCTAGGATTTGGAGTCATGCTTTAATGTAATCTGTTCTAGTGTAATAGGATGAGGTGTCACCCTTGAATCATTAATTTATGTTATTAAGTGATAAATATTACAATCACAGCAAGGATGTGAAAAACAGTGCATATTACGGATTATGAAATTGCTTTAAGGTTATTGCTGGCTTGTATTTTTGGAGGAATTGTCGGTCTCGAACGAGAACGAAATGATAGTTCAGCAGGATTTAGAACTCATATTTTAGTAAGCTTAGGCTCAGCGTTGATTATGATTTTATCAATGTACGGCTTTACTAATTTCACGTCGGTTAACAAAGATCCTGCTCGCTTGGCTGCGCAAGTTGTCTCAGGGATTGGTTTCTTAGGAGCTGGTACGATCTTGCGAGACAAAACATCGATCAGAGGCTTGACAACCGCAGCATCTCTATGGGTTGTCTCAGCCATTGGCTTGGCAACTGGAGCCGGGTTCTATTTTTCGGCTACATTGGTCACCTTCTTGGTGTTTATCACTCTAGAGCGCATAGTAGAAAATTATTTTTTCAGAAATAGTGCGTCACTTAAGGTTGTTGCTGTTAATGGAACGTGCAGAGTTAAAGAGATTAACAGGGTAATTGAGTCTCACAACATTGTTCCTCAAAATATCACTATGATTCTGCAAAAAGAAGAACAAAATAAAACGGTTATACTGTTTAAATTGAGAACTCCTTTTCGCAAACTCGACATGGAAAAATTGATTGAAGATATTAACGAAATTGACGGGATTTATTCTGCAGAGCAAGAATTTAGCGATGATAGAGACTCTATCCGCTCTCTTTTTCCACGTAAAAAATCAGTGCCTCAGAAGGATAGTGACAATTGCTCAATGTAATGTAAACTGAGGTACCGGTTAAATGAGAATAAAAATGCTATAAATTGGAAATAGTATGGAATGTCCAAATTACCTTTTGAAAATATTTGTTTGAAAGGTATTAACAGATTGGCCCAATCGAAATATGGCTTCATTAGAGTCATATACTCTAATATGGAGGGGTGCCAGTGGAACATTCCGTGCAGTTAGGTACGCAAAGATACCATGACAGTATATGTAAGTCCTTAAGGGAATTGAGTAAACGTGAACGTCTCCCTATACAGATTATTGAGCAGCAACACGGAAAGCGTTGGTTAATTCTGTGTAGGTTTCTTGCCTCGTCTCTTGCGGGGACTGAAAATGAAGAAATGGTTCAGAAAATCCAGCGATATTATTTAGCAAATGCCTTAGCGGAAACGATCTTGCTTCACTGGGAGAAAGAACATGTACGGGGAATCCTGAAAAAAAATAAATATTTAATTGATGATAAGGGTCAAGAGATCCTAAATAAAGCACTGGAATATTTGAATAAAGGTTTGGGCCAAGATCGCGCCTATCGCATAAACCGTAAGACAAAGCTTGTAACTCAAATTTTAAGTTGTCTTAATCAGTCTTTGATTTTCGATCTTGAAGGTTTTCTAAGTTTTCGCGCTCAGGAATATAAGCATGATGTCAGCAAAGCTGTGGAGTTTGCTATCGAAGAGTACATAGTGGAAAAGGAATATCTGGAATTTATTCAGCTCCTGAAACATTTCGTCGACACCCAGACACCGCAATTAGAGAGCCTGCATGTAGGAATGACTTCGAAAGGTGAGTTCCATCTTTATAATGAGGACGGTGAAGATATAACCCGCGACTACCTAGAAGATTATCAACTGGATAATTTACATGAGCTAGGTTATGAAGACCTCTTGGTAAGTTCGCTTATCGCAGTAGCTCCAAGACAGATTACGTTGCACATTCGTTATAATGGGTATAAAGATACTTTACAGACCATAAGGCAAGTTTTTGGAGATAGAGTTCGTGATTGCAGCGGCTGTTCTTTATGTAAGGATTTTTGACAAATAAGCATGGTTTTTGTATAATAAATCTATTGACTTGGGTATATTAGGGTCATAAACCTTTTCTAAAGTAATTATTTTAAATCGCTGAAAGGGAGAGTATCCTGATCTTAAGTGTTAGAGAAGGAATGCCGCGGCTGTAAGCATTTCTCACAAAGGTTCAGGTGAAGACCACCCTTGAGTGCAGGGCTGAAATGAGTAAGCTTTGCCGTTTCCCGCGTTAAGGGTAATCGAGTGGAAGGAGATATCCTTTCAGTTGGGTGGAACCACGGGAGTAAGCTCTCGTCCCTAGTTGGGACGAGAGCTTTTTTGCGTTTATCGAAATTTTATAGGAGTGATAGCAATGATTCAAGTAACTTTAAAAGATGGTTCAATACGTGAGGTTGAACAAGGAACGACTATAGCAGAATTGGCTGCTGCTATCTCGCGTGGTTTAGCTAAAGCAGCTGTTGCTGGAAAAGTAAATGACAAATTAAAAGATCTTTCTTATCCTCTCATGGAGAATGCGGCAGTAGAGATCATCACACTGGACAGCGAAGAGGGATTGGAGGTTCTTCGACATTCAACATCTCACCTAATGGCCCAAGCTGTGGAAAATTTGTTTCCTGGAACAAAGTTGGGGATAGGACCAGCTATTGCCAAAGGCTTCTATTATGATTTCGATTCTGAGCATGTGTTTACTCCTGAGGATCTCGAGAAAATCGAGAAAGAAATGAAACGCCTGGCTAAGGAAAACTACACGTATCAGCGTAAGGAAGTATCGCGCACCGAGGCTTTGGACTACTTTAAAAGACTTGGTGAAAATTATAAAGTTGAACTGATTGAAGGACTTCCCGAAGATGCTACTATTTCCATGTATACTCAGGGGAATTTTACAGATCTTTGTGCGGGTCCCCACATCCCATCAACCTCAATTATTAAAGCAATTAAACTCATGAGTTTGGCAGGCGCCTATTGGCGTGGTAATGAGAAAAATAAGATGTTGCAGCGTATTTACGGCACAGTCTTTGCTAAAGCAGCTGATCTCGAAGATTATCTATACAAATTGGAAGAGGCCAAACGCCGTGATCATCGTAAGTTGGGCTTAGAGCTTGACCTTTTCAGCCTTCATGACGAAGGCCCTGGATTCCCCTTCTTCCATCCTAAAGGAATGGTTTTGCGCAATGCTCTTGAGGACTTCTGGAGACAAGAACATCGCAAGCGAGGTTATCAAGAAATTAAGACCCCGATTATTCTCAATCGGTCTCTCTGGGAACAATCCGGTCACTGGGATCATTATAAAGAAAACATGTATTTCACGAAGATTGATGATCAGGATTTCGCAGTTAAGCCTATGAACTGTCCGGGCGGTATGATTATGTACCGAACTAAATTGCGTAGTTATCGGGATTTGCCGCTGCGGGTTGGAGAATTGGGACTCGTTCATCGCCATGAGCTATCGGGTGCCCTCCATGGTTTGCTGCGGGTTAGAAACTTCACTCAAGATGATGCCCACATTTTTATGCTTCCGTCACAGATTAAGGAGGAACTTCTAGGGGTTATTGAACTAGTAGACACCTTCTACAAAGTGTTCGGTTTTGAATATCATGTAGAGCTGTCCACCCGTCCTGAAGACTCTATGGGTTCAGATGAGGATTGGGAAGCTGCAACTCGGGCGCTTCAAGAGGCCCTAGAGGAAAGAGGCTTGGATTACAAGATCAATGAAGGCGATGGAGCTTTTTATGGGCCGAAGATTGATTTTCACGTTAAAGACTGCCTGGATAGGACTTGGCAGTGTGGCACCATACAGCTTGATTTCCAAATGCCGGAGAAATTCGACCTAACTTATGTCGGCGAGGACGGACAAAAACATCGTCCGGTTATGATTCACCGCGTGATCTATGGGAGTATTGAACGGTTCATAGCACTTTTGACTGAACATTATGCCGGAGCTTTTCCAACCTGGTTAGCACCTGTTCAGGTTCGAATTTTGCCGATCAGTGAGCGGCATCAGGGCTATGCCAAAGCATTAGCTGCCCGTTTCAATGAATTAGATATAAGAGTTGAAACGGACGAGCGTAAAGAGAAAGTTGGCTATAAAATCCGTGAGGCTCAAACTGAAAAGATTCCTTATACCTTGGTTGTTGGAGATCAAGAAGCCGAGTCGGATACCGTTGCTGTACGTCGTTACGGTCAAGGGGATGCCGGAGAGAAAATGACTGTAGATGCGTTTGTTAATCTTATCCAAGATGATATAAAAAATAAGAAGCTCTTAACTGCTCTGGCTTAGTGAACTCGTTCAGCTAAAGCTGAACATCGGGGCTTAAAAACCGGATAAAAGTTGACAAAGTTTGAGAGTTGATATAAAATATTCGTTGTCAAGTAGAAGCCATCCGCTTCTCACCTTACGGCTAAAGTCGGTAAGGTATCTTCTGGGCTTGGGCTTAATACGTGCTCATGATTGTTTAGAAGACGGGTGGTATTCATCCGTCTTTTTCTATTGTGCTAAGTTTTAATGGGGGTGGTTTCTTATTAGCAAGGACTTAAGACTCAATGACGAAATCCGGGTTAGGGAGGTCCGTCTTGTTGGGGAAGAAGGAGAACAACTTGGAATTATGGCGGTTCGAGATGCCTTGAACCTAGCAGTCGAGAAGTCTTTAGATCTCGTAGAGATCGCACCGACGGCGAAGCCGCCGGTCTGCAAACTAATGGATTATGGCAAGTATAAGTATGAGCAAGCGAAGAAAGACAAGGAAGCTCGTAAAAAGCAAAAGAGCATGGAGATTAAGGAAGTCAAGCTGCGTCCCAATATTGAGGATCATGACTTTGAAACCAAGGCTCGTAATGCTCAGCGGTTTCTAAGCGAAGGGGATAAAGTGAAGGTTACTATTATGTTCCGCGGGCGGGAAGTCACTCACCCGGAACTAGGAAGAGCCCTTTGTCTCAGACTTGCAGAATTCTGTAAAGCAGAGTCTAGCATAGAGCGTGATCCTAAACTTGAGGGCCGCAATATGATTATGATTTTGGCTTCTGTTAAACATGACTAATACCGAGAGGGGGATACTCAAATGCCTAAAATGAAAACTCACCGTGGTGCGGCTAAGCGCTTCAAGAAAACTGGAACAGGTAAAGTTGTACGTATGCACGGCTTTACAAGTCACATTCTGGAGAAGAAGTCTCAGAAAAGAAAAAGAAATTTACGTAAATCAGCGGTTATGAACCAATCTGATGTCAAGAGAATCAAAAACTTGATTGTTTATCTATAACGTTGCACTAAAAGGAGGTTTTTGGGATGGCCCGTGTAAAAAAAGGCATGACGAAACATCATAGACATAAAAAGATCTTAAAATTGGCGAAAGGTTATCGTGGAGGGAAAAGTAAACTTTACCGCCCCGCGAATGAACAAGTTTTAAAATCCTTAGCCTATTCTTATGCTCATAGAAAAGACAACAAAGGAAACTTCCGTAAGCTTTGGATTGCCAGAATCAATGCAGCTGCACGTATGAATGGTATTTCCTACAGCCGCTTGATGAATGGTTTGAAGAAGGCTGGGGTAACAGTTAACCGTAAGATGCTGGCAGAACTGGCAATTAGCGATGCAGCAGCATTTACTGAAATTGCAAATGTCGCTAAAGTTCAAATTAACGGCTAATTACCAAGTGAAGAGGATGCGCGAGCATCCTCTTTTTATCCAATCGTAAGACTTTCACTTCTCTTGTTTCCTGCGTAAAGGTTTGAGAGGATTGTCAAACGGGATTATAAAGGACTCTGCCAATGGATAGACTATATCTATCTCTGGAGCTGGTCCCTAGGTCTTGGAGGTGGAAAGGTGCTGGAATCCTTACAAAATGAACAGGTTAAATTCATCGCCTCTTTGCAGCGGCGTAAAGTCCGTGAAGAGACACAGCTCTACGTTATAGAAGGATGGCGGTTTGTTGCTGAAGCTTTGCGCAGGAATGCTCCCATAAAAAAGGTGTACGTTAGCTTAAAAGGAAAGCAATTTGAGTGGAGAGAACTAAGGGAAGAATTGCAAGAGCGAAAAATCCCCTTTGAGGAAACGGATGAACGGGTTTTTCGTAAAATGAGCGCGACGGAGGAACCGCAAGGCATTTTAGCGGTTGTAAATCAAACAAGGTATACATGGGACGATATACATATTGATGGGAAATCAGTAGTGCTTGTTTTGGACGGAATTCAAGACCCCGGAAATCTGGGGACGATTCTCCGTACTGCCTTGGCGGCGGGAGTTCGTTACGTTTGTTTAACGTCGGGAACCGTTGATATTTATAATCCCAAAGTGCTGCGCAGTACTATGGGAGCCCTTTTTTCTTTAGTCCTTCTCCCGGACTTGTCCCCGGAGGCAGTGTTAAGCTTTTGCTGCAAACAGGGTCTTCGGTTAATTTTAGGAGATACAAAAGGAAGAGCACTTTACGAGACGAATGTATCGAGTGGACCTTTAGCTTTGGTTGTGGGGAATGAAGGAAATGGTCCATCCCTTACCTTTCAAAGGGAGGATGTTCAAAGAGTTACGATTCCCATGGCTCAGGAAGTGGAATCACTTAATGTGGCCATGGCAACGGGAATTCTTCTTTATGAGATAGTACGCCAAAGGGATTTCTTGTAATTTACAGGGGCTCTATGCTATAATAGCTTGAGTTCTTGTTGATAGTTTGCTATATCTATAAAGCGATGATAGGGTAAAAAAGGATTGTTTCTTCACAGGGAGGCGGGCCCAAGACTGTGAGCCTGCTAAGAAAGTATCCTCCTCTTGGAAAAAGAGGTTAAATTTCGCCCAGGAGCGGCTTTTTGATCTGTAGGAAGGCCCGGTTTCCGCCGTTATCGGAACATGAGTGTGGCTTAATTAGCCAAACCAGGGTGGTACCGCGAGAATGACGCTCGTCCCTTTTGTATGGGGATTGGGCGTTTTTATTTTTACTTGATCACAGCGTCGTACTAAAAGATAGAGATAAGAGCGCCAATGACTGATGAGAAATTTATAAAAAGTTTGGAATTTGCAAAATGGAAAGGATGGTTGTCTTGAAGAAAGAAATACTTCGCATTGGAGAAGAGGCCTTGCATGAATTGCAGCAATTAAATAACTCGGAAGCTCTTCAAGAGCTTAAGGTGAAAGTGCTCGGGAAGAAAGGGAGCTTGACCGCATTACTGCGGCAGATGGGGAGTTTAGGCCCGGAAGAACGGCCAATGATGGGACAAGTTGTTAATGAGATGCGCAGCCGCTTGGAAAAGGCCTGGGAAGAACGAAGCGCGGAGTTGGAAGTTATTGCCCTGGAAAAGCGTTTAGCTGCAGAGCGCATCGACATTTCTTTGCCCGGCAGCCGTGTTGCCAGCGGACATTATCACCCCTTGACTCAGGTCGTTGAAGAGATTGAGGATATTTTCCTGGGCATGGGCTTCCAGATCGCTGAGGGGCCGGAAATCGAATCGGATTATTACAATTTCGAGGCGCTTAACCTTCCTAAAGATCATCCAGCTCGGGAAATGCAGGATTCCTTTTATATCACAGAAGAAATATTGCTGCGGACTCAAACTTCTCCTGTTCAGATACGGACAATGGAAAAACTTCACCCTCATTTACCGGTGAAGGTCATTGCTCCTGGGACAGTTTATCGAAATGACGATGATGCCACACATTCTCCGATGTTCCATCAAGTTGAGGGACTTATGGTTGATCAAGGGATTCGGATGTCCGATCTAAAGGGGATTTTGCTGAATTTTTCAAGGCAGATGTTTGGCGAATCTCGCGAAATTCGCTTGCGGCCCAGTTTTTTTCCATTTACTGAGCCAAGCGCTGAAGTCGATGTTTCCTGTATGCTTTGCGGAGGAGCGGGATGCCGCCTTTGCAAAGGAACAGGGTGGATTGAAATTTTAGGTTCGGGAATGGTTCACCCGAAAGTCCTGGAAATGGGCGGATATAACCCGAAGGAGGTCACAGGTTTTGCCTTCGGCATGGGCGTTGAGAGAATCGCCATGCTGAAGTTTGGCATTGAGGACATGAGACTTCTTTTTGATAATGATTTGCGCTTCTTGCAGCAGTTTTAAGGGGGAAAGACGATGAAAGTCAGTATGGAATGGCTTCACAAACTGGTTGATGTCAATCAGACCGCCGAAGAGTTGGCAGAAACATTAACTCGCGGCGGAATTGAGGTAGAAAGTGTTGAAAATCTTAATAAAGGGTTTGAAAAGGTAGTCATTGGGGAAATTAGTTCTCTGACTAAGCATCCTAATGCCGACAGGCTATGGGTCTGTGACGTTAACGTAGGGCAGAAAAACGTTACTATCGTCACCGGTGCCCAGAATTTACAGGCCGGAGATCGAATCCCTGTAGCCATGATAGGCGCTGTCTTGCCCAATGACTTGGCGATTCGGAAGTCTAAGCTGCGAGGTGTAGTTTCAGAGGGGATGTTATGCTCGCGTGAAGAGCTCCTGCTTGATGCTTCCGTAGGTTTAGATCGCAGCGAAGGCGGTATTTTGGTCTTAGCGGCCGAGGCTCCAATTGGGGAGAACTTTGGCAAATATCTAGGGCGGGAAGACAGTGTTTTAGATTTAGAACTCTATCCCAATCGCCCCGATTGTTTGGCGATGGTTAATGTGGCACGCGAAGTGGCGTCACTCACCGGTAAACAGCCCCATTTACCCAAATGGGCAGATACAGCGAAGGGATTAGATCTTCCTGCTGCCGAGAACCTTAAGATTATCATTGAAGAGGAAGAGTTGTGCCGCCGTTATGCCGGTTTAGTTGTTGAGAATGTTCATATTGCTCCTTCACCGGAATGGATGCAGCGAAGACTCAAGGCGGCTGGGGTTCGGCCAATCAGTAATATCGTCGATATTACGAACTACTGCATGTTGGAGATGGGGCAGCCTTTACATGCTTTTGACCGGGATAAGATCACCGGGAACATTCATGTTCGTAGTGCCAAAGCGGGAGAAAAAATTGTCACTCTCGATGGAGTTGAGCGATCTCTTCAAGCGGATACTCTGCTCATCGCCGATGACCGACAAGCTTTAGCAGTTGCAGGCGTCATGGGGGGGGTTGACAGTGAAGTTACGGGGGATACGAAATGTTTATTAATCGAGTCGGCCCATTTTGCCGGAGTAAGTATACGCAGGACAAGCCGAAGGCTGGGACTCAGGTCAGAAGCTTCAAATCGTTACGAAAAGGGTGTTAATCCTTACGGTTGTGTGGCAACCTTGGGACGAGTATGTGAATTGCTGTTGGAATTAGGGGCAGGACGCCCTGTGGCCTTCCTTGATGAGCTAAAGACTCTTCCTTTGCAGCGTCAGATCACACTATCAGTACAGCATACCTCTACTGTTCTTGGGCTTGAGCTGAAGGACTCCGATATCAGACAAGTTCTGGAAAACCTAAACTTTAAGTACGAGGAAATGGAAGGCATCTTCGATGTGGAGATTCCCACCTATCGTGCGGATTTGGAAATTGAGGAAGATCTCATGGAGGAAGTTGCTCGTTTAAGGGGATATGATCTAATCCCTACGACCTTGCCGCAAGGGGATACGACTCAAGGAAGAAGGACACCGGAACAGGAGTTCCGCCGTCGCTTGCGCAAGGTACTTGTTCAATCCGGAATGGATGAGGTTATGACTTATACCTTTACAGGCGCTGCTAAAGATGCTCAGTGGGGAAGTGCTCAGCACTCGATTTCTCTGCTTAACCCCTTAAGGGAAGAACTTAGCGTGATGCGTACGTCCTTGGTGCCCGGACTGTTAGAGGTTGCGGCCAAGAACACAGCACGACGCAATACGGAAATTAGTATTTTTGAAGTTGGAACGACTTACTGGGGTGATGAAAAACCTTTGCGCGAGCTTCCGCGTGAAGTATTGCGAGTGGCTGGGGTTGCCGTTGGGAAGAGTGGCAGGCATTGGCTAAATTCCCAGACTCAATATGACTTTTTCTACGTCAAGGGAATTTTGGAGGAGATTGCTCGGGAGTTTGGGCTTAAATTTGATTATCGAATGTCGGAAAATCGTCCTCGGCTTCATCCCGGACGTTCGGCTGATGTTTATCTTCACAATGAATGTATCGGTTTTTTGGGTGAGATACATCCTTCGGAAGAAAAAGAATGGGCTCTGGAGCGGGCTGTACTCTTTGAGCTAGATTTGGGTGTCTTATTTAAGCATATGCGGCCGATTGTACGTGCTCAATCCATCCCGCGTTTTCCTGCCATCAATCGTGATTTGGCAGTCGTGGTACCCATAGATACTTCCGCAGCGGCGGTGATGACTAAGATTCACAAGCTCGGGGGGGAACTGCTGCAGAACGTAGAACTATTTGATGTCTATACCGGCAAGTCAATACCAGAAGGACGCAAAAGTCTTGCTTTTTCCTTGCACTACCAATCGCTGGAGCGGACTTTAACCGATGAAGAAGTAAATATCTTGAATTCTCGCATCTTAGAGGGAATTCAGCAGGAATTTGATGCAGAATGGCGAAAATAGAAAGCGTTTCGGCAAAGTAGCAAGAAGAGAGCGAGGGAAAATTGTGGCTCAGGAATCAGTCAAAGTCACTGTTGAAATTTTTGGAGAGAAGCACGTCGTCCGCGGTGAAGGAACAGAAGCGTATATCCAGGGGTTGGCTCACGAAGTGGACAAAAAAATGCGTTTAATTTCCCAACGACTCCCTCGCTTAGGCATTCACCAAGTGGCAATATTAACAGCACTTAATCTGGCGGATGATCTTGCCAAGCTGCGAGAAGAGCAAGAAACTCTCATGCAGCTGCTGGGCGAAAAGACTGAATAGCTAAGAAGATTTTTGAGTGAGGGAGCATTTTAAACTGCTTTGCAAGCAGTTTAAGATGCTCTCCGTTGTTTTGCATTAAAGTATGAGAAATTGTACATATCTAAGCTAAGCAATTATAATAAGTATGTTCATTGGAGTGGATAAACAAAATATGAGGGTGGAGCGTAAAATTAAATGAACAATCAAAGAGAAGCGGTAGTGGCAAATGAGACACCCCCTCTGGAGCTTCTGGCACCTGCAGGAAGTTTTGAAGCGTTTAAAGCAGCTGTGGAAAACGGCGCCGATGCAGTCTACTTAGGAGGCAAGAGTTTTAGTGCCCGAGCAAGTGCCGCAAATTTTGATTTGGAAGAGCTGCACAAAGCAGTCCGCTATGCTCATGAACGGCAGGTTAAAGTCTACCTAACAGTTAATATATTGATCGCGGATCAAGAGTTTCAAGAGCTGATGGACTACCTTTATGCTGTTTATGATATTGGTGTTGATGCCGTTATACTACAGGACCTGGGAGTCGCAAGTCTCATTCGCGCGATTCTGCCGGAACTGGAAATCCATGCGAGCACGCAAATGACGATTAACACAACATGGGGTGCTCAGCATATGGAAAGACTCGGCTTTTATCGAGTTGTCCTTGCACGAGAAACCTCAGCAGCTGAGATCAAAACCTTGGCTGCAAGTACTCCGTTGGATCTGGAAGTTTTTGTTCATGGTGCGCTCTGTGTATGTTATTCCGGCCAGTGTCTGATGTCCAGCTTTATCGGAGGAAGGAGCGGGAATCGAGGCACTTGCGCCCAGCCATGCCGGATGACTTATCAGCTGGTTAATCAAGAGCGCAAAAATCTATTGACTGTTAAGAATTTAGGGGAGCATTTATTAAGCCCCAAGGACTTAAATTTAGTAGAAGATTTAGTGGAGCTAAAGGAGATTGGAGTTCATTCCCTGAAAGTAGAAGGCCGAATGAAGCGACCGGAATATGTGGCAACAGTAATTAGGCTGTACAGAAAGGCGCTTGATCGGATTGAACGTCAAGGAGAGAATGGTCCGCTACTTACAACAGAGGAACATCAGGAATTATTGCAAATTTTTAATCGTGATTTTACCAAGGGATATCTAAGAGAGAATCCTGGCGCGGACCTTATGAGTTACAGTCGTCCAAACAATCGGGGAACACGCCTTGGACGTGTAGTGAGTCTCAACTCAGGAGGATTAGATCTCAAACTCGAGGCTGCTATTCATTCGGGCGATGGAATTGAGTTTTGGACAGGCAGGGGACGGGAAGGAATCACTGTCGGTAACATCTGGAGAGACAAGCAACAAGTTAATGACGGCTTCCCCGGGGAAACTGTGCAAATTGAATTTTCTGGGGTGGCACGTCCCGGGGATCGCGTCTTTAAAACAAATGACGCTAAATTAATGGAGAAGGCCCGGGAAAGTTTCCAAGAAGGTAAAGAACAACGCAAGCGTCCTCTGACTATGTCTCTGAGGGGGCATATTGGAGATAAACTAACTTTAGAAGTTGTCGAAGGTATGCGCAGGGTCAGGGTATTTTCTGCTAATCCTGCCCAAAAGGCTTTGAAACGGCCTTTGACTTGGGACTATGCGAACCAGCAGCTTGGACGATTAGGAACTACACCTTTCTGGTTGGATCAATTAGTGGTTGAAGTTGATGAGGGTCTGATGCTGCCGGTGAGTGATCTCAATGAAATGCGGCGAAAGGCAGTAGAGGAACTGCTTAGAGAAACTACTCAGCGAAATGTTGAGCGATCTCTTTATCGACAAAGAATTGGCAAATGGAACAATGAATTGGCGAAAGCACGCTTAAGTTCCGCAAGGAGTAACCTGCCGCTGGTTTCTGTAGCTGTAAGTGATCCGGAAACCCTTGAGGCGGCCCTAAAGTCTGGGGCCAAAAGAGTACTCATTGGCGGAGAACACTGGCGTTCGAGAAAAAATTTCAAAATAGATGAAATACGTTCGGGGTTTGAGACCTGCCGCAAACAGGGTGTTGATTGCGTTTGGCGGCTTCCCAGAGTTTTAAATGAAACTCAAAGTACGAGACTCCTGGAGGATCTAAAAAAAGCAGCTCTTTGGCCAGACAAGCCAAAACTTATGGTCTCAAATCTCGGTGAATTGGAAATGCTGCGCTCTTTGGATCCCAACTGGCCTTTTGAAACAGATTATTCTTTAAACGTCTTCAACGAAGCCAGTCTTGCTCACTTTTTGCACCTAGGCGCTCAAAGGGTAACCCTATCTCCGGAATTGCATCATGAACAATTGGCTCATTTGGCAAAATGGGGGGGGATAGAGTACTTTGTGTTTGGCGATCTGGAAATGATGGTTAGTGAATACTGTCCGATAGGATCGACCTTGGGTGGAAAGCAAGGAAGCCATTGCTCAGGTGTATGCGTTAAAGAGCCCCATTATTTACGGGATCGTCTGGAGTATGACTTTCCTTTGGAGACGGATCAGGAATGCCGGATGCATCTTTATAATGTTAAGGTCTTAAATCTATATGAAGAATTGCCGCAGCTCAAACGAATGGGCGTATCCAATATACGTTTACAGCTAACTCGCCAATCTCCTGAACAGGTCGGGCTGATCGTCAAGGTTTTTTTAGAAGCATGGGATACCTTGCAGCTCGGAAACCGGTCCCTATGGACTCCGGATCAAGGAATGGCAGAGTTGACTTCCATGTTTCCACAAGGCTTTACGAAGGGACATTTTTTTAGAGGTGTGCTTTAACTAATGCCTCATACTAATTATTATGTTTAGGATTGCGAATGCTGATTCCACTGGTGCTGGGTATTGTGTTTTTTTAGTGTATTGAGGAGGATCTATGGGAATCGAAGATAAAGTATTAAAAAAGCTGGATTTTCCCAAAGTTTTAGAACGTTTGGCCGAATATTGTCTTCTTCCAAGAGCGAAGGAATTAGCTGAAGGGTTAACCCCAAAGGTTGATTGGGAAGGTGTGCGTCTTGGACTCCAAGAAACGAATGAGGGAAAAAATCTTTTGCGCGGGAACCCCCTCTTTTCTGTTCGCGGCGCTAAAGAAATACGGCCTTACCTTGAACGTTGTTTACGCGGAGGGATTATTCATGGCGAAGAATTGCTTGAGATCCGGGACACCTTACGGGTTGGCAGAAAACTAAAACAGTACTTCCAGGAATCTCAGGCGGAGTTTCCTGGATTATGGGAGATCACTCTTTCAATCGAGAGTCAAAAACCTTTGGAGGATGAAATTTCCCGTTGTATTACCGAGGATGGCAAGGTCGCAGACAATGCATCCTCGGAATTAGCGGAATTACGCCGTGCTCTATATCGTCTGCAGAATCGCATTCGGGAGAGTCTGGAAGGGACACTGCGTAACCCTGCTTATCAAAAAATGCTGCAGGACCCTATCATTACCCAGCGTTCGGATCGCTATGTTATTCCTATAAAACAGGAATATCGTTCGGTTTTCCCGGGTATTGTCCATGATCAATCGGCCAGTGGTGCAACGTTATTCATTGAGCCCATGCCGGTTGTCCATTTGGGCAATGAATTGCGGGAAGTAGTTTTAAAGGAACAGCGTGAGGTTCAGCGTATTCTTCAAATGCTCTCTGCCCAAATTGAGGCACGAGCAGAAGCGGTGGCAGATCTTCATGAAGCCCTGGCAAAACTCGATTTCGTCTTAGCTAAAGCGAATTTAAGTATAACAATGAATGCGGGAGTACCTGAATTAGTTCCTAAACAACAATTAAAGCTGGTGCAAGCCCGTCACCCTCTGATCAGTGGTACCGTCGTTCCTCTCTCTGTTGAATTGGGGATTGAGTTTGATACTTTGGTTGTTACCGGGCCAAATACCGGAGGGAAAACTGTGGCTTTAAAGGTTGTCGGCCTAATGGCGGCAATGACTCAATCTGGCCTGCATATCCCTGCGGAGAGAGACTCTTGCATGGGGATCTTTACCCGGATTTTTGTAGATATTGGGGATGAACAAAGTGTCGAGCAGTCTCTGAGTACTTTTTCCGGTCATATGAAAAATATCGTTGATATTATTCAGCGTGCCGATGAGCAGTCATTGGTCTTACTTGATGAAGTTGGTGCCGGGACAGATCCGACGGAAGGCGCGGCCTTAGCCATGGGTATTCTTGAGGAGCTGCATTCAAGAGGATGCCGGACAGTTTCTACGACCCATTATGGGGCACTCAAAACCTTTGCCTACGAAACGCCGCGTGTAAAGAATGCTTCGGTAGAATTTGATACGGAGACCTTGCGCCCGACGTATCGTTTATTAATTGGAATTCCGGGTAAAAGTAATGCTTTTACCATTGCCAGAAGACTTGGCCTAAGTGAGCGGGTTCTTGAGCGGGCTAATACATTTGTAACCGAACGGGAAATGCAGGTTGCTGATCTCATTGAAAATCTTGGCGAGACACATCGGGAAATTGAGCTGGAAAAACAAAAGGCCCAATCCGGAAGGCAAGCGCTGGAACTGCAAGCAAAGGCTCTGGAAGAAAAGTCACAACGTTTAGATGAAGACTATGAACTTCTAATGACCTTGGCGAAAGAGGAAGCTGGTGAGCTGGTTCGTGAAGCAAAACGTGAAGCGGAAGCAATTATTGCCGAGTTAAAAGAAGCTCTCAAGAAGGAAAACAAACAACAACAGGACATTGAAAAGGCGCGCCAGGGTTTTCGCCGGGTTTCCAATAAACTTGAAAAAGGACGAGCGACTGAGCATACCGGCGGTGGTTTGAAACCAGATCAGCTTAAGCCGGGACAGACGGTTATGATGACAAAACTCAGGCAGAAGGGTCAAGTGCTGAAGCTCCCCAATGCCAGCGGTGAAGTCCTTGTTCAAGCGGGTATCATGAAAGTAATAGTGCCCTTAACAGAATTAAAGTTGGCTCGGGAAGAAAAGACAACTCCGCCCAGAAGTTCCCGCAAAGGAAATAGTCTTGGACTGCAAAAGGCGGAAGAGATTCGAAGCGAGATTGACCTGAGAGGAATGTTAGTCGAACAAGGTACTGAAGTCTTGGATAAGTTTCTTGACGATGCAGTTTTAGGTGGTGTCGGTCAAGTCTATGTAATTCATGGCAAGGGAACAGGCGCCATGCGGGCAGGAATTCAGGATTTTCTGCGAGGGCATCCTCATGTGCGCAGCTATAGGCTCGGCGAATATGGAGAAGGGGATTCAGGGGTTACAGTCGTTGAGTTGAAGTGAACACATTGAAAAAGGTTGTAGCAAACTTTCGAAAGTTTGCTACAACCTTTTTGTTTAGCGTTGATCCCGGCTTCGGAATTTGTGGTTGATAGTTTTAGTCAGTTATCGTTAATTTTACACTTCCCGAAGACGGTCCGACTCCTGAGCCATTGGGATTCTGGAAAGCGGCCCAGAAGATGTAGTCACCAGGTATGGGAGGCTTCCCGTTGTCTGAGAGTGAAATAGAAATGGAAGTTTTAGTGGAGTGGGAGGCGTTTATTGGGAAGCTTTCTATGGTACTCTGACCTGAACGTTGAAGATAAAAAATCGTTGAATTGTTTTCACTGTTAGCAGGAACCGTCATGGGTATAACTGCTGTATAGGTTTTGGGGTCATAGTTAACTTGACCTAGGGAAGGTTTAGGGAGGGTGGAGAGGGTTGGGTCTACTTGAGGGTTTGTGTTTGCATCTGGAACATTTGAGTTAGGGTTGGTCGAATTAGCTGTTGTTGAATCAGGAGCGGTTGAATTTAGATCATTTGAAGTCCCCCCTGACCCCGTTATTCCACTTGGCGGTCGGTAGGGGGCTTCGCTGGGGGGCCATATCCAAGAGGGGGAGCGATTCGGCAGATTAAGGAATGTTTTTGCAATAACATTCTTTGTTGAGGCGTTTGCTAAGATGTCAGGGTTATCTGCATCGACGTTCTTTTGAACCCAAACATCACTGACACGAGTGGGGAAATCCCCTTGGGCGGCTATTTCGGTGCTAATAAACTGGGGTGGAGTTAAGTTGCTTGGAAGAAGACCGGATTTTGTATCGAATCGTCCGCTTACAATCCCGGCAGGTTCTTCAAACTTCGTTTGAACAGGAAGATCTTTAAGAGCGACAGTCATCACCTTTTTCCAGATTTGGGCCGGATAACTTCCGCCATAGACATTGTGTAAATAATGTTTACCGTCAGGGTCAGAATCGTATCCCATCCAGACAATTCCTGTTATGTTGGGAGTATAGCCGGCAAACCAGGCATCCGGATTGCCAGACTTATTGCCGTATTTATTAGGATCCAACGATGTGGTCCCGGTTTTTCCGGCAATAGCCCAGTTTCCTATTTGGGCACTATAGGCCGTACCGTCCGTAACAACACTGCGCAGCATATTGTTTATAATATAGGCTGTTGTTTCTTTCATGACCCGGGTTTTCAATATTTTAGGACTAATAATCGTATTTTCTTTAGAATCAAGAACCTTCGCTATTGCATGTGTCGTTACTTTTACTCCGTTGTTGGCATAAACTCCATAAGCAGATGCCATATCTAAAGTAGATACTTCCGGTGTCCCAAGGGCAAGACTAAGGACACGGTCTTTGTCCTCAAGCGGTAAGCCTAACCTATCTTTGGCAAACTTCCAACCATAATCTACTCCAATGAGATTAAGAAGTTTGACAGCATAAACGTTTACCGAATCTTCCAGGGCGTAACGCATAGTAATTAAGCCCTTCCAGCCTTTGTCAATGGTATCAAAATCCGTAGGAGTCCAAGCTTTACCGTTTCCGCCATTATAGCTGACAGGCATATCATCAAGCACTGTCCCGGGGAAATATCCGCCTTTTTCGATGGCTGGACCATAAACAGCTAAAGGTTTGATCGTAGATCCGGGTTGCCGTTTGGATTGCCAGGCTCGATTTAAGCCGCGGGTTGTATATTCCCGCCCGCCAACCATCGCCAGTATCCCGCCAGACGTTGGATCAATGACTGTCATAGCGCCTTCCACTTTTGTGTTATCAATTCCTCGCGGAAAATTTGAGGGGTCGGCAAAAGCAGATTCTGCGGCGCTTTGGATTTTCGTATCAATGGTTGTATAAATCTTCAATCCGCCGCTGTAAATTTGATCTGGAGTTAAGTTATAAGTAGATTCCAACTCTTCGACTACATAATCAATAAAATAAGGGTATTTGTAATTTGCAGTGGATATGGCAGTGTTTTCAGCCCCACCTTTTTGTTTCATAGTATCGACATAAGTAAAAGGAGCATCTTTGTATTGGTCGTATTGACTGGCAGTAATCAATCCGGCATCTTTCATGACTCCCAGTACAATATTACGGCGATTTTTGGCTGCTTCAGGATGAATATAAGGGTTATATTGGCTCGGAGCTTGGGGCAGCCCTGCTAAGAGAGCGATTTGATCCGGTGTCAGATTCTTGAGGTCTTCGCCAAAATACGTTTTGGCTGCAGCTTGGATTCCGAAGGAGGATTGCCCTAAAAAAATCTTATTGAGGTAGAATGTGAGAATTTCGTCTTTGGTATATTCGTGTTCGAGTTGAAGTGCAATAATAGCTTCTTGAACTTTACGGGTCAGGGTTTTGGCCGTAGGGTCTTCAATAAAGGCATTTCTGGCAAGTTGAACAGTGATGGTGCTTGCTCCTTCTTTAGCACTTCCCGAGCGGATGTCATTTACTGCTGAACCAATAATTCGAATAGGGTCGATCCCAAAATGCTGATAAAAACGTTTGTCCTCGACTGCTACAAATGTTTTTTTAACAAGATCTGGGATTTCTGATGATTGGACGACTTGGCGGTTAACTCCCCCGTACAATTGGGCTATTTGTACGTTATTCTTGTCGTAAACATAGGAGGTTTGCTTTTGGTCGTTTAGTGCACTGGGATCCCATTTAGGCGTTTGTGCGGCAACAATCCCAACAAAAATTCCTCCACCAATGATTGCTAAGAGCATGAGAGTAAGAAAAAGCTTAAAAACAAACCGAAATTTCGATGGACGACGCCTTTTTCGAGGACTTGTTGATCTTCGAGATGATGACATGATTGAACCTCCTCCGAAAAATATGAGGTTTTAGATACCTGATATAATTCTTTGAATTATATCATACTTCTGCAATCCTAAGGAAATTCTAATTCTGTATAGGTATCTGACAGGTCGATATAGTCGGTTGCATATCGAATTACGAAAAGGTATAATATAATAATATAAATATATATTGTGAATGGTATGATTGAGAAGAAGCTTGGCAGAAGGTATTAGAGAGTCGGTGGCTCGGTGCAAACCGACCCGGAAACCAAGGGTTACACCTCAGGACTAGAGTTAAAAGCTCTCGGAGTAGTTCCGTTAAAGCTACAGAGCTGGGTGCCCGTTTCGCTGCAGAGAAACGGCATCAATGTGGGTGGTACCGCGGAGCATTTTCGTCCCTCAACGTTAGTTGAGGGATTTATTTATTTAATTAAATGATTCGGGAGTTGAGAGCATTTACAGAGTAAGAACTCTAAGTATTTTATCCCGCACGAAGAGCTAAAAATATTTTTGGAGGTATAATTATGGATTTGTTTCAAGACTTGAAAGATCGAGGGCTTATTTATCAGCATACGGATGAACAATCGTTACGTAAACGATTAATGTCAAGACCCATTTCATTATATTGTGGTTTTGATCCTACTGCCGATAGTCTCCATATTGGAAGTCTGCTGCCTATATTAATATTGAAGAGATTTCAGCTAGCAGGGCATAAGCCTATTGCCTTGGTCGGCGGAGGGACGGGGCTGATTGGTGATCCAAGCGGCAAAGCTTCAGAAAGAGTACTCAATCCCCAAGAAATTGTAGAAGAATGGGCTGATAAGATAAAAGCTCAGTTAAGCCGTTTTTTGGATTTTGAAAGAAAAGACAATCCGGCGGTTATTGCCAATAATTACGATTGGCTCGGCTCTCTTCAGGTCATAGAATTCCTGAGAGATATTGGTAAGAATTTTCCTCTAGGAAGTATGTTAGCTAAAGAGTCGGTTGAAACACGAATGAGTAAAGGGATTTCCTATACAGAATTCAGCTATATGATTTTACAATCCTACGACTTTATGAAGCTGAACGAATTATATGGTTGTGAACTTCAAGTGGGAGGGAGTGACCAATGGGGGAATATCACGGCAGGCATCGAGCTAATTCGTCGAACTTCTGATGAGCAGGATAAGGAAATGTTTGGTTTGACCATGCCCCTCGTCACCAAAAGCGACGGGGTCAAATTTGGGAAAACTGAGGGCGGTGCAGTTTGGTTAGATCCTAAAAAGACTTCGCCCTATAAATTTTATCAATTTTGGTTAAATACTGATGACCGGGATGTTATTAAATTTTTGAAATACTTCACGTTCTTAACAATTGATGACATCAATGCTTTAGCTCAAGACTTGGAAAGAGAGCCCGAAAAGAGAAAAGCCCAGCGAACTCTGGCAAGTGAGGTAACAAGCTTGGTTCATGGTCAAGAAGCTCTTGCTCGAGCAGAGAAAATAACGAATGCTCTTTTTGGAGGGGGACTAAAAGGTTTATCCGCTTCCGAGGTTGAAGAGGGATTTAGTGATGTCCCCTCTGCTGCGATTGATAACACTGATATAAGTTTTGTGGATTTATTGGTCCAAGCGGGGGTTGTCTCCTCAAAGCGTCAGGCCAGAGAATCTATCGAGAATGGTGCTATCTATGTCAATGACCTTCGCTGCAATGATTTAGAAACCTCTGTATCACAATTGGAACGTTTAGATGGGAAATATCTTATTGTTCGGCGAGGGAAAAAGAACTATTATCTTATTAAATTTGGGCAATAACTCTGCTGAGTTGATTGAATATCCATTGGATCAATTGGTAATGTCAATTGAAGGACCTACCCTCACTTATAGGAGGCCACTGAAAAACTTTATCTTCGAGAAGGTCAACACCATATATAGTGCTGACTTTCTATTTTACCTACTGTATATGGTGGTTTTGAATACCCAAGCAGTAGATTTCCCTAGATTTTCAGTGGCCTCACTTATAGAAGTGGGGGTCTTAAAAACTGGATAAAAAGTAGTAACGAAATTTTCATTTACCATATTTTGCATAGGGTTTTTTCGAGGAATTGCAAAAAAAAATATTGACAAGATAAAAATGAAATGTTAATATACTTAAGTGCCGCGAAACAAAACGCAAACAACACAAAATTAAGCGGACATTCTGATCTTTGAAAACTAAACAACAAGGACAGCCAATGAGAGAAACTCGGAAGAGTTTCAAAAGAATCATGGAATCATGAGCAAGTCATCATCTTCTTTAAGGAAGTTGAAATAACTTTTTTGGAGAGTTTGATCCTGGCTCAGGACGAACGCTGGCGGCGTGCTTAACACATGCAAGTCGAACGGAGAGAATTCTAAGTTTACTTAGAAGGATCTTAGTGGCGGACGGGTGAGTAACGCGTGGGTAACCTACCCAACAAACCGGGACAACCCTTGGAAACGAGGGCTAATACCGGATACGCTTATAGGTTGGCATCAACGTATAAGGAAAGGCGGCCTCTGAATATGCTGCCGATGATGGATGGACCCGCGTCTGATTAGCTAGTTGGTGGGGTAAAGGCCTACCAAGGCGACGATCAGTAGCCGGCCTGAGAGGGTGAACGGCCACACTGGGACTGAGACACGGCCCAGACTCCTACGGGAGGCAGCAGTGGGGAATCTTCCGCAATGGACGAAAGTCTGACGGAGCAACGCCGCGTGTATGATGAAGGTCTTCGGATTGTAAAGTACTGTTTTTAGGGGAAAGAACGGTTTCTTCAGGAATATGGAGGAGACATGACGGTACCTAAGGAGGAAGCCNCGGGCTAACTACGTGCCAGCAGCCGCGGTAATACGTAGGGGGCGAGCGTG
>NZ_LDZY01000024.1 GCF_001029285.1 Desulfosporosinus acididurans
CCAAAAGCTTGCGGGCTTAGCCTTACGAGAAAGCAGCTCAGGTAAGCACAAGGGACAGACCACGATCAGTAAGCGCNGCCGCGCACGACTGAGGGCAATCCTATTTCAAGCAGTGATGCCGCTAGTCGCNAAAAAAACGCAGAGTTTGCAGAGATACACAACTACTACACAACAAGGATCAAGAATCCCCTGAAGAAGAAACAATCACTAATTGCCTTAAGCTGTAAACTAATTCGGGTGTTCTATGCAATATTAACAAAAGGTACAGAATACGATCCAGAAAAGCTAATTAAGGACATTCATCGTCCAGTTGAGCATTTAGCAGCGTAATTAGAATAGCAGCGAAACCATAAGAAACAAACGATCTGTGGGTTAAAGCGTCACCACAGAAGCGAGCAATCCAGGTAACCTAGCAAAACAAAAGAGCTGGTAGTCAGTCGCATATTTTTCCATTAGAGCAAGGACTCGGTAGAGGAGCATAACTGACACCCAATCATGGATAGGTGGAACGAAGGAATTTAGGGCAGATTTATAATCTTGACCCTGTTAGACATGGGAGGTTTACCACCGTGAGAATCATGGGTTTACAACGGCCAACATATCCACAAATAGTAGACGTTGGCTTTGCCATATCCAATTTCTCCGAATTAGACATTTTATGCGAATTCTATCCGTGGTGAGCTAATTTGGTTAGCTAGGAATTCTATGAAAATACGAGATATCTAAAGAAAATATCAAGATATTATAGGGAGGAACAGTTATGACCGAAAAGAACATTTTGGCCTTTTTTAAAACTTCGGATGAGGCTAAAATAGCTGCTGAACAGATTAAAGGTTTAGGAGTAACCGATATCCAGATAGACCGTTTTAGTAAATATCCGCACGGCAGTGCCGATTTTGTTAACGATCCTACAACCGGTGACATGCCTAGCCAAGCGGCATTAATTTTAGGAGCAAGCTCAGATCAAGATACCGGAGTATTAGCTTCCGCGGATGTCAGCGCCAGTGGTATGAGTGACGGAGGTCAAAATTCCGTATCCGGCCGTGACGTACTTGTTGCGGCTATTGTTGATGAATCGCAATTTGACAGAGCCGTCCAATTTGTTAAGGATAACGATGGACTAGTTTAAGATCAATATCGGAGTTTCGAAGTTCGCTGCGACCTTTCTAAAATTGAGCAAATAATTAAGCCTAGCAGTAATATAACTGCCAGGCTTGTTATTTATATCTATCAGACCCAAGAAGAAGTAAAGAGGAAACTCAAAAGAATCAGTTCCGCTTCATCGCCATACTCTTTAGATCGCTGTAAAGCAAGGAGATAAGAGACAAAAAAGTTAAAACGATACAAAGAAGCCATGCTGATTGATATGAACCCGTTTTATCATAGATCGCCGCCAATGCCGGAACAGAAATAGCAGCCCCCAAATAGACGGACAGATTTACGTAGCCATAAATTTCGCCATAATATTTTGTACCAAACATTGAAGAAGTAATAACCGGTGGGCAAACGGTACCTGTACAAATGCCAAGGCCGTATAAGATTGCTGTGATATACATTAGGGGTTTGGAGTTCGGATATAGCATACATACGAAGGAAAGGGCGAAGACGATACAAATATAAAGGGTTCCAATCTTCGTGCCAAACTTATCATAAATCCAGCCCAATGAAATTTTTCCAAGAGTAACTATGATTAAGAATATGGAAAGGATGCTTGCAGCAAAGGCAGCTCCATGATGATCGGCAACAAAAGCTGCAAACTGGCTAAGAGATCCAAAACTTACAAAAGAAAGGGCGAATATGCCAAATAAGTAAATCCAAAAGAAATTATTTTTTCTAGCTTCCTTCAGAGTTAAGTTATATTCAACCTTAGGCTTGGCTGCTTTTTCAACAACAGAAACTGCTTCATCGGCGCCATAAGCTTTCAGGCCCATTTCTTCCGGAGATTTTTTCATAACAAGAACCATAGGCAGAGCGATAATGAGCATAGCAGCGCCAAATATTAGATAGGATATTCTCCAACCATAGTTCTGAATAACACGTGTCATGATCGGGCTGATAATGGCCCCGCCCACACCGCTGCCTGCTAAGGCTATACTTAGTGCTAAACCTCTCTTTTTTACAAACCAATTAGTTAAGACAATGCTAATAGGCAGAGCAATTGCTCCAATAGAAAATACGCCCATAAATACAGCGCTGATATAGAAATGGATAATGTTCTGTCCCAAAGAAAAACTGGCGTAAGAGGTTGCTAAGCCAACGATACTAACAGCCTGAATTAATTGAGTATTTTTCTGGGCGAGCCATTTTCCGAGGTATGGCGATAAAAATACGGTCACACCATAAATAATGGTGCTTATAAACCCAAATTCACTTCGACTAAACCCCATGCTTTTAGTCACAGGTTTAACGTAGAGTCCCCAGTTTGTAGTAATAAGCGGATACGGAATCGACATGATTAAAACTCCGGCGGCTACAATCCACCAGCCATAGAATAGTTTTCTTTTGCCCATTTGATCATCCTCCAAACAATTTTGCCGGTTCGTTGCTTAACCTTTATATATCTTTCCGTCTTTCATCACCCAAGCCACATTCTTTAGAACAGAAATGTCCTCGAAGGGGTTCTTATTAACAGCTACGATATCAGCGAGCTTCCCAGGTTCAATCGTTCCAATTCGCTCATCCCATCCCAGCAATTCGGCTGCATATCTCGTAGCGCTGAGAAGCGTATCCGTTGGGGAAATGCCTGCTTGAAGCATCAATTCAAATTCGCCTGCCTGTGTACCGTGCGGAGTAAGCGGAGTTCCGCAGTCTGTTCCAAAAACAATACGTACTCCTGCATCGTAGGCTTTTTTAATGTTGGAAAGATGTGATCCTACCAAAGCTGTAGCCTTGCGAACAGCAAAATCAGGAATACCGGCAGCTGCACCTTTTTCCGCAATAACTTTTAAAACGATAAACGTAGGAACGATGGCAATACCTTTTTCAGCCATCAGATTTATAGTTTCCTCATCAACCAATGTACAATGCTCAATAACGGAAACCCCTGCATCGGCGGCTGCCTTAATACCTGCCGTACCATGAGCGTGGGCAGAAATGATCTTGCCATGCATGCGTGCGACATCAACAGCGGCTTTGATTTCCTCAACACTCATATTTTGTTCTCCAGGTTCGTTGCCCGGGCTGAGAACACCGCCTGTTACTACAACCTTAATCTGATCGGCACCGTATTTGAGCATTAAGCGGGCAGCTGCACGTACTTCATCAGGACTGTCAGCAACATTACCGGACTTATAAGTGCTATAACCCAATGTTTCTCCCGGATATCGATACTCAAGATGACCGCCGGTTTGGGTAATATACATACCACTGGTAAAAACACGCGGACCAGGGAACAGTCCAGCTGCAATGGTATTACGTATTATTTCAGAGCCGCTTATAGTGGGGTATCCTTCATCGCGAACTGTTGTAAATCCGGCCAGCAAATCCAGTTCAGCATTTCTCATTGATTTTATGGCTACTAGTTCCGGTGGTTCACTTACCTCAACAAGGGTTGTATTGCCGCCAAATCCGAGGTGGACATGCGTGTCAATCAAACCCGGAAGAACAAACTTATCCGAAAGATCAATAATTTCATCATTCGCACCCGCTGCAAAATCCTCAGCTCGCTTAACATCGCTGACCTTGTTATCTTGAATAATAATAATTGCATTTTCTTGAATATTCCCGTCAATTGCTGAAAAGAGCTTTCCGCATTTTATGATCTTAGGCATTGCTTTTTCCTCTCTCCTTACTTGTTATTATCGGCTGTGATACTTAAGCCCCCTTTCGATGAATTAATAATTATGCGGCCTTCACCTATCCTCGAAGACCCAGTGACCAAAGTATAGGGCTAAATACTTACTCTTTACTAGCAATTTGCAATTATGTGTTGAATTCCGAATTTATCAGTTACATTGTGTTAAGAAGGATAATGCAAAAAAAATCTTGGGCTCTTTATAGGCCCAAGATCGTTTTAAGTTCTTTAGCTTTATTACGGCTCACAGGAATTTCCTCGGGATAATCGGTAAGCTTTAGTAAGTATGTATGATTAAACATAGGAAGGATTTTCTCGATTTTGTTAAAGTTTACCAGATAACTTTTATGACAACGAAAGAAATTAGAGGATTCTAATCGCTCTTCCCAATAGTTTATGGATTGTTTCGTAAGATAAGTCTTCTGTTGGGTGTGAATCAAGGCTCCACGGCCTTGAGGTGTAAACATGAACACATCGGAAGGGGCTAACAAAAAAATTCTTCCAGCCTCTTCCGCAGCAATTATTTTATTAAATCCATCGCCATAGAGTTGCCTGATTTTTGGCAGTTTAGTATCCAGCGCCGTCCTTTCTTTACCGCTTTTAAAATTGGTCAGCACCTTTTGAATGGTTCGATCTATTCTTTTATGAGAAACGGGTTTGAGAATATAATCAATGGCATTGTAATCAAAAGCGTTCAGTGCATATTGGTCATAGGCCGTTACAAAGACGAAATAGGTCGCGGGTGAAATTTGCATTATCTCTTCTGCTACATCAAATCCACTGATTTCAGGCATTTTTATATCTAGGAATATCAAATCAGGAAGATAATCTTCGATTTTCTCAAGAGCAGTTACCGGGTCAGTGAATGATGCCATAATATTAATTTCAGGATATTGTTGCAAAAGGTACTCAAGTTGAGCCACTGCTAATTGCTCATCATCAATGAGAATGGTATTAATCAAAATTGGTCACCTCGCCGAGTTAGGTATTTTAACAGTAACATTTGTTCCATTATTTATGCTGCTTTGAACCTCTAGGCCATAGCCATAATGTTTTTGCAGCCTTTTCTGGATATTCCGGAGACCAACTCCTACTTCTTGAGCGTTCTCATCATTTAATAGGTGTTTGAGTTTATTCGGGGCCATACCAACCCCATTATCCGTGACACTAATTACCGTTTCTTGATCGACATTTTTAATGGAAATCCGAACGATTCCGCCTTTCCTTTGCGGATAAACACCATGTTTAACGGCATTTTCTACTAAAGGCTGAAGAATAAGCGGTGGAATCAGAGGATTAGTATTGGGCTCGACATAATATTCAACTTCCAGCCGTTCGCCAAAACGTACTTGCTCTATGGCCAGATATGATTTAACCAAATCCAGTTCTTGATCCAAGGGAATGAGCTCCATGCTGTTAAGCCGAAACTTTCCTTGTAAATAATCGCTTAATTCTTCTAATAGTTCTGCTGCCTTGAGGGAATCTGTCCGACAAAGTGCCGTAATTGAATTGAGGGTATTATACAGAAAGTGAGGTTGAATTTGGGCTTGAAGTACCGAGATTTCAGCTTGCAGTATTTTGCGTTCTGTTTCCTTTGTGGCAATTAATTCTTTATTACGATGTTCCAACGCTTCTCTGGCCGCATTACTCTGCTTAAGGTTCAACAATAAGAACACAATGTAAGCAAACATTAAAGTGAGTATGATGATACTCGAAATGATAACAAGCATCAAAACATGTAACTCATTTGCGGATGCGAACAATTCATTTTCATCAGCAACCGTGACTAAGGTCCATCCGGCAATTGGAATTGAATTATAAAAAGCGACTTTTTTCTCCCCATTGTCTGTGAAGCGAAATATCCCAGACTTAGTACTTGCAACAAGCTTACCAAGCTGCTGCATATTTCTGTCCGAAACAGTTGACATTTTTTCCCTCATAGCCCATGAAGCATTTGGATGGGTAATAAATGTCCCATCTTGAGCTAATAAAAAGCCATATCCCTTTTTCCCGTAACCAGCCTGCTGAGCAAATTGCTGTATCGTTTCAATGGTTAAACTTGCCGCTGCCCCAGCCGAAACGTTTCCCTTACTATCTTTGCGCCAGGCTACCATAAGTACCATATTTCGTCCATAAGCCTGAGAATAAACAGGTTTAAATATCGTGTCATAAACACCTGCCGCTTGTGAATACCTCATTCCGGCTTCAACCGCTGCACCTTCCGCCCAAGGGTCTGTTTTATTCGTTCCATCTTTAACGTTATAGTATCTGGCCTTGAGTTTTTTGAAATTCTTGGGATTTCCCCACTCATCAGGCCGTAGATAATTAACAATATGTAAGGCGGCATATTCATTGGGATATGCCGTAGAAACATAGTTCCAGCGAGATTGATTAAGTTCATCAAGCAAGCGAATGGATTCGTCGTTTCGAGTTAGGTCTAGCTGTGGATTTAATGTTAACGCCTGCCCAAGTATCGGACTTTCTGCGGTTTCCCGCACTTCTCCCAAACGTCCTTCCAGCCATGTATTAATATAACCGGCCGATTGTGCTGTGTGATCAGACATCGTGTGCATTAATTCACTTTCACTGACTTGATTATATTGACGATAGGTAATTAGCGATAATACTACTAAGCCAAGCATAATTATCATCATACTTGTGGTTGCGAACTTCGACTTATACGGAAAATTTATTATAAACACTATGATTCTCCCTTAGGACAATTACTTCTTAGCCACGCCGCGTTGATCCTCTGGCTGATGATATGGAAGAAAACCTTTGCCTATAAACTTGAAAGGCAGATCCCTTTTACTAAAGAATTCTCTATAATAGTTACAGCTTGTACCAAGAAAATATTTCGAAAATGGGAACAGACTTAATACTTGTATCACCTTTATAGTCAAAGCAATCGTTAATATATAGATTAGAAGGCTTTGTAACAAGAAACTTTTAATTGAGTATACCTTATCTACCTCCATTGCTACAGCCTGAAGTACGATAACATGAGCTAAATAAGCCGAGTAAGAATACGGAGAAGTATCCTTAAATAGGCGATATAGCTTTGGTTTTTGGTTGACAATGTAAGATGCTAAACTGTAAAACATAAAAAATGCCAAAATCATATATGAAACTTTAAGAAAACAGTATAGATACCCGATTGTTATATATTTGTGTCCGGGAAAATGGGGGTTTATTTGAATGTAATAAATATAGAGCAACAATGGTGTATAAGTGAGAACTATAAATTTTCGATAACGTTGGAGCAATGCTATTAAATGAGGATACCAAAATATTACATAGGCTCCAACTACGAAATAAATTGACCATAATAAAGGCGTTCGATCAATAAACATTTGTTCATTATATGTCGGTGTTTTAAATAAACTTTTTCCAATTATGAAAGTAATCCCATTATTTTTTAGAAGTATTATATAAAACACAAAACAAATCAATAAGAAACCCACTTTATAAAATTTGGGCAATTTTTGTATACGCTTGGACAACCACAGTATTAATGGAAAGAATAAATAAATTCTTAAAATCATCGACATATACCATAAATGATACCTACCGGTTCCAGCAGCCAATTGCCCGACGAAATTGTCAAAGGAAGCCTGACCATACTGTTTAGCATCCATAATATTAATTATTGACCAGATCACATAGGGCAAGAAAATATATAGTATGCGCTTTTTATAAAATGTAAATATATTTACCCCTTCAGTATGATTATAGAATAGACTAATCGCAGTAATCATAACAAAAATTGGTACAGCTGGTTGAGCAATAACATAAAAAAAATTTAGAATTAGTGATTCAGAAAAACCTGCCCCTTCCCGCCAGGCATATGCTCCAAAAACGTGCTGAGCCACAACGAATACAAAGCCTATCATTCTTAGAACGTCTAATTCTTTAATATGTTCTTTCTGCATATCTAACCACTTTTCATTGAACCTAAGCCAAAAGAGAGGCTGTTCTATTTTCTCTACATCTTGTTAACTATTTATTTATCCCTACTGGACAAATCCCTCATCCCACGATGATTTTCTTCATCCCAATAATTATAAGGATCGTCAGCCGGTATAGGTATCGCCTTACCGCCCACTTTCTCCACAAAAACTGCTACGTCACTCGCGATGTAATCTAACCTTCGGAGTATAGCTTGAAAGGTATTGGTATAGGCCGTACCAAGACTTCCGCATACAAGTTGATCGGAGATCTTTTTAGCTATAACCACGACAGATTTCGTTTCCGGCATAATGTCGGTAGGATGGAACCCCGACGGTGCTCCGTCAAAACGTTCTACAGAAGCCACTCCTACAAGATCAGCTCCTAAGTTTAAGGCGCTGGCTTTAATTTCTTCCTTCAAACCCATGTACTGTTCTCCTTCCTTACTTAAGAAATTATAAGTAACGTTTATCAATAAAGTGGCACTTAAACCATCACTCTTTAAGCTAACATTTTCAATAGTTATTTATTTGCAGCTGCTGATTTGGTAATGCTGTTTAAAGGACAATTATAGATACTTACGTCGTATTAGGCATAGATCTACAAAAACTCCTATATATCGATCATTATATAGAGGATTCTATCGAATTATGTCGAATTTTTCTCTGTTATTATTTATTTAAAAAGATATTAAAGCGAGGTGGATTTATGACTAGAAAGCAATTTGCTCTTAAAAATGGTTTCAGTACTTATCATGAAATGCAAACATCAAGCCGAGTGGTGTTTCAGGACACGAGCTCTTGGTTGATAACTCTTACAGAATATGGATTTCTAGCTTGGATTGATACATCTTTTGAAAAGCCTCTTGGCTATTTTGATTCTTTTGAACTTGCAAAACAAGAAATCTTTGACGCAGTGAACCAGACACTTAACGCAACTGAATTCAGAGCAGAGCTTGATTAATCTTAAACTTTAAGCTCCAATGTCCTCATTTCTTAGGTCAGTTTCAACGCTGATGCCATTTTTTAAGAGTTCTGCCATTATCTCGGTTGAAACTGGCTTGCTAAAAAAGTAACCCTGAATTTGATCACACTCAAGTGTATCCAGCCCTTTTAATTCTTCCAAAGTCTCCACGCCTTCTCCTATGGTTTGGAAATTCATAACCTTAGAGATTTTGATAATTGCTTCAGCTAACGTCATTAATTTTGAATTTGTATTAAGGTTTTGGACAAACACACGATCGATTTTGATGGTATCGATTGGTAAATCGACAAGATAGCTCAGGGAAGAATATCCTGTACCAAAATCGTCAATAGCTAAGCCAATCCCCATCGCGCGAAGGCGTTGTAACGTAGTTAATGATTTATCAAGTCCATACAAGCCGACATTTTCTGTGATCTCTAATTCAAGATTCTCCGGGGGGAAGCCAGTCTGCTTCAAGACACGATTCACCATCTCTTCAAATTGATCGTGAATTAATTGAATCGGTGAAATATTAACCGATAATCTCAGCTGCGGCAACCCCTTGTTAAACCATGTCTTTGCATCTCGACATGCTGTTTCCAGAACCCATTCGCCAATGGGTATAATAATACCCGCTTCTTCGGCAATAGGAATAAACTCTGTTGGAGTAATCAAACCGAGTTTATTATTTTTCCAACGAATTAAGGCCTCGACGCCTACAATCTGCTGCGTCTTGGCAATAACCTGAGGCTGATAACTTAAAGTAAATTCATCTCGTCCGAGAGCAAACTCTAACTGATTTTTTATTTCCAACTTACGAAAAATCCTTGTATCGATCTCTTTGGAGTAAAATCGATAATGACTTCCTTCTCTTTGTTTATCTAAGTACATAGCAGCGTCCGCATGTTCCAGTAAAACTTCCATACTCAGCCCATTATGGGGGTAAAGGACAATACCAATGCTAAGATTGACTTGGATTTCTCTTCCTTGGATATTTAGAGGCTTTTCAAAGCATTCAATAATAGTTTGTGCAATCTCTTCGACCTCGTCAACAGACGTTACCTTATCGATCAAAATAGTAAATTCATCGCCACCCATTCTAGCTACTAGACTTTCTTCGCTAACACACTTTGCTAACTGTTTGGCTACTTCTATGATCAATAAGTCACCAGCAGCATGTCCGAAGGTATCATTGACCATCTTAAAGCGATCAAGGTCTATAAACATAATTGCAATCATCCTTGGATAGGGATTATCATTAATTAACTCGGATAATTTATCAATGAACTTACGCCGGTTAGGAAGACTGCTCAATTCATCATGATATGCCATCGATTTCATGGTTCTTAAGGCAACTTCCAATTCGTTTTGTTTTAGTTTAAGACGATCCGCCAATATCCCCATTCCAATTGCCGTAGCGAATAAACCTAGAGATAACGTTACTAAAACAACACCGTCACTTCCCTCTTTGAGTCCCATAAAATTAAAATTTCTCTCTGACAATTTATACGTAAGTTGGATACTTACACTAAAAAAAGCGGTAATGAACCCACCTTTTAAGCCATAGTAGTAGGCTAAGATTATTGCAGGTATTATATAGAGCATCCACATCAAATCACCGGGAACGAGTTGCATATGATCTGTTACCAAAGGTATAATTAAACAAATTAAAATAACAATCCAATGTGACCAGTGAACTCGAGATTGCTTTAACAACATATTTTCACTACTTCCTGCTAATTAGTATTAACAAACTTCTAATATCTTTTGCTTTTTAACCTGGCGTTTCTATGTATTTGTTAACTTAGTAATATGTAGCAAACCACCGACTAACATAATTACATTTTCTTACATTATTCCTAAAACAAAGAACTGATTAGTTCGATATTGTTGTTTATTCGACATAACTAAGATCAATCCTTTACAAGAAGTAAATAATTTATTTCAAGTTATTCGTTGTCTAAACAATCAAAAAATAACTTTTATTATGAGATGTTATCTATAAAATACAAATACATATTTTACTTAAAAACAAGGCGATGACAAAAAGGACCGAACTCGAAATTCGGTCCTTTTCATATTTTTAGCGTACAACGGAATTTAGTTAGCGGATGTAATTTAGGCTCCTACTGATCGGATAAATCTATAGATTAATGCGACTCTTAAAGTACTTTAAAGCCTAAAACGAAAACAATCAACAGAAGAATTCCCAGGCTTAATGAATAACCGATAAGCTTTTTTTCAATTGGTAGCAAGTCGAACCATTCCTCTGCCTGCATTTCTGCCTTCGCATTTGGCTGTTGTCCAGCATTTGAGCTAGCTTCTGCCATAATTGCACCTCCTTATCAGGATAATGAATTCTAGCCAGTTACAATCGGCGGCATAATTCCGTGGTAGAAAATCCAGGATATTAAGAGTCCAACCCAAAGGATAAACCCAAATAGACAAACAGCATATACCGTCACGATTCTGCCCATGCCTTCAGCCCATAGTTTACGTACATTAGTGATTAAACCGATTGAGAAAAACGTAAGAGTAAAATAGATTCCTCTCAGGCCATTAGCCTGGTCAGCTGCAGCTGTAGCAGCTTTGGTTAAGTGCGGAGCTGCTAAACCTATCAAAAGAAGGATTAGAAAAGTAGCAGCATAACCAATCACAAACTTCGGGAAACGTTCCCATATTTCTCCTTTTGTTACCTTGGCACCTTTTTCTTGACTCCTTTTGTTAATCCCAAAAACTGACCAGACCACGGCAAGGATAAAGGCCCAAATCCCTATGAAGATGTCAATAAAAACCTTGGTAACTGTCGTAACCGTCAGGATCCAGCCGGGTTCCCACTTTACTCCGTTTACAGCCAGTGCTTTAGCTCTGATTAACCCTTCTGTGATTGCACCGCTGGCGACTGCACCGCCATCGCTTTTGACAGCCAGGCCCATCCAAGATCCAGCAACCATCGGTTGATTATACAAAATGCTTTGGGCAAGCCATGGTAAAAACAAAAGTTCGACAGCTACGAAAACAATGATTACCGAAGAGAGAATAATTGGGATCTGAGGCCGGGATCTAATTGCCCCGCCAGTAGCGATAGCGGCTGCAACACCGCAGATAGAAATACCGGACGCAAGGGGGGCAGCCCATTCCGGTGTCATTTTAAACCATTTCCGAGAAATGAAGTAAACGACAGGCCAGTAGATGAGGTATGCTTCAACAATAGCGCAGAGTCCCCGAATAATCACTGTGGAGGCTAGATTGACAGAACCAAGAGCTTTAATTCCCAAGGTTGCTCCTAAAATTACAATTCCAGTTTTAATATATAACTCAGGTCGTGCCGCTTCTTCTAGAAATTTTGCCAATCCTGTCCAAAAGTTACCAATTAGAAGACCTACTATAAGTGCGATAATAAAACCCCCTTCAGGGGTAAGTCCCACTGACCAATTCATATTTAGCTTCGCATACTGGTCTTTAGTTGCCGCAAGATAACCGTAACTTCCAAGAACAAAAGAACCATAGGCCAATGCAAAAATAATCGTAAATCCCACGACAAATCGTTTTAAGTTCCAACCCATACACGCGGCTCCGATAGACGTTGTAACCAGAAAGAAAAGAAATGTCAGCAACAAGGAAGCCCATCCAGGCAAAAACGCATATGTTTTGGATAGGGGTGCCATTGAATTAGTTATGCTGAGCCAGACATTCGTTTTAACAGCCCAACCTAACAAATCGCCTCCAAAGAGTTGACCTAAACCGAGGAAAAACACCAATCCTCCCAGCCACACAGCCCACCAGTCCTCGGTCTTCAACAGCGAAGACCTAGTCAAAGTGTTTTCTTGGTTCATTTTTTCCCTCCTAACTTAAACTTAAGTATTTGGCCGAAATATGATGGTTTTCTTCTTTACCTCCTTTCATTTACGCGATTATAAAATTCCTTTATAATCGTTTATTAAAACAAAAATCATTTCTATGATATTCTATTGATCAAAATAGCTTGTAGAACACGTTTTTCTATATTGACAGTTTTTTTACTTTTGCTTGAATTAACGACCTCGTTCAGCTAAAGCTGAACTTCGGGACTTCAGTTGGGGGCTTAAAACTGGATAGAAAAAGACCTATAGATTCTGACTATAGGTCTTGAGTACGTCTTTTTATAACTTTTTATAAATTGTTAAACCATATTAAAATTGAAAGGAACTAGCCAATAATTCACAGGATTTCGATGATTTATTTTCCGAATCACATTTCAATACGTCCCTAGCCCTTTCCAGATCCTTAGACGAAAATGCAAACGTTTCATTTTCAGACATGAATTTATTGTTGGAATCTATATCAAAATCAAAATTTGAGCTGACTAAAATGGAATCAAGATTAGAATTTAACCCACAAACAATGACGCTTCCCCCAGCATCTTTAACCGACCGCGTGAAAACTTTGAGAGCATTAAGTGCAGTTACGTCAATGTTGCAGACATGCTTCATCCTTAAAATAAACACCTTTGATTTGCTAATCAAACTAACAAGCCTTTGTTCGAGATTATCCGCTAATCCAAAATAAAGGTTACCCTCTAATTCAATAATTAGAATTTCAACGTTATCCTTTACAACCTCAACCTCTTTTTCAACGATTTTGGGATCTTCTGCTTCCAAAGGAATAAAAATTCTTATGGGTGCTTTATTGGTGTCTTTTAGATGCAGCATAATTGTAAGTGCAATTCCGGTATAGATCGCATAGGAAAGGTTAGGTAATAGGATAGTTGCAAAACAGGTTACCCACATAGCTAAAGAATCTGACTTTAGTTTACCAAGACTTACAACTTTCTTGATCTCATCTTTATTCACAAGATTATAAGCTGTTACCATCATAACACCAGCTAGACAAGCTGTAGGAATATATTTGGCAAAAGGAGCAAAAAACAGAAGAACAATAGCCATTATTCCACCTTGGAGAACACCGGCAAGTCTTGAAACGGCTCCACTATGATAATTGAGCGCAGTTCTTGTGAACGAACCGGATCCTGGGAATCCTTGAAAAAATGAGGAAGCCATGTTCGCAATCCCTTGGCCTATAAATTCTTGGTTTGGATCGACCTTTTGGCGTGATAAAGTCGCAATTGATTTAGCACTGGAAATTGCTTCAACACAGCCAATAATGGCAATAGATAAAGCTCCGCTAATATTATTCTGAATAAAGCTGAGATCAAAGTTAACCATTTTAAACGGAGGTAAAGAAGTAGGTATATTTCCAGTAAGTTGAACTCCAAGTTTATCTAGCGAAAAGATGACAATGAAGATAATTGGAACAATAATTCCAATGAGGGCACCTGGTAGATTCTTATTAATTTTTTTGCAAACAACTATCACGATTATCGTTATTAAACCCATTCCAAGAGCATATATATTGGTTTGTTGTAAATGGGTTAATACATAATACAATTTTTCTGTCGTCGCCATTTGGGCTGAATTTTTAACAGGAATACTTAGAAGAGTGCTTAGTTGTCCGAGAGCTATTAAACAACCTGCCCCAGTTGTAAAACCAATAATTACAGAGTGAGAAACATAACTAATTAATCTGCCAAGTTTCAAAACCCCAAAAAGGATCTTTAAAGTACCCACTAAAAATGTCAAAAGGAAAACCATTTGATAGGCATTGTCGAGTCCCATATAGTTCTTCATGACACTAGCGACCAGTAAGGCAGATGAATTAGTCGGCCCAGTAATTAGGTGTTTAGAACTCCCAAATGTTGCACCGAAAATCGCGGATACAATCGCTGTATAAAGGCCATAAACCGGGTTTAGCCCTGCAATCAAAGCGTAGGCCATGCATTGAGGAATTGCTACAACTACCCCAGTCAAAGCCGCCATAAAATCCTTGCGAAGATTCTCAATTTTATAACTCTTTATAGTCTCAATAGAGGGGAAATGATTAATTTTTGTTAGGTACATATAAATACCACCTTCAAATCAACGAAATTTGACAAACACAATATTTGTGCTCATCTAAACTCCAATTAATGCGGATGACGATCTTTCTATATCCTCCCTTCCAAATTTTTTAGTCAAATTTCTTAGCATCCCTTTAAGGGTATTTTCTAAATACTGTAATTTTCTCGAAATCAATCCTCCTTTTATGTACTTGTTCTCACAATTAAAGATTAGCATTGAGTTTCGTTAATGTCTATAAGAAGACAATATTGTCGTAATCGTATTTATTTATGTTAAGCGCTATTTGTGAGACTATTATAAATATTTTTAACTAAATGCTTGAACTGTTTTTTGTTCTTCGAATAAAATTAGGATCTAATACTAAAGTTTTACACTCTATAAGTTATTAATATATTAAATCAAATCATATTATATCGAATAAACTTAAGTTATATTCAAATATTACAATACAATTTAGTTTAATATTAACGTAATTTAATTAAACAATTATAATTTAAAAGAATTATTTAAATTTATATTTTTAAACGACTTGTATTTGAAGTTATGTACTACATTTCATTTTAAAAACAGAAAGCATAAACTTAAAAAGCATTTTTTCGAACATTATAGCTAAATTTTTCGCAAAAATTTATTAGTTTATAATGAACAATTCCCTCTAACCTAAGTGTTTGTAAAAAGCTATTTTGATTACAACGATTTTGAATGTAAGATTAAAAAACGCCCCACAGCTTAAGAGTCTAAAACTCACTGCTGGGGACGCACTTATAAATCATTAGGTATCCAGTTACAAACTAAATTTACGTTGAAAAAGCCAAATGACTCTCTCAGCGACTTATTGAAATTGCAACTCGCTGGAATTAAGTAAAGAACAAGATCAAGTTACTAGTTAATTTACCCGGTAACAGTTCTAGGTTGAACGTCTAAGTTTCGATTGAAATAGATCATAACGGCATTAACCAGTAGAATCACCATCGTAACATAAAATACATTTTTAATCCCATAAGTGGCTGCTACTGTACTTCCTACAAGTGGACCTATTAGATTACCTAGGAATGTGGAAGCCGAATTGAACCCGAATGCAGTAGCCTGCAGCTCTTTAGGAGCCTTCTTTTTAACCAGTACATTTAACGATGGTATCATACCTCCGATAAATAGTCCTAATAGGAATCGACCTATAAGCAAAACACCGATATTAGCAGCTAAGGCTTGGGGAAAATACATACATGCTGCTGAACATAAGGCAATGATTAGAACCTTGCGTTGACCAATATTGTCACCCAATCTCCCTAAAGTAGGTGCGCCAATTAGATTTGCAATACCGCTCATTGCTACAACTAAACCAGCTATTAAGGCTAAATGAGCACCTGAATATAATGTTTCGGCATAAATCGAAACGATTGGCTCAATACTCATCATACCAACTTGTGTGAATGTCGAGGCTATAAAGACTGGTAAAAGTGATTTCAATTGAATCAAATCACCTTTTTGATTATTTTTAGTATTGACTCTTGGCTGATGGTTTTCGTGTACAAATATCAAAACAATAATTCCGGCGGCTATAAGAAACCCTCCCGTTAAATAGAACACAGCACGGAAACCAATAGTTTCTGCTAGCACACCACCGATTAATGGACCGATAAGATTTCCTGCAATTGCTCCAGTTTGAAGCATGCCAAGTGCCTGGCCAGAATTCTCATTAGGTGTTATTGAGGCTTGCAATGAAACGGACATAGAGATGAATCCAGAAAAGATTCCGTTGAATAACCGAAGGAAAAGCAATTGCCATACATTCACAACCGCGCCCATTAATGCTGTTACAACTCCCATACCTAGACCGGCACGTAATAGCATAATTTTTCGTCCGTGCTTGTCGGCGAATCTTCCCCAGATAGGCTGACAAATTACGGAGGTTACAAACTGGGCTGAGAAAACCCAACCTGACCATCGTTCAATATCCTGTAATTGATGTACTCCGAGCTTTTCAATATACAAAGGAAGGAATGGAATCACCAAACTCATACCAGCCGTTACCAGAAAATTGGTAACCCATAAAATCATAAGTGTTCGTTTCCAATTCAATAAAAACTACATCTCCTCTAGTCAACAATTATCGGTCAATTAGCATTCTGCACGCAGTTGTTAATTCCTGCAAATATTAAACGCTATTCGGTTAAAACAAAACTAATCAGAGGACAAACTGCTAAATATGTAATTATGATTAGCAAAAGCCCAAAGTTATCCTCGAAAATGAGAATCTCTTTGGACCAGTTAGTATTGCCAAAATCAATATTTCCTGATATTAACACAGCTGCTTATATTATGGAATATAATGTATTAGTTTGGGGGGAGGCCCTTGTGGTAAGGAATAATTACGAATTTTGGTTAATTCAAAGCTATTGGATAATATGGCTGGTAGGTTCCTTTATTGTCTCAATGATACTGGGTGCTGTTATTTTCCGAAACTATGAATCACTCCGATAGTATCTAATTTTATGAGGACATTTTGAATGCTTATGAGCTCAAACATGATAGAGAATACTTGGAACAATAGTTCTTCCACTCAAAAAAATACGAAATTCTGGGGCATATGGTTACCTGTCCCTACCTTTATTGCAATCTTAAATTCGCTTTTTTGGACCTGGCTCATTCTAAATACCGGTGGCTATACCGAAGGAGCTATTGAAAAAGCGGGGGAAAGAATAATTGAGCAATTTTAGTTGGGGTGAAGATTTATGCCACCAGAAAACAATCTAATTCTAGAACAATATTTAGGAAGATTTAGCCCATATTTTAGAGGAATCTTGTGTAAGAACCCAATAATTTTCCAGAAGTATTACTCATTATTGCTGAACCAAGGACGGAAATGGTTTGCTGGCAAATTAAACCCATTCAGACTTTGTACTGATACCATAATGTTTTGGTTTTTTGTCCGTCCTTACTGCGCCATCGGATTAGCTATACGCGATCTTCGAATCGTGCAAGTTTTTTGGCGTCAACAAATGGAACCTAACGAAACAATATATTTGCTCTTTAAAATAATTGAAATAAGACCTCCGTATTCCCTTACCCTATTGACTACCTATGCCTCTCTTGCTTTTGTTATTATCGATGCTGCTTATAGAGTCTTTGAGGTAATTAGCGGGCAAAACGGGCAACGGCAAAAGAAAACGGATGTGACCGCCAGCAATCTTTCGTATGAACCGATTGATTTAGAAAATGTCATTACAAAAGAAATAGTCACTGAATCTCGTTGTTCTCAGCGTGGTCAACTTAACCCCTTTAGCCTTACTCCGAGAATGTCCATTTACTTTCCTGTTTACGATCATCATACATCTATAGGTTTTCTCACCATTGACTTTCGTCATGTGGAATTGAGTATAAAACAGTCCCTGGAGCCCAATGATAATATTGTCAGTCTTATTCGATTCCTTGACCTATATACACCTTTTCCATTACAGATTGCTGTTATGATTCTGTCATTCGGACTATTTTTGAATGGTGCTATTTTTAAATTTGAGCAAGCTAACAGTGAACACATTATTAGAGATAGCCTTAACCAGTTAAAGTAACAACTAAAAATCATTTCAATAACCCTGAGATTATTTGAGTAGCCTTTGTAAAGGAGAGGTTTTTTATGTCACTATGGGATTTGTGGGCACATGGTACGACTATGGGAGCACAACCCTTCGCTTATTTTTCTCCTTTACTTTCAATTACTGTTTTTATCATAATTGTCTATATAATTACTGCACTAAAGCAGGTTGTCGATAATCCAGATCAACACGTTTTATGGTAACCATCTCTGCACCGTTTATTTTCGCAATCGTTAACCAAGAGGTATGCTTGAAGATTAGTGGTCTTTTATCCATTCATCAGTGGATATCACCCTAGAGAACCGCATCGCTTGCGTTACAAGAATCGATCTGTGAAGTTCCTCACCTGTAACTTTTCCAGCATAATTCATAATATCTAAAGTACCTGTTGCATCAGACAGAAATTCCACTGATAATCCGAGATGTACTGCTTGTCTTGCGGTCGTATCGCAGCACATCTGTGTCATGTACCCAGCTATAACGATTGTGTCAATCGACATTTGTTTTAACATATTTTCTAGATCAGTATCCGTAAAACTTCCAGGTAAGTTCTTATCGATAATACAAACATGTTCTTTTTTCAAGAGGTCCTCGTGAATTTCCCAGTTATGGCTCCCCTTTCGAAAAGTAGCTGCATCATTTTGTATCGCAGTATGTCGGATTAATATAACCGGGATTTGATATAGATTTGCTGCATCCACAGCCTTAATTATATTTTCAAAGCTTCCTTCGGGATAAGTAATCGGCATCCTGCCAGTAAAATATTCATACTGAACATCAATTACCAATAATGCTCTCTTCATTGCCAACCCCTCCATTTCTTTTGTTATAATAAGTATACAAAAGTTATTAGTTGAGCCGAGAAAATTAAGGGCTTAATTCAGTTGCAATAGTAAAGGATTTTGATAAAAATGCTTGATAAAACTGATTTGGCAATTTTAGAGCTGCTTAAGGCAAATTGTAAAGTCCATTTGCGAGATATTGGCGAAGCGATTCATCTAACAGGACAAGCTGTTGCTAACCGCATTTCAAGAATGGAGAGTTTAGGTGTTATTAAAGGTTATACTGCTTTGATTGATGAGGAGTTACTTGGGAAAACTCTAACTGCATATGTCACCGTTTTCATGAAAACAACCGATCATAAGGCATTTCAGATATTCGTGAAAGATAATTCTTCGGTTATGGAAGCTTACCGGATTAGCGGTGACGGATGTTACATGTTGAAAGTTCAAGTTAATTCTCAAACAGATTTGAACCATTTTCTGGACTCTATCTTACAGTATGGAAATTACCGGATAAATATTGGCATAGGAAAAATCAAATAATTTAATCTAGAGATTATTTTGGGATGAGATTATTTTTAGTCCGACTAGATAACCAATGCAAGTAATTATTAAAGGTAAAAACATGGCTGCAAAAAATAATTGGCTCCTCATAAATTCTAAAAACATAAATCCGTTTACAGGAGCCATAATTGCAAAATTAACCATCACTAAAGGATTAGGCCCTAAGTGCATGACAATAAAAGTTGTTCCTAATGCTATAGCCCAAAATATAATTGCAAATATTAAAAAGCTCTTCTTTCTTTCCCGCCCTCTAAAAATACCGAATGAGAACCATAATACTAAGAAAAGTATTGTTAAGATGAAATTCAAGACTGTTGGCGGTGGACCATCCACTAATCCTTTAGTGTTAAATATCGTTGCTAAGACAATTGTCAAATGGGCAAATGTAATATTTAGTATCAATTTGATACCTCCCAATACTTAATGTGAAATTAATTTATTTCACTAATTCTTAGAACTATCCACATTTCAAACAAGCTATGTTTAAATAAATTTAGAATTAACAAAATACCCTCTGTTATCTCCTAAACTTTAGTTGTCTTCAAAGGTAATTTTGGAGATTTACCCCAATAGTAAAACTCTGTCACATAAATAATATTCTCTTTTTATAGCATTATCACCTTTATTTTACTGGTGTACCAAAAAATGGGGCTGTGTGAAAACACAGCCGAGAGAAACCGCTAGAAATCATTAGATTTCGGCGGTTTCTCCGCGTATTCGGAAGAAAAATGGTATAATTATGACAAGGAAAGAACGAATGAGGCAGGTGTTTTCTCCTTGTCAAAACCGGGTAAAAAAGTACATAACCAAGTTGTTTTTAAAGAGTATAATCAGAATCAACTGAGCTTACCAATAGATTTGGAATGTCTTATTCCTCCCAATCATATGGTCAGAGTGGTAAACTCTGCTATCGATCAAATGAATCTGGAACCTCTTTTAGCTAAATATCCGGGAGGTGGACGTTCGAGTTATCATCCCGTCATGATGACCAAACTGATCGTTTATGCCTATGCTGATAAAACGTTTTCTAGCCGCCGCATAGAAAAGGCAGCCCGCGAAAACATCATGTATATGTGGTTGTGCGGAGGAAATAGTCCGGATTTTAAAACCATCAACAGCTTTCGGGGCGAACGTATGAAAGATGTGTTGGTTGAGATTTTTAGTGAGGCTGTTGAACTTTTACATAAACAAGGCTATATCAAGCTGGAAAATTATTTCTTAGACGGGACAAAAATAGAAGCCAATGCTAATAAGTACAGCTGGGTCTGGGGAAAATCAACCAAGCGCTACAAAGAAAAGCTGCGGGAAAAGTGCCGAGAACTCTTTGAATTTGCGGAGCTAACCAATCAGAAAGAAAATGAGGAGTATGGGGACCGGAACCTGGAAGAACTAGGAGAAGAAAAACC
>NZ_LDZY01000025.1 GCF_001029285.1 Desulfosporosinus acididurans
GGGGTGGTTGTCATCAAGCTCCTTACTACGCTTTACATGGAATGGGTTTACGAGGACTAGCTTAATGCTTTGCTCTTTTAGATATGATGCCAGGCCGAACCAGTAATGGCCGGTTGGCTCTGCGCCTACCACTATGCAGTCCTTTTGTGCTTGACCTTTTAAACGTTCAATCCATGCATAGAAATCCCTGAATCCTTCAGCACTGTTTTCAAACTTGAATACTTTGCCCAGCTCTACTCCTCGCCAGTCGAAAGCCCTGGCGTAATGAAGCTCGCTGGCGATGTCCACTCCGATAACAATACTTCTTTCAGAAAGTTGCTTTAGTTTCTCGTTTTGTGTAAAATTCATTTGGGATGACCTCCGTTATTTTGATTGGATTCTGTTGGCCAACAGTCCTTTCAAATTGTAACGTGAGGTCTTCTTTTTGACAAAGCTCATTTTTTCCTACTACAGGAATGCTCCTCATTATTTTTTGAATGAAATAACCTTAATACAATCCTTCCAGAGCAAGTGAGTGAACTCGTTCAGCTAAAGCTGAACATTGGGGCTTCAGATGGGGACTCTACCCCACCTGAAGTTAACGAGGGACCCACCCTCACTTATAGAAGTGGGGGTCTTAAAAACTGAATAAAAAAACAGCTTCCCCGTAGGTAAGCTGTCGTTTTGACTCATGTAAAATATGCTTCAATTCAAGTCAATATTAAACGATTTTGCTTTCCTACGCTGGTACTAGCCAGATCAGGTTCGAAGGGACAAGAGCAATAGCTCTATCTCAGCCGCATTTGGGCACCCCTAGCAATTAATTTCGATTTATTATACAACGTCATACTTAAGATGTAAATGTAATGCACAAGTAAATATTTTAACAATTTAGTTCACTGAAAAACGCCAAAGTACCATGTCACCCAAAAGAGCTATATCCTTATATAGTATTTTGCCGTGGCCAGAGCGCTCGATAAGTATGAGATGAAGTGGGTCAGGCTTAAGCTATCTATACACCAATTCAGAATATCCACGAAAGAGATAAATATTAATGATGACGGTATTCATAAGAGCGTAATGCAAAAAAGATTCTGAACAGCGAAGATGCGACCATAATGCCGGCAGCTATGGCAACTGCAATACTTACCGTGTAAGAGCCATAATCGGCAAACTCTACAATCCTATTGTTGATCGCATAGCTCATCGTATAGTATAAGGCCCGACCTGGAACTAGTGGAATAATAGCTGCTGTTAAAAAAGTAGTAGCTGGCGTTTTCTCGATGCGGGCACATAGCTCTGAGTAAAAGGTTACTATAATAGCCGATACAAAGTACTGCGTCATTTCGCTGCTTAGCCAGAGACCACCCAGTAAGTATATCATCCATGCTACCATACCGCCTAAAGCAGCATACCATATTTTCCTTCCTTTAATATTGAACAGAATCGAAAAACCAAGTGAACCTATAAAAGCCAAAATGATCTGAAATGTAGGGATCATTTAAACATACCTCCAACAAAAACCGATACCAGACCGAATCCAAAAGAGATGGATAATGCTACAAGAATAGCTTCACAAAGACGCAGTAGTCCTGCTATCGTATCTCCGCTTATGATATCTCTTATTGAGTTCGTTAGAGCCAATCCCGGTATCAGCAGCATGATATTTCCGATTGCAATTTTATCGAAGCTATGGCCTATCCCGGTTCTAACGAGCAGAACTCCCAGCAAACCTACAATGAACGAGCATAGTATATTTACGATAAAAACATTCTTATCCAATCTTTGAATAAAAGTGATCACTGATTTCAATATCATGCCGATAGCTGCAGAAACAACTGCATCATTCAAGTCGCCTCCATAGAAAACCGTGAATGTTCCAGCAATCACACCATATACCAAATATTGGACATTTGGACCATATTTATGTCTACTCCCGATCTTTTCTATTTCATTGCTAATATATTCCGCCTCAGGTTTGTGAGCACAAATATAGTGGGAAAGATTATTAAGTCTGTCCAACTTATCCAAATCCGTTGCGTATTTCAAGATCCTCCTGGTTTGAGTGAGCGTATTTCCGTTTTTCGATTGCAGAGATACGACGATGCTAGACGTGATTGTAAATACATCCACCCGCTTAGCATCATATGCTTTGCAGATACGGCTGATGGAGTCCTCTACGCGATTTACTTCAGCACCGCTGACAAGCATTTGTTCTCCAATATCCATTATGTAACTTAGTAATTCTTTTGTAAGCATATGATTTAATGCCCTTTCAGTTATTCCAGACAATCTGAAGACATACTTTTAGCTTAATGATTCACTTTGATTATAAAATTCCATTTGCATAATTATACATCGAATTTAATTTATTGGTATCGGAAGCACCCTAAAGTGACAAAAAAACTGGCCTTAGATTTTTCACTAAAGCCGCTGTTTACACTTTTAGTTATGTGTTGCGTTAATTAAATCAAGGGGCTTTTATCTCCTTTATAATAAATAACCAGTCGATGGAGTGCCCGTGTACAGGTAATGTACAGTAATTGTCTATCAAAATCACTCACATAGTTTTCTTTACTAACATCATAACCGATCACAACATCAAATTCTAATCCCTTTGCCATATACGTTGGAATGACCAATGGACCTTTTGTAACTTCCCCTCCTCGAGGTTTAATAAGTGTTAGTTGCACCGATTTTTTCAACCGACCAAACACCTTTTCTGCTTCCCCTTGAGTTTTACATATGACGGCTATAGATTCATACCCTTGCTCTGTAAACTTCGCTATATCCTCAACGATCGACCGATCCATCGCCTCTAATGTTTCTTGAGGGATAACCTTGGGTTCCTCACCATGCCGTTCAATAGAAGCATAACCTTGTTGGGTGCCTTCACCTAGCAGAGCCTGTGCGAAGGTGTTGATTTCACAGGTCGACCTATACCCTTTATTTAAAGAAAGCTTAATCATCTTACCTTTATTGAGTATCTCCGATATATCGTCATATAGTAAACCGTCTGCTGTTTTTTCAATCGTCTGACGGATGTCTCCTAAGACAGTATAGGTTGCATTATTGTACAAAATCCTAAAAACCTCGTATTGCAAAGGCGTATAATCCTGCGCTTCATCAATGACCACATGTTTGATCCCGGAAACCACATCATTCCCTTCGATCTTTAACTTCAAATAAAGAAGTGGGGCATAATCTTCATAGTGCACTTGCCCCTTTTGTAGATTTTGCAGAGTTGTTAAAATAATTTCTTTATTAGTTTCCGGAAGTGTTAGACCTCGCGCCAACTTGAGTAAAAGCCCATGGTTCTTGAACAGCAGCATATACAAGTCTCTATAATCAACGATCGTGAATTTTCGAATTCGTTCCCGGAAAGCCACGGCTTGTCTGATGGCTAACAATCGGCTGAAGGACTTTATTTCAAACTCATGCCCTTCACTTTTTTCCACAATCTTTTCCAAGCGTTGGAGTCTCTTTTTCTGTAATGGGTGGACCTTTTTCAAGAGGAATGTCTCAATGATTTTAAGCTGTTTTGCCATCGGAATACCAATTTCATTGTGAAGAAAACGATTCTTTAGCTGCTGCCTCGTCGCTAGGATTGTTCCATTATAATAGACGTCCTCAAAGGGAATAAGCCGATGGGCGTAATACCATAATAGTCTATCAAGAATTTGCTTAAATACCCTCGAACCCTTGAAATCGATGCTTTGCCGCCGAACCTCACCACTCGTCTTCCCTCGGGAATGTATCAATGTTTCAAGCTGCATATCCCTTGTTTCTTCCCCAAATCTGCCTTGAAAAACTTCAGAGATTAAATCGTCAAAAACGCTTTGCTCCACGTTTTCTTCCCCCAGCTCAGGAAGAACACTCGAAATATAGTGACTAAAAACGGTGTTGGGAGATAATATGACAACTTCATTCGATCGCAGATTGGAATTGAGACCCTCATAAAGGAGAAAGGCAATCCTATGCAGTGCAATTGATGTTTTGCCACTACCTGCTGTACCTTGTACAATTAAGAGCTCGTGATCCCTATCTCTTATAATAATGTCTTGTTCCTTTTGAATTGTTTCGATAATATTTTTCATTTTGGCTGAGGTATTCTGGCTTAGCACTTCCTGCAGTATTTCGTCTGTAATCCTGACACTGCAATCGAAAAAGTATTTTAGCTTTGAATTCCAAATTTTATATTGCCTTTTCAGAGAAACATCCCCCCGGCTAATCCCCGCCGGAGTGTCATACATTACTTCACCTAGTTCATACCTATAAAATATACTTGAAATGGGTGCGCGCCAATCATAAACGTAGACTCGACCCGTATTCCTATCCATTAAATTGTAAAGTCCAATGTATATATTTTCTTTTTCACTACAACCTTTTTCTATAAAATCAAACCGACCAAAGTAAGGTGAATTTATCATTTTCTTGAGGTTTTTGAAACGTTGCGGATTGTAACTAGAGATATAATTATTAATTTGCATAGAATGCAGGTTTATATCGACAAGACTTTCAAAGTCACTCGAAGCATGAATGGTATTTTCGTACATATCTTTTCTGGCGGCAATTAAATCACTCTTTTTTTCTTCTAAATTCTTCGCTTCTTTTTCCACTTCTTCCTCGATAAAAGCCAATGCCTTCCTAAGATACTCAATCTCCTCTTGATAATTTTCTTGGTAACTGTCCATCGGATCACGCTCCTTTAATAAGAATCTTGAAGAAACCACTTGACAGCTCTAAGATATTTGTGATATAATATATTTAGTTATATAGATATTATGACTTCTTTTGCCTATTTTTAATTATATAATAAATACATCTTTAAGTATAGTAAAAAGTAAAAATCATAAAACTAAAATGCGTTGGTGTGAGAACTGCTATATTCTCACGCCAACGCATTATATATTTTAGTCGTATTATAGGCCCATAACAAACTTACAGTGAACTCGTTCAGTTAAAGCTGACCATCGGGGCTTAAAAACTGGATAAACCCTAAACTATACTTTTGTGATGCAGTAGATTATTTATTGAAATAATGACCTTGTTCCAAATCTGCAATTAAGCCTGGATGCACCGGGTTCCATCCCAATATCTCTTTTGTTTGTGGAGAGTTTCCCGGCTTTACACTTGGAATATCAAGTGCGGCCAATGCACCAAGAAACCCGAAGTGAGCACTGGCTTCCTCACGTGAGATGCTTACCACCGGAACGTTTAAGTGTTTTCCGATAGTACTGGCAATTTCACGAAAAGGAATTCCTGCTTCGCCTCTTCCTGTAAAATATGAACCAGCCGGTGCTTTTTCTATCGCCAGACGGAAAAGCTTAGCAGCATCAAGTCTATGAATAGCCGGCCATCGATTAGCTCCATCTTCAACATAGGCAGATACTCCTTTTGAGCGTGCAATACTGATAAGTTGTGGAATAAATCCATGCCTATCCGCATCACTATGCACGGAGGGTGCAAGACTAATGACAGCGGAGCGAACCCCTCTCTCAGCTAAAGCTAATGTAGCCTTATCCGAAGCATCCCCATTGGCATGAGCAGTGGTCATGAAAGGTTTTCCAGTATCTACAAGGGTTTCACCTATTGCGTTAATTACATTTAAATCAATAGCAAGGGATCCTGCAAAATCTGAAAAATCATGTCGGAAAGCCATATGAATAACACCTTCTGCCATGGAGGCTCCTTTACAAAGATATTCCGTATCTTCCAGCGTCCCCTTCAGTGCTTCCGCTCCAACATTTTCTAATTTTTTGACACCTTCTTCCGAACGTGTTAAACCAATCACTTTATGTCCAGCCTGAATCAGTTCTTGTACAACCGCCGAACCGATATAACCTGTTGCTCCAGTGACAAGAATACGCATAATAAAATCCTCCTAATAAATTAAATAGTAAGATTACCTTATACGGAATTGGAAGAATGTATACAATCTTTTCGCTGTCTAATTGAGACTAATCATATTCGTAAATTTTGTCGGATCAACCTGTAACAAATCCATATTAACTCCCCTCTTTGATTACAAGTTTAATGTTTTAATATTTGTAACCTTAAAACGAATTATATCATTATGAGCAGGTAATTACAACACAATAAATATGTAACTTGTAATAAATTTATATTTATCCTGTTTTTAAGGAAGCCCCGCTGTTCAGCTTTAGCTGAACGAGTTCACTTTCGAGTTTAATGAATATTATATTTGATGACTGCAGCGGTGAAAGAACGTGTTATAAATGTTCGCTGCTTTCAGCTTGGCCATGCTTTTGCAAAAAATGTGAAAAGTCCCGGCATACAATAACGCCCTCAACAATTCCTATTTGGAACGTCAAGGGCTTAAAAGTTTACTTTATCGTATTTGGAGTTTTGTAAGAGGAGAAGATTGATCGGCCTCACCTACTCGATTCAGTTTTGGGGATTTTTAAGTCCTCTTATTAGAAGATTTATCACAGATTCTATGTTTTGTTTTCGCTCAGGATCTGCGAATGAGTTTGGGTGGATAAAAACACTGGTTGCAAGATATACGGATCTTGCCGCTTGATAAGGAAATTCTATGAAAAATATACCTTCTGTAATTCCTTGTTCTATAACCTCCTGGATTTGATTAATTCCGTCTTCTATACCCTTTTCAATTACTTGCATTGAGTTTTGAGCCAGTTTAATGTAATTGGCAAACATTTCCGGATCATTAATGGCACTGCGACGTTTAGCTTCCGCGAAGTCTTCCAGTAAATGAAAAAGCTTAATATCAGCAGGACTATCTTCTTTTAAAATACTTTTTGAAGGAGCATGCAAATTTGCAAGCCAGCGTTCTGTAACAGCATTCCAAAGGGCAGCTTTACCATTATAATATCTATAAATGGCAGCATGACTGACTTTTAATGATTTTGCCACGTCAGTGATATTCGCTTTATCTGGTCCAAAACGGCGAATGACCTCTTCAGTGGCATTGAGAATTATTTCTTTATCTAATGAGATCTTATCCAATGTCATCACCGATTTCTCTTTTAATAGTAAGTATGATCATATCACGATTGGTTTTATGTTTCAAGTTACAATAATCGTAATTTTTGTCCAATGCAGAATTCTTTATGTCCCTGCTTCGGGAAAACATTATCCACAGATTTACCAATAACTATTTGTAAGTCTTCAATTGAGTTTATAGTTAAGAACTTTATATTCCCACTTTTCCTAGTCTACATTGCCAGTAAATATGATAACCGGCTTTTAAGTAAATACTTAATAAGCCGGTTGGAGAAATTCAATTCAATTATATGATATTGTTTACGGTAATCTATCAGGTCCTCGATCGTTACCACAGGTATATTATTTTTTTCAGCGAAGGCCGCGATTTCCGGTAGGCGAGCCATAGTTCCGTCTGGATTTGTAAGTTCACATAATACTCCACAGGGTTTCAAACCTGCTAAACGCATTAAATCGATGTTAGCTTCTGTATGACCCGGCCCTGTGCTTCTGTTAAAAATTGAGCCGAGAACATCAGATCTCCTTCGTTTTCCCGATGTTCATCATCAGTAACTAATACCCCCTGCCCGTTCCTCAAAGAGTCTAATGCTTTTTCAACTCTTTCATCCGGACTATTACCGTCGGCCCTGGCCTCTCACCAGATCTGCTGACCTTCTTAAAATAAAGAAGCGCTCGCGGGCTCCCCAGAAACTGGGATACCGCCGGTGGGGAATTTCACCCCGCCCTAAGACTAAGTCAATTTATTATAACAATTCTTTCAGCTATTGTGAACTGTAACCGATGGAAAAAACCTTAAGATCGTCGGCATATGTACAATGCAGCATTCCTTAAGTTTCGTCCGTCGTAGAGCTTCGTATTTGAAATTCCACCATTCCAGTTAATTGAAGTCCAACATTCGAGAGTGATGGACGCGTTATGCAAGCTCGTTTCTTGCTTCCTCTAGATGCTTCCGCATAAGGTTCTGCGCTTCTCCCGAATCATGACGCGAAATCGCCTCATAAATCGCAACATGCTCCCGAACAGTACGAAGTCCACCTATATCATGACTAAAACGAAGCGGCCCAGTCCTTTTAATTAACTCAAAAATATGTACAACCAATGTTTGGAGAAGCCGATTCATAAGAGTGTTCTGAGAAGCTTGAGCAACCATATAATGAAATCTCATATCCGCCTTAGCATAAGCATCTAAGTCATGATGTTCTATTTGCATATCCTTAAGGGCATGCGCAATCCAACGCAGGCTTTCCTCACTCGCCCGTTCTGCTGCTAAGCGAGCACATTCGGCCTCGAGAGTAATTCTTATTTCCCATAGTTCATCAAGGCGAGTGGGTTCGACGGATAAGGCTAAGGCTAAGGGGTTAATCACATAGTCCAGCTGAACATCCCGAATAAACGTCCCGCCCCCTGGCTTAATTTCTACCAAGCCTAAAAGTTCCATAGTTCGCAAAGCCTCACGCAGTGTTGTGCGGCTTACGCCCAATTCTCCAGCCATCTCGCGTTCTCCCATCAAACGATCGCCGGGACTCAACTTTCCTTCGATAATTAGATTATTAATTTGCTTCAATACCTCTTGATACGTCCGGTGCGGCTTAACCTTTTCAAATTGCATAAGGACCCTCCATGACACCAGGAATTTTTATTTCCATCTCGCTTTCATTCTCCCAATACTTTTAAGCATATTTTATTTCTAAACCTGAATACCGACCGGACATAGTTCATTGCATTTCCGGCAATCTCCACAATCTGTAGTTTCTGTTGTATGCACCCCCTCTAAAAAGGCTGTCAGAACTTTCATCCTTTTACCCGTATAACGATACCCCCATTCCAGTCCTTCCGTCAGATATTTAGGACAATTAACCAAACAGCTTCCACAGTGTAAACATTTCAGCAAATCCCCCTTCCCGCCTTCTGCTGCTGCCAAACGACCATTATCAATTAAAATGACATAGACTTCTTTGGGGCCATGCATACCTTGGACCATTTTGAATTCGATATCAGCTGTCCGACTAGGACCATTGATAAAGGAGATATAACTAAGCATATCTTTTCCTAACCCATAAATACTCATTGTTCGACAAACTGTTAAAGCATCCTCAAGTGTTGGAACGATCTTATCCATACCGGCAACCACTATATGGTTATAGGGAAGATTTGAGGTGAATCTGACGTTCCCTTCACTTTCTAAAAGGGTAATAGTTCCATTTTGTTCCACGATTGCCTCAGCACCTGTGATTCCATATTCCAAATTGGCTACAGTGCGTTTGATTTCATCTTTTACTTGAACAACCATTGCTTGGTCAGTTATCTCTTTATTCAACGTTGCAATCCAGGGATGGACATCAATTGCTGTTCCAACTAATCTTTCTCCGAGGTCAGTATTCTTGACCTCCACACCGTTTGCTTTTAGGAAATCCCTCAGACCGATCTCCGAAAAAATCGGATTCTTACTTATGGCGACCTGCCTACTTCCGGCAAGAATTTTTAAAACCTGCTGTTGAGCGTTTGCTGAATCAGCCGCAACAATAACATGGCATCCTTTGTTTTCTAAAGATGAAATTGCTTTCTCTACATGTTCTTTAAAATTCTTGGCAACCTCTGATTTAATTTCGTTAACTTGAGAGGCAAGCCTGGGATATTTTTGAATAAGACTTTTTCGATTGGAGTCAATGTGATTTAAAATTCTTTGAGCCTTTACTAGTGTTTTTGCCTCACTCATCTTTACGGCCTCCTTCCATAAGCCTGACTTAATAACTGTACCGTATGGAGCACTTTTTGCTTCATGTTGTTCTGGGATATTCCATCCCGAAAATGCACCATACATCCCGGACAACTCGTAGCCAATATCGTTGCTTGAGTATCGGCAATAGTCCGTAGTTTTCCTTCATTGATGCGATGTGAAAGTTCGTAGAAACTTAAACTAAATGACCCGCCAAAACCACAACAAGTATCAGCATCTTTCATTTCTACATAATCCAAACCCGGAATTCCCTGCAATAAATTTCGTGGTTCTTCTTTCACGCCCATACTGCCTGCCAAATGACAGGGATCATGATAGGTTACTTTTTCACTTACTTTTATATCCGGAGCTTTTAATTGAATATCATGAAATAGAAATTCATTAATATCTCGTACACTCTCAGCAAGTTTTTTTACTTTTTTCTTAATCTCCGGAGAATCGTCAGCAAAAAGCTTAGGATACTCTTCTTTAAAGGCCACCGCACAGCTTGGACAAACGAAAACCAAAGCATCCATCTCAAATTTGCTGTACATCTCAATATTTTTAAGGGCCATAGCTTTGGCATGAGCCATATCTCCGCTGACAATACTGGGTATCCCGCAGCACACATCTTCTTGGGCGAGCTTAACGGCTACATTGTTTTCTGCCAAAACGTGTAAAAGAGCCTCGCCTAAATCCGTCTCGGAATAGTTAACCACGCACCCGGGAAAAAAGCCTACCGTTTTAAGGGGACGAGTAATCGTTTTGGGATTAGCGTTCGTCAAAAAGGACTTTCTTGTCAGTTTGGGAATAACTCGTTCTTTAGGCATACCTAAGGAACTTAAAGGTAACCGTGAACTCATTCCCTGACCCGAATCCTTTAAAACAAGTTTGCCGAAGGTCGCGGCAAGCTTACTAACTGTAGGTAGGGATTTTGGTTTAGTTAACATGGAGAAAATTGCTTCTTTTTTCCAACCCATCCCTTCTTTCTCAACTGCAGTTTCACGAAGCTTCCACAACATCTCAGGAGTAGGCATTTGCACTGGGCAAGCCGTCTTACACTTTTGACAGCCAATACAAAGGGATAGACCGTTTTTTTCTGATTTCTCTAAGTCTCCGTGAAAAGCCGCAAAAACTAAGCCGCGTCCTCCAAGATACTTGTATCCATACCGGCTTCCCACCTCTGCATAGACAGGACAAAAGTTCAGACAACTACCACAGTTAATACAGTAAAGTGACTCTTTATAACCAGCTCGAATAGCTTCCTGACGTCCGTTTTTTAATAGTACAACGTGAACTTCTTTAGGTCCCTGTCCGTGTGCTTGCTGATCTAAATCAGGATCAAGGGATTCACTTACCCCGGAAATTACCGAAACATAGGTTCCGATATCTTGTCCAACACCGTAGACTGCAGCTGCTCGGACAACTTGCATAGCATCCTCCAAGGTAGGAACAATTTTCTCAACGCCGGCAATCACAATATGAGTTTTAGGCATCATCGTTACAGCACGAATATTTCCTTCATTTTCCGTAAGAAAAATACTGCCTGTATCGGCGGCAATCGCATTAGCTCCGGAGATGCCTATATCAGCATTAATCAAATAATTGCGAAGACGTTGGCGAGCTGCTACAACCAAAGCTTCTGGAGTACACTCCAGCTTAGTTCCCGCTTCTTCGGAAAAAACTTCAGTAACTCGCTCAATAGGAATATGAATAGCGGGTGCTAAGGAATGACTTGCCTCACTCTTGGCGAGCTGGTTAATCCGATCCCCCAGATCTGTCTCGATGACAGTAGCTCCTTGATCTTCAAGGTGGTGTGAAATATTAATTTCCTTACCGGCATTAGATTTTGATTTGACGATCAATCCTTTAGGGGGAATCAGACCGGCGATATAATTCTGGGCTTCCTCAGTTGTCTCAGCAACAAAGACGCTACATCCTTTTTCTTTCAAAGACCTTTGAGCCTGAACAATGACTTCCTCTAAAAGATCAATACTGTATGTTTTGATTTCCCGTAAACGGTTAGAAAGTTCCGGATAGTCCGGCACCATCTTTAACATGGCTGGCCGAATCGCTTCAAAAGCCCGAAACCGGCCTTTTCGCGACTCTAAATCCTGAAGCCCCTCTGTGACTTTATTTTTTATAATTTTGTAAGTATCTTGTCCCACAAAATCTCCTCCTCAGTGGTTTAGTGGTTGGACCAATTGAGTAAAACAAAAAACCTTCAAAAGGTCTTTTATGACACACATCATATATTAATTTATTGTTCTATATAATTATACACCAATTTTTAAATGATTAAAGTAAATTTTGGAACCTTCTTTTTAAAATCGTGCGGGGCATGGTGGCACTATTTTTCCGGCTCGAATGAACAATGTACATTTTCTTTCCAAATACATTGTCGTTCTAACTGCAGGTTTGGGAAAACTTTTATACCTTGCATAAAAACAAACACAAGCAGCACTTTCTGTTTTAAAATAACGAACATTTTCCATTGTTAATTCTTCAACAGTACCTGATTCTGTTTCTTTGCCATTTTTAAAAAAATCATTCAACAATTTTAAATGCTCATCTACGGAATATGTATCATTATTTTTATGATTATCAAAATATACTAATTCACTATTATCTTCAGGATAAAACAATTTTAATTTTTCTATATTTCTTTCTAGAAAGCACTTATCATACTCTTTTATAAAATTATTCAGTTCATCATCTTCAATTTTATCCAACATTTCTTATTCTCCAATCCCTAAAATGGCCATTTGCTTCCTACGCAATTTTTTTAGTACTAGCTCTTCCATTTAAATCCCCTACCTCAAAATGATAACCGTTGCTAATCCCATTAAATTTTTACTTTAACCTAAAACTGGCGTAGCAGAAACTCGAAGATTCGCTACGCCTTCAATATTGCGATTTTAGAAGAAGAGCCGATTACGATAACCTACATTTCCAGCGTAACCGCCGTAACCTGCGTAACCCTGACCAGGATCTACGACAACGTTAGTTGACATGGGCTGATAGATGTGTTGAGGAACATTTACAACATTATAGCGGTTTACGTTTACGACTGGATGAATAACTGGAATCACCCGTGGGGTGTAATAATTGCGCACACAGTATTGCGGGGGGCAACAAATTGGACTTCCTACACAACCATACATTCAAAAATCACCTCCTAGCTGTTGATATATTATATGCTCAAATGTTAGTATTGCCATATGATTCCAGCTGTTTAGACTTGACCCTTAGTAAAAAATTAGCGCAACTATCACAAACCATTTGATACCGTATATTACGTCTCATATTTTATTCACGTCTGATCATTGGAATGCAAGGTGCTCTTACAAGAAATGGGGGTCTTAAAAACTAGATAAACAGACCTACAAGTTTTGCAGGTCTGTCGTGTTTAAAAAGTATAAGACTATCCTAAAATTCTAGCCTTTACCACCACGGAACGGTTCTTGAACATATTGACGGACAGGATAATATACGGGATAAGGTACTAGATGAACATATCCATATCCCGTACCATAGGGATCATATCCGGGATGCAGTCCCACTCCATAACCTTGCAAATGTCCGTATCCTCCATAATTGAATCCATTATAACCTGGCCTCAAACCAACACCATAACTAAATAAATGTCCGTATCCTGAGCCAAACAATGGCATTTCACACATAATTCTTTCCTCCCCGAAAGTCATTTCTAATATTTTCCATTACTATATTATGGCTTTTTAATTTGATGAGGAACTTGCCCTCGTCTATTATTACAGAATTTCCCTCATCTTAACCTCAGCTTTAAACGCAAACTCTATCTCAACCATTGACTGAACCTTAACTTTCTACTCCAGCGCACAGTGCCACGATCTTGATCGTCAGCTGCGGGATGGAATGCACGGGCGTATTCTTCTAAGACATTTGGAAAATCATCATCAAGTTGCAATCTATTTCTTATTGATTTTGATAGTTCCTAAACTTTAATATTGTTTTACTAATAATAAACGATGCAATATAGGGAAAACATCCCGCCATAACAACAAAGTGTGCCAATTGATAGGATGGTCTGCTCAAAATATCATATGTGTTGCCTTTCAAAATTAGCGGTCTAAGGATAGACTCAATTATGTCGTTCGGTAATACCTCCACTAATGCAAAAAGAGTCATATAAATTAATAATATAATTACGACCACAAAGTACATCGATGCTTCAACTTTTTTGAGTTCACCATTCATAGCCGGGAAAACCCAAATACTTAAAAATGAAGCCCCCGCAAAAACTATAACACTTAAATAACCCAAAAAATCATGCGTATGCCTAAACTCGGCAATCATAATGCCAATGCATATAAGGGGTAAGATTGTGAGCATCAATACATAAACCAAAATGCTTAATTTATTTTTCGATAGATACCCTGAAATAAAAATTATTAGACATTCCAAGAAAATCATTCCACTCATTTCATATAACCTCATTTCCTTGGTGAACTTCTCCATCTCAAAGAGAAGTAAGCTCTCTATTGATCATTTAATCTAATTCCACAAGACAGACACTCTATTTCATATTCGGAAACTCCTACTCCACAAGCCGCTAGAATCAATTTCTTTTCTGTCGGTTTCTGGCACAACTAAAGTTAGCATTAGGATTAGTACCTTATTTGTCTTATTCTTTCAAGATCACAAATAACCCAACAGCTGACACCAAGCCCATGCCTGCTCCAAAATAGAATGGCGCTGAAGCCCCCAGAAAATCCCATAAGAATCCGGCGAACAGTGAAGCCGGTAATAGAGCCAAGCCAACTAAAGTAGCATGTAACCCAATGACAGTACCTCGTAAATGGCTAGGAGCAATGTCTGCCAATAAAGCTTTTTCCACTCCTTCTGTAAAGGCAATATAAAATCCATAAACAATAAACAGCGACCAAAGAGTGTTAATATGAGTCACTAACGCAAACCCTAAATAAACCAAAGCGTAAATGAAATATCCCGCTACCAGAATGCGTCTGCGTCCTATGCGGTCGGATAATCTGCCCATCGGATAGGATAAGATTCCATAAGTTATGTTGTATGCCAGGTATAGAAGGATGACGAACGGTGCGGATGCACCAAGTTTACTAGCTCTTAGCAACAGGAATTGATTGGATGAATTCCCCAGGTTAAAGATAAAAGCTAAGATCAAAAAGGCTTTCAGTCTTGTATCGAGTGCAGACCATGACAGGGATAATTTCTTCTTGGCGGCGCTTAGTTCACGAGGCTGCCGCACAAAAAATAGGGCCAGCACACCCAGAAAAGCCGGAATCATAGAAAACAAGAAAATTCGTTCAAAGTTGTTTATGTTTCCGATCAAAAGAAAATAGGCAATGACAACTCCTAGAGCCGCCCCGAAGGTATCCATCGCCCTATGTAAGCCGAAGGCATGACCACGAGCTTCTGCTTTTGAAGATTCGGCAATGAGTGCATCACGCGGAGCAGTCCGGATACCTTTACCTAATCGATCGATGACTCGCGATATAAGCACTCCACCCCAGGAGCCGGCAAATATAAGAACAACTTTTCCCAGAAACGAACTCCCATATCCCGCAATGGCTAATTCCTTTTTCTTTTTAGTTTTGTCTCCCCAATAACCTGAGAATACTTTTAACAAACTTGCAATACTCTCAGCTATACCTTCAATAACTCCAACGATTGCCGGACTGGCACCAAGTGTAACCGTCAGAAAGATTGGTATCAACGGGTAAACCATCTCTGAACTAACATCCGTTAAGAAGCTAACAATACCTAAGACCACTATGTTAAACATAATATTCACACTCCACATGAGAGCAAACTCCAAGGCGCATAATTTTGCCCCCTAAATATGTTCCTTTTAATCATCTCAACCTTCACAACATTGCCGTCATATGGACCTAAATTGGTTATCGTTGAAGTTTATGAGTCAAAATTTACGATGGACAATGTTGAGCAACCATTCGCCGCCCTCCCATCACTGCCAAATAAAGGAATGAAACAAAAACTCAAGCAGTTACAGGAAAACGTACAAAAAATGTTGTTTTGCCAGAGCAACTTTTAAAATCAATTTTCGCTTTATGTCGATCAGCTATATTATAACAAGTGACTAAACCTAATCCAGTGCCATTTTCTTTGGTCGTAAAAAACGGTGTTCCCAGTTTTTCAGAAGTTTCTCCACTGATACCAGACCCTTCATCTTCAACAGAAAATACAACCTGCTGGTCCGCAATGTATGTGCATAATTTAAGCGTTCCACCAGCTCGCATTGCCTCGAATCCATTGCGACTTAAATTGAGAATTAATTGTGAAATCTCTTTGGAGTTTAGGAGAATATCCGGTGTGACCCCCGCTTCAAGCTTGATTTTCTTATTCTGACTGTATGCGTCGGCTTCCAGCAATGGATACAAATTTCGTAGTATGTCATTAATGTTTTGGTAATGGCTCTCCATAGGGCTATTTCTGACAAATGACAAGAACTCCGTAATAATCGAGTTTGCACGATCAAGTTCTTCAACCATAAGGTCAAGCGTTGTTCTAAGAGCTTGAAACTCCATTTTTTCTCCTAACAATCGGAGATATCCGCGTACCGTTGTCATTGGATTCCCGATTTCGTGTGCTATACCCACGGCCATTTGCCCCACAATATTCAGGCGCTCAAGGCCCGACATTTCTGAATGCAACCGCGATAATTCTTGCTCGGCCTCTTTACGTTCTGTGACATCATAAAAAGTCCTAATCACCAACTTAGAGCCATCTATATCACAAAACGGCTGGAACGTGACCTCATAAACTCTATTGCTGCGAATTATTTCCTCACTATGCAACGGCAATTCATTGTTAAATGCCTTTTCAATTGAACAGTTTTCACAAGATCTCCTTTTATCGCCCACCTCATAACAGAATTTTCCTTCGCAATTCCCATATTTCATAATATAATTACGATTTGCAAATCGTATTTTATAATCTTCATCGATAACAATCATAAAGCCTGGAAGACTGTCTAGTAAGGCATGTAAACGCTTTTGCTCTTCGATGAGTGCCTCTTGGCCTCTTATCTGTTCGTCAAAGGCCCTTTTCAGAAGATGACCAATAACACCTCCACATATCATATAGGTTAAAACGACAATGGTCCACGAATATATAAATGAATAGTTATGGCTGGACAGCCACCGCTCAAACACAAAAAGAATTACTCCTAGGATCAATCCGAAGGTTATGAATAAGTGTATAAACATTTTCTTATTGTTCATGCATTCACCCTATTTCCGTTAAGCGAATTTCCATAAGTATCCTTATTTTATAACTATTTCCACTCCTAACATCATAATCCTTCACAAACTGCGAATTCTATAGGCTTTTAATGCAAAATATTTCTCCTCGAACATAAGCAAGATTGAAATTTTAGACGTATGAGTTATAGAGTTGCATATATGCTACTAGCTTCAAAGATTCCTTAATTGACTAAGAAATTGAAGATATAACAGGTGTCAATTTCATACATACTACACATAAAAACGACAACCACCAAAAAGGACCGAAATCGAAATTCAGTCCTTTTACTTAATTTTATTCGTTGCTATTATACTTCATTTAAGTGTTGTTGTTTACTGCCAATTGTGCCTGAGAATGAGCAGTTAAATTCACTTGCTCCATGGAAGTAGTTGTTTGCACTAAACTAGCAGAAATCTCTTCTGAGCTGGAAGCTGATTCTTGGGCCGTTGCTGTCACATTTTGAATTGCCCTGCTTATACGTAAAAATCCAGAGCAACACGCCCTGGATTAAATTCCCCGCAAAGCCGTTTAGATTATTTAGTTTTCAACCCGCTCTCGTAGTTGCTAATTATTTTCATTCTATGCAGCTTCCTTATAACTCAAGGTTAACTTTTTAGGCTCAGAGTGAAGTTTCTTTTGCTTTATATCTAATTGTCCCTTTAATAAGACAATTTTACTATCCGTAACCTTTGGTTGATCTGCCAGTAACATGTACTTCTTAGTTATGAAAATAAATCTTTCATCAGAGTTTTTTATCAAATACAACTTCCCATATTCTTCATCTTCAATAAAATAGTTCTTGCCTAAGCTAATATTGCTCATGATCCACAGTGCAATTAAGTACATCGCTATGGTAAGCAATAATCCCATTACAAAGGTAAAACCATAAGCATAAATATTTTCCATTCTCAAATCTCTCCTTAAATAAAGAACCAATGAAATACCAAGCACAAGAAGCATAACTCTTACAAAATCAACAAAACGCCTTTTTCCTCCATTCAGAATTGTACTATCAACCGTTTCAAAGCTGGAAATTAGGATAATTGCTTCTACACTAAAAGTACAAAGGCCAGTTATTGTTGAATAGTAAATTAATTGCCCCATTACCACCCCTCCTTTATTTTATAAAGAGAAATTGCCAAATAGGTTATTAAATTAACTTCCTCCTCTAAAACCATATGCCTTAAATTATTCATAACTTAAGTCCCATCCAAATAGGACTTGAGTACTACTAACATTATACAATGAAACAGGATAATATCCATTATTTTGACAATATCTTAATATTCTATCTATATAACTCCAAATAATTCATTGGCTATCCTGCAATTTTAACCACAAATGACAATGGCACCCAACAGTCTAAGAAGTAACTGATAATTATTCTTAATTATTGGATTAATAAAATTGGTTTGATTATAAAATTCCTATACATTATGTTTAATTTTAAAGTATTAGAAAAGCCTCTAAAGTTACAAAAAAAGCGACCTTAGATTTTTCACTAAAGCCACCGTTCACTTTTATATTAATTCATGTCGATTACTTCTATTCTTTGTTAAACATAGAAAACAGACTATTATTCTCGAGATAAATATGCTGAAAAAGATCACTTTCAAGCTCATGAAGCTTATGATAGGTCAAACTAAAGGAATTGCAGGCATCATTAGGAACATGATAGTCACTTGTGATCTTTCATAATTCCGTAATCGACCTGCACCCTCATGTTCTGTTACTAATTCACCTATAGCTTGCATAACCTTGCTGAAAGTTTCCGGATTATTCGTTTGTGCATAAACCTTAATCAAAGGAAACTCGACTACCCTCTCTTTTATCAAATGCTGATCTAGTTCTGTCTTCAATTATGAAGTAACTTGTGAACCCTTGCCAACTCAGGATTTTTCCTTATAGGTAATTGGCCTTTAATTGTTCGACAAGAATAAAGTATTTTTCATACAAACCATCGCCTGTCTCCTGATGTGAATGGTAAACTAAACCATACACATTTACGCCAATGAAAGCATACAGGTTTCTGCCACAAAGCATACAACTTTTTGCCAACAACCATACAACTTAAATCAAATACAGCGATCGGACTTTGTTAGAATAGTGACTAGCAAAGAGGTCAGGAGCTGTTAGAATGAAAGGATTTAAGATGTATAAACAGATACAACAACTTAAAGAGATTGGATTCACTCGGTCTCGGACAGCCAAGCAGCTGAACATAAATCGAGAAACTGTAACACGGTATTGGAACATGACAGCGGATGAATTCGCCAAGCAGCTGTATAGCATTAACCGGGAACTGTTACTTTCAAACTATGAGGAAATTATCATCAACTGGTTGAAACAATATCCAACAATGACAGCCGCCCAAGTATGCGATTGGCTCAAGGAGCATTACAAAGAGGATATCAAGGAACGAACTGTCAGTCGTTATGTCAAAGGGTTACGAGAGGAATATAATCTGAAAAAATCCAATCATCCCAGGGATTATGAGGCTGTAGAAGAGCTCCCAATGGGGCAGCAGTTACAGGTGGACTTTGGTGAAAAGTGGATGCAATCCATTGATGGGCAGCGTGTAAAGATTCGCTTTGCAGCCTTTGTACTCGCTCACGCACGTTACAAATGGGCATTCTTTCAAACTCGGCCATTCACAACAAGCGATCTGGTTTCAAGCTGTCATGAGTGCTTTAGATATATAGGTGGGATGCCGCTAGAAGTGGTATTTGATCAGGATAGTATCGTCAGTGTATCGGAAAACTATGGAGATATTATTCATACCTTTGAGTTTGAGAAGTTCCGGCAAGAA
>NZ_LDZY01000026.1 GCF_001029285.1 Desulfosporosinus acididurans
CCGTGGTCACCGGCGACTGTGGAACGGGGAAAACCACAACCATTCGCCGTTATACTCAAACCCTAGACCCCTCAAAGTTTAAAGTGCTATATTTGTCCGACTCCAAACTGACTCCCCGACATTTTTACAGAGGACTGTTAGAACAACTCGGCTTCGAATCAAAGTTTTACCGTGGAGATGCCAAACGTCAGCTGCATCGGGAAATTGAGCTCATGCGGGGGATTCAACATCTGCAGCCTGTGGTAGTGGTTGACGAAGCTCATTTGTTAGATCGAGAAATGTTGGAGGAAGTAAGATTTTTGCTCAACATGAATATGGATGCTGAAAGCCCCATGGCCCTCATCTTGGTCGGACAAAGTGAACTGTGGGATCGTCTTCAGCTTCAGGCATACGCGGCCATTCGTCAACGGATCGATTTGCAGTGTAAATTAACTCACTTTGATCGAGCCGATACTGAGGCCTATATAAAACAACACTTAGGGTATGCAGGTGCCGACCATGACATCTTCTCAGATCAAGCGATCGACGACATTTACCGTTTTTCCAGTGGTGCCGCCAGACTCATCAACAAAGTATGTACCCATTGCCTGATGTATGGTGCTCAAAATAGCCATCGGATTATTGATGATCGGATGGTAAAACGGGTGATTGAGGGGGAACTTTCATGAAACGACCAAGCTTGGAAGACTACTTCAAAGTGACAGGCTTCCACGACCTTCAATTGATGGCCTTGAAGTTAGCGAAGGATCTGGGTTATGAGGAACGCGAAATAATTGAAGCTGTTTGCAAAGTGAACGATAAATTTAACCAGTACCCGCCCACCAAAAACAGGGTTGCCTGGTTTAGAAAAGTATTTGAAGAAAAGTTAAAAGAGGGACGGGCCGACATTCTGGCCAATACTGCAAAGAAAAGCTATCTAAGTAAAAGATAGTCTTACAACGGGTTCATTATGGTGTTATTCAGATGCAATTCGGATAATACTGTGAATCAAAATGAGGAGGGAAAAAATTTGCCAAGACAGTCGATTGAACTACCAGAGACTGTCAAAGACGGACTTAATAAAATGGCCATATCCTTTGGAATGACTCAGAATGCCCTAATAAATCTTGCCGTCGCGACAATGGTCGCAAAGTTTGATGTTGAAGGCACTAGAATCTTCTTTGATTTGATATCGTTGCCCCACAAAAAGGCTAAATAGCTTAAAAGAACACAAAGAGAGAACTGAGAAGTTCTCCCTTTGTTGTATGACAACAAAATACCAATGACTGACGGACTGACGGACAGACTGACCGACTAATATCTCATCTAATCTATGACAAAATATACCGTCAATTAACGGACACTATACGGCGTCACTAACACTATGACCCATTTTCCGAACTTTGCCAAAGGCTAATAATGGAAAGATGAACAAACATAATTGAATTTCATATTGTTATATTTTGAATACAGAACACAGCTGTCTAGGATGGCAAAATGTTATCATCATTAATAAAGTTATACGAGGTGGTTACATTATGAAAAAAATCGTGCTATTTGTTATTTTGGATAAATACGCTGATTGGGAAGCCGCTTATCTATCATCATTAATATTATCTTTAGGTCAAGGTGAATATTCTGTGAAGACTGTTTCGTTAACAACAGATATCATTCAATCCATAGGGGGATTTACTGTTCTTCCAGACTATGATATTCAATCAGCTCCAACAGATTTTGAGGGGCTAATTCTAATTGGTGGAATGTCATGGAGAAATGAGGCTGCACAGCAGGTTAAACCTTTGGTACAAAATGCTTTAAACAATAGAAAAGTTTTGGGTGGTATCTGTGATGCTTCGGCTTTTCTCGGTACAATTGGTGTTTTAAATAATGTTAACCATACCAGTAATGATTTAAATGACTTAAAACAATGGGCTGGAGATGCATACACAGGTGAAGAAAAATATATCATGCAACAGGCGGTAAGAGATAATAATATTATTACAGCCAACGGCACGGCATCATTGGAGTTTGCTAAAGAAGTAACGATTGCGTTAGGAGTTGCATCTGAAAACAGGATTCTTGAATTTTACAATTTCCATAAACTTGGTTACTACGAGGCACCTATGCCGAGCATGTAAATTAGTTGAGGTAAATAGTCTGTTACACTAAATGAGTATAATTGCATGCTAATAGATTCACGGACGTGCTTCATATTATTTATAGGCATCCGCATCCCGTATCTGCGGAAGCTCGCCCGGGAGTTTTCCAAAACGCCGGAGGCTTCGGAGTTTCTTAAAATCCTGCCGCATACGTATTATGAAGAAAATAACCTGCATGGTTTCCTGATCGAAACGATCAGGGATTATGATGCTACCGTTGACGCCGTTGATGAGTTTCTTCGGTACATAGACAACTGGGCAACCTGTGACCTGATTTCGCCGTAGATATTTATAAAGCATCTGCCCGAACTCTTCGAAAAGATCAAAGTCTGGCAGTTATCCGACCGGGATAGGAATGCTGATGAGATAGCTTGTGGCGAGTATCCGATCGGACGAATACTATGTCAACATGATGATATTGTCTGGTATTTTGCAACGGTATTGGCTAAGCAGTACAAAGCAGCTTTGCCATACATCCAGGAACAGCGTTTGGAAAAGTGGACACATAACAAAGCTATTCAGAAAGCGATTGAAAGCTACCGAATTGGCGATGAAGCAAAGATGTATTTGCGGACGTTGAAAGTGAAATAAGGCACGGATTCGAATAACGTATCTACCTGAACATTTTTATAGAGACCAAAGGTCATCCCTAATATCCCTAGAATCCCTAAAATGATGGGCTGCATTGTAATTTAGGTATTATAGGGATTTTAGGGATAAGGTTTGGTGTTGAAAACCTAAACTCATAAACTACGGAAATGAATTGTCAGACTCTTTGTTCGAAACGTGTCCGTGACTGTCCATTTAAGACATGATATACTTTCATCATGGATTTTAGCGATTATCAGGTCGGGTAAAGCCCCTTAGATTCTTTTATATGTAAATGGCTCAGCGGTGTTATGAACTGCTGAGCTAGTTTATGTTGGCAAGAGACAGCAAAAATTTAATCGTAAGAATTGATTAGATCAATGTAATTGGGAATATTGGAAACGACAAACTTGTAAAGTGATTCATATTGCTTTTTACTCAAATAAAATTTCTCACTGTCCTTAGTCAAGAGAACCTGATATTCGCCGTCATATTCGGATACTTCATCACTTCCTGAATTAATAAACTCAAGTTCAACATAGTCGTAGATTGCCTTTAAAATAGACAATAATGCCTTCATGGCTTCATCTTCTCTTCTTACGACAATCGCTTCAGGGGAGATTAAAAGGCCCGTTTCAATATTTAATGCTTTTGCTACAGCCGTTAAAGTATCTAAACTTGGATTATATCGACCAGCCTCAACGTCTGCAAGGTAAGATCTAGATATTCCCGCCTTTTTTGCAAGTTCAACTTGGGTGAACCCTTTTTGTTTTCTATATGTTTTTAAACTCTCTCCTACACGCATTAACTGTATCCTCCTTGAAAGTGACGGTTTCACCGACAATTAAATTATAACGAGAATTTGACGGATTAACAAGTATAACTCGATAATATATAGAGAATAGTGTCGTAAATACAAGATAATAATGCATTAATCTACAAAAATCGGGTGTAATGAGCTTTGATTTCAATGACGGAAATACCGTATACTAAACGTAAGCAAAGGGGGGATCACTGTGGAAAAAGTAGAAATCAATAATTTCGGTCTTGGTACTCTAATTAAAGAAAATCGTTGCAGCCTGAAACTTACTCAAAAGGCATTGAGTAAAGCTACTGGTCTATCAAGGAGTTATATCGCTGATATTGAAGCAGGGCGTTATAACCCATCACTGAACTCCATTTCTAAAATCGCCAAAGCACTAGAACTAGATTTTATTTTTTTGCCCGTAATGACGGAAATACAAGTTAAATAATTGTTGGATTTAACTAAATATAGGGTGTTAGTACCCGTACTTGACGGGGAAACCACTAAATATTTAATAATTTCTAAAGGAGTGTTTTACTATGAACCCAGAAATTCGTGCAAGGAAGAAACAAAAGCGCTCAATCGAACGAAAAAATAAAGCCCTAAGAACTTACGAAGAAGCGCTTAGAGAATTTGACGGTATGGTAGTGTCATGGCCATATTCGCCTCACACAAGAAAAGATCCAGAACGATTAAAGTCAGGATTCCAAAAGGGTATCGAGCAGTTGCGGTGTGAATTGAAGAGTGTTCATTGTTAGGCAAAAAAGATTACCCAGGCTGGCAGGCCGAGGGCAATAAGTAACTTTATTATCTAAATTATACCACAATAAATTTAGTCTTCAAAGGAGAACTCTCATATGAAAACACTAGATAAGCAAGCAAGCCTCGAAGATATCATCATTACCTCCTTACAATCTTTGAAGGAGATTCGACAAACACTGGATCAGCAAGATGAAGAAATCAAAAGATTGGCCGCAAAGATAGAAACGGGGCCAGTTAACTATTTTATGATTGCTGGTTACTGTAGCCTTTGTGGTCTTAGGGTTGATGTTAGTGAAGTTTATGGTATTGAACAAAGGGTTGTATGGCTCATTGGGAATTTAGAAATACCCGTTGGAAAATTCCCTGACCCAGACTTAGGTGATCTTCGCACGTATCGTTTGGATGTCTTGGACGAAGTTTTTGATTCAAGAATGTAATATAGATATGGGCTACTCAGATGAAGAGTGGCCCATTTTTTATGGCCTTAGAATTTGGAAGGCGGTCTCTGCAAAATAAAACAAGGTAGAAAATGAGGTGTTTTGGTGATCGAGACAGAATCCATGATACCCAGCGGAGACGCAGTTTCAGAAATCCTAAAGTTCCTTCAGGCCATTTATGGTGAGACGGAAGGATACACTTATATATGGTTACTGAAGAAAAAGAAAACCCTCTGGCGGCCATTATCAAATCTCCGTGATATGGCAGAATCGGCAGTTAGATTTGGACACTCCCAAGATATTTATTTTCCGGTCTGTCCTCAGGTCAAAGCACTCACTGAAAACGAGCGGGGAACGTTAGTCAGTGTCCATTCCATGACATGCTTCTATTGCGATTTTGATTGTCAAGGTGGCAACCATAAACAGAAGAACTTACCGACCTTTGAAGAGGTTTGGGAATGGCTAATGTCGTTACCTTATCCGCCATCCATAATTCTCTTTACGGGTGGTGGGATTCATTGCTACTGGCTTTTCGACAAGCCTTGGATCTTTGAGAGTAATGATGATCGGCAAAAGGCTCAGGAAACGTCTCGTTTGTGGCAAAAACGATTTATCAGAGACTTTGCTAAACGTGGATGGAAACTTGACAACACTTCAGATCTAACGAGAGTCCTTCGATTGCCAGGGACAATGAACTGCAAAGGCGATACACCGATACCCGTGCAAATCCTAACCTTTGAACCTGAACGAAGATATGACATTCATCAACTGGTGGACATGCCAATGGAGGGTGAATTGAATTCTAGGGATTGTAGGGATAATAGGGATGGGATAGAGCACATGATTTTTGACCGATGTGCTTTTCTTCGCCACTGCCGGGATGATGCTGGAACATTGGCAGAACCAGAGTGGTATGCTGCCATATCAATTCTAGCACGTTTATTTAAAGGGGTGGATATGGTTCACCAGATCAGTCAACCTTATCCGAACTATGATCGTCATGAGACAGATCGTAAAATCTTGCATGCTATGAATGATGCTGGCCCGGCCACTTGTCATCGTATTAGAAATGAATTTCCGGGTTACTGCACAGAGTGTCGGGAGCAGGTAAAAAGCCCAGTAGTTCTGGTTAATCCATCAAAGTCACTTTCAAGTTCTGATAACTGGGGTCAGATTGTTCCTTTCAATGGAGATTATGAACTACCGGAGTTTCCGGTCGATGTGTTTCCAGGATGGCTAAGAGACACAGTCGAAGCGGAAGCAATCGCCCTCCAAGTACCCATGGGACTTCCAGGCATGATTGCCCTTTCGATTCTTTCCACTGCTGTCGCTGGGAAAGCAGAAATAGAATTACGTCCCGGTTGGAAAGAATCTCTTAATCTTTGGGTGATTGCTGCCATGGACCCAGGCAACCGAAAGAGTAAAACATTTTCCAACTTAGTTCGACCACTCGCCCAGTGGGAATTTGAGAAACAAAAAGAAGTGACCCCATTGGTTAAACAGGCAGAATCCATGAAGAAACTCAAAGAGGGCCAGATTAACAAACTCCAGACGGATGCAGTTAAAGCGAAGAACACAGAGACTGCCGAAGAGTTAGCCATGAAAGCAGCGAGCATTGCCTGTGAAATTGAAGACATGGGGATTCCGAGTTTACCAAAACTCTATCTAGATGACCATACCCAAGAGAAATTAGTAATTGCTATGTCTGAGCAAGGGGGACGCATTGCTATCCTTTCCAGTGAAGCAGGTCTGTTTGGATTAATCGAGGGTAGGTATACTCAATCTGGTGGACCAAACCTCGATGTTTATTTAAAAGCCTTTTCTGGTGATCCGCTTCGAGTGGATCGTATTGGCCGTCCGTCAATTCAAATCGATAAGCCGCTCCTTACCATTGGGGTTAGTGTTCAGCCTGATGCTTTGAGAGGTTTATTGGATGTTCCCCATTTTAGAGGTCGTGGTTTATTAGGCCGGTTTGCTTATGCTATTCCAAAATCTTTTGTCGGATATCGAAAAATCGATGCACCTTCTGTTCCTGAGTCAGTGAAAGCTGCTTATCAGGCGGGAATGACTCGTCTCTTAAATTTACCATTAAGTAATTCTCCAGGGGTGATACAACTCAGTCAAGATGCTAATCAAATCTTTCGTGAGTTTGAACAAACCATAGAATATTATCTTAGGCCCTTTGGGAAACTCTCGGGAATTATTGATTGGGGTGCTAAACTCTGTGGCTTAACCGGGCGTATTGCTGGCCTTCTTCATTTGGCAGATAATAGTTTCTCATCTGAACCTTGGCACGTTCCTCTAAGCGGAAATACAATGCAAGCGGCAACGAAGCTCTCAATGTAATATTTAATTCACCATGCCTTAGCGGCTTTTGAGATGATGGGCTGCAATCCTCGGATTGAAGAAGGGAAATATCTTCTCCAAGCCATTGAAAAGAAAACAGGCTTTGCCGTTGCCATATTGAGTAAGCAAGATATTTGGCAGTGGACAAGAGGTCGTTTTAAGGTAGCAAGCGAACTTGATCGTGCGCTGGCTATTTTAATAGAAAGAAACTATTTGCGAGAACACACTTTAGACAAAGGCACCGTGGGAAGAAAGCTTGTTGAGTACGAATTAAACCCAGCAATAGGTACAGAGTCCATTTCCAAAATTGTAGCAACGGTTTAACCCAATGATCATTTTGTGGGTAATAAGGTATCCCTAAAATACCTACAATCCCTAAATATCGTTAAAGGGTGATTTTAGGGATCAGATTGAAGTCCAGTTTCAATTGGGTTCTTTTAAATATGTAGTTAATGGAGGCAATAAAATGAGCGAGATGAAGGGATTAGACAAATTGATTATAGATAGCCAGCAAAAGCTGGGGTCAGTATATCTTCGTTATAGGGAGCTAGAACGAAACTGCCAATACTTTATCAATCGCTATAACGAAGACACCGAGCAGGTAAGGTCTTTGAAGCAAAGTCTTGCAAATAAAAATCTGAATTATGAACTGCGTTTGCGGCTCAGGGCAAAGCTCGATTCTGTGGAGAAGCGAAAGGGGCAACGATCTCAAAAACTTGCCAAGAAAAAACAATTATTGACAAAGATTCAAGCGAACATGCGATCCGTCGATAAGTTAAGGATTGACCAAGAAAATGTTAAAAAACTCAAGGCGCAGGAAGAAAGGGATAGAAAAGAATTAATTCGTCTTCAACAGTCAGTTGAAAGCTATGATAAACAATGTAGAGCCGGTTTGAAGAAAATTGACTCGGAATTGGATTATTATTTGAATGCCTTGAAATCTAATGAGTTTGCGGTTTAACTCCAATACGTTAAGAATGTCCAGTATCTAATAACTTTTAGGCAGTCTATTGTGAATCAATTGGCTGCCTTTTCCTATAGTCAGAAGTCTATAGGTCATCCCTATAATACCTACAATTCCTAAAATGATTGCCGGACGATAATTCTATGTATTCTAGGGATTTTAGGGATAGGGGTTAAAGCCAATAATAATTACTTCGGAGGTCCGAGAGCATGACAAAGCTATCCGCAAAATTAATTCAGTTAGTGGAGGGAATGAAAATGAACAACCAACCGATTCAATCTGAAAAATCCATTCGTGAGTTAAATCAAGGAGGCAATCCGGATATGAATATTCAGGACCAAATAGACGGTTTAAAGCATCGCTTTAAAGAATTAGACAATAACTGTTTGAACTTTATCAGTCAATACGACAATGTGATCCAAAACTTAGAGGGTGTGAAATATCTCCTGACGATTAAATCACTGGAGCCAGAAGATCGGCAACAATTTGAAGAAAGGTTTGAATCGCTGGCAAAATTTCAAAAAGATAATTACCAGGAGTATAAAAGAGTCAAGGGGTTAAGAACTAAGATCCAAAGTATGTATAGAACCATCGGCACTCTAATAATGGATCATGATAGTGTAAAGCGATTAAAAGCACAGGCGGATAGATGTAGAAAAGAATTAATTCTAGTTCAGCAGAAAGTTAATGATTTCGATAGAGAATATTCAAATTCCCTGCAAAAACTTGAAATGAAATTAGAAGTACTGTGCAAGGCCACGCAATCCGATGAGTTTATTATTGGTTAGAAGACCTCTGTTTAACCTATTCGCGATGTTAAACTGATGAATCTTTGAGTAATGGGCAGCCTATAAAAATTCATATGCTGCCCTTTTTCTTGGCGAAAGGTATCCCTAAATTACCTACAATCCCTAAAAAGGATTTCTTGATTTTTATTCTAGGGATAATAGGGATTATAGGGATAGGGTTCTATCCCAAAATGAGATTATGATGAATGATGACAATGCTTGGCTTTGTTTGATGCCCAAGTGTTATTGTGTCTAAGTATTACCCCCCCACCTTGATAATGAGAAGGAGAGGCGCTGCCGTGTCCCATACCTGCGGAGAACTGCCCAGCATTTTTTGAGTTAAAAAGGCCCAAAGTGTTGGAAAAAGTTCAAAATAGGGCTAAAATTCAAAAGAAGTTGCCAGGATTGCTCTACCAATAGGTAGTGTTCATTGGTAAAGGACCCAACATCTAGAGTTTCTGGAGTCCTTAAAAAAGGAAACCTAATGTTTCTATTGTCTCTTTTTACTAGATTCGATGCATTGATTTCGCTCTAATAACCTGAACTATGGCCTTGCTTTGAGGATAACTTGAAGCAGGGCCTCAACATTTAATGGAGGCAAAAATGGCAAATAAAGAGACGAAAAAAGAACTCAGGATTGAATACCCGGACCATCCCCGGATTAACTCAGTTACCCATACATGTAAAGGAACGATTACTTGGGAAAAGGCCCTAGAACTAGTAATTGTTAACCGCATGAAACGTCTCAAATTGCTTGATTAGTAGCCGACTCAGAGCTAACATCACACTACCATTGAAGTAACGCGAAGGCTCAATGAGTATAGAAAAAGAGAGGAATTGAAATATGGGGGCATATGGCTATGTGAGAATTTCCAGAGATGAAGATGGCAGCAAGGAAAGTATTTCCAGTCAAAAAGATGTCATCAAAGATTTTGCGGACGAGCTAGGTATCGAACTCATCGATATTATTGAAGATAACGATATCAGCGGGTATTCTTATAGCAGGCCGGGAATCAACCGGATCATCAAACTCATTGATGACGGCGTTCTCGATGTGTTGGTTGCCAAAGACCTCTCACGCATAGGCCGGCATAATGCTAAGACGTTACTGTTCATCGAAGAGTTAGAAGATAAGGGCGTAAGTCTCCGCTTGAAAAGCGGAAACATGGATGAAAACATGAGAGGGATTCAGACCTGGTATAATGAACTCTACGTCCGGGATATTAGCCGCAAAACAAAAGATGCCTTAAGAACCAAACAAAAGAACGGGGAGATACACTCTCCCCATTTTGGTTATAGGAAAGACCCTGCGAATAAAGGAAAATGTATCATTGATGAAGAAGCCGCCGACACTGTGCGGCTTATTTTTAACCTATATTTACACGGATATGGCGTCAATAAAATTGCCAAACACCTTAATGAACAAAAGATTCCAACACCATGCTCCAGGAAAAATGCCTTATATGGTTACCATGGAAAACCGGAATGGCAATATAAGCATATTTGGCATGCTGAGAGCGTGAAGAGGATTCTGAAAAATGATGTTTATATCGGTGTAGTTCGAAGAGGGGTAACCAAGCGCCCTAAGATTCGGAGTAATAAATTAATTAAGATTGCCGAGGATGAACAGTTTGTGCTCGAAGGGGCGATTCCGGCTATTATTAATAAGGTGGTATTTGAGGCTGTCAATGCCACCTTTACTAAGAGGGTTATAAATGGAGTTAAGGCCAAGAGCGGTGCGATTTATAAGTATACGGGTGTAGTGAAGTGTGGGAAATGTGGAAAGAACCTTGTCACTGTAAGCCAGGTCCGAAGTTATGGCCGAAAGAAGTGCTATATATGCTCTACGTATCAGAGGTATGGAAAAGCTTACTGCACGGGGCACTCGATAAGCCATGATGGCCTTGACAGAATAGTCATGGAGCAAGTTGAATCACTCTATCAAAGTGGGCTTGTCAAAATGGATAATCTTTGTAAGAGCATTGATCAGAGACAGGAACTTAACAAAGATGCCAACAAGCAGATTGATAAACTCCAAATGGCGCATCAGGCCAAAAAGACTGAAATAAAGAATTACTCCAAGCAGCTAGCGCAAGGATTGATTAATGAAGAACTCTTCCGGGAGATGACTCAAGAATCCACAAAAGAACTAGAAAGGCTTGAACAGCAATTGAGTGAAACAAAGAATCTTAAAGAAGTTCGCGATCATGAGAAAGCAAAGTTAGCAAAAGCATTGGATGTTTTGAGGGATACTATTAATAGGAAGGAACTTACTCATACGGATATAGTGACGCTAATTGATAAAATCATCGTTCATGAGCGGAAGCATGGCAGGAAGTCAAAACTAGATATTGCGGTTGAGTGGAATATACCGTTTCTGGTAATTAATGAGGAAAGTGTTGGTTGAGATGATATAAGATCTCTCACCAGCATTTTTAATTTTCTGGTGTAAATTTTAACGGCGTGGACACTCTTTGTCCATGCCGTTTGCTATGCTGTTTATATAAAAAACAGGAGCTGATGAGATTTTGTTAAGAAAGAAATGCATGGCTTGCGGAAAAAATTCATACAGCGCAAGTGAACACCGAATATGGCTATGCCCTTATTGTAATTGCGATTTAACAAAAGAGAAGGCGATGAACACTAATGAAAAACAAACAGTCTGTATAGAAGATAAGTCAGAAAATAATTGAGATTATCGATTTTTGCAGGATATTGTTTCTTGAAGTAGAAATAGTTAGAAAAGAATATAATTACGAACTTTCTATTGATATCGGAGGGGGATTTGTTTGAAGCAAGACTGGCGAGATACGGAGGAATTTGATAGTCGAACAAAAGCAAACCGTATACTTTCCTTGTATGACGCTTTAAGTAAAGGTAATGTCATCAACAAACAGCAGGCTGCAATTAATTATTCGGTTAGTGAGAAAGCAATTCAACGAGATATTAATGATTTGAGGGCTTATCTTGATGACCAGAGTTTAAATGGAGAAGGTTGTAATATATCTATAAATTACAATCGAGCTAAAAAGGGTTACGAAATGATCCGTGGAAGTGCTTGGCTAACTCAGGAAGAGGTTTTAGCCATTGCTAAAATCTTATTGGAAAGCAGGGCATTTTCGAAATCAGAACTTGACCTTCTTCTAAATAAAATCATTGCTCAGTGTCTACAAAATGCTCGAAAGAATGTAACTGAGAATATTCGGAATGAACTACATCACTATTTGCCTGTTGCTCATGGTCAACCCCTAATAAATAAAATATGGGATATCAGCATGGCCATCCGAGAGAGGCGATTGTTGGAAGTAAACTATCTGAAACCTGGAGCAGCGGTTACGACTTGTAGGATCTTGGAACCATGCGGTTTGATTTTTGCAGAATATTACTTCTATCTCATTGCTTATATCAAGGATTTAGGTTATGACTTTCCGGTTACATATCGATTAGACAGGATAGAGTCCTATTCAATCAGCAATCAACACTTTCATATTCCAGAAGCAGACAGATTTGAAGAAGGTGAGTTTCGTAAAAGAGTACAATTTATGCGAGCGGGTAAATTGATGCAAATTACTTTTCGATTCTGGGGCCCATCACTGGATGCTGTACTCGACCGTTTACCTACAGCACATGTAATTGGATGGGAGGAAAATAAGGCTCTTGTAGAAGCTGAGGTTTTTGGTGATGGTATCAAGATGTGGCTACTTAGTCAGGCAGAGTTTCTTGAAGTATTGAAACCATCAGAATTTAGGCAAGAGATAAGAGATACCGTGTTACGAATGTTAGGTAACTATTATATTCAATGATTCAGATACAGGGGGAGAAAAAATGAACAATACCGAAAAAATCAAAGAACTATTACATTTAACTGAAAAACTAATTGACGCATTAAAAACCGAGGATTTTTGGAAAGTTGTTCAAACTGGTGAAATTCTCGAGGGTTTACAATCTACCTATCAAAAACTCAAATCAAAAAACTATTCTGTAGCAGTGATTGCTGCCATGAAGGCAGGCAAGTCAACTCTGTTTAATGCTTTATTAGGAAAAGACATCCTTCCAAACGAGACTGCAGCATGTACTACCGCTATCACAGAAATTAGATTTTCTAAGAAACCTCTAAATAAGGTTTTAAAATACTTAAAAGACGGAACCGTTCAAACAATTACTGAAGGAAATGGTCGAACACTTGAGCAGAATTTTCATAAGGATGTGCGTGACTCTCGTCATCAAAATGGAGTTACCGTAATTAATAAATATTATATGGAATTTCCGATTGTAGCTTTAAATAATGAGGAATATAAAGATTTAGTTGAGAATTTTTTATTAATTGATACACCTGGACCAAATGAAGCTGGTACAGGTCAATTTGATACACAAAAATTAAGAGAGATTACATATTATCAGTTGAGAAACGCAGATGCTATTATATTTGTATTTGATTATTGTGTATATAAATCTGACACAAATGCAAATTTGATTAAGGAAATATTCGCTGGAAGAGAAGATATAATCAAGGATAACGACAAAATTTTCTTTGTGGTTAATAAAGTTGATATGCGTTCGTCAAAGGATGGCTCTAAAGAACAAGTTATCCAAGCTGTTAAAGAAATGATTTCATTCCAAACTCAAAATACTTTGTCAAACCCACAAGTTTTACCATTTTCAGCTCTAATGGCCTTGTACGGAAGGGAAATAGAAAACGGTACAATTACAGAAGAGGCACTTACAGATTGTAAAAATAAATATCAAGCTAGATTTTCGGAAGAAGTTATCATAAATGGAAAGAAATATTTGGAGCAGTTGGAAGCAAAAGATTTTGCACCAAGGTTATTGAAAGAATCTGATATTTATACGTTGGAAGAAAAGGTGATTTTAGATACATTTAAAAAGGCTTCTGCCAAATTAATTGAAGGGGCTATTGAAAACATAGACCAAAAATCTACTTTTATGCTAAAAACTATTGACTCGCAAATAAAAATACAAAGTAAGGGAATTGAAGAACTACGCGACGGAATTACAAAATCCAAACATGAAATTCAAGAATTATATCAGCTTTCAGATACGATAATGTCCGATACGGAAAGGTATGTTCAGCAGTTACATGATACCCTAAATGGCATGATTTTTAATATTAGTACAGAAATTACTATGGCTATAGAACAGCAATTAGGTGGATATCAAAACGTTTATAAGTCCGAGGATCGAAACTATTTATCTCACTTGACAGCCCAAATTGAAAGAGATTGTAATACTACGGTTTCAACATATTGTTTTAGAAAGCAAGATGAGATTATTCGCAAATACAATGAAGCTCGATATGAATTAATTAAGAATGTTTATCAAGAATTTAGACTTCTAACCCAAAGAGCAGATGCCATCATTAAAAAACATCTAGATATAGAAATAGACTCGGAAGGTCTTATGTCATTAGATATAGGAGATATGGATGTAGAAAGTGTTGATATTTCCTCTTCAAGAAATGAAAGGAATAAACAAGTTTCAGATTCTAATTTCAAAGATCAAACTGCCCGTGGAATAACTACAGCTGCTGAAGGAGCTACTATTGGTATGGCAATAGCTGGTCCGGTGGGTGCGTTAGTAGGGGGAATCGCTGGTTTTTTGCTAGGTGTCGGTACCCATCAAGATAAATATGCAATGCCCGAGCAAAGAACTGTATATACGCTAGATGTGACTGTTATGAAGGCGAACATCAAAAGGGAGACAACTTCAAAAGCTAAGATTCTAGAAGACCAGTTTAGACAACAGACTACCAAAGAAATGGAGGCTATTAAGAAGGCTATAACAAAGAATGTTGGCGAGTTTATTAACTCTGTTAATGGATACCTTGATGGTTTGGAAAAAGAATTTGAAGAAAAACGTTCAGAGCGTGAGTCTTATATTCAGTATTTGAAAACATTGGAAGGTAAAATGATGAGTATAACGGCTCAACTACAACATATTAAGTAAAACTTAATGGCAGTGTATTAACATTTAAATGGAAGGATTACTAAAATGATAGATATGAAAGAGGTCATTGACCAACTATTACTCTTAGAGGCGTATAGTGACCAAATTTCGCTAAGTGAGGATGAAAAAGAATTTTTCACATTTTCAAATGATTTAACTTCTAAAGCATTATCTAGAATTAAAAATAGAGAGCTAAATATCTATGTAGTAGGAACAATGAAATCAGGAAAATCAACGTTTATAAATGCACTATTAGGTAGGGATATATTACCCAACGAGAATGCGGCTTGCACTTTAGTTCCTGTAAACATTATTAATGGCTTATTTGATAATAAAATCGAGAAGACATTATCGAATAATCAGAGTCAGTTTATTCTGAAAAAGCCTATTGAAAAGGCTTTTTTAGATGATATTAGAGAATACCGTACAGGATTAGAAATGGGAGATCAGGTTGATATTCAACACTATAGTTTCACACACACTATTATTTGTTTATCGGATAGTTTAGAAAAAGTTAAATTGAAAATAGTTGATACACCTGGTCCCAATGAAATGAAGCAATTCGTTGAGACAATTGATTTAGAGAACACATTTTCAAATTGCTTAAAAGAAAGTTCGCTCATTTTCTTTGTAATTGACGTACAGTACTATATAGACGAAGAGAATAAAAAATTATTAGATTTGATCCGCTATTATCGCCCTGATATAAAAAACAATGTTATTTTTATCTTAAATAAGATGGATCGTCTCATGGAACAAAAGGACGTAACGTCAGATACTACTATTAGGGATGTAAAGGAAACATTATCTTGCTGGGGTTATAATAAAAATTTGGTTTTCCCCATAAGCGCGAAAAAAGCTTTGCTTAGCCGGTTAACTGAGAAAAAGGTGAATAGCAAAGGTAGTGTTCTAAAAAGAATTATTTCCTTATTTAAGAAAGAACCTTCTATTTTGGAAATCTATAAACAGGATTTTGATGATATATTACCATTACTAGAAAAGGAAATTGACGGAAGGGTATTCTCTTGTAAACCAGAACCTGAAGAATATTACCAAGAATTATTTATACAATCAAATATCAAGGAGCTTGAAGAATATATCAAGAAGACTATTGATAATAATCTTGAACAAACTGAGAGTATTCTTACGCAAGAAATAGTAGAATCTATACGATCCTGGTTAAATACCGTAGTTATAAACAATGTAAACCTACTCGATGAGAAGGTGGTAAAACTCCCTTTCAACGACCTGAATAAAAAACGAAGAACTATAATGAATGCAATAAAAAAAATTCATTCGTTTTACAATGACAATAAAGTCGACTATCTACTAAAGGGGATCGTAAAAAATGATATAGAAAACGAAATTCTGGCTGAAAACAATTTCTCAAGTCGCTTTTCAAATAGCTATATGCCTTCTTATTCGACAAGTTGGGTTGAATATCGTGATGATAATGAGTATATTGATCCAGAATCAACTGAACCCGGATATCAAAGAAGACGGCTAGAAGAATATTTTAAAGAGGTTATAGAAGAAGCCGGCGATAGAGTTAATGCGATTGCTAGAAAGCAAATAAGGGCTAAGAAAGAGATCTTAAAGGAGAATTTAAACAAATTTGCGAAAGACCTAGAAAGTGAATTAGATTTATTTTACAAAGATAATAGCATAGCTTTTAAGATACCAATTTCAAAGGTTTCGAATTATGTTATTGATGAGAATTATATACCCAGTTTAAGTGCCCCTCCATATATACCAATAGAATCAAAAAGTAGATCGAAGGAACGGTTAATTTTCAAAGGTCGAGGTGACGTATACTATAGGTCATTCCGGCTTACAAACGTGAGTGAATTTAAAGATTCGTGTAGGGAGAGAGTTGATAATCTATTTTACACCGCCGCATCGTTTGTTTTTGGTAGTTTAAGAAATATTGTAGTTAAACAAGTCTTACCGTCGTACAAACAACAGTTAGAGCAAATTGTTAACATCTTTGAGGAACAGTTACGAATCGTAGATAATGAATTCTATACTTGTGAAAAAGAGAAAAAATATTTATTAACATTAAAAAACGATTTATTAAGTATTCTTGATCCACAAAGTGAGACATTCAAAAAAAATAAAAATTCCATTTCTTCGGGAGTACAATCTTCTATTCAAAATCTACAAGAGGTCAGTTAATAAGCCTTAGGATTAAGGTTTTGTTATATAGTTTTTATTAAAAGGAAGAGAAGTATGAAAATTACGAAACCAAATAATAAAATTTGTGCTATGTGTATTCACTGGAATGGGCCGTTAGGTGGTAAAAGTGTAAAGCCTAGGATTGGTATGATGAACGTCTTCGAATTTGATCCCCAGGAGAAAAATATATGTTACAAAAACCATTTTAATAAAGCTGCATGGCATTCGTGTAATCAATGGCAAAATAAGTTCTAGAACGAATGAGAATAAGCTTAAGTTTTTCCGGGTTTGGATTTTAAGATTCGCTTCCAACAGTAGGGGGAGTGGATTCTTACTCCAATTCTTTACTCTTATCAATGTACATGTTTTGAGAAATCATCAATAAAGTAACACCAACGCACGTTGAGACCGTGGTAGTACGTAGAAAACAGACACTCTAAACCCGCTTGTGGCGCGGGTTGTAGGCTTAAGAATATTCTAAATTTAAAATGCACCCTATAAAATGGACAGCAAGGGTTTTAAAAACCCTTTATTTTGGACAGAAGGGTTTTTGAAACCCTTAACCTCGGACAACTAGCGGTTTTGATTCCAGTTCAAACAGGTAACAATAAAACTGGACTGAATTGGAGGAATGCCGCATGGCTAACAAAAAATTTACTCAAGAAGAAATGAATCATCTCCGATCAAGTCCTTATGTTTTGGATGTCAGTCCTAGTATTGTGCATTTCTCAGCCAAATTTAAGGAACTGTTTTGGAATTCAATACAAGAAGAAAAGGAGCCGCGAGATATTGTTATCGAGCTCGGCATCGATCCTGATATTCTTGGCGAATGTCGTCTAACTGGATTGAAGGGTATGATCCGAAATGAAGTCCGAGCGGGAAAAGGGTTCAGAGTTAAAAACGTACGGGTCATATGTCAAAGACTGCACAGATCCAGAAGCAAAAGTAAAATACCTTGAGCAGCAACTGGCCTATAAAAATCAGGAAATAGAGTTTCTAAAAAAAATTGTATCTTTAGGCCGGGAGGATTCGGAATCATGAATATTCCCGCATCTGCTAAGTACGCAGTCATTCGCGAGATGACTCAGCGAGACAACAATTTGCTGAATATTGCCTGCCTATGCGCTGCTGCTAGTGTTACGCGGTCCGGATACTACCATTACCTTGAAACGAAAGACCTCAGACGACAACGTGAAGAACAAGACCAAAAGGATTTCCTAATAATTGTGGAAGCTTACCGATTTCGTGGTTACAATAAGGGAGCCCGCGGTATTTACATGCGGCTTCTTCATATGGCTCCTCCGGTGCACATGAACATTAAGAAAATCCGACGTTTGATGAACAAATATCGACTTTTCTGTCCTATTCGCAAAGCAAATCCGTACCGGAGAATGGCCAAAGCACTGAAAACCAACAATGTGGCTCCCAACCTACTGAACCGGGAATTTGAAACACACGGCCCCCGCGCTGTTCTGCTGACGGATATTACCTACATAATTAATGGAAAGGCGCCACGGTGCTATATGTCTACTATCATTGACGCCTGTACAAAAGAGTTGCTCGCTTGGGTACTGAGTGAATCTCTCGAAATTGATTTTGTTCTGGAAACTGTGAACCAGCTCGTCAAGAATTATGGTATCTCTTTGACAGCTGAGACCCTGATTAATTCGGATCAAGGGTCACACTACACAAGTATAAAGTTTATCCAACTGATAAAGGACAGTGAACTGAGGCAGTCTATGTCCCGAAAGGCAAATTGTTGGGATAACGCTCCGCAGGAATCCTTTTACGGTCACATGAAAGATGAAATTGACATTTCTCAATGCACAACATTTGAAGGAATTCA
>NZ_LDZY01000027.1 GCF_001029285.1 Desulfosporosinus acididurans
GCAGCGACGGTCACAACAGGCGAAAAAGTGACGGGAAAGAATTAGTTACACTGATTGAAAAAAGTGTGGCTGCTGGCATGGAAATTGAGACAGTCATTGGAGATGCAGCCTATTCAGAAAAGGAAAATATTAAATATAGTAAGACCAACAACATCAAATTAGTTGCTAAATTAAATCCTTCGATTACTCAAGGGAATCGGAAAAAGGAAGATGAATTCAATTTTAATAAAGATGCCGGAATGTATGTGTGTAAAGCAGGTCATATGGCAATTCGGAAGGCCCGACAAGGTAAAAAAGGTCAAGGCAGAAATCAAACAGATACATATCACTTTGACATCGAAAAGTGCAAGAGATGTTTATTTAAAGATGGTTGTTATAAGGAAGGGGCTAAAAATAAAACTTATTCTGTATCTATTAAATCAAATGAACATACAGAACAAGCAAATTTTCAAGAAAGCGATTATTTTAAAGGAAAATCTAAAGAACGATATAAAATTGAAGCTAAAAATAGTGAGCTAAAGCACAGGCACGGGTATGATGTTGCATCATCCTCGGGTCTAATTGGCATGGAATTACAAGGGGCGATGGCCATATTCAGCGTAAATTTGAAAAGGATATTAAAACTAATGGAATAAAAAAACTACATACCCGCATACAAAGGTTAGAAAAAGACGATCTTCATTCGAATAAAGAATGAGGACCGTCTCTTTTATTTGATTACTTAACTACCAGGAAGAAAAACGTAAGTTTTTCAGTGGCCTCCTTAGAGCTCGGGAAGTTTTTTTTTGACTTATAAACGTTAGTTTTGATATCCAAGTCAAAGTCACCATGTGACGCATCCTCCAGCCTCCTACAGAACCGTGCATAAACCTCTCGATTTACACGGCTCGTACCAGCCTTTCTCTTGAAGCCTTACGGCTGCAAGCCGACGCAGAAAGTTGAAAGCTCCTCCCGATTTCTCGGTTGACCAAAACTTCCTTTAAGCTGATACATCCCCTTTGCTCCACTCTCATTACAAGGGCTTCATCACTACTACAGGACGTTCCGTCCCCTTCATGTGCATCGGTACTTTCCCCCTTCGTGGTCTTCACTTATAGAGTTTTCCCTTAACATCACATGAAGTGCGCAAGTGTCAAAATGTAGCTCCGATATCATGGTCTAGCGAAAACCATATCTAAAAATCTGATCCAGAATGACCGGATTACTAAATATAAAATAGCACAAAACAATTATAACAAATGAACCAACGGCTAAACTAAACGTTGCAAAGTAAATATTATCCTTCTTAATACAAGGATACAGAACAATTAATAATGTCCCTAGGCTTAAGGTAATAAGAATTGTAAGTCTTGCGATTAGGTATTCCCACATATAAAACCCTTCTCTCAATCAAATCGGAGCGCAATTTTGCCTATTAACTAATCGAACTCGCCCCCAACGCTCACGGCGGCTTATTCACCTTCGATAATGTGACCCGGAATACCGTCGATTTTGTTGTACGGATGTGTCCTCGAATATGCATCCTGTCCACCCAACACCCTCGGCGGGGATTGCCTTCGTGGAGGTGGCTGAAATTATTGATAAATCACATATCCGGAAGTCATCTATTGCGAAAGAAAAACAGTTGAACAAGTAAAAAATATCATCGAATTTATGCTTTCTAAGGAAAATAATATATTAGCGACTCGAGCTAATGAAAAGATGTACGAAACTGTAAAACATGTCTGTCCAGAGGCCAGATATAACCCTCTCGGAAGGACAATCACCATCAGAAAGAGAGATGAACACGGTTGACCTAGCTGAGATCTTGCATATAATAATTCAGATTGTTACATATTAAATTAACCAAACGTGCTAAAAGGAGGTGATTATACTTAATGCTAAAAGACAGATTTATTGCAGGAGGTATCGCAGGACTTGTGGCAAGCGTTACCTGTGACATTGTGGGGATTATCTATAAATCATTAGGATGGACCGATAGAACTTTTAACGATTACGCGACAATTATACTTACGTATCAAGTTTATTCCAATGAAGGATTCTTTGGTCTAATCCTTTCAATAATTAGCCATGTAGCAGTATGTATAATCCTTGGTGTCATTTTTGCTTATCTGATAAAGTTTACATCCAGTAATTATTTATATATCAAGGGATTAGGTTATAGTTTAGTAATCTGGTTATTACTTAACACATTCGGAACAATACTTAATCTTCCTCTATTCCGAAAAATGCCTTTGAACGTTGCATATGCAACCCTATCTACAGCCCTAATATACGGGTTGATGGTTGCTTTGACTCTAAGGCTTATCGATAAAAAGATGCATATACTGTAGTACTGAAAGGAAACAACATATGCCTGCATATTTTGTATATCCAATATACACAATTGTTATTTTTCTACTTACATACTCAATTGTGCCCAGACAGGAAATACGTTATCTAATACGCTATGGAATTGTTTTCGGTGCTATAACTGACGCCGTAATGGTTATTCTATTTACAAAAATGCTAGGTTTAGGGGGCTATATAAATTTCGGCCCTTTCGCTTTCAAAGGAATTTCCATTTTCCCTCTAATCGCTTGGGCCATGTATTATGTTTTGTATTTATATTTGTTACCGAGAGATAAGCCATGGATTTATATTTTTCCAATTGCGGCAGCCCTTTTTAGTGTCCTCTTTTCAAACATCCTACAGAACCTTGGAATCTTTAAGTGGAATTGGGGAACTACTATTATCCCCTTAATTATTTATCTTTTTTGGCATATAGCTGTTACATGGATATACATAAGAATTAATTCAAAAAGTTAGAAGCAAGCGGCGGACCCAGCTCTTATATAGCTAAGGCCGTTATCTAGATTTGTCTGGTAAAGACTATACCCCCACCGAAGTGAGGGCATAGTCTAAAAGGGAATGTATCATTATTGCCAAATAATTTTACAGTATTAATATTTGTCGATAACGCTAATAAATATCCTAAGCTAAGAAAAGAGGTTCGGGTAACATTTTGGCTCTAACCTCTTTTTGTTAAAGTTCAAAGTTTCTGTTCCAAATTCTTATGACTTCTTTCATAATTAACTGGCTCCGGGGCTTAATTTGAAAAAGGTTTCAATAATTCGTGTTCGTAACCCCCAGAAGTTCTCTTAGCATTCACATGATCTGGAGATCCGAGGGATATTTGCCACCCGTGCTAACTCGATTTATGTCCTTTATTAAAGATATAGTCTCCGATTCAACACCTAAAGGGGAAATTCCAATTCTATAAAGGGTATAATCTCTTTGAAAAAGTTGATGCAATATGATATTGAAACGGTAATTTGTTATCATGGCGGTCTCTAAGGGGTAGCGCCAACAAACGCATAGCAGAAATGGCAAATGGTCAATAATATCGAATTAACTTTGGGGGGAAATTGGATTTAATAATTCAATAACCAGAAGCACTAGCGTCCTTATTAATAGAGAATGCTGGTGCTTTTAGCATAGGATACAAATAACGGTTGGACTTAAAGATGCGTTTTAGCAAACGCATTATTCTTATACTGACTACGATATATCATTAACCAAACATGTCCTTTCCCCGGAATAATGGCTGCTCCAATTTTCCCGAAAATTAGTTGGCTTATTTTTGTTTGCAGTAAAAAACCTAAAAGCGACCTCAGCACTTGAAGGTCGCTTTACTTTACTTTATTTATATTAATTCATCCAACCATTGAAAATACTCATTTTCTAACTGTCCTACGGTAAACTTATTTCTTGCATCCATTAATTCAGGGTTAATTTCGCATTTATCGGCATCACGAAGTAAGATTATTCGCTCAGGTGCGTCCATATGTCTCCCTCCTAAAACATGCTCATATGAACTATGTATGATAACTTTTATAAAACTATTCTCAACTTAAGCAACATCTCTCCTGCTATAGTATACATTTAATAATAAATCGAGCCTCTGGCTAAGTTGAATAACTTCAGGGTCGACAAGTGGTTTATTTGACCCCAAAGTATTTAATTTTCCTCGTAAAATCTCAATCTTCAACTTAGCAATGTGCGACTGTTAAATATCCAAGTAACTTGAGCAGGGAAAGCGAAATTACGTATTCCTTCACACTAAATACATACTTATAAAATCTCTGACTTACATGGTCACATTTCCAGGACAAGTTTCATAGTATGTAATAGATGCAAACCATAAAACATCTCCTTTCTCATCTTATATTGGCTCGATAGCCAAAAATAAAAAACGAGAGGAGATAATATTTATGGCTGGTTTAGGATTCCCTCCTTTTGGTGCTCCTCCATTTAATGCTATTCTGTTTGACACTTTACCGATCGGAGCCCGCATTATAATTGGTACTGATGCAAGCACTTGGGTCGGAAGTTACGGTGGAGTTATTGATGGCGTTGTTTTTGTGACTAACGCTCGGTTATTTTCCAATATTGGTAACCCTGTTGATGGACTTCTGTCGGTAGTGAGAATCCCTGTCAGACAAATAACCTATGTAAGTTATTAAAATGGACCAGCCTCGGTGATGAACCGGGGCTTCTTTACATATTACTAGGGCTAATCTAGTCTCACCTTACCCTTGTACAAAATACACAACTATATTAGAAACTGCAATCAAACCAAATACCAGATCGGCCCACTTTAGCAACTTAATCACTCGGATCTGACTTTTAATGTCCCTTTTTGCCGCACGAATTAGAATCAAACTAATTAAGCCGACCCCGGCTAATTTGAGCTACTGAAGAGAATCACGGTTGATAAAGTAATTTACTATTGGATTCCCTTCCCCTGCTCCTTTGCCGATTGCAAGAATGGTTGTTATATGATCAGCTAAATTTAGAATACAGAAAAATAGTAACAGTTTATATACTTTTTTCAGAGGGGTTGTCCTCTGGTTTCTAGATATTTATCTAGTCAGTTACATACTCTTTAAAGATTTCTTGTAGCCAATAATCCAACCATTTAATACACCTCCATGCTTTTCACTTTTACTCTCCATCTTCAGACATAGTTTCCTTGTGCTTAACTTTTCGAGTGTAATCTTTATTCGATTTGTGAGGACGAGTGCCCGTGTTGAATATGGCTCGGGTTCTTGGTTTACGGACCGATTTCTTTTTCATAGCTTCCTTCACACCATTTCTTTAAAGTGTTCATAGTATTCCCAGTGGAATCATTGAACACCACTCGGATATTTTAAAGGAGTAATCAAATAATACTTCCTAAGCCTAAACCATTCCTATTTGTCTCTCTTAAACTTATAACCCATTCATGTTCCTGAATCAAAGCATTTCTAATATAAGCCTTATTATCTCGCTGGAAATTAGGTATTTTAATATTTAGGAAAGAGTTGTCATGAAATACATTTAGCTCGAATACTGGTTTTACCATTGAATTTATTCTCATAAATTATATTTCTAATTTCAAAGGTTAATTCTTGCATTGGTAATCATCCTTTCTTAATTCCTCTATCTAAAACACTATACCATCCATGCAGATAATAATTTGGTGATGAAATGAATTAGCTCAGTTAATCTTCGGGCCGCCAATACGACCAAAGAATACCTAGAAAATATAAGTCTATGTTTTGCATTTTTCCAGTATGTACCTCACTCGTTACGTCCCCTGTTACTAGTTCTTCGTTACTTGCTAAATACCTCACTATATAAAAACAATAGGCGCCTTATTAAAAGCGTCAATGTTTATCCTTAGTTTATTTAGCCAAGTACGGGGGGCAGAAAGTACTAATTAGCTTACCAGGCACCCATCATGCCGCGACCTCCATTGCTATATGAACCACTGTGACCACCCACGTACGAAAAGCATCTTTTCGTTACGTCCCTTTATTTACAATTTTATACCTTTAACATTATTTTATATCACAACTTAAATCCTCCAACTAGTTCACTTAACTTCCCTGCTAATTCTGCCTGGGCTTGGGCTGAAGCATTTACCTGTTCTACAGCTGTGGTTGCTTGTTCTATACTTGTTGAAATTTCCTCGGAGCTTGATGCCGATTCTTGCGCCGTCGCAGTCACATTTTGAATTGCAGTACTAATTTGATTTATAATTTGGTTCATCGAGTGTGCTGATGCCGCTATTTCCTTTGACATTTCCTCAACAAAGCACGAATCAGTCTCATATTGGGTGCCTATCTGTGCATAGGCTTCGTAATCGGGCCTAACTCTCATTTCAATGAAATTAAGTAATTCCTTAGTATTGACCATTAGATTATTAAAAGCACTTTGGACATTAGATATTACTTGATGAATATTTCCTATGGCCGATTGAGACTGTTCAGCTAGTTTCCGTACTTCTTCAGCAACTACTGCAAAGCCCCGTCCGGCTTCTCCAGCACGAGCCGCCTCAATACTTGCATTAAGGGCTAATAAATTGGTTTGATCGGCAATTCCTCCGATGGCTTCTGCCATGACCTTGATCTCTTCAACAACTTTTGCCTCATCTAAAGCTTGCTTGATTTTAACCTCTTTGTCCTGATAAAGAGCTTCTGCCTCATTGACAGCTCTAGTTCCTCGACTTCTAACTTCACTTGCCCTTTCTTTGATTCCCGTTACATTTTCCTGCCCTTGCTCAGCTTTTTGAGCCAATCTCTTTGTGAATTCTTGAACTTCCGATGTCGAAGCCCCAACTTCTTCGGTACTGACACTTAATTCTTCCGAGCCTTGGGCGATTTGTTCTGTGGTTTGTTGAATAACTTGCATGCTTGCTGAAAGTTCTTCCATATTGGCTGACAGCTCTTCGGAATGTGCATTCATTGTTTGGCAACCGTCTAGAATATGGGACACCATTTCTTTCATATGCCCCATTGCTTTATTAATCGATACACCTAATTGTCCAATTTCATCCTTACCATAAATGTTAAGTTGTTGTGTTAAGTCTCCTTCACCTAAGGCTTCAGCAAGGCGAACGATATTTCTGAGCCTTCGCGTTAGATTTTCAGATAAAAACAATCCAATAACTAAAGCTAATATAATGCTAAATCCTATTAGGACAATCATTACTATTAGGTTTCGCTGATAAATGTTTTGATTGCTGATTTTCCTTTGACTAGCAGCTTGTTCATTTGATGTAATTAAGTCATCCAAAATCTTTAAGGCCTTGTCATTAGCTGTTAATAATTGATCAAAATAAGTTCTAGCCTGCAGACGATTCCCTGTTTCCAGTGATTGCATCATACTATCTCTCTGGTTCCGATAATCTACTTCAGAACTTTTAAATTCATTATAGAGTTTAAGTTCTGTTGGTGTTAGTTTACTTCCAAAACTTTTTTCATAGTTCTGCGTATCCTTGTTATCGGTCTCAGAATCAGATGCTATCTGTTGCTTTATGGCTTGTTGATCAATTCCATTAGTTGAGTAAAAGAACTGAATTACAGATGAACGATTTTCCAAGAAGAGCGTCCGGATTTGGTTGAGGTCTTTAATGGATATAAGGTTATAGGAATAAATTTGAGCTCCATCGCTGTTGATAATACCTAAGTCTCTTACACCGATCAATCCAACCAAGAGCACTAAGCCTGCGAGAACAAGAAAGCCTGCTCGTAATTTTATTTTCCAATTAATGTTGTTCATTGTTTATATTACATCCCCTTTGTACTACTTATGTAATCATACTAATATTCAACACTATGTTCCATGATACTTTATTAAATTGTATTTTCCTACACATTTATATCGATATATTTCGACTAGTTTTTCAAAAGTTATAAGGGACGTAGTTAAATTTTGCTACGCCCCCCTTCAATAATCGTGTTATAAGTTTATTTACTTTAGGTTTCAAGAAGCCTGTTGACATGCAGCTATTGAACTATCTGGTCATCTTGTGACTATGTATGCCACTTCTCAACGTAATTCCTGAGCTTTAATGACTGACCGGATCGCGTCTACAAATCGGTTCCTACATTCTGCATCTTCAACAATTCTGCTTCTCAAAGCATAACTAATTTCTAACTGTACGCCTTTTCCAGTACGTCCCCTATTACAAATATTAGTTGCCCGCTCCCCACGATATTTCTGTTCACAGTCTTTAACAGTAAAACCTCGATTTTGTAATTCTCTCCGGAACAACGTTGCCAATACAGTATCTAACCCGCCTATCATTAAATATTCTTCGGCTAAGTTTTTTAGGCCATGTATTGTTAACACGATATATGCTTCATGAAGGGCTTGAAGCAATGTTGGTTCATCAAAATTGTGGCTTGTAATATGCAGCTTCCTGACTTCTATATCTCTTATTCCCTCAAATAAATACCATGCAAAATCTCCTTTTGCTATCCATTGTGCAATTTCAGAAGTATAAGGCTCAATATTTCCTCCATGTGGAGCAACGACTAAAACTTGATGCCAATTTTGGCTAACCTTTATCCGATAATCCCGATCCTCTTGTTCATGCAACTGTAACTCCCGGAAATTCGAATAAGTATCTGACATTGTTTTCCTCCCATGTTTCTCCAGTAGTCAGAAATGCAGGAGACTAGATTCCTAGATCATCTTTATTAATCTATTGAAAATCTCAAGAAATTTCCTTTCCACGTCAATAAAATCTCTCAAAGAGAAGTCAGGTTCTGTTGTTTTATCTGGAGGGGCATCAAATATTTGAAAGTCCATCAATGCTTCAAATTCATAATGGAGCATGGTATCGTCAACATTTTCTATTTGTTTTAATTCTTCCTCCGATAAGTCATCCAAGCTAAACCTTTCATAAATATCTCTTTGGAGCTTTTCCTAAATGGCAAAATACTCTGGCAAGTTGCGCTTTACCGGCCTGGTCAGATCAGAAATATAGCTTTCGCTGGCATCATGCAAAAGGCATCCAAGTTGTACCCTTTCGAAATACCCTCTGTTTTTGGCTTCTTCATAACAATGAATTGAGTGTTGAGCGACGGAGCCGTTCCCCCCCCACCGTGACCTATCCGTCACTATCTTTTATTAAATAAATAAAGTGCCGTATTTGACAGCATATATTCAATCAAGTATTCTTTCAAAATATATGCTTTCACACCATTGTCCATTCTTATAGATATATTTATTAAAACGCCCAACAAACTGAAAATTATTCTTTATTAATACTATTTGCGATCCTATATTATTGGGTGCTGTCCCAGCCTCTAGCCTATGAAGCTTATGTTTATTGACTGCTTCATCTAAAACGAGTTTTACAGCGCGTGTGGCATATCCCTTTCCCTGATGTTCCTCGCCTATTCTATAGCCTAGTCCAGCCTTATTAAAACTTCCTCTTACTATTGATAATAAATTTATTCTGCCAAGAATCATTCCGGTATGATTCTTTATTAAATACATATATACTAATCCTTTTTCTTGTTCCTCAACTGACTCCTTTATTATTGTATTGAAATTATTTAATTCATAATAGTTATCTCCTCTTGGAAAACCTACTCTCTCAAAAAAAGCCCTATTTTTAATTTCAAATGTAAAAAGTTCCTGTGCATCTGACTCCTCAAGTAGATTGATTATAATATCTGGCATAAAAAACCTCCTTAAGATCGAAGTATCTTACCAATACGCCTTAGTTTATACTATTGGGCAACTCACAAATCCCGAGATATCGAGCATCTAATCTTATATTTTTGTATTAATAAGTCAACCACACTCATTGGACTATTTTTTTACAGGGTGCCTTGCTTTATTTTATATGTAAACCCACCGACAAACTTGAAATAGTAACTAAATTACCCATGAAATATGTTCAGTTAATAATTTCGCCCTTGTTTTTAGCCAATTTTTCGCGCCATTCACGTCGCTCCGTAGTTGTCAGTTTCGGCCACTCTGTTTCTTCACCAATAATTCTTAAAGGTTCTTGTGAGCGATAAGAACGTGTTAAGTTACCAGGGAATTTTTTGTCAGTAACATTTGGGTCGTTTTCAAATTCACCTGTTGGTTCTATTATATAAACGTGTTCTCTTCCATCTCCATTAGCTAATGCTGCTGCCAGCCCTGCGCCATTGATATTAGCAGTGAAATAAATGTGGTTCATTTTAAGCCCAGATTTGTAATTTGAATTTCCACCCGCTGTCAGTAAATCACCAACCTGCAAATCTGCCTTTGTCCCATGATAAAATGGCCCTTCATCAGAAGGTGCACCTTTATATGAATTTGACAATTCATAATTTCTTTTTGCATTATCTGAATCACACAACTCCTCATAACATTTGGCAATGTTTAAATATAACGTTGAGTATGCACTCTTAACATTATCATCATTGATTTTTAATGCACACTGTAATGATGTTTCCATCCATTTCAATTTATCAGTAATACTCTTTTGTTGACGAGCTAAATGATAAGCTGCAATAAATCTTTCATAGTCGTCTGTTGCTTCGTACCATGCTTTATGAAACATCGTGATTGCGTCTTCAATGTCTCCACTATCTTCCAATCTCATTCCACTCATACAGAGTTTAATAACGACGTTATTTGGATCAAATTTTATATTCAACTGATCTTACCTCCATTTCTTCAAGCCTAATAGTAGCATTAGTTTTATAGTTAAATTTTTTAAATGTATCATAAGCCGGTTTGGGCGTATAATCATCCCGCATAATTCCATATTGATGAAAAAGGTCATCCTTGGAACTATCTGCATCCCTGAGTCCGAAAAGCTCATAATGAGAAATGTTAAGCTCATGTCGCAGATTATAGATTGTTCTAATAACCGTTTCGATCACCTCTGTTTGACGATCATAGTTAAATCCATCGGTTGATCTTCAAATACATCAACATAAAAATTATGGCCGACAAAATCAACAGAATCTATAAATGTTTTATTCCCTACCTTAGCGAGATTTTCCCAAAAGTGCAGGACTGCTGCTGGACTTTCTGGCACAGAGCCAAAGCCAATCTTTATAGGCAGATTTCTCTCCCACACTTCTTTTTTATATTTTTAATAGTTCTGGAAGGGATTATTCAATCACAAATATATATTTACCAATCTTTTTCATGTGTTTTACCACTTTCGCGTAATTATACTAACCATATCTTAACTTAATGCCTTTTTACTTCCAGTTATGTACATTCTCAACTCAGAAAATATTTCTGTAAAAAATGTTTCCCCACACTACTCTCGCAGTATAAAGAAACACATGATTTTTTGGGCCAAGGCCACTACATACAAGGCTATATCACTGGATTTGCGCCATATTTAGTCGTTGTGTTTTGGCAACTAGATGATACAAATACGCAAATCTTTTGAGCTTATTCAAGGGGGGCTTTCTAGGGGGCTGATGGGCATGATTTTATGCATTATCGTCTGATAGGAGCAAGCCTTTAAGCCATACGTATAGTTAAAGTGCGATGAGATAAGCATATCTATAATTTTACTAGATTAAAGGGTAGCTTAACTCAGCCGGGGAACTCATCATGCTTTGCCATATCTCGCTCCGTTTAACCAGATTTCAGCAGTCCAAGTTCCGACAGACTCTGGGCCGTAGCGAGAAGCGCTTCCCTTGGGCTCCTAGGCGCCCAGCCCAGCAGGCGACATGCCTTTTCATTGGACCCGTTTTTGTGTTTGCCAAGTTCCGACAGATTCCCTTTGACCTCAGAATCGAATAGCGCGACCATGCGCATAAGCCAGTTGGGCAGTGGTCGTGTCGGAACCTTGCGGCTGATTTCGCCGGCACCATCCTTAAGAATTTCGGCCATTTGTAGAACGCTCATGAAATCCCCACCGGTAGCCAGAAACCGTTGGCCGCAAGCGGCCTGGTTGGTCATTGCCTTGAGGTGCAAATCAGCCACGTCGCGTACATCGACTGCACCAAACCAGAGATCGGGGCAGCCCGGCATAGAACCTTCCAGCAGACGCTTTATAAGCAAGATCGATGTCGAATAGTCTGGCCCCAGGACTGGTCCGAGAACACCAACCGGATTCACCACAGCCAATTCCAGCCCGCCACCTTCCCGTGCGATGAAATCCCAAGCCTCCCGTTCTGCAATCGTCTTAGCTTTCTGGTAAGGTTGCAAACCTGGTGAGCTAATATCCGTCCAATTCTCTTCAGTGAAGGAAGCGGTCCGCTCCTTGTCACCATACCCGATAGCTGCAAAAGACGAGGTCAGTACTACGCGCTTGACACCATTGTCGCGTGCGGCCCGCAACACACGCAGGGCGCCGTCTCGGGTCGGTGCGATTAGTTCATTCTCATTTTTTGGCACAGTGCTCGGATAAGGTGACGCGACATGGAGCACGTAGTCGCAACCGACCATCGCTTCTGCCCAACCTGAATCAGCATTCAAATCAGCACGAAACATGGTAAGACGCTCACCTACCTCATATGCTCCCCCTTGGCGCAACGTGGCACGCACATCATTTTCACGCGCAAGATCACGAACTGTGGCTCGCGTCTCATGTCCAGCCGCCAATAGCTGGATCAAACAATGGGAACCTACGAACCCCGTACCTCCTGTGACTAAAACTCGTGCCATTTTAATTCCCTCCCATTCCATGCCTTACTAGATCGAGTCAAAGTTATTGAACTCGCTAAGCCCGATATAGATCCAGTGATGATATAAGTCTTAATATCTATAAAGTTATCCAAAACAATCTTCAACATTTTTTACCTCCATTTAATTGCTTGACTAGTCAGTCATAAATAGTCCAAAAAATTATGTAAGCATTCGCCTGATAGCATCGAACGACACTGTACAATGCTTGTCAGCGTTAGCTGGATCATTGATCATGAAATCGATTGTAGCGTCCGCCATCGCATTCACAATGGAAACGATGAACTCTAAAGGGGTATTACACATTGGTCCATTTTCACGGCCTCGCTCCAGGAGTTTACTAATACCTGAAAGGGCATTATTCGCAATCTGACGACTCTCCACTGTGATATCGTCCAATACGCCGAGATGTGTGAGCGCCCGTCGCTTCTCTGGAAATGATGTCGCCCAGCTCAGCCATTGGGACCACACATGGAGCATCTGCCTACGGATGTCGTCTTCGGACGGTAGCCCATCCAAGGCTGCCGCAGCCATCTCTGATTTGAGTTCTATGTAGAGTTGGTTCAATAAGTCAGCCTTAGTCCCGAAGTAGTTGAATAATGATCCATTAGAAACTCCTGCCTCCTTTGCAATAGTTGCCGTGGGTGCGCCCAGCCCCTGAGAGGCTATTACGTGAATCGCTGCCGACATGATTGCACTTCTTTTGTCTTCACTTCTCGGTCTAGCCATGTTCTCCTCCTTTCTTTAAGCTGTATTACCAACATATTATTATAGAGTGTCTAGTCAGTTAATGTTCTATGTCTGTATTTTACAGTAGAGCGGCTAGTCAGTCAACACAAGCATTAACCCTAAAAGAAGCTGAATTCGCCTTTGAAGAATTCTTTCGGGGTTTGTCTCTGAAGATGAAAAACAACAAATTCAAAACTCTGCAACACAGCAAATCATAGACCGCGGCTTAGAAGAATTAGAAAGGTCTTTGCAGCAATAAACTAAAAAAAGCGACCTCAGCACTTTATAAGCTGAAGGTCACTTTGCATATTTATTCATTTAGCAGACAACAACGAAGTTAGGACATTGTCTAATTAAATGAAGTTCTGTCAGGATATATTCAATAATATCGGATATACCAGTTTTTAAACCTATCCTGTTTTCGCTAGCATAAAATGACTGAAAGCTGACGGTATTGCCTGTCCATAAGTTGACGGATATAATGACCATATCTATAGAAAGGAAAAGGATGCCTTTGTTAACGTAAGCCTGCGCCAACAGGTTTACCAAAGGCATCCCCCCAAAAATAGCATGGTTATTGTATCAAATTATGAGCTCATTGAAAACCCTCAAACTGGAGTTTTTTGTTAGGTGTACAGAATCTGTTCCTTGTCCTTGCTGTGGAGAACAATTGAGCGTGATCGGAAGTCGGATGCGGAAAGTAAAGAACAGTAACGCACAACCCAGAGTATTGATCATCCGTAGAATGCGTTGTGTAAACTGTCGGCGAATCCATCATGAGTTACCAGATTGCCTGGTACCCTACAAACGCTATGAATCGGCCTGTATCGAAAGCGTTGTTTCAGATCGCCCTGGTCTTTCCGACGTTGCAGCAGATAATTCAACCTTGTATCGATTACGGTTCTGGTTTGCCGCTATTTACCCGTACTTTCTCAATTGTTTAAATACCATTGCAATTCGTCTTGCACAAGGCCGAGTGAAGGAGCCGTCCGTCCCAACACTTTCTGTACATCAAAAAATCGGATGTTACGTTGAACCGACACCCGGTTGGCTGGCGAGAATTGTCCGCCCTATCGTCAATGCAAATTTATGGATACATACCCGTTTGGCATTTTTGTCCGTAAACACTTGAGTTAGACTGAACAACGAAGTCTGCTTAAGAGAGGTGTTTTCGGATGAATGATCAGAAAAAAGCCGAAGAGATTGCAGCTGCGCGTGTTCAACTTTTGTCCCCCCTCCTCGCAGAGGGACTCGATCCGGCCAAATTACGAGAGCTCAAATACCAAATATGTCTTACCCATGGAATTTCAGAACGGACAATACGGCGATACTTGGAAGTGTATCAGCAAAAGGGATTTGACGGTCTTAAACCTAAAGGAAGAGGCCGAAAGCCAAAAGGGACCATAGCCCCAGGGCTTCTTGAACAAGCGATTATCCTGCGGCGTGAGGTACCTCGCCGGAGCATTGCTCAAATTATTCAGATCCTGGAGTGGGAAGGTAAAGCATCTCCCGGGGAACTCAAACGCTCCACCTTACAGGAAAAACTCACTAAATGTGGTTACAGTAGTCGGCAAATGCAGATGTATGCCAGTACTGGCGTCTCTTCACGGCGGTTTCAAAAGCGTTTTCGTAATCAATTGTGGCAATCGGACATTAAATACGGTCCGTACCTTCCTATCGGGCCAAAGGGGTCCCTAAAACAAGTATATCTTGTCACGTTTATTGATGACGCGACACGATATGTATTACACGGTGCCTTTTATCCCACTCTTGATCAGGTGATCGTAGAAGACTGTTTTCGTATGGCCATTCAAAAGTGGGGATTGCCTCAAGCTGTATACTTTGACAACGGAAAGCAATACAGAAACAAATCGATGACTCGAACGTGCTCTAAACTAGGCATCCGCCTGCTCTATGCCAGGCCGTATGCCGCAGAGTCGAAAGGGAAAGTTGAAAAATTCAATCGGCTTATTGACGCCTTCCTGGCAGAGGTGGCCTTAGAAAAGCCAAAGACCTTGGATCGGCTTAATGACTTATTTCAGGTATGGCTGAGTGAATGCTACCAGAATAAACCGCATACCGCATTGGAAAACAAGATGAGTCCGGAGACGGCTTACCGCAGTGACAAAGAGCCTCTTCGTTTTCCTGATCCGGAGGTTTTGGCGAATGCGTTTTTACACTCAGAGTCTCGAAACGTCGATAAATCCGGATGCATTAACTTTATGGGCAAAAAATATGAAGTTGGACTCTCCTTTATTGGATGTCGTGTGGATGTAATTTATGATCCGGCAGATATTAGCGAACTGACGATTGAGTATGAAGGACACGCTCCCTGGAAAGCCCATGAACTGGTGATCGGAGATCGGGTCGGCAAACGCCCTCAACTGCCGGAGTACCTTCAGTTGCCGAAAACTGAAGGGTCGAGATTACTCGAAGCTGCTGAACAAAAACACCAGGAACGCCGTGAACGTCAAGCACCGGCCCTATCCTTCCGAGCACTTTCGGAAGGAGGGCATAAGTGATGTTCGAAACCTTCTACGGATTCAGCCGGTTACCGTTTTCACGGGATATTCCGACCACTGAACTTTACGAATCGATCCTCTTGGAAGAGACCCTGGGGCGTCTCGAATATGCAGCCAAGCGAAGGTGGTTTGCCGTGGTCACCGGCGACTGTGGAACGGGGAAAACCACAACCATTCGCCGTTATACTCAAACCCTAGACCCCTCAAAGTTTAAAGTGCTATATTTGTCCGACTCCAAACTGACTCCCCGACATTTTTACAGAGGACTGTTAGAACAACTCGGCTTCGAATCAAAGTTTTACCGTGGAGATGCCAAACGTCAGCTGCATCGGGAAATTGAGCTCATGCGGGGGATTCAACATCTGCAGCCTGTGGTAGTGGTTGACGAAGCTCATTTGTTAGATCGAGAAATGTTGGAGGAAGTAAGATTTTTGCTCAACATGAATATGGATGCTGAAAGCCCCATGGCCCTCATCTTGGTCGGACAAAGTGAACTGTGGGATCGTCTTCAGCTTCAGGCATACGCGGCCATTCGTCAACGGATCGATTTGCAGTGTAAATTAACTCACTTTGATCGAGCCGATACTGAGGCCTATATAAAACAACACTTAGGGTATGCAGGTGCCGACCATGACATCTTCTCAGATCAAGC
>NZ_LDZY01000028.1 GCF_001029285.1 Desulfosporosinus acididurans
GCTTGCGGGCTTAGCCTTACGAGAAAGCAGCTCAGGTAAGCACAAGGGACAGACCACGATCAGTAAGCGCGGCCGCGCACGACTGAGGGCAATCCTATTTCAAGCAGTGATGCCGCTAGTCGCAAAAAACGCAGAGTTTGCAGAGATACACAACTACTACACAACAAGGATCAAGAATCCCCTGAAGAAGAAACAATCACTAATTGCCTTAAGCTGTAAACTAATTCGGGTGTTCTATGCAATATTAACAAAAGGTACAGAATACGATCCAGAAAAGCTAATTAAGGACATTCATCGTCCAGTTGAGCATTTAGCAGCGTAATTAGAATAGCAGCGAAACCATAAGAAACAAACGATCTGTGGGTTAAAGCGTCACCACAGAAGCGAGCAATCCAGGTAACCTAGCAAAACAAAAGAGCTGGTAGTCAGTCGCATATTTTTCCATTAGAGCAAGGACTCGGTAGAGGAGCATAACTGACACCCAATCATGGATAGGTGGAACGAAGGAATTTAGGGCAGATTTATAATCTTGACCCTGTTAGACATGGGAGGTTTACCACCGTGAGAATCATGGGTTTACAACGGCCAACATATCCACAAATAGTAGACGTTGGCTTTGCCATATCCAATTTCTCCGAATTAGACATTTTATGCGAATTCTATCCGTGGTGAGCTAATTTGGTTAGCTAGGAATTCTATGAAAACACGAGATATCTAAAGAAAATATCAAGATATTATAGGGAGTAATTAAACGTAGAAAAATCTATTTGGACGAAATAATATAAACAATAGTACCATCATTAATTTTCAGGATTATAATTAGAGTTTATATTGTTGAGGGTTGGATGATGAAGTTTAATATTATACATGTTACAGGTGCGTCAGGTTCTGGCACAACAACACTAGCAAAGTTCATTTGCTGTAAATATGGATATACTCATTTAGATACAGATGATTTTTTCTGGGAGGCCATCGACCCACCATTTACCGTTAATCGAGAAATAACGACAAGGCAAGATTTAATGCTGGAGGCTATCGAAAGAGCTGGGAAATGCGTTATTTCTGGTTCGCTGACTGGATGGGGAGATATATTTATTCCCCGATTTAACTTGGTTATTTATCTATACACAGCAACAGAACTAAGATTGAAGCGATTACGTAACAGAGAATTGCAAAGATTCGGCGGGAGAATTCTGCCCGGTGGAGACATGCACAAGGAACATGAGGAATTCATTAAATGGGCGGCAGCTTACGATACTGGTGGAGTAGAGATGAGGAGTGCGGAATTACATAGAGAATGGTTAAAACAGATTCTATGTCCAATTATAGAGTTGAATGGAAACTTATCTTGTGATGAAAATTTGAAGAGGATCGAACACAATTTTTATTTGGGTTGATTCGGGAAATTAATGAAAGTGGAATAAAGGTAAATTACTTACTGATGGGAAAATAAGTAATTTATGCACATTTGTAGTTTTTCAGAGGGAGAGAGGTTTTATCTCGGATATGAAATTTGCTGTGGGGATAGCAATAATTCTGGTAGTGTACATATTATTCTTTAGGATTCTCGGTTTCGCAATTAATAAATGGGGTGTAGATTTTCTAGGACTATTTGGTGCGCCGGGATAAGCTGGCTATTTCTAGTAGATGAAATTTCTACCCGGGAAAAGGGAAAGCCACCCTACCCGGAATCGAGCCTCGAGCCCATGAAGGTAACAACACGGGTTAAGCGTAGGCAGAGCGACGTTCAGGCCGTAACGCAAGTGAAGCTATAGAGCCTCGTTAGAACAACCGGGGGCCGACGGAGTCGAATATCCGGAAGGCTACAGTAGATTTCCGCCAATGGCGAGGAAATCGGAGACCCCGGCGGGGTCTGAGTGCACGGCATGACGGAAATAGAAATAGCACGGAACCCGGGAGGCCCATCGCAGTCTTCAGAACAGGAGTACGCCGACTGAAAGGACTATCCATAGGAAGGCGGATGCTGCGGTGGGAGTCGGACCCGCTGGTAGTACTCGGAGTGTGGGAAAGCCACATACAGGGGGAAGCGGCGGGGCAGAACAAGTTCCTGCCAAGGAAACATATCCTACACACAGAGGTAGATACGTATGTCAACACAATTGGACAGGATAGCAATTAAGGCTCGATTTGATGCGAAAGCCCGCTTCACCTCATTGGCATATATCATAACGCCGGAATTTCTTATGGAAACTTGGCGAATGATGAACCGAAAAGGTGCAAGTGGAGTTGATGGAGAAACAACAAAACAGTTTGAATCACACCTTGAGGAACGAACACTGGGAATATGGGCAAGAATGAAAGCTAATCGATACAAAGCTCAACCGGTACGGCGAGTGGAAATACCCAAGGGGAATGGCAAAACAAGACCGTTGGGAATACCGACAGTCGAAGATAGGCTAGTGCAACGGGCAGTAGCAAGAATTCTGGAAGCCATATATGAACAGGATTTTCTTAATATTTCCTATGGGTTTAGACCAGGGCGAAACCCACACCACGCCTTACAGAGACTGCGAAGTACAATAGTGACTAAGAAAGTGCGTCACATATTTGAGGCGGACATCAGGGGCTACTTTAATCACATTAACCACGAGTGGTTAATGAAGATGCTAAAACAGCGAATTGCTGACTCGGTCATCCTGAGATTAGTGGGAAAATGGCTAAAAGCAGGAGTGATGGAGAACGGCGTAGTTACTCGGAATGAGGAAGGGAGCCCACAGGGAGGCCCCATCAGTCCAATATTGGCCAACATTTATTTGCATTATGTGTTAGATTTATGGTTTGAGAAACGATGCAAGAAATGGTTCCAAGGAGAAGCCTATTTAGTACGTTTTGCAGATGATTATGTAGTATGCTTTCAGTACAAAAGAGATGCCGAAAATTTTCAAAGCTATATCACAGATCGAATGAAGAAATTCAATCTGGAATTAGCAGAGGAAAAGACAAGGCTTATACTCTTTGGACGGTTTGCCCGAGAAAGAAAATCTCTGTACGAAGAGAAACCGGAAACATTCGATTTCCTTGGATTCAAACATGTATGTGGAGTAGGCAGAAAAGGGGAATTTGTCCTTATTCGTATCCCGACTGTGAAAAGCTGTCGTAAGTTCCTGGATCGAGTGCATAAGTGGCTGAAAACCCACACGCACTGGAAAAGGCGCGATCAACAGAAACAACTAACCAGTATGTTACAAGGCTTCTACCAATACTTCTCTCTTTATCACTGTCAGTCCAAATTGGAGTATATACGTAACGAGGTAATTCAGCAGTGGATACGTACACTTCGGCGTAGAAGTCAAAGACATCAATTATACTGGTGCTACCTTAAAAATCGGGAATGGTTCAAACTGCCCTATCCGAAGTTGATTCATCCGAATATCTAACGAGATAGAATGCGAATCGTTCTGGGGAGCCCGATGCGGGAAATCCGCACGTCGGGTTCTGATTGGGGCTGATAGCACAAGGCAACGAGGCTATCTTCTACCAACCACAACATTGACCATGAACTGATGATGAAAGCGGTACGCAAACATACTGACAGCAAATGGGTAACTCTGTATATTGAAAGGTTTCTGAAAGCGCCAATTGCTATGCCGGATGGAACCGTTCAAGAGCGAAATGCCGGAACGCCACAAGGAGGAATAATCAGTCCAGTACTAGCAAATCTGTTTATGCATTATGCATTCGATTGGTGGATGAAACAAAAGCATCCACAAAATCCTTGGGAAAGATATGCAGACGATGCTGTAATACATTGCCGGACAGAGAAAGAAGCAAAAGCACTGCTGGTTCAGCTCAATAAACGCATGGCAGAATGCAGGTTGGAATTACATCCTGATAAAACGAAAATTGTATATTGCAGAAGTGATGTGAATTCAGATCGCTATGAACATGAGTCCTTTGACTTTCTTGGATACACTTTTCGGAGGCGTATTGTGAAGAGCAAATTTGGTAACTATTTCAATGGCTTTACACCGGCAGTCAGTAAAGGAGCAAGCCAACATCTGCGAGACAGCATCAGAAAGATACGAAGAAATCACAAAACTGCTTCGCTTGAGGAGTTGGCTCAGCGGATGAATCCTGTTCTAAGAGGTTGGATGAATTACTTTTACAAGTACAGTGCAGGTGAGGCAAGAAATGTTCTCAACTATGTAAATCTCACGCTGATCCAGTGGATCAGGTGCAAATACAAATCGACAGGCAGAAAGCATTTGAAGTCTCATAAATTGCTCAGCCGCATTTGTATGGAGCAACCAAATCTATTTTACCACTGGCAGATGGGGCTTCGCCCGTCGGTTGGATAACAAGAGCCGAATGAAAGGAGACTTTCACGTTCGGTTCTGTGAGAAACTCAGGGTGAAATTCCCTGGGTTTACTCGACTAATGAGAACATTAATTAACACAAAGAAAGTGATGAAAATAAGATGATATCAAGAACATGGCATGGTATTGTACCTATTCATATGAAGGATGCGTTTGAAAAATATGAATATGAAACAGGGATAAGAGATACAACGATAATAAAAGGAAACATGGGGGCATATTTGAAGATAGTTGAACAAGGGGAATATGCACATTTCTTTTTATGTACAAAATGGGATACAATGGCTAGTATGATTGCATATGCAGGTAATAAACCGACTATAGCTGTAACTTATCCGGATGACGAGCAATTTGGCCTGATATCAGATCCGATTGTGATTTTGCAAGAAGTGGCCGAAGCGGAAAATCCCTTCTTATAATAAGAGAATCATAAGGCTAATAATCAGAAGCGTTTACAAATATAGGAAGAGGCGCAATAAGTAGGATAATTGGAAGTTTTTCCGATGGATGAGTTATTCTTATAAAGATGGGGGGTGTATGGAGATTAATAACAATAAACCTATATGGCACTCTTTGATAACTGGATTTACATTGTACATAATATTATCATTTTTTATTAATGCGATAAATATAGCCTTTATCTTTTTGAATTTCTTTCATCCTTTCTTTTCTCCAGCTTTCAGCAAATACTATCTAGTTTTGTCCTTAATACCGTTAACTTTAATAAATAATTTTCATAGCTTGACAGATAACGCAATGTTTATTGTAGTATCCATAACAGCTATTTTTGCTGATGGTCTTTTTGGAACTTTATTGTCTTTCTTTGCTATAAAAGTCTTAAAAACTGATAAGTTAAAGACTTTTCTCTTAATTACATTTCCGTTTTATTGGCTAACAGCAGTATCTGCTTTTAGTATTAGTTTTTAATATGTTTTTGTTCACTACATAGTGCGAGTTCGCTAAAGACCCATACAAACTTCCACTAATTCTTAATTTGTTGCAGTGCTTCGCACTTACTGAACCTCCCATTATCCATAGCAAATTATCCGAAGTTAGGGGGCAAAAAAAGAACTCCCAAAGGAGCTTTAGTATATTAAAACACATAATTTGGACGATCAAATTTCCTAACTTTGGATAATTTAGATAGCACGAAACCACGCCGATTTAGCCTATATCTATGGGGATTGAATTCTTATTCTCCAGGTAATTTTAAAGAACTATGATCGAAAACATTGTACAATATGTACCTTAAACTTTCAAATATGCTGATTTTGGGCATAGCTTCCCCCTCCCCATAACAGGGAAATTTTTTAAATATATGCACTTCAGATAGTGGCTGGAGGAGATTTGCCTAGACTTATAAACCGTCTAGGTTTTTCTGATCCGCAGTTAGGGCATTTAGTTAAATCTTTTCCTATAAGGTTCTGGATCAGTTGGAGGGTTGAAGCTTTTTCCTTTATTAATAATGGCGTATTGGTAAGTTGTTTACATAGCTTGAGCTTTGTAGTTCTGTTCCGATTCCCTAGCAAACCGTAGTGTCTAATTTTCATAAAGCCACTCGGCAAGATATGAATAAGAAATCTACGAATAAACTCTTCTGCGGAAAGAGTCATCACTTTTTGTTTGCTTTTATCCTTGTAGTCCCGCCATTTGAAGGAAACCGTATCTTTTTCAATACTGATGATACGCTTATTTGATATAGCCACCCGGTGAGTATAACGGCCCAGATATTCAACAACACAAGCTGCGTTTTTAAACGACGGTTTGCAGTAAACAACCCACTCTTTGTTATAGAGTGAGGATAGAAGTCCTTCGAATTCTTTATCGTCAGAAAGACAGGTTTGACTACCATGGAATTCAAGCTTATTTTCTTTGTACAGCTGTTTAAGGTGATATAGAAATTTGCCTCTGAACTTTCTGGATAGAACTTTAACTGGAATGAAGAATTTCTTTCTGCTGTTTACCCATTTTCCGATGGAGGATAATCCACCTCCAGGGACAATGCAGTGCATATGGGGATGATGCATAAGGGCTTGTCCCCAGGTATGCAAAACCGGTGTAAAGCCAATCCTTGCACCGAGATACTTTTTGTCAGCAGCTAATTCGTTAAGAGTTTCAGCAACACCCTTAAACAGAAGGTTATATATTGTTTTTTGATTTTGATAGGTTACTGAATTGAGAGTATCCGGAATGGTAAATACCACATGAAAATATCCAATGTTGAGCAAATTGCTTTTCTGGTTTTCTATCCAACGCTCTTTGGCAAGAGCCTGGCATTTGGGGCAATGTCTATTGCGGCAAGAGTTATATGAAATTCGCGTATTCCCACAACTGTCACATACTTCTTTATGCCCGCCTAATTGTGATGTTCTGCACTTTTGAATGGAAGACATGGCTTTATGTTGATCAATGGTAAGCTTATGATGGGTTCGATACTCTAAACCATATCTCTGGAAGACATCTTGTACCTCAGCCATTGGGTTTGTCTAATTGGATAGGTTACACTAAAATAGACAGTTCTCTTAAGGTCTAGTAAACTTAACATAATTATGAAAGTTTGAAATATTGCTATGACCAAGCGAGAACGCCGATCATTTGCTGACGTATTCAAAAATCAAATGGATCAGCTTTATCTTAATGGTAAACCCAGGACAGAAATAATACGTGAATTGCTACCAAGTAGCGTTTAAGTGAGTCTAGCAAGAAAACATGGGCTTTATCTGGTCAATTTGCAGACCCTCAAGCAGTCATTCCATCTGCCGGATGCTGATATCTCTCAGTTCTCACTGTGTATTTGTCATTGGATGTCATTGGCTAAGTGTTTCGTAGCAAGTACAAAACCGTTTCCATCCTATTTTAAGCTTTGATGGTGGTATATTGTGTTGTAGAAGATAAAAATCGTCGGGCCGTTATTTTATTCACCGCTTACCAAAGTTCTGTCCCATAAACACTTTTACATGGCCTCTGCCTTTGCTGGCGGAGGCTTTTTTTGTGTTGAGGATATTGTTTTCTTTGACTAGTTCTGCGACAAAAGAAGGAAATAAAAGAAGGTTGTGGAAATTATTAATAGGATTTCGAAAGCATTTTTTGAACATATGCCTAGTCGGAATGAATGAAATTATATTAATAAAGGTTGGGAATTTATGAGTATTATACATGTGAACCAAATAAAAAATCACTTAATAAAAACTTACGAAGATTTAATTGATATGAAAGATGTGAAAAAAGTAGACGAAAAACGAAGTCAATTTTTGACAAGAGCTCTTGCTGCTTATTCAATACAGTACATATCCGGAATCAGTCCTGAATTGGCAGCTCAGTCAGTTACAGATGGTACAAAGGATAATGGGTTAGATGCAATATTCTATGATGAGAGAAAAAAGGTATTATACATAACTCAATCCAAATGGATTCATGATGGAGTTGGTGAGCCTGAAAATGGAGATATTAAAAAATATATTTCAGGCTTAAAGGATTTGTATGATTTAAATTTTGAACGATTTAATATTAAGATTAATGAAAAGCAAGAAATTATTAAACAGGCCATGTGGGATCCAGGAACCAAATATGAAGTCATCCTTACTTATACTGGAATTAATGATCTTTCAGAGCCCTCTTCTTTAGATTTTAAGGATTTTCTTTCTGAAATGAACGATACAAGTCAATTGGTACATTTAACGTTACTGAATCAAAAATCGTTACATACATCTTTAACAGCCGGATTAGGTGGAGAACTGGAATTGTCAAATTCAGTTTAGCCCCCGAACTCGTAATTCTGGTAAACCTTGATGAAGACCCTGTAGTTCATTCATGTTTATCGCTTCGGTTTTATACTTGTAGATTTTTTCTTTCTTTAACGTTGCAAAAAACGATTCCATTCGGGCATTATCGAAACATTTACCCGTATTACTCATACTCTGAATCGCACCATATCTTGCTAAGGTTTCTCGATAAAGTTTACTTGTAAATTGCGCGCCTCTATCGCTATGAAAGATCATTCCAGAAGCCTGATATTTCTTGATGGCCGATAAGAAAGCATCGACACAAAGCTCAGCTTTCATGTTGTCAGCCATTTTGAACCCGACGATGCTTCCATCGAAACAATCCAGTACAGCAGCTAGATAAAGTTTCCCATCAGCAGTTGGAATTTCTGTGATATCCCCTAGCCACTTTTGGTTGGGCATTGAGGCGCTAAAATCTTGTTGAATCAGGTTTTCGCTGGCTTGTGCTGCTGGATCGGACTTTGTTATTCCTTTGGCATGGAACTTTTTCTTGAGTCTAAGATGATGCTCTTTGCAAAGTTTCAGGATCAAATAATAGCTTCGGGTATAATCGTGAAAAAGCTTTAATTCGAGATAAATTCGATAAGGTCCATAGTCCGGATTTTCTGCACGAATCTCGCGGATCTTAGCCAAAAGGTCATCGTACTTATAGGGGCGGCTTTGGAGCTTTAGCCATTTGTAATAACCGGCTTCGCTCACTTTGAGCACCTTGCACATTTCTTTGATGCTATGAGCAGTGGGGTCTTCAATCTTTTGCACCTGCATAAACCTAAAAAGTTCCCGTGGATATGGCGGGAAGATAAGAGGGGTTACATTGGTTAGGACTAAAATATATTAGCTTACAGATATAGTTTTAAAATACAAAATTATACAAACATATGGAGGAAAACTTAATGATGCGAAAAGGTGGGCCTTCTTGGGCCGTTACAATAACACACGATGTGGCTATGAATTTCGCGTTATATGTTGGGTGTTGCTTCGGGTTTATTTCTAAGAGTATGTATTCAGGCAGGGTACCACTTTGGCCATATAAACAGCTGGGTGATTATTCTGATAGTAATCTTTCTAGACAGTGGGAAAGTTGGTGGACACAGTTAATACATGAAAGAAGCTCTAATCTTAGTAATGGTGTTCTGAATCCAATAAATAGTTTGTTCTATCCCCCAGAATTCTCGGATTTAGGTGACGGGCAGTTAACAAATTGTTGTATAGAGGCATGGCCTTTGTTTTCTTCGTGGTGGGAGATGCCAGCAGGTGGTAGATCAGCAATGGCATATTGGGAATCTGTCCCTAATGTGATCAATATAGTTCATAAATTTGAACAAAAAGAAGGTAAAAATGTAAAGGACTTTAGGTTGCATATTGATCTGGTGTACACGGGCGTATCAGAAAGAATAGAACTTAGGCAGAATTATGTAATAATGGCATTGGATATCCAGCAATTAATAGAAGAGTCTTGGTGGATGCAAAAACTCAGGCAAATTGGATAATTAATTAAAGCCCATACGATCCCTTAACCCAGCCTCCTTTAAAGCTCAAGCTACCGATCAAAGACACCGAACTCCTTCAATCCCGCAGGATGGGAGAGTTTAAATATTTCACAACATGAAGATTAAAAATTATTCAAAAGTGAGGGGTATGAATGGATAAGATAATCAAAAGGTTAAATTACTTAATTGAAGTGCTCCCGAGTAGGATAAACCAATTTTCCAAAGAGGAAATTACTGTAAAGCCCAACAGCACATGGTCAAAGAAAGAAATTCTTGGACATTTGTGTGATTCCGCCACGAATAATCACCATAGGTTTATCAAGATTCAGTTTGAAGATCAGCCGTTTGTTGTTGTGCCATATAAACAAAATGACTGGGTATCAATTCAGGATTATCAAAATATACCGTTTGATGAGGTTATTGGACTTTGGACAGCAATAAATAAGCAAATTGTTAGAGTTATTTCTAATATTCCGGAAGAGAAATTATCATACACATGCGATATTGGGAATAATAAATGCTTTACTTTTTTAGAGCTTATTCAAGATTATTTGAGGCATTTGGACCATCATCTTATCCAAATCTTTGGAACATCTGAAATATAGATAGCCACATTAGCCGCCCACCCCCTACCCCAAATACCTATATACTCCAGTCACCCGTCATCCCACCGAACTCCTTCAATCCCGCAGGATGGGATGTGGTTGCCAGGTTGGTTGGGGGAAAGTGTGGGGGATGGAGGGATGGGTTGGATGGGGTGTTGCACATCTGTAAAATAATGCGAATATATTTTAATTTTGTGAAGGGGTAATTAAATGAAGAAACATTTAATGTCAATTCTTTTGTTCACCGTACTCAGTCTGGTGGCACTTTCTGGTTGTAGCAATAGTAAAACCAACGTATCGTTTACTTCTATCGCTGATGGATTAGCAAAAAACGTTAACCAGCTCTATAAGCAACCTGGAATTACACATGTTGGCTTCTCAAGTGACCCTGAAAAAGAACTATTTAAAATTGGACTTGCAATAGACCATCAGAAAATAGCCAATGGAGATTTGCAACAAACTATCCAGTCTTACCTTAAAGACTCTGCTTCATTTACTTCTGAACCTGACCCGAATAAACTGCTCAAACCATATCAGTTACAGATCGAAGAGATTGTAAAGGATAGTAATACTACTAAATTAATAGCTGTAAAGCCCTCTGGTTCAACTGATATTTCTTGGAAGTAAGTCAACGCATTGACAATAAACAGTCTTGGCCTTGCTTCATAAATTAGCTTATCAGCGCTATTAAAATGCTCCTTCAATCCCGCAGGATGGGATGTGGTTGCCTGGTGGATATGGGAAGTGCGTGGGTTTAGTGCTGTTTGGGGAGTACTACCGTTACGGCGTGTAAGGTGACACGTAATGAGAAGCACTGAAATAAAATTGTGAGCCAAATATAGTGAATTGGCTAGTGGCGCTGAAATTGCCTGGAATAGCCTGATTAATTGGAGGGGTATTGAATGGAACAAAAAAGACCTCTAGGGCTAATATTGATCGGAAGTTTTTATATCTTTGGTGCGTTTGTACTAATATTAACATTGTTTACAAATGCCACAGAGCAATTTGGAATTGCAGTAAGATTTGGATTGCCTAATGTTCCGGAAAATATAATGAAGGTATTTGTGTCAATAATTTCTCTAGTCATGGCTTATGGGTATTTGGAACTTAAAAAATGGGGTTACTGGTTCAGTATCGTCTTTAATATATACTTTTTAATAGTAAGTATTTCTCTATATCTACAATATAGTCAACAATATGGCCAATATGGTAGGCAGCCATTTTTGGGAAACGCTTTGTGGTCAATCGCTGTATTAATATATACTTTAAAAATAAAACATTTTCTTAAAAAGGGTTTTGTTGTGTAAAATTTACAAAATCAAGAGGAATATCCTGAAAGGTGTAGAATTGGCAATGAGAAAGATGTTTCGAGATAGCCTCTTTTGTTCGAACTGTTAGAACCAATTCTGGATTAAGGGAGTGAGTTGAATTATGAACAGTATTCAGTTTGGTGGGCCTAGTCCGACAAGTTTTGATTTTGGATTAATGGGTGGCATGTTTTCAATGTTACTTGTATGGATTGTGTTACTGTTTGTACTTAGTGGTGTTCTCATGTGGTTGTGGAATATAACAATAATAAGGATTTTCAATATCAGGGAAATTACATATTGGGAAGCATTTCGCTTGTTAATAATAGCTGCTATTTTATTTGGTAAGATTGGATTCAACCGGTAATTGTACTAATTGGCGAGACTGCCACTTTGAATCAGCAAGGAAAGCAGTATTGTTGTTACCTGTCCAGCGCCCGCACATTAACCTCAACCCCCAAATCCCCATAAACCCCAGCCACTCGTCAACCTACCGCACTCCTTCAATCCCGCAGGATGTGGTTGCCTGGTGGATGCGGGGAAGTGTAGTGGGGTAGTCTGATTAGGCGGTATTGCACATTTGTAGAATTTTGCGTAGCAATGAGAGAAGGGGGAAGGGTAATGTTTGATTGGTTTAACTTATCTTTATGGCTATTCGCGTTAATCGCAGGACTATTTTTGCTAATACTATCTGGTAATAAAGGATACATTGATTGGGTGAAAGAAAGAATTCCTATGCCAGAAGAAAAAATAATTAAAATGGAAAGAAGCGGATCAATCGGACTTACTATTATTTCAGTTTTAAGTCTAATAAGGATATTAGTAAAACATTAGATTGGTTCGGGTAATAGTAAACAAGGTTATTGTATCCTACGCATCATTCCTATGTTGTGCATTAAGATGGAAATTCGGGTTTCTGCTACCGGGAATTGCCAATCTGCACTACATTACCCTGCACTCCCACTAACCTCATATAGAAATACCCGCCTGGTTTAAACCCCCAGCTACCAGTCAACCACCGGACTCCTTCAATCCTGCAGGATGAGATGCCCTTACCTATCGGAAAACCGAACAGGAAAGCCGTGAGGGATGCGTTAGGTGACAACTAACAGAGCGTTTTTGGACGCTCTTTTTACTTCTTATTGAAGGAAACGGAGGATAATCGTGGAACTACTAAGAAGGATGGGCAGAACTAAAATTTGAGATGGCATAATAGAAGGTGATACATTATTTTGCTTAATCATATCGGTACACAAACCATCATAAACACAAAGACTAATTCTCCGAAGGTTTGAAATGGCTGACACCCAAAGCGTATTTGAAATATAAACGCTAAAATAAAAGTGAGCCAAAACTAAGGGAAACGCCAGAAAAAAAGTGAGCCACTTCTATAAAAAAACCTGTATAGTTCAAAATAGAGAAATGCTGACGTACAGGGGTAGAAAGGGTGTCAATAGAAGTGGATATTTACGAAAAGATACGCTATTTGCATGTACATGAGGGCAAGTCACAAAGGACAATATCTAAGATGCTCGGGATATCACGCAATACAGTTAAAAAATACTGTGAAGGATCACAGGTCCCCTGGGTACGGCAAGGTACAAGTGGTCGTCAGCGATATGTGGTTACTGATGAGGTCATGGATTTTATCAAAAACTGCCTGGCCATTGATGAAACAGAAAATATTAAGAAACAGAAACATACTGCTAAGCGAATATATGACCGCCTCGTGGAAGAGAAAGACTTCAAGGGTGGCGAATCAACTATCCGGGAAATCGTAGCGGAACTAAAAGGCAAACAGGCAAAAGTATTTGTGCCATTATCCTATGATCCGGGAGAAGCGATTCAGATTGACTGGAGCGAAGCGACGGCATACATCAGTGGCAAAAAGACGAAGTTGAACCTATTTTGTATGCGGGAGTGTTACAGTGCAGATATTCACCAGCAGTTTAGCCTCTACTATAAACAAACCATTGCTATTACTAGTCTCTTTAACGATATCAAAAGTGCATCAAATTCGGAGTTTTTTCTTTTAGTCATCCTTCACTTTCTGTTAAAATCAGTGGGGGAGAGAGGATGAAATGGCACAGGCCAAGTTATTCTGCCTGTGCTTTTGTGTTTTTTACTTAGGATAAAAAGCTCCAATGAGCTGAATTTTATGGTAAAGAATCATGAGTTTAGTAAACTGTTTCCCCGAGGAAAAAAACCGCCTCAGATTGATGCGATCAGAGACACACTTAAAGACATAGATATTAGCGGATTAAACCAAATGAATGATCATATCGTTAAAAAGTCCGTTGAAAATAAGGTTTTTGAAAACGGAACAATCGACGGATATACAGTGGCTGCAATTGATGGAACAAAGTTTTTTGGGAGCAATAAGAAAAGTTGTCCAGCATGCTTAAAAAACACCAAAGGTCAAAAGACTCATTGTTTCCATAGTGGCGCTGTCATGTCAACAGTTAGGAATGGTCCCAAACTGGTTATTGGTTTTGAGATGTATAAGCCCGGACAAGATCCTTCCTCTAAAGATGAAGGGGAGTTGAACGTGGGGAAAAGGCTGATTTCAAGCATCTTAAAGAGACATAAGAAATTGATTGATGTTGTAGTTTATGATGCTCTCGCCTGTAATTCCGTTTGGATTAACCACTGTAGAAATCTTGGTATCGATACAGTGGTCAGGTGTTTTCGCTAGCATAAAATGACTGAAAGCTGACGGTATTGCCTGTCCATAAGTTGACGGATATAATGACCATATCTATAGAAAGGAAAAGGATGCCTTTGTTAACGTAAGCCTGCGCCAACAGGTTTACCAAAGGCATCCCCCCAAAAATAGCATGGTTATTGTATCAAATTATGAGCTCATTGAAAACCCTCAAACTGGAGTTTTTTGTTAGGTGTACAGAATCTGTTCCTTGTCCTTGCTGTGGAGAACAATTGAGCGTGATCGGAAGTCGGATGCGGAAAGTAAAGAACAGTAACGCACAACCCAGAGTATTGATCATCCGTAGAATGCGTTGTGTAAACTGTCGGCGAATCCATCATGAGTTACCAGATTGCCTGGTACCCTACAAACGCTATGAATCGGCCTGTATCGAAAGCGTTGTTTCAGATCGCCCTGGTCTTTCCGACGTTGCAGCAGATAATTCAACCTTGTATCGATTACGGTTCTGGTTTGCCGCTATTTACCCGTACTTTCTCAATTGTTTAAATACCATTGCAATTCGTCTTGCACAAGGCCGAGTGAAGGAGCCGTCCGTCCCAACACTTTCTGTACATCAAAAAATCGGATGTTACGTTGAACCGACACCCGGTTGGCTGGCGAGAATTGTCCGCCCTATCGTCAATGCAAATTTATGGATA
>NZ_LDZY01000029.1 GCF_001029285.1 Desulfosporosinus acididurans
CTTGTGTAGTGTGACCCTTGATCCGAATTAATCAGGGTCTCAGCTGTCAAAGAGATACCATAATTCTTGACGAGCTGGTTCACAGTTTCCAGAACAAAATTCAATTTCGAGAGATTCACTCAGTACCCAAGCGAGCAACTCTTTTGTACAGGCGTCAATGATAGTAGACATATAGCACCGTGGCGCCTTTCCATTAATTATGTAGGTAATATCCGTCAGCAGAACAGCGCGGGGGCCGTGTGTTTCAAATTCCCGGTTCAGTAGGTTGGGAGCCACATTGTTGGTTTTCAGTGCTTTGGCCATTCTCCGGTACGGATTTGCTTTGCGAATAGGACAGAAAAGTCGATATTTGTTCATCAAACGTCGGATTTTCTTAATGTTCATGTGCACCGGAGGAGCCATATGAAGAAGCCGCATGTAAATACCGCGGGCTCCCTTATTGTAACCACGAAATCGGTAAGCTTCCACAATTATTAGGAAATCCTTTTGGTCTTGTTCTTCACGTTGTCGTCTGAGGTCTTTCGTTTCAAGGTAATGGTAGTATCCGGACCGCGAAACACCAGCAGCAGCGCATAGCCAGGCAATATTCAGCAAATTGTTGTCTCGCTGAGTCATCTCGCGAATGACTGCGTACTTAGCAGATGCGGGAATATTCATGATTCCGAATCCTCCCGGCCTAAAGATACAATTTTTTTTAGAAACTCTATTTCCTGATTTTTATAGGCCAGTTGCTGCTCAAGGTATTTTACTTTTGCTTCTGGATCTGTGCAGTCTTTGACATATGACCCGTACGTTTTTAAGTCTCTGAACCCTTTTCCCGCTCGGACTTCATTTCGGATCATACCCTTCAATCCAGTTAGACGACATTCGCCAAGAATATCAGGATCGATGCCGAGCTCGATAACAATATCTCGCGGCTCCTTTTCTTCTTGTATTGAATTCCAAAACAGTTCCTTAAATTTGGCTGAGAAATGCACAATACTAGGACTGACATCCAAAACATAAGGACTTGATCGGAGATGATTCATTTCTTCTTGAGTAAATTTTTTGTTAGCCATGCGGCATTCCTCCAATTCAGTCCAGTTTTATTGTTACCTGTTTGAACTGGAATCAAAACCGCTAGTTGTCCGAGGTTAAGGGTTTCAAAAACCCTTCTGTCCAAAATAAAGGGTTTTTAAAACCCTTGCTGTCCATTTTATAGGGTGCATTTTACTTACACTGCCCTAAATAGCCGAAAAGCCCAGCATTGCTGGACTTTTTATGTTCAATAATTGTATCAATTATTGAGTACTTATTTGTCTAATGACTCAATCTTTGATACAAATTAACGATGCACCCGAATTTTTTCAAAGGGGGTGCATTTGCTGTTAGGTGGGTGCATTCTGTTCTTCAATTTCTTGACCCAGTTTTGACACAAAAAACCCGCTTACTTCTTTCTGATGGAGCATACACATCACGACTTATCATCGTTTTTTTCACACATCCTTTAGAACCTGAGCGACCTTTTATAACTTTTAAGATCTGCGGTTTAATTTGGACACTCTTGCCAGTTGCTTTTCCATAAATTCGAACCGTTAATAGGCCTGCCCGAACTATTGTACAAATGGTAATAGGACCTGCCGTATTATTGGTACACCTAAAATCTATATTAGGATAGAGAACGGTTGCGTCTTGACCCAATGGAACGTAAATAACAGGAACTTGGTGGGGAACACGTTCTACTACTGGCAAATCTGCGAACAGCATAGCATTATATAAGGTCGACGATACCTGACAGGCGCCTCCTCCAAAAGCTGGAACATATTTATTCTTTACTATTACTTAAGCGCTCTTATACCCTCTTTTCAAGGTACGTTTCCCAACAACTCTATTAAATGAGAAAGTACTTCCTGGATTAATGGTTATGTTATTTAGCGATCTAGCTGCCAAAGTTAAATTTGTAGTTCTGTTAGTTTCCCTACTATTAAACTTAGTGCTAAATTAACCTATAACTATGTTAGAAGCCATAGCCTGAACAAATTCATGTTCCCGGCTTGCCGATACTTCATATGACGGGTTTGTTCTTACTGTAGTTGCCTCAGTTTTATAAACCATTGAATATCCAACGATTAAGCATGATAGAAATAACAGCTTGTACAACAGATCCTTCTTCATCTCTATTTCACTCCCTCTGTTTCTTTCAGAAAATTCGGCAAATATCAGTTCTTAATAAAAGAAACGTTCTTATCTTTTACGATAGAACGATAGATTATAGAGTAGGAACAGACGTATATTTAGTATGAATTATTATATTTTCGGTGTTAAACCATGTTTTGTAATCAAACCACATATTACCAATGATCTCGCGACAGGCTATACTTATACAGGTATTCTTAAACAAGAGATACTTGACTGCAAAGAATTTTTCCAGCCAATAACCAATCCCCCTGCACGTTAGATGTACTTTTCTGTCCATCACGTACAGGGGGATTCTTAATTCTTAATTCTTAATTCTTAATTCTTAATTCTTAATTCTTATTTCTTAGTCCATGTTATATTATCAATCGTTTCCACTTTCGCTTCTTAACTATTCATAACGCAGAGCATCAATTGGGTGTAATTTTGCAGCCTTTCGAGCAGGAAATACTCCGAAAATTATCCCAATAGCAAACGAGAAAGCAAAGGCCATAATGATCGGAGATGTTGAGATTTGAGTTGTCATTCCCGCAAATTTGTTGAGCAAGGATGAACCTCCAGACCCAAACAGAATACCCAGAACACCGCCGAGCATACTTATAATTACCGCTTCTATCAAAAACTGAAGCATAATCGTTTTTCGTTTGGCACCGATGGCTTTGCGAATTCCTATTTCGCGTGTTCGCTCTGTCACGGAAACCAACATGATGTTCATAATTCCTATTCCCCCGACTAAGAGGGAAATTGCCGCAACTCCACTGAGTAAGAGAGTCAAGGATTGGGATACACCTTCGGCGGTTGACAAGATATCCGTTTGACTCGTTACCGTAAAGTCATTGGTTGCGTTGAAGCTCAGGCCATGCTGTTGGCGCAAAATTTGGGTAATCTCGCCGCTAGCCGTATCCATTAAATCAGAGCTTTTTGCTTCTACATAAATTGTGCGAATACTATCTGAGCCGATGAGCCTTGTCTCAGCCGAAGAGATCGGCACCACAATTTGGTCATCATTATTGCTCGCTCCGCTCGACCCCTTGCTTTGTAAGATTCCAATGATTTGGAAAGGAACTTGATTTATATTAATGGTTTGTCCAACCATGTTGGTATTGGGATTACCCGTTAAATCTTGTACTACCGTCGTACCAATCACTGCTACCTGAGCATTATCTTGGTTTTCTTGATCGGTAAAGAATCGTCCAATACTTGCTTGCTGATTACGGACATCTGCATAGGAAGGGGTTGTTCCTACAACCTGTGTGCTCGTATTCTCACTTCCATAAACCACCTGTGCCTGTTTACTGGTTGTGGGGGCAACACTTGCCACGGCATCAGCGCTGCTTTTAATGGCATTGACATCATCCATGGTCATATTGTTTAAACTTCCCATGCCGCCTTTGACGCCAGCTGTGTTGGACTGACCCGGTGTTACAATGAGTAAATTCGACCCCAATCCTTGGATCTGACCTGCTACCGATGCCTTGGCGCCTTGACCAATGGAGACCATAATAATCACGGCACCCACTCCAATGATGATTCCCAACATCGTAAGAACTGAACGAAGTTTATTCGATCTCAGGCCACGCAATGCAATCCTGATATTTTCCAGAAAATTCATCAGCTGGCCACCTCCGATCGCCAATTAATGTTCAAATTTAAAGGTTCGCCTTCGGCGATACTTCTATTTTTAACGATCTCATCTCGATCAATAGAGCCATCTTTGAAATGAATAATCCGCTTGCTGTATTGAGCTATATCCGGTTCGTGAGTAACCAGGACTATGGTAATTCCCAGAGTATTCAATTGCTGAAAGATATTCATAACCTCTATACTTGATTTGCTGTCAAGATTTCCAGTCGGTTCATCCGCCATTAAAATTACAGGATTATTCACAAGGGAGCGGGCAATAGCAACCCTCTGCTGTTGCCCCCCGGACAATTCATTGGGCTTATGGTGAAGCCGTGAAGAGAGTCCTACTGCAGTCAGAGCATTGGTGGCTCTGATCCGTCTTTCCCGAGCACCAATCCCGTTATAAAGCATGGGCAATTCAACATTTTCTAACGCCGTCGTTCGGGATAAAAGGTTAAAGCTCTGGAAAACGAAGCCGATCTTTTGATTGCGAATTTCGGCTAGTTCATCCTCACGGGCATGGTTGATATTTAAGTCATCTAACAAATAGTCTCCCGAGGTCACGGTATCTAAACAACCGAGAATGTTCATCATCGTCGATTTACCGGAACCGGAGGGCCCCATGATGGCCACAAATTCTCCGTCCTCTATCTTTAAATTAATCCCCGACAGTGCTCTTAGTTCGACATCTCCCGTTTTATAAATTTTTAATATATCTTTAAGGATAATCATTCAATCACCTGCTTCCTAACCTTGAGTTCTGCTCGATGAACCGCCATTGCCGCCTGAATATCCTCCTCGGCCCCCTCCGGCACCGCCGCCATAGCCTCCCATGCCTCCGCCATAGCCACCGAAGTTGCCGGTGCTTCCGCCTAAGGCTTTATTAAGGGAATTCCCCGATTGTGAGGTTTGAGATTTCGTTGGCGAGCTCGTGCTTCGGATTCCAAGCACGATTTTATCGCCCGCTTGGAGTCCTTGAACAACTTCGACATTCTTGCCATCGTCAAGCCCAGTTTGGATGGTTTGAGTAACCGGTACCGTGGAACCAGTTTTCAGCAAGGAAACGGTTTCATTAGAACCCTTGGTATGAACTGCCGAACTTGGTATCGTGAGAACGTTTTGTTTTTGAGCAATAATGATCGTTACGTTAGCACTCATTCCAGATTTCATTTCATTATCTTTATTGGTAACATTAATAGTTACGTTGAAGGTGGTTACGCCGCTTTGTGAAGTGCCCGTTGGACTCACTTGAGTCACTTTTCCGGAAAAAGTTTGGCCCTGATAGGCATCCAGGGTGATATTGGCTGCTTGCCCAACACTGACTTTGCCAATGTCCACTTGGTTGACAGGAACGACCACTTGCATCGTGTCGGAAGTACCTATCATCGAGATCAAAGCACTGTTTCCTTGGCTTCCTGTACTATTTGAAGAGGATTGACTACTTGATGAAGTTCCACTTGATGAACCTGAGCCAACCTGACCATTGACAGCGGTAATTATGCCAGCGGCAGGTGCCTTGATAATAGTATCCGCAAGAGCAGTCTCTGCGGAATTATAAGCGATTTGGGCTGAAGAAAGTTGAAGCTGAGCAGCTTCTAGATTAGCGCTGTTGGATCCGGCTTGATCCACTTTTGCTTGGGCTTGGATTAGGTTTGCTTGCGCTGTGTCGAGCTGTTCTTGTGCCTGACTTGGATCAAGCTTCGCTAATTGTTGACCGGCCTTCACCGAATCGCCGACTTTAACATCAATCTCGGTAATTTTCCCTCCGCTGCCTGAAGATAAATCATATTGATTGAGCGGTTGAATCGTTCCTGATGCACTGACTGATTTCTCGACAGTACCCATTCTTACTGTTCCTGTAATATAACTTGGTGTATCTGCTTTAGCATTTTGGGTGTTATAGAGTATATTTCCACCAACTAGTGCTACAGCTACAATTAGGACACCTGAGATAGCCCAATCAATTCGTCTTCTTTTCATAACTTGCACACTCCTGTTTTTTACTGAGATTTTTTCGAAGTATTTTCAACGACAAGTGCAATATTAACACAACCAAAACAGGAATGTGTGAATAAATTATGAATTTAACAACCTTACATTATATAATGCTGGAAAAACTGCCGCCAGTTTCTATTTACAATTATGTACTTGTAGTTCAACTTTATTAAACCTAAAATTAATTTGCCTTCATTATGTTTTTAGCAAAAAAATTAGTTGTTAATGCATATTTTATTCATTTTTCTTAATGATCAAATCCTATACTTCTTTAACAATTTCTTATGAAAATATTAATGTTAAGGATACATTTCCTTTATAGTTTGTCCATTCTTCTTATATATAATGAAACTAATCACATACAAGTTTCGAACTAAAAAATGAAGGAGTTGCTTTATGAAAAAGAGTTTGTCGACCCTATTAATTCTTGCAACCTTTTTCGTTTTCGGCTTCGCTCAAACTGCACAAGCATCCACCGGAAATACCTTACTAAAAGTCGGCTCAACTGGCCCAGAGGTCACGCAGGTGCAAACCGAACTGAACTACCTGGGTGATAATGTTGGTAGTCCTGACGGTATCTTCGGTGCAAAAACCAAAACGGGAGTTGTTGATTTTCAAAGAGCAAACTCTTTAAGTGCCGATGGCATCGTTGGAACGAACACAAGTGAAGCCCTGAACAATGCTTATGCCAAGAAATTACATGCTGATAAAGCCAACGCCATCATTGCCACTGCCGAAAAATACATTGGGGCTCCGTATCTATGGGGCGGCGAATCTCCCACCGGTTTTGATTGTTCGGGATTCGTTCAATACGTCTTCGCCCAAGACGGGATTAGCTTACCCAGAGTTTCAAGCGATCAAGCGACTGTAGGGACACCGGTAAATTTTAATGCGCTGGAACCAGGTGATTTGATCTTCTTCTCCATGAATAATGACGGAAAAGTAGACCATGTGGGTATTTACATCGGAAACGACCAGTTCATCAATGCTTCCAGTTCTGAGGGAGTTACAATTTATCCGATTGGGCCCTATTGGACATCCGTTGAATTAACCGCTGGACGGGTATTTTAGTCACCCTCTTCAATTTCCGGAAGCCAGCTTTCTTTCTGTGGTGATATAGTGGAGAAACTGTCTAATAGCCTCTTCGCCTAGCTCAGTTGCTGGTTTATCATAGTGATTCTGGTAAGTTTCTTTAAATATACTATGTAGCAATTAAGTGCCTACTTGCATAATAGATTCCTATAAAATATTATCTAAATGCAAATCAAAAAACAAGAGTTTTTAAACTTTTTGTAATTGGAGGAATTGCTATGAACGCAGAAACAGGAATTAAGGTGTTAAAATGTGATGTTAGTGTTGGGGGACAAAATAATACAATTTATCCAACTCTGATTATAGACAAAGACGAAATTGTATTGGTCGATGCCGGTTACCCAGGTCAACTTGATGTGATTGAATCCGAGATGCACAAATACGGACTTTCAGCGAAACAAATTACAAAAGTAATCATAACCCATCAAGACATCGACCATATTGGTTGTGCAAAAGAAATCTCTAATATGGGTGCGAGGATTTATGCACACGAGATTGAGACACCATATATTCAAGGGGAGAAAACACCGGTTAAACTTGCAAAAATGGAAAGCATTGCAAATAGTTTACCGCCCGATAGAATGGGATTTTATAACATGATGAAAAATACTTTTCCAAAGCTATATGTTCATGTTGATGAGCAATTAAAAGACAAGCAAGTATTACCGTTTTGTGGTGGCATAGTTGTTTATCATACTCCTGGCCACACTCCCGGCCATATCGCTTTATGGCATAAAGAAAGCAAAACTTTAATAGCAGGTGATGCTGCAAATATTTCCGACGGGAAGCTGGTTAATCCCAATCCAATGCAAAGCGACAATGCAGAACAATCCGCTGCATCTTTGGAAAGAATCAAATCACTTGGTGCTAAAATGATTATTTGTTATCACAGTGGATTAATGACCTTATAAAAGCTTGAACTGTTTAACACTAAAATTAAGCGTAATCAGAAGTTTATTTACTTTACAATATTTATATCAATCGGCATAAGGAGTTCTACCAACTTAAATAAAAATAGCCGCAATTTGTCAAATACCAAATTGCGGCTATTTTTCTGGTAAAAACATGCTATTTTCAATGTTAAGAATTGCTGAAACCATGCTATTCCATTTGCGATTTCACGTTTTCCACTCCAAAATGGAACCCCTTAACTTTAGTTTTAAGGGGTTCACTTTTGGAGTGGAAAACTCATTTTAGCACCTATTTTAGCTAGGCTCGAAACATCAAACCTTTAAGTAGTGATAGATTAGGATGCTTTACCTTAAACCAATTGCATTGTTTAAATCAATTCAAATATATAAATCTCTTCAAAGGGGAGCTTCACTTGTGAGGCTCCCCTTTGACTTCTAAAAACAAATCCTTTGTTTGTTTAAAATCGGTTATTTCTTTCTTAATATTCGGCACGTTAGTTGACCACAGTGGTCAATTGTGCTACATTGTTATTGACCACTGTGGTCAACATGTTTAATAACTAAAAAGAAGGTAACAAATATGATATTAAAATTTTTAGACTTAGATAGTCAAAAGCAAAATCGTATTTTGAATGCTGCAATGAAAGAATTTGCTCAAAAAGGTTATAAAAATGCTTCTACAAATGAAATTGTCAAAGAAGCTGGCATTTCAAAAGGATTATTATTTCATTATTTCGCAAAAAAGAAAGATTTATTTTTGTATTTATATGATTACTCTTTAGAGATATTTACAATAGAATTCTTTCAAAGAATTGATTTAGTCGAGAAAGATATTTTCAAAAGAATTCGGCAGATGGCCTTGCTTAAAATCGACCTTATTAAAAAACATCCTGAATTATATAATTTTCTTTATAAAGCCATCATTGAAGATACACCTGAAGTTAAAGAGGATTTAGAACAAAAAAATAAGCAGTTATTAACCAATGGCTACGCAAAAATTTTTAGAGATATTGAAGTGAAAAAATTTAAAGAAACTATTGATACCGACAAAGTTATAAACATTGTGATTTGGACTATCGAGGGTTTTTCAAACCAAATACTCGAAAAGATTAAATCGCAATATCCAAATGAATTGCATTATGAAAAAATATCAAAGGAATTGGATGTTTATCTTAAGTTTTTGGAAAGTGCCTTCTATAAATAAAAAAATAAGGAAGCGATTATTATGGGAAATTTCGTTCAACCCTTTAAAGAATTGGCTCCTGAATTTTATTCAGTTGCAGGCGGGAAAGGCGGTATGCTTGCAAGAATGTACCAGAGTGGATACCCTGTGCCTGAAGGCTTTGTAATTTTACCCTCAGCTTTTCATGAGCAAGGTCTGAATGATAAAGCTTGGCATGAGATACAGGCTTACCTAAGTGACATTGTAAAAAACTATGAAGGGGTAGCTTTTTTTGCTGTAAGGTCTTCTGCATTAAGCGAAGATTCAGCTTCAGCCTCTTTTGCCGGGGAGTTTGAAACAGTCCTTAATGTTGAAGCAGACAAAGTTAGTGATGCAGTCTATACAGTTTTTATGTCTACTCAGTCCGAACGTGTAAAGGTATATAGTTCAGTTCATGGGTTCGATAAGGCGCACGAAATCGCTGTTGTAGTTCAGTTAATGGTACAGTCGGAGATTTCAGGTGTCATATTTACGGCTGACCCGATTACGGGGAGTCATACTTGTATGATGGGTAATTATGTCTATGGTTTGGGCGAACAACTAGTTTCCGGAGAAGTAAATGCTAATCCCTTTAAATTGATTAGACCGAAGGGCAAATATGATGGTCCAAGTGAGTTTAAGCAATACGCATCAGAGCTTTTTAGATATGCTATCAATTTAGAGAAAGAATATAACGGACCGCAGGATATTGAGTGGGCCGTAGTAAAAGGCAAAGTTTATCTGCTCCAATCGAGACCCGTTACTAGCTTGCGCACAATCAATTACGATAGCTACGAGATTAACGATTCTTGTGATGGAGATTTTTTATGGACTAACAATAATGTCGGGGAAGCTATACCAGACGTGATGACACCATTCACCTGGAGCCTAATTCGGGAGCTTGATTTAGAATGCCAAAAGGTTACAGGATATTATCTATGGTCGGGCAATATTTATGGGAGGGTTTATACGAATGTCAGTATGTTGTTGTCGATTATGCCGCAATTTGGCATAAGTTTAAATTGGGGTAAAAAATTAATAGGCGACGTTTTCGGCAAAATCCCTGATAATGTTGAGGTGCCTATCTATCCTTTCGAGAAAATTGCCTTACTAAAGGAGTTAGTACAAAGAGGTAAAAAGAATGTCAAACGGATAAAAGAGGCCCAGAAACACAAGGAATATTACCTTAATTATACCCAACAATGGTGTACTGAGATTATAAAGCAGATTGGCGACTCGAATTCGGGCTCGCAACTACTCGAACTTTGGTTGAACGAAATAAGACCCTATGTATCTAAACTATGGAATATGTGGCTCGGCGGAGCAAGCAGTACGACCCTTATGACCTTCCGCAAACGATTGATTAAACTGGTTGGTGAGGAAGAAGCTAATCTATTACTTTCCGACTTTCGGGGAGATAATGGTTTGGAAAGCCTTGGGCCTTTGATTGGTATCATGAAAATAAGTAAGGGTGAACTGAGCCGCGAAGATTATATGGCGAAGTATGGTCACCGCAGCCCTCATGAGTTTGAAGCGTCAATCCCGTATCCGATTGAAGATGAAGAGTACCTTGATAAGCAACTTACTGAATATAGAAAATCGGGTGTCGATGTGGAAGAGCTTCTACAAAAGCAGCAAGTGCAGTTTGAGCAGGCTAAAGAAAGATTCAGGTTGCGTTATCCAGCGAAACGAAAATGGTTGGAACAAAACATTTCTAAGCTAAGACAGGCGGCTCAACTAAGAGAGTCTTTGCGCTCCGAGTTTGTTAAAACGTTTCGGGTGATTCGTAGTTTTATGCTTAAACTTAGTGAGCTTACCCAAATTGGTAATGATGTCTTCTTTCTGTACTGTTTTGAGGTGCCGGATTTACTCAGAGGCGATAATTCCATGCTAAGACATTTAGCAGTTCGCAAGCAAAATTATGAGCGGTATCAGACTCTTCCCGTCATGCCACAGTTTATCAGAGGTCGTTTTGACCCCTTTGAATGGGCAAAAGACGTTGACCGTCGGCTAGATTATTATGGCCCCCAAGCTGAAAATTTGCCTCGCGATGGTGACATTAAGGTCATCAAAGGCTTTGCCGGTGCTGCGGGGAAAATCGAGGGGAATGTACGTGTACTGGAGAGTTTTGCAGAAACTGAGTCGTTTCTGCCCGGAGAAATTCTTGTAACTTCAACTACGAATGTGGGATGGACTCCTCTTTTCCCTAAAACTGCTGCGATTATAACTGATATTGGAGCACCATTGTCGCATGCCGCAATTGTTGCAAGAGAATTGGGTATTCCGGCAGTAGTAGGTTGTGGTACTGCCACTAGGAGGCTGAAGACCGGTGACAGAGTGATTGTAGATGGTGGTCAAGGGTTGGTAGAAATTTTGAATCAAAATTAATTTCCATGTAAATTTATTTTATATGTGCTAATTAAAAAAATAGCCGGGATTTTGATGCTAAAATCCGGCTATTTTTATGTTGAAATCTTGCGAATTGCTATGCTGAAAAACTACTAAAATCACTTCGAATTCGGGTGCGATTTTCGATTTTCCACTCCAAAACTGAACCCCTTAACTTTAGTTCGAGGGGCCTTTAAATATCTTAATAAATCTACGAATTTGAAGTTGCGGTATTTTGAGAACTGCTATTATTTCTTGTGTGACTATGCCATTTCTGGCTCAGCATAGTTTGTACTCGCTGAGCAAGATTGGATTCCATCTTTGTCGCTTGATCTTGCGTCATCTTGCCCGCTTGAACCGCTTGATTGATATTTGCAGTTAATGCGGCTTCCACATCCGAAGCCAACTTACTTGTGTCAAAACTTTGGGCGGTTGCAATGTCGTTGATGCTTTTTTCCGAGCTCAAATCCGACTGTAAAGTCTGAGTTGAAATGTTCAGATCTTGTGTAACAACACTCATGACAGAATTCATAGAACCAGCAAAGCTTGCTCTCATGTTTCCTCTAGTATGACCAGTTTGCCCAGCTTGCTTTGCCTGATGAGTCTTGCTCAGCATAGTTTGTACTCGCTGAGCAAGATTGGATTCCATCTTTGTCGCTTGATCTTGCGTCATCTTGCCCGCTTGAACCGCTTGATTGATATTTGCAGTTAGTGCGGCTTCCACATCCGAAGCCAACTTACTTGTGTCAAAACTTTGGGCGGTTGCAATATCGTTGATGCTTTTTCCTGAACTCAAATCCGACTGTAAAGTTTGAGTTGAAATGTTCAGATCTTGTGCAACAACACTCATGACAGAATTCATAGAACCAGCAAAGCCTGATTTTGGGGCAGCCTGACCATTACCGAAATTCGTTGCTGCACTGGCTACACCGACTGAAGCTAGTAGAGTTGCAGTTGATATGACACTAATAATGACTAATTTTTTTGATTTCATGAGTAATTTCTCCTCTCACTAATTAAATTCGTTCACAAAAATTTAGTTTTGATAAACAACCTTAACATTCTTTTGCTTTTAGTCTCAGTTCAGAGAATTTAAAAGTTGCTGGTAAATATCTTGTGGTTGGAAAGAATGTCCTTTTTGATTGTTTTGTGTTCCGCTTGTTCCATTGCTACTATGTTTCTGTTGGCCAGATCCGTTTTGATTATTTTCTCTGTCCTGATTGGTCATAGGTTGTTTTAAGTAGCTCTTCTGTTGGTCAGTAAGTAACGCATTTATTGCATCTGCCTGTTGTTGAAGAAAATCCTGACTTGGATTAGACGTATTAATTAAGTTTTGTAAAATAGGCTTAATCTTTGTCTTCTGGTCACTGGTTAATGCCGTTTGGGAATTGCTTTGTAATCGACGAATTTCCATAACTGTCTGGAGAGCTGGATTTGTTGCCATTGGTCCATGCTGGACTTGACTGTTTTGCTGATTTGTTTGCGTCGTTGTAGTTTGTCCTGGAGCATTCGAAGGTGTTGATGGTGCTGATGCTGAGGTACTTGAACCACAACCGCTAGCTACAATCGCTACTAGTAACAACAGGGCACCTGAGATCAAGTATGGATTCTTTTTCATCATTAACCCCCTACGTTTTCTGGGTCTCACTTAAACGATAGTGGAATCTTTGTTGGCTAATTTATCCTTATGTATTCAATATAGTAATCATAATGCAATCGTTTTAAGATATTGTGATGACTCTATGTCATTTATCTCAAGAACCTATTAAGATTCAGCAATTTAGCTTCTGTATGATTTCCACCGATCTTTATTAAGGAATTCACTTTTTGTGTATTATATCAACATTATTTACTTAATTTAACTGTAAAATGGATATACCTCCCCTACACTCAAATCAGTGTCTTCTTAATTCAGTTGCCTATTCTCTATGCACTACTCAAAACTAACTCGGCTTGATACTTCAGCTGATATAGTCCTTTTAATAAAAGCCTCACCATTTCCCGTTGACTTTTAATGTGCTTTTTCAGTCGTCTTAATCTAAATAATTGTAGGATGTTTGAAGCAATAAATATTAAATAAAGCACAGCTTCTACGGCCTTCCCGCCATGCACAAAGCAATGTTCTAAACCACATTCATTTTTCAAGTTATTGAAGATTGAGTTCTCAATATCCCATCGAGATCTTATTATCTTAAACAATGATTTGAGCGTCATTTCCATACAAGTCGTGACAATCATAACCTGTGAACGTCTCTTATCTTTATGCTTCATTGCAAATTTCACAAAGCGCAATGGTTGCTCCACATTGTCCATCGTAAATGTTGACTCGTATACTTCAACTTTCTCGAATTCTCTTTCATCTTCCCAAACCTCAACCTCTACTGACTTATTTGTTTTCTTTTTGATGAACCGCAAGCTCTTATTGTTATTATTTTTTGCCCTGACTGTTAGTGACGCCGTATAGTGTCCGTTAATTGACGGTATATTTTGTCGTAGATTAGATGAGATATTAGTCGGTCAGTCTGTCCGTCAGTCCGTCAGTCATTGGTATTTTGTTGTCATACAACAAAGGGAGAACTTCTCAGTTCTCTCTTTGTGTTCTTTTAAGCTATTTAGCCTTTTTGTGGGGCAACGATATCAAATCAAAGAAGATTCTAGTGCCTTCAACATCAAACTTTGCGACCATTGTCGCGACGGCAAGATTTATTAGGGCATTCTGAGTCATTCCAAAGGATATGGCCATTTTATTAAGTCCGTCTTTGACAGTCTCTGGTAGTTCAATCGACTGTCTTGGCAAATTTTTTCCCTCCTCATTTTGATTCACAGTATTATCCGAATTGCATCTGAATAACACCATAATGAATCCGTTGTAAGACTATCTTTTACTTAGATAGCTTTTCTTTGCAGTATTGGCCAGAATGTCGGCCCTTCCCTCTTTTAACTTTCTTCAAATACTTTTCTAAACCAGGCAACCCTGTTTTTGGTGGGCGGTACTGGTTAAATTTATCGTTCACTTTGCAAACAGCTTCAATTATTTCGCGTTCCTCATAACCCAGATCCTTCGCTAACTTCAAGGCCATCAATTGAAGGTCGTGGAAGCCTGTCACTTTGAAGTAGTCTTCCAAGCTTGGTCGTTTCATGAAAGTTCCCCCTCAATCACCCGTTTTACCATCCGATCATCAATAATCCGATGGCTATTTTGAGCACCATACATCAGGCAATGGGTACATACTTTGTTGATGAGTCTGGCGGCACCACTGGAAAAACGGTAAATGTCGTCGATT
>NZ_LDZY01000030.1 GCF_001029285.1 Desulfosporosinus acididurans
ATATCGACGGGGAGGTTTGGCACCTCGATGTCGGCTCATCGCATCCTGGGGCTGTAGTAGGTCCCAAGGGTTGGGCTGTTCGCCCATTAAAGCGGTACGTGAGCTGGGTTCAGAACGTCGTGAGACAGTTCGGTCCCTATCCGTCGCAGGCGCAGGAAATTTGAGAGGATCTGTCCCTAGTACGAGAGGACCGGGATGGACGAATCACTGGTGTACCAGTTGTCTCGCCAGAGGCACAGCTGGGTGGCTATATTCGGATCGGATAAGCGCTGAAAGCATCTAAGCGCGAAACCGGCCTCAAGATGAGATTTCCCACGAGTGAAAGCTCGGTAAGACCCCTGAAGGAAGATCAGGTTGATAGGCCGGATGTGGAAGCACCGTGAGGTGTGGAGCTGACCGGTACTAATCGGTCGAGGGCTTGACCTAAAAAGATACAAAGCAAAGGGAACGTGGCTCAAATGGTTCCGAGAAGACGAAGCTAGAAAGAGACTCTATGTAGTTTTGAGAGAACAGAGTTCGAAAAGGACAACTGAATCTCAGAGATCTGGTGATCATGCCGGAGGGGTTCCACCCGTTTCCATACCGAACACGGAAGTTAAGACCTCCAGGGCCAAGGATACTTGGGGCGCAGGCTCCTGGGAAAGTAGGTCATCGCCAGGTAAAACAAGCAACAGACTGCCATAATGGTAGTCTGTTTGTGTTTCATGAAAGAAGTGAAAGATAGCTACCGGGGCTCCACCCGTTCGATCCACATTGCAGGAGAATGCGTCACAAGTCGCAATGTGGCGAAAAGCTCGTACTTCGCCACGAAGTGAATCTCTGGGGTTGGTGGCTCGGCGAAACCCTCCACCGGAGGCTTTCGTGCTTTTCGTATACACGAACACGGAAGTTAAGGATTGAGCTTTGGTCACTATGGTTCGGAAATAACAAAATGGATGAGATATTACAAGAGGAATGTAAATTTGTAGATATCGCTAATTTTGATTTTAATGAATTGTTGAATACGGATTGTTGTATAACAGTGATTATGTAGACACCTCAACATCTACGCCCTCAGCCACTCAAAGGAAATAGCCGCCTTGTATAAAGCCTAGTCAGCGTCAAGTACCGAGTCTCGAATGGTATGTAAATTTGCACGAAATCATTACATTCATTGGGTTGACATGAAGCAAAATAGTATTAGAAATTTACGAGGGGGCAAAAATATGCTAATTGTTACCACTGAAAATATCAAAGGATACAAAGTCATTGATGTTAAAGGCCAGGTATTTGGAGTTGTTGTTCGTAGTCGGGGATTAGGCGGAAATGTGGTAGCAGGGTTGCGCAGTCTTGTTGGCGGGGAGATCCATGAATACACAGCATTGCTGGAGGACACCAGAAAAGAAGCGATTGACAGGTTGGTTGTGAATGCCCAAGCCATGGGAGCAAACGCGGTTGTCATGATGAGATTCGATTCTAGCGAAATTGGACAGACAATGAGTGAGATTGTCGCCTATGGGACTGCAGTAGTTGTGGAGAAAGAAAATTAGCATGGGAATAGTCTTGGGATTCAATGTTTTAATTTATCTTTTTGCGGCGAGAAGACTCGCCGTCCCCCCAATTATTGCAGAACACCTATTCTAAATTCGTTCTTGCTGTAGTGAAATAAGGATAACGCGAACGAATGGTTGAGGTGGTGGTTAAGAGTCCATTCAAGGAGTCTACGAAGATGGGAAGATGAAAGGCCTAGAAAAAAATTTCTTTCATGATTACGCTGGATGGATTTTAGGAATTGTTATATTTGTTTCTGATGGTGGTGATGAATTTAAATCGATTACTGATAATCAGATTACATTTATTAAGGAGTATATAGGTTCACCAGTAGTTCAGTAAGAGACCATAGAATCGTTAATTCTGACTTCGTATAAGGTACGTATAAGCCTTTTCTAATCTGAAAAGGAAATGAGGTGCAGCAACCCCTCTGAAATGTAATTCTAAAGTTTTAGGTTCATAACAAATCAACCCTCATCATTTTACCGGTGAGGGTTGATAGTGGGTCAAACTCGCATGCTCATTTGGAACTGAAGATGTACAAGGCCCTTACTTTCTCATAATATCCTCCTGTTAAGAATAAATGGGAGTGTTTAAATCATCTTCTTCAAACGAATTTACATTTGAAAATCTATTTCGAAATATGTTTTTATCTTGAGTATTAATAGATTCTTTTTCAGGAAAAACATTTGGTGCTGCTAGAGTAACTATAGCCTTTGAGGTCGCAAGCCCATAAATGAGATGGTGCCAAATTGATGCATAACCACTTTTCGTTAGGCGAGGATTCATTCGAAAGAAATTCATTTTTTGTCCGAAATTATAAAGAAAACCCCATACAACTACTGAAAAAAAGCCACCTTTGATTATGTAATTATCTTTACCAAATTGCTTCAATATTTGAGACATGCCAACCCCTAAACATGATCCAACTGTCATATGAAATACCTGCCCAAGTAGGAAATTACTCGTCTTATTGAGTTTGGATGGTTTCATAATCATTGATCCTGCAAGATGACCGTAAAGACCCTCTGTTGTCTTATTACGCCATAATATGAAATTCGAAATGTCCATACATATGACACCGATTAATCCACCCAATAATCCAGCTATCATAGAGTTATCAATTTTTCGCATATCATTAACCTCTTTCTTAAAGAAAACGCCGTTCTTTTTCTAAGCTAATACTTCAATAATTTTAGAATTTCCTATGCAAAAATTTAAATTCTGGGAATTTGTGCCTTTAGGTGGGTGATGTATTTCAAAAACAGTAATCCACCCTCATCATCTTTTGTTCATGAGGGTGGATATAATTTTATGACTCTAAGGGAAATGTCCAAAAGTCTTGATGATGGGCTTGCTCAAATAGGGGCATCAATTGAACAATTATCGGCATCAGCAAATAATATTCATGCTAATGAGGAAGACCTTAATAAATCCATTGGTGAAATCACAAACATATCGATCAAAATCGAAGAAGTTTCTTCTTTCATCAAAGAAATTGCCGATGAAACGAAGATGCTGGGCTTAAATGCCGCCGCCATAGAAGCTGCTAGAGCGGGCGAAACAGGGAGAGGTTTTGGAGTTGTTGCAGAAGAAATTAGAAAGTTATCTGAACAGTCCAAGAGCACAGTCTCTAAAATTCAAAAATTAACCAGTGAAATTATAGATAAGGTTAATCAATCCAGCCTTAAGAGTCAAGGTTCACTCTCATCAAGCCAGGAACAAGCTGCTGCTACGCAGGAAATCACTGCAAGCATAGAAAATTATAATTTCACCAGAAAGGTGGAGTGTTAGTAAAACGATTGAGCTTTTACACAAGAAAAAGGACTGAATTTAATTTCGGTCCTTTTTTGTTGGGTTGTCGTTTTCACGCTAAACACTACGGATGTTGATAAAGTGGTCGAAACCGTTAAGCTTTTAAAACCTACTTATGCAACTTTCTAAAATTTCGGAAATATCGAGAGCTTTTAAGGCTTCTCCAACTTCACGAGACGCTATTCCGTCGACGATCATGGTTAAGCAGAAAGGACATGCGGTACCTACATAATCTGTCTTAGCTGCAATTGCTTCGTCTGTGCGCATGACATTAATACGTTTGCCTTCATGTTCTTCTAGCCACATTCGACCGCCGCCAGCACCACAACAGAAGCTCTTTTCACCAGTATGAGCCATTTCTTTTATTTTAAGGCCAACAATTTTGAGCAATTCACGGGGTTGATCATATATCTGATTATAACGGCCTAAATAACAGGAATCGTGATAGGTAATCGATTTTCCGGAAATATTGTTTAGCTTAAGTTTTCCGGATTTTACGAGCTCAAGCAAGAAGGTTGAATGGTGCACAACCTCGAAGTTCCCGTCTAATTGAGGATACTCATTTTTAAGTATGTTGAAGCAGTGAGGACATTGAGTGATAATTTTCTTAACCCCATATCCCTTCATAACTTCGATGTTTTCTGAGGCTAATGTATAAAACAAGTATTCATTTCCCAATTTACGGGCAGAGTCACCACAGCATTTTTCTTCGTTGCCTAAGATTGCAAAATGAACACCTGCCGCTTGTAACAGTTTGACTAAGGCAGCGGAAACTTTCTGGTTACGTGCATCAAAGGCACCTGAACAGCCAGGCCAATATAAATATTCAGCTGAAGGATCTTCTGCGAAGGTTTTTACTCCTAATACTTTTAAATAGTCGACCCGTGTGGTCCAACCGATGCCCCAGGGATTCCCGTTATTCTCCATATTCCTGAAGGCTAGCTGAGCCTCGGCAGGGAACCTGGTTTCCATTAAGACTAGATGTCGTCTCATATCAATGGTTTTATCAACATGCTCTACGAATACTGGGCATTGCTGTTCACAAGAACGGCACGTAGTACAGGACCATAAGTCTTCTTCTGCAATAACTTCACCTATGAGAGAAGGTACCGGCAGTTCGACGTTCTCTTCGGTTGCAGCGGTTTCGGCTTCCGCTGTTTGATTGGCTAAAGCGTCTTTTTGTGCGGCCTTAACGGCTGTACCTACTTCTTCCATAAAAAACCGCATATCCTGAATGATCTTTTTGGGATTTAAGTGTTTTCCACTTAAATAAGCTGGACAGTTATCCTGGCAACGTCCACAGCGCAAGCAAGCATCCGTATTAAATAAAGTTTTCCAAGAAAACTCGCGTAGTTGACTTTTACCAAAGGTTTCAATGTTTTCATCTTCAAAATCTATTAGCTCAGGGATTCCGATGGGTCCTCTGTTACGGAAAACTATATTTAATGGACCCAATAGCACATGGAACAGCTTCGAATAAGGGAAGTAAGCGATGAACGTCATTGCTAAAAGTAGATGGAACCACCATAAAAATTTATGCAATGAAAGTAACTGTGCTTGATTAAGGGATGCTTTGAGGGGAATTGATATCCATTGTCCAATAAATCCCCATCCGGCCCATGGATCAGATGTTGCTGCAATACGAGCTCCTTCAATTAGAAAGCCTGTTAGTACTATTATAAATATTAAGGCTAGTGTGAATGCGTCATCCGTTTTATTATCTAGGCGATCAGGTCTTTGTATATAGCGGCGATAGGCTGCTATTGCGATACCGAGGATCGCAGCTAATCCAAAGAGGTTCGCTGTCAGCTTTATAAACAGATAAAGCCATCCGTGGAATATTTGCAAGCCAAAATCAGCTTGCAAAGTGATCGTTGCTGTTGCAAAGGCTAAGAACACAAATCCCCAAAAAATACAAACGTGCATAATTCCTGGATAAGAATCTTTTAGGATTCGCTTATGCCCAAATCCATAGACAATAATATCTTTTATGCCTTGAGATAGATATTTCCAGCGATTCTCAGGTTGACCTAATTTCCAAAGTGATACTCGTTTGTAGACTCCGTAGGCGAAGATAATAAGTGCAATGATGAAGAACAAATAGAGCCAGTGCTCTCCTTCAATGTTCCAATACACTTGACGTGTGGCCATGCTCATGCTCATCTCTCCTTATTTGATTTGCGAAGCGCCTGAAAAAGCGCTTCGCGGATCAAATTTATGTTTTAGAATCTTTATTTTTGTCATAGCTAAGGGTAAAACTTACTGTAGAATTCATGTTTCCTAAAGTAATTCGGTTGCAGCGTACGAGCATCTTTCAAGGACACTTGAATGGTTGTTTTTATAAGGGACGTGAGCTATTTCACTTTTCTTAGCCTGGGACATAAGACGGGTTTGCGGCAAGGGTATACTTACAATTAATGATTCAGGCATACTATTAAAATTTACAGGGGGTAACGCCAATGACTATACTTCTTTTTTATATTTAACCACTCCCTTTTCATAAGTAAAAGCTATGATAAGAACTGCACTTTGTATTTAACAATTATTAATTTCTCGTTAAATACAAGAAAAAGATTGCGTGAAAGACCAAGTTTAAAGGGTTTCCCAGGAATAAATTAAGTGTTCCAACAATTCAAACTAGTTTTATTGCTTCGATTATACCTCTAGGCATAACAATCCACAATGGCATTTGACGGTTTTGAAAAGATTCCTACAAACGAATATTTCGATTTGTGCATTAAAAATATTTATGATCATTCGTTCTCAATACTCAAGATTGTTTGGAGACCGCCCATAAGCTTAAATCACGGACATGCAGCTCATCAATTGCGGAAATATTAAAAATTCGCTCGCATATGACAAATAACGACATAATTTGCAACAAAACTATGTTAATATAGTAATTTAATACAGGTATCTATATAGACTTTCAAAATATCTTAAGTAAGGATATAAATCACGAAAGTCAAACAAATTACTTGTATTTACATAATATACGAGTCAAAAAAAAGCGAGGTGAAGAAATAAGTTTCTGAGTTAAAACAGCGAGGGGGTTACTGGGCGATTAAACTCGATTATATTGGGACTTATGATCTAGGATATAAAGACGTTTTCGAGATAGTTTCCTAAATATTCCAAAATAGTTTAACAGAACTTAAAAGGAAGGGATTTATTAATGCCTTTTTGCACTAAATGTGGAGCTAAGATTGCTGAAGGTGAAGTGCATCAATGTCCTGTGCAAAGCGCTGTGTCACAAATCAGAACGGCCGAAGCCCAAACTTCAGCTTCATATACTCCCACTATTTCGACACCAACCTGGGGTAGTATTAATCTGCAACAAATAATAACGCTTATTAAAAATCCATTTTCAAGTATCGAAATGACCACAGAAAAAGGATTTAGTTATGGAGTACTTGGGTTAATTATGAGTGCTCTGGGAATGTTATTCTGGTTTGCTGCAGTTTATAATAATATAACTTCAGGCATTATAAACTTAGCTAATCTGGGTAAAGCTTTTGGATTACCAGACGGTTCAAACGTTCAAAGTCTACTACAGTTAAGTTATATTAAAGATTTCTTTGTGGTTGTTTTAATGGTAGTTGTTTATTTTGCTTCAATATATCTATTCTCCAATGGTATGGGTACGCGAAAGAAGGATATGAAGAACGCGGTTGCTATTTTGGGTTCAACACAATGGACTGCTACTGCGGGATTTATTGTATCAGCATTAATTTCTTATGTGAGCATACCAACTTCAATCGGCGCATTATTAATTGTTTTGATTACAAATGCAACAATTGTGTTTATGATTGCTAGTGAATTTTTCGGGATACCAACTACTAAAAAAGTCGGGGTTTCGGTTTTAATAATTGCTGTAAATATCATAATTTCTGGGTTAATTCTGCAGTATTTCATAAAGACTGAATTAGTTTCAATGATCAATACTGTATTTAAAGCAAATTATTTCTCGTTTAATGATATTTACTCAGCTATCATGCAGAACATTTTCAGGGGGCTGTAATACTGTTCTGTGGATCAGGTGGGCAGAAGATGGCTATGAACTTAACTTAATAATTCTTCAATTGAAGACACTAGCCGTGTAAAAAGGGAAATCATAATAGATCATGAGATTGGGACATACACCATATACTCTCGTGAACCAACAAAGCGAGAATCAATTTTATGCCTTTAAACAGTAACCTGGCGAGGACGATTGGTGGATTAAACAAGTTCAAGATACAGGGGGTTATAATTATACGGCTGACCATTCCAGTAAATTTACAAAGTTAAATAAATAACTGTGGCAGTTAATTAATTAAAACTAGTTGAAGTAAGAAATGAGGAGGGGAACACGTGCGCTAATCCTATCGACAATAAAGATTAGCTAAGTTTCCTTCCTTTACTTATCAAATAAAGACTATTGGGCAATTTCAAAACAATCTATTAGGGGGTTAAAAATATGTTCTGTGGATCATGTGGACAGGAAGTTACGAGTCAAGACAAGTTTTGTGGTTCATGTGGTGCTCCAGTGCCCCAAGATATACAAGAAGGAGGCATCTTAGAAGGCGAAAGCACTTCGGGTAAAAAGGATTTTATACCAGAGCCAGTTGCGCGAGAATTAGAAACCGCTAATCAAGAGATTTCTGCAACACTTGAAATGCCTATTCCTAGAGAAGTTGTAGTAAAAGCACCTATGAGTAAAAAAACAAAAATAATAATTGGCACTATTGCTGTTATTGCCGTGGCACTCTATGGGGGATATCAATATGCGCGTAGCAAATTTACGGTTACGTCGCCATATTTATTGGAACAAAAGTTTACAACGGCACTTAAGAGTCAAGATATGGCAACGCTTAGCTCTCTTTTGGACTCGGATAGTGCAGATTTAAAGAGTGCTGATTCTTTAGCGGCATTTAAAAAGGGTATATCAGATGAGGTTGTGGCAGCCTATTTACAAAGGCTTCAACAAGAAGTTGGTCAAGTGCAAGGTGGGAACGCTTTTGCTTCGACTTCAGATCATGGATGGCTTACTCTTAGACAAACATCAACTTGGTTGGGGAAAAGTTGGGCGGTACATATAGCTTCAGTTGGAGTAAAAGCTAATCCTATCCCGCAAGATACCGTATCGTTTTCAATTGGTAATCTAAAAAGTGCAAATGAAGAAATAACACACCTTTGGCCTTCAGAGTATTCATTCAAGGGGACAGTTTCGAACAATTATGCTCAGGAGAATGTTAACGGAACCGTAAGTTTCCTTGATCAATTAGGTAATATACCTAATTATGGTGAATATGATTACAACCTAGATATGAGTGGATTAATTAAAAGTAGGTTGCAACTTAATTCGTTTAATGCTATTCCTAATCTCCAAATAACATTAAACGATAAACCTGTAACAATAACCGGAGATAACGTACTAATATCGCCAGCACCGCAAAATCCTGCTTTGTCGGTCAAGGGGACTGTACTGGGTGTTCCGATTAGCGAAAAGGGTACAATAGATCCCCAAGACCAAAACCCCATACAAACACTTGTGAATCAAGGCATTGCAAAGCACGCTATGGATATACTCGATAATTTCAATGTAGCAGCTACTAAAGCGTTAGATGATGGAACCCCCTCTGAAATGCAGGGTGATGACCCAAATAGCGCAGAACGCAAAAGTTATTCCGATTTTATAACGAATAATGCGGCTAGTCCAAACAGAGTTAAAGACGTTTTTCTAAAAACGGTTGTTGATCCGAATAGCGTTAATATTCAAGATGGGAAAATCTATATAAATGATACGGAGTATTACACACGTAATTCTAGTCCGAATACTATTAACTGGACTTATCAATTACAACAAATACCTGGTAAGTCAGAGTGGTGGGTAGAGGGTAATAATCAGGATTATGAGACTGTAAATGACACTACAGGTAAGTTCACGAAATTGGCAAGTCAATAAATATCTCCTGTAAAATAATAATTAAATCATGTTTGTTTTGGAGAAGGAGTTTACTATTTTGTGTTTGCAATAATTGAAGTAGTAAATCTCCTTCTTTCGGAATTGATTTTTGTAAAAGGCTGTGTTAAAGGTTAGTGTTGATATTTCGGCGTTATGTATCCTTGTCATACAAGGCTTGTAGGATTATTTGGTTCTTCTCCTTGGGTTAAGGGAATTCAGAAACCCCATGAAGACCATTAAGTCATTGAAATTCAACACTGTTTTTTAACAAAGCCTCGCAAAAAATAATAGGGCAATCAGACTTTAGTAGAGTTTCAAAGTACCAAGATTCAGCCTACAAAAAAGAATGGCAGATTATTATATCAAAAAACAACTATCTTGACTTAATACAATAATATCGCGGTGATATGTTACGCATATTTATGCGTTAAATTACTTTGTGCCTTATCATATAGGGCTAGTAAGTTGTTGCATTATAAACACTAAAAATTAAACTAAGAAGGGATTCGTTTATCGTTCCGAAAAAATTAGTCGATTGCCCTAACCAAGTTTTAGATAATAAGGCGGGGGTGCTTTGTGGAAATTAATTGGAGGGAAATCATATGTTTTGTGGAAATTGCGGACAGGAAGTTACGAGCCAAGACAAGTTTTGTGGTTCATGTGGTGCTCCAGTGCCCCAAGATATACAAGGAGGAGACATCTTAGAAGGCGAAAGCACTGCGAGTAAAAAGGATTTTATACCCGAGTCAGTTGCGCGAGAATTAGAAACCGCTAATCAAGAGATTTCTGCAACAGTTGAAATGCCTATTCCTAGAGAAGTTGTAGTAAAAGCACCTATGAGTAAAAAAACAAAAATAATTATTGGCACTATTGCTGTTATTGCCGTGGCACTCTATGGGGGATATCAATATGCGCGTAGCAAATTTACGGTTACGTCGCCATATTTATTGGAACAAAAGTTTACAACAGCACTTAAGAGTCAAGATATGGCAACACTAAGTTCACTTCTAGACTCGGATAGTGGAGATTTAAAGAGTGCTGATTCACTCGCTGCATTTAAAGCGAGTCTCACAGACAATGTTACAGCAGCATATTTACAACAACTGCAACAGGAAGTCGATCATGTGCCTAATAGTAGCGCATTTGGTTCAAACGCAGACCGAGGATGGTTAACACTGAAAAAGACTTCATCTTGGCTAGGGAATAGCTGGAAGGTACACGTGGCTTCAGTTGGAGTTGTGACAAAACCTATTCCTCAAGACAATGTTAGCTTTTCAATTGGTAATCTTAAAAGTGCCAATGGAGAAGTAGCACATCTCTGGCCTTCAGCATATGCATTTACTGGAACAGTTACGAACGATTATGCAAAAGAAGATGTTAAGGGGAATGTAAGCTTTCTTGATCAATTAGGTAGCATACATGATTTTGGGGCGTATGATTATAATCTGGACCTCAGCAGTTATCTGAAGACGAGCTTAAATTTGGTCCCGCCAGATAATATTAGCAATTTGCAAGTTTTAATAAATAATAAGCCGATCACCATCCCAAGTAATGGGCTAACTCTTTCACCTGCGCCAACAAGTGGAACCATAGAATTAAAAGGTGATGTTTCTGGTGTTAGTATTGATGAAAAAGAAACAACGGATTTCCAGAATTTAGATTTAACAATGTTAATGAATAGGGGAATTGCTAAACATAGTTTAATTGGTATGGGTAGCGATCAATCTAATATTTCTGGTGATTCTGCACAGACGCAAGTTGAAGATGTCATAATGAATTATTATCAAAATATTCCATCCAACATGACGTTAGCGTATTCCTATTTATCAAATGAGTATCAGCAGCAATTGCCTTTTGAGAGTTGGAAACAGGAATTTCCGAACACGATTTCTGATTCCGTTGGCAATGTATATGTAACAAGTATTAATGGAAATGAAGCGACAGCAAGTTTTACTATGACATCTAGGGATTCGACTAATAATGGAGGGACGTTGGTTAGAAAGTGGGAAGGCCAATGGAACCTAGTTTTTGAAAACGGACAATGGAAGTTAAATCAACCTCAAATAAAAATGGACAGTGAAAATAATGAGTAAATTATTACTAATTAAGTTGCTTACAATTATCATTGGTATCTTCGCTTTATCTTGCACTCTAATATTCTTTAGTCCATTAAAAAATATTTATGATAAAAAGATTGAAACTGGAGGAACCGTTGCAGTCAATAGCAAGTCGGGAACCGTTTCAGATAACAAGGCATCATCTAGCGGTCAAAGGAATAATCCTGAAGATGAAGTGGATAAAATTGTAGATTCCCTAACTCCGGAACAAATGGCGGGACAGATGCTTATGGTTGGTTTTGATGGTCTAAAACCAGACTACTATATAAGTCGGATGATAAACTTGAGATATGTAGGCGGGGTTGTTCTTTACGGACGAAATATTAAGACCAAGGGACAGGTTACTGAGTTAGATGACCAATTACAGAAAATGTCTTTGGCTAAAGACAACCTTCCATTATTTATTTCTGTCGATCAAGAAGGTGGTCTCGTAGACCGTTTTAAGGGATTGATATCTGAAACTCCTGATCCACCTAACCTTGGAAAGCTATCTGCAGACGAAGTATCAAATTATGCCCTTAAAACAGGCGAAGAATTAAAGCCTATGGGGATAAATGTAAACCTTGCACCGGTTCTCGCTGTGGCTGGCAGCAACAGTATTATGCTAGGGCGAGCCTATGGAGATGATCCAAACATAGTTGCTAAAACTGCAGTTGCTGCTATTACCGGCTATAAAAATAGCGGAATTATTCCTTGTGCTAAACATTTTCCTGGTCTGGGGTTGTCTCTTCAAGACACTCATACTACATCAACTGTAATAAATTCTAGCCTGGATGCACTTAACAAACGTGATTTGATCCCCTTTCGTGCTGCAATTCAAGATGGAGTAGAAATGATCATGGTTAATCATGCTATTTATCCAGCTTTGGATCCTCAAAATCCAGCGTCTTTATCCTATACCATTCAGACGGATATTCTACGTGATAAGTTGGGTTACAAGGGTTTGATTTTAACGGATGATTTGGAAATGGCAGCCGCTGAAGCCGAGGGTAGTGTTGGGCAAAACGCCGTGAAGGCAGTTAAAGCTGGCGCGGACATTGTATTGGTCTGCCAAACCCCAGAGAAGCAAAAAGAGGCTTATGATGCTTTACTTGCCGCCATTAAAAGTGGGGAGATAAGTCAACAACGTTTGAAAGATACGATGAGAAGGATTGTAACTTTAAAACTTCGTGAGCAGCGAATAATGGGGTAGTTGAGCACAAGGATTGGATGTGGCAGGAGGCAATGTTGAAGAGCAACCTGAGCGCCTGCTGGGATTCTCCAAAAGGACGGAATGGGAGTGGTAATTACCACTCTCGTTCCGTTTCATAGACCATCTATTGTAAGAGGTGGAACAAATAACGTGATACAAAATATCCTTCACTTGCAACTTCTTTGATGTAGCTGTACTGTTTACGATCAGTTTCTTGAACTGGACATCAGTTAAGTCATCATACTTATTGGTTCCTTCTTCTACTAGATAGTCAAAAATAAGTTCTGCATATTCTCTATGTTCCTGGACCATCCTCCGAGAGCATTAAGTGATATGATTCTTTACAAGGAAAGGTAAATTACTTGAGGACGAGTGGGAATCTATACGCACCCATCCAGTTATTGGGTAAACGATCATAATAAGTATTAAATTTATGTCCGATCTTGGACAAGTAGTGCCCTACAGGCGGATCCTATCTGGGAAGTCAGGCTACAGCAATGCTCACGATCCAAGACACGACTTTACCGGATGAGAAGCTATATGCCTTGTTTCCTGTAAGCGGTATTGCTGGCAGTCAATTTATAATAATTTGCATGAAAGAGCTTTGCCATGATTACCCAAGGCATGGCTCTTTTTGGCTCGCACGTGTTTCAGGACCGACTGGATGGAATGCTTGGGTTAACTTAAGTGATATCTTATTTTATAGGCGGCTCTGATTAGCTATTAGTCGCCTGTTGATTTCATTATATATGTAAAAAAGTGTGGGTATTTGTATGCCGTGACTTTTCGCATTATTTTGCAAAAGCATGGTCAAGCTGAAAATGGCGAGCATTTAAAGATAGGGAAAATTTAATTGGACAAATTTCTAATATATTCGTCCCCGCCTCTGAAATAAAACTTAGACATTGGTTAATCTGCAAAATCTTTCAATCCTGCAGGATGAATGTCCTTTACCTATCGGATAACCAAACTGGAAGGCTGGAGAGATGCTTGACATCTATCTTCGAGACTTTGGGAGGAAATTACGTGGCTAGAAGGGAGCTGACGAACAGTGAGTTTGCGATGTCAGATTTGTGGGAAATAGAAGAAATAATTATTTGAAATACAATTATTTGTAAATTCATTTCGTAATTCATGCTTATAACAAAGCAATTAATTTATGAGTGTGTCTCCCTGTGAATGGTAAACTAAACCATACACATTTACGCCAATGAAAGCATACAGGTTTCTGCCACAAAGCATACAACTTTTTGCCAACAACCATACAACTTAAATCAAATACAGCGATCGGACTTTGTTAGAATAGTGACTAGCAAAGAGGTCAGGAGCTGTTAGAATGAAAGGATTTAAGATGTATAAACAGATACAACAACTTAAAGAGATTGGATTCACTCGGTCTCGGACAGCCAAGCAGCTGAACATAAATCGAGAAACTGTAACACGGTATTGGAACATGACAGCGGATGAATTCGCCAAGCAGCTGTATAGCATTAACCGGGAACTGTTACTTTCAAACTATGAGGAAATTATCATCAACTGGTTGAAACAATATCCAACAATGACAGCCGCCCAAGTATGCGATTGGCTCAAGGAGCATTACAAAGAGGATATCAAGGAACGAACTGTCAGTCGTTATGTCAAAGGGTTACGAGAGGAATATAATCTGAAAAAAATCCAATCATCCCAGGGATTATGAGGCTGTAGAAGAGCTCCCAATGGGGCAGCAGTTACAGGTGGACTTTGGTGAAAAGTGGATGCAATCCATTGATGGGCAGCGTGTAAAGATTCGCTTTGC
>NZ_LDZY01000031.1 GCF_001029285.1 Desulfosporosinus acididurans
AAAATGCTCAATTAATTCATCCAGTTCCCAATTTCTCTTCATAATTCCCCTCCAAGCAAAAGTTCCTAAAAGGGTGAGTATCGGAACATCTATGTTGGTTTTAGTATATTAGAAGTTGATATTTTTGACAATATTAGGCTTAAACAGTATAAGTACCATTTCCAAAATATTTTTCGGAACTTAAGCAGGTACTTAGGTTGTATTTACACTATTTCCTTTCTAATTTTCAGTACATGACACGGATGCTACCCCTACCCCTATCTTATAAATGATATACTTCAGAATGGTTTCTGTATATCAACGCCAAAAAAACCTGGATACCATGCCCAAAGTATCCAGGTGAAAGAAGAGGTTATATTGAATCCTAAAAAGGAAGTCCAATATCAAGTTACGATTATCGCATTAATGGCTTTGAGATTGACTTTTGGAATTGTGAATAATACGTTGGATAACATAAGTTATGAAAGCTATAGCTAATAACCCAACAAAGGCCGATACTAGGTAACCGAGAGCTTGCTGCCAGAATGTCTGGTCATATCCTGCAATACCATAGTCTTTGAGCAATGCGTGTTTCCAGAAATCACTGAATTTCTCAAGACCACTTGGAATGTATCCCAATTGAGACTGCAATTCTTCGCTGCCCAATTCCCCAAAAGCTGTACCGGAAGCTAATAGTCCCAACGGTGTAAGTACAGCGAGAACAATTAACCCTATAACATACTTTCTGAAACGGAAGGAAGAATTCTTACTACCGGAGCTGTACCTAAGTTCCAACAAAGCTGGATTGGAATTTTGCAAATAAGTAATGACCAATGCATTTACTACAGCCTCAACTGGCCCTGCTACGGTCAAGTGGGCAAAGAGCATTGCCGGTAAGGCAACATTCAATCCATAAGGACTATACAGGGGAGTTCCATTGGCTGTGTGGAAAAGAAGTGGCTGCAATCCAAATTCGATTCCTGCAGAGGCCGCAGCGACACAGAGTCCTATGTATCCGGCTATAGCCGCCCCAATCCAGCGGCGTTTTGAGGAAACCACGCTTTTCCCAGCAATAAAACTGTAAATAGCATAGCTGACAAAAGGCAATATAATACCCATGTTAAATATGTTGGCTCCCAGAGCCAAAATGCCGCCATCACCAAAGAAGATGGCTTGAATTATTAAAGCAATGGATACCCCAATCGCGGCTGCCCAGGGACCAAAAAGAATGGCTAATAATGATCCACCTACTGCATGTGCCGTTGTTCCATCAGGAATAGGCACATTAAACATCATAATGGTGAAGGAAAATGCCGCTCCAATAGACAGCAATGGAATATTTTTGGCACTCAGCGTTTTAGAGGTTTTCTTAGCTGCGGCTGCTAAGACGGATGCACTGACTAAGCCTAGCAAGGCATCTGTTTGCGGGCTTAAATAACCATCTGGAATGTGCATTTAATAATTCCTCCTTTTTATTGGTTGATTTAGATTTTGGTCTTAGTGAGTGAAAAAATAGCATTACCTGTGCTACCGGTGCCCCCCTACATGGAAGTGGGAGCGCTCATGAATCAAGTTGACATCCAATAGCAATTCACGCTTGGAGAGTACTTGTAAAGGCGGTCCATCATCAGCTATGGTATGATTCTCCCGAAAAACGATGACACGCTGGGCCAATTCTTCAACAATGGAGAGGTCGTGCGTGGCCATAATCACGGTTTTGCCAGCCTCTTGCAATGTCCTAAGAAACTCGACCAGCCAGAACTGGGTGCGGGGATCAAGTCCGTTTGTCGGCTCATCCAGAAACAAAACCTCCGGGTTAACTGTAAGTGTACAGGCTAAAGCCACTTTCTTCTTTTCTCCCCCACTTAGCTTGTACGGAGCACGGTCTAACAGACTCCGGATACCTACCAGTTCGGCAGTATCCTCAACCCTCTGGTTCACATCCTCCTTGGTTAGCCCCGCCTGTAACGGTGCGAAAGCCAACTCATCACGAACTGTGGCCGAGAAAAGCTGGGCGTCCGAGTTTTGAAACACAAAACCTACTTTCTGCCTGAAATCTCGCAAAAACTGAAGATCACGCAAAGCGTCTTCCGTTAATTCTTGCCCAAAGGCATAAATACGACCGGCATCAGGGTGAATAAGACCACATAACATTTTCAGCAACGTGGATTTGCCGCTGCCGTTGGCCCCTAAAATTACCAAGCCTTCGCCTTGTTGAATACCCAAGTTGATTCCCGAAAGTACGGGATGACCGGGCAGATAGGAGTAGAATACATTATGAATGTCATAGATTAAGTCCAAACTAGCTTCTCCTTTCATCCGCCCAATACTTTGTCTGCAACAATCATGATAAGACCCGCTAAAGTGACCAGCAGTAAGATTATTGCATCCTGCCAACCTATGCGGGAATTCTGTGAGATGCGTATTTCCCCCGTATAACCTCGTGCGGTCATGGCCCAATATATTTCTTCACTCATTTGCTGAGACTTCCCCAACAATCCGCCTACCGCTGCCGCCACAAACCGCCGCTGTTCTTTAGGTGGAGATTGCCCTGCATCACGGGCTTTACGAGCCAGGAACATTTCCTCCATGGACGTGATTAAGACAAAAATATATCGGTATGTCATCTCAAGAGTAACTACGAAGATTCTCGGGACATAGAAAAAACGAAGAGCACGTAAAAAATCCATCCAACGGGTACTCAGTGTAAGAACTACAGCTAAGGAAACTGAGATACCAACCCGGCTAACCAGCATAATTCCGCCCCACAGTCCTTGTTTGGTCACTGCCAGAGTGGCCGGTAAGGAGAGGGAACCAATGTTAAGGGGATGCTTAAAATTCCATATGACCCAAAACGGTTCTCCCGGTCGTACCCAGTTAAGGAGTGCAGGAAGTACCATGATTCCCGTAAATAAAGGAATGACCAACCAAACCCGAGCGATCACTTGACGCAGTGGCAAATGTGAAAATACAGCAACAGCCAGCAAAATGAAATAAAATGCCCATAATAGAGATAGGTGTGAAATAAGATTAACAACGACCAACAGGAAAATAAGCATAATCACTTTGACTCGCGAATCTAAATTTTGTAAGAACCCTTCCCGCATCGCGATTTCCTCAGAAAAAACAGCTTCATGTAGAAAACCCACGATGTCCCGCAGGGTCTTCTCGATAAAGTTTCCTTTTCGTCGTCCGCCACAGCCACAGCGACATAGAGCGGGGTTAGTCTCGCTTAACCAACTGGGCAGCTCCATTGGTTATCCCCCTTTCACTAAAGTCGCTGGACTTGTTTTGATTACACCATGATCACCGTCATTTCCGACTGTTTCTACCAGCACGATACGATGGTTAAGTAACGTCATATCCTTGATGTGGGCTTTCACAAATTTCTGGCGACCAAAAATATCAACCAATTTCAGTCCCTCTTCATAAGGCTCAATAATATCTACTGACTCCATCAACAAGACTTCATGGTCACCATTCTTCAAATAGGCATTGGCTTCACACATAGTTTTCACCTCCATAACAAAACAAGACCACGAAAATCAACCCAGGCTTCTGCCCAGTTCGACCTCCATGGCCTTGTTTTAATATTTTTAATTAAATTAGCAATTTTTGGTAAATAAAAGCCTTCAGGCTTCCTGTTTTTTATATTCGACACATGAGACTAAATACCTTCTCTAAATAAAAACATTTTCTTTTCTATATGAATCATCCCTGCTAACCATAACCCCTTAGCAATTAATCCAATATTATCCATGCGTTTGCGGGCTGTGACAGCTTCGCTGGTACTACCCCATATAAGCCCGTTGAATGAGGAATCGTTGACCGTATTATCCCGATAAATGTCTGCATCATGAGTGTAATTGTCTGCAGCTCTTGCATTTGACGATGCTAAGAAAAAAAATAGCATCGTTAGGCACGAAATCAGCCTGAACCACTTTTTCGTGAACAAAATAAAACCACCTCTCTTATAAAAATTCCTTTCATAAGAGAGGTGGCTAACACTTGACATACGATTAGATTTTTTTATGCTAAACGAGTTCGTTTATAAATAATTCGTCCTGCAACTGCCGCTAAGGTAAGAATTGCAACCCCTGTCGCAACCCATAACCAAATATTTTTATGTGCTTTTGTTTCTTCTTTTGCCGGTGACTTTGTTGGTATATTTGCCGGATTTTGGCTAGGTGGATTTTGTGCAGATAAATTTTTATCGGCTGCTACCATGTCCTGCGTCATTGGGCCAGACGGAGTTTTGACCGTTTGACCTATCGCCGGATTAGACTTCACCGCTGAGGATGACGCGTTAGCGTTAGCCTTGCTTTGCTGTGACGTTGTACTACTAGATTGCTTACTAGAAGTGCTTTGAGAAGGAGGATTGTTCTGAGTTTGTGCTTGCGTCACTGGGGCGGGTGTAGGCGTTTGTGCCGGTGCTGTCTGACCTCCCGTCGATTGACCAGAATAGCCAACCCTCTGTAGCCAAGCTGTCTGATCTGAGTTAAGGGTAGTTGATGAAGGAGGAATATTTGCTCCACCTAGTTGGGCTGGGTTGAAATTCTGTACTTTCATAGCAGCTAGTACATTATCCGAAAATTTTATATTGCTCCCAAATACGCCATTTGTCCCACCTAAATAATTGTCATCACCATTCTTGTGAGCTAAAAGAATTGGACGGATATCATCTAATGCATGCCACGAAGAATCAAATGGAATCGATGTTGGAAGAGTTACGCCTGAGTTACCCGAAAAAGAAAAGGAAATAGTCGCCTGTCCTCCGCTATTACCCACGACCCAACCAACCAAAATTGAACCAGACGGAATACTATTGTTATACGTCGTGGCCATGGCCACGCCTGGTAATAGAATTGATAGGATACAGAGTAATGCTAAGATCATCCCAAACTTTTTCATTCTCCTTCACCCCTCATTCTTAGTTTCTTTTTGATACCTTTGTTCTTCAAGGTAACCACCCCTTTCACTAATGAGGTGGCGAACACTTGACATGCCGTGAACTATCGTCGGTTATACTCTTGAATCAAATAGCGGACTCTATTGAATGGCATATCTAGCATACCGGCAATTTGTGCTTGTGTGAATTTTTTCTTCTTTAGCTGAAGAATTTTTTTAAAATCCTCAACATTTCGCCGCCGACGGTCAATATAACTAATAGCACCTTTTCGTTGGCGGTAAAGTCTGCTATTTTTGCGAAGGGTCATTTTTCTGTGTTGTGTTACTTTTTGTCTAGAAAAAAGAACTATAATTTCCTCTTCCGTAAAACCCAAATCTTCCACGAAATCCACTTGAACTCTATTCTGTACAAAACGAGGATCGCCTTGTTTATCTAATTTCATGGCAGCTCCAATATTAAGCACGTCTCTGAAATTCCAGATGGGAATACCGTAGGGCGAATACGTATATTTAACGCGTGAGAGAAATTTTTCGTATCTCTGTCTAACGTGGTAATCCATTAAACCACTACCAATCTCAAGTTAATTATGTTGTTATTTGACTAAAGAAAATCAAATTGTAACACAAATTATTGCTTTATAATTTTTTCGTTTGCGTTAGACAAGGGGTATTAGGGGACTTCCCTAACAAGCGAATTTTTTATTCCCTATTTGAGCGAAAGTGAAAAAGTGTCATGACAAATTCGGTGCTTGCTAATCCTAATTTTCAAGTTTGAGTCCTATAATGAACACTATGTAAAGTGAACTAAAATCAAATTCCTTAAAAACAGGGAAATTTGACCTTGAGCGCCGATTTACCTGTTTTTTATTTTCCCTTTTTAGTTACACTTTTGCACGTTTCGTTGCGAGAACCTAAACTCCGTTTTTCTCCGGATTTCTCCGATTTGCTTGGGTATCCATTTTTCTATTTTAGTACCAGTTTTTCTGATCCGTAACATGTAGCCATTCCGGTCGCCCATCATGCTCATACTCGAATCTCAGGTACGTCTTATGCTTACTTTCTATGGCCTCCAGGTGAGTATGATCTTCGTCTTTCCAGGTTCTATGAACCGTTTTCACACCATTCCTGTCAATGGCTAACACAACCCCACCAGCCACGTTATAATAATCATCTTCGGGGTTTTCTTTGACCAGATAGTCAAAATCTTCAGCGTAGTAAATTCCTTTTGGAATTAGGGTCATTCTGGAATCTAGGCCAAGCCCATTAAAGAAATTGACAATGAACTTTGAATAGAGCTGTTTGTTCAGATCGTCGAGTCTGTTATATCCGTCCACTTCGCGAAAATCAATTCCATGAGTTTTCAATAGGTCTTCCGGAGTCTTTAATTTATAATCCTTCAGGCCGTTTACCTCGTATAGCTTTTCAAGTTGAAATCTGTTCATTTGTCCCACTCCTTTACTGGTACTACCCCTAATAAATTTTTTAAAGATAGAAGTTCTCATACTTATCTTTCTTAGCTTTCTTGGTCGATAACTTATCGGTTTCAAAAAGTGCGGTTTGCTTCAGCTTATTATCTTTAACGATAACAACCAAAGGCTGGTGGCATTTGGTTTCCACCGGAGTTTCAGTTTGGGGGCGGCTCAATAACGTACTAGAGATTTTAAATTCACGAATTTTATTTCTGATCCAACCTAACGGATTGTCAATTTTGGACTTATCCTGACGGTCAAACTCAATCAGCACTTGTTTGAGAACTTCGGGTTCGGCGTTTTCAGATTTAGCAATCTTGATTATTTTCCCCTGTTCTTTTTCCGAAAAACGCAGTCCAGACCAGTCCAGACCAATATAGTTATATTGAGTATAGTTAGTATGCATGGTGTGCACTTCCGGAAGTGCATGGTGTGCATTTCCGGATTCGTTATTTTCGTTTTTCACTTCCGGAAGTGCATGGTGTGCATTTCCGGAAGTTTTCTCCCATTCATCATCATTCTCCGAGAAAAAGCCTTTCGAGGTAATTTTGTATAGATTTGATTGGTTTGGCCTACGCTTCTTTTTCAAGTATTCAAGTTTAATAAGTTTTTTTAAACAATAGATGGTTTCACGATTGCTTAATCTTGCACGTTTAGCAATTGTTTCGATTGCAGGAAACAGTGTTCGAGTTACGTTGTCCATGAAACTACAAAGGGCGACATAGACAAGAATATCGTTCTTGTTGAGTCTTTCATCAAGTAGTGCTTCTCTTCCCAGCATAACGAATAGCAACCCGGATAGCTCTGGCTGAGATTTTTCATTTTCCATAAATTTTCTCCTCGTTTTCTCTCTTTCTGTCCACCGGCATATAAAAAGCCGGCAGCTTGTACGCCACCGGCTTGAATTTCTTAAACACTTTTATATCTAACAAATTACCAAGTTTTTTTATATTTACCTGGCAACTAGTGCATGATATAATCGTTTCAGAAATCTTTGCTCAATGGTGTAAGCGTTGAGCTGTGATTCCAGGTTCGTCCTGGGTCAAAAAGTCAGAGTTGGTAGCTCTGGCTTTTTGATTTTCTTTAGTTTCTAGTTTAAGTTTAAGTGAAAAGTTTCCTTTTCATTAAAAGGGTTTCTCTTATTATTAAGATAAATAATAATGCAATTTTTTGACGTTTGCAACGAATTTACATAAAAAATTGTTTTCTAAAACGAATTATGTTTAATTTGCTCTAATTATCTCGGTATAACTTGGTATTATCTCTGTATTTCTAATAATTGCTACTTAGACACCCTATTCTAAATATATCTTACGTTTGCTCTTGGTATCGTCCTCCGCCAACGTCATTCGCAGCTTCTTGTTTACAAAACATAAATTGATTAATCATTTGTGACTGTTTTTGACCCATCTCATAACCCTTTTTTAAAAAAAATATATTTTCCATATCTCTTAAATTCCCTTGTAAATTATCTAACCTTTGACTCAAATTACGATTAACAACGTAAATTTCTTCAAAAATTTTATTGTATTCATCCATCAATTTTTTATGTGTTTCATCATTTTGTAAATAGTCATCAAATTTCATGTACGTTTCATTAAGTATCACATCATAATTTTCTTCTCCAAATAAGACTTTAAGTATTTTAGTAACACACGGCAGCTCATTAGTTCTGTCGCAAATAGTTAAGTCTTTTGATAATTCCATAAAAATACTCCTCCTCATTTTTTTGCCGTAGGAGGTTACATAATGCTATAATCATTAATGAAACGGCCTCCTGTGGCTGTTTTTGAAGTGGGAAGTCGCATCTCTTGGTCGGGATAGGCGGCTTCCTTTATTTTTTATTTTCTTTAAGCCATTGTAAAACTTCTTCTTTATCATATCTAACGGTGTTTCCGTATTTGATGTGAGGCATACCTTCTTTGCGCCATCGCCATTCTGTGGTTCTACCTATATTTAACCACTCACACAATTTCTCAATTGTAATTAATTCCTTGTCCATGATTCACCCCCTTTCATGGCATTTTAACATGTTTCATCGTGTTTCGTCAAGGTATACAACATTAAATTAAACTTGTATAAATTGATACAGGCTGTATACTGTAAATTGGTAATTTACATAAAATTAATAAGGTTAAACAAGTCGTACAAGCCTAAATATACAAGGCAAGGATGGTTAGGAAAGATGAATATAAACGAAGCGTCCAAGGTATTAGGGTGCAGTTCCGAAACCCTTCGAAAGTATGAGAGAAATTTTGGACTAAAAATTCAGCGAAATACTGAAAACTATCGTGATTATTCCGATAAGGACATCGAGACTTTTAGAAATATTCTTGATTTAAAAGAAAGAGGTTTAAGCCTAGCGCAGATTAAAGACATACTTGATAGAACTGTGGAAGTTCAAGAACAAAAAATAGAAGTTATAAAAAAAAGTGAATTTAATAAGCTCCAAGGCAAGGACTTCGAAACTTTACTTGTAAATATACTTAATAAAAATTTTGAGGGCACGGATAGGCAGTTAGGGGCATTGCAAAATGAAATGACAACAGGGTTTAGTAATTTAACACAAAAGATGGATACCATAATTCAACGACAAGATGAAATCATTCAAGAAAGAAACCAGAAGATAGTTGAATTAGAAGCAGAGATCCAGAGATTAAAAAATCTTAAATGGTGGCAACGAAGATAAAAGCCAGTCATAAACTGGTTTTCATCTTTTCTTCAGCTCCTAAAATGGGGTCTTGCCCCATTTTAACTAAGACAATATTTTACAGTTACAAGCTAGTTTTTCATTAGTGGAAATGATAATCTTATGTTAACTAAAGATTATTGGACATTAGAGATAGGGGGCGTTTTCATGGCTATCAGTAATGATGATTTATTTAAGCTGGTAAAGATACTCCCAGAAGATGCTAAGCAATCCGCTTATGATTTTTTAAGATTTTTGACAAATAGCCCTCGACGACCAGATTGGGACGAAATTGACCTATTGGAGCCGGACGATGTCCCCTTGAGTGAAGAAGAAATACGGCAAATGAACAGCACGGAATTTGTGTCATGGGAGGATGCTATGCATGAGCTCAATTTACCAACTGACATTAAGCCGTGATTCACTGAAATTTCTTGCCAAGCAAGAAAAAGCTATTCAGGAACGTATTCGTAAAGCTTTGACAGGCTTAGCTATCCGTCCACCGATTGGTGATATTAAGCCTCTAAAAGGCAAAGAAAAGCTAATGCGTTTACGAGTCGGTACATACAGAGTAATTTTCGAAGTTAATCATACGGAACAAATTATATATATATTGACTATCGACAATCGTGGTGATGTCTATTCAAAGATACAAGCATCAAAAAGCCAGTCATAAACTCGACTGGCTTTTTTTTTCTTCAGTTTCTAAAAGGGGCCTCAAAAAGCCTCTATAAGCAGTTAAATTCTTTACTTGCTTATTTTAATATTAACCATTGTCTCATAACCCCTTGTACCTACCTTCTAGTTCCTCATACGCTATTTCCTTGTCTTAACTCACCCTTGAGAATACGCCTAATCCGTCTCTTCTAAAACTATAAAATGAGCTACAAGGGCGATAATTAAAATACCTACAACGGCCATTATTCTTAACGCTTCCATCAACAGCCCTCCTTTCATTTTTAAAAGGAAAATTTCCCACAAAAAGAACGGCCATCGAGGAGAATCACGACATTATGCATAACGTATATAACGACTTACTGCTGTTTTTAGAATAACTATCTTAAAAAAGTCATTGAGTCCCTTAAAATGTCCAGCGTTTGCCACCTTTTTTTATAAGAAAGGTGGTATTATCAAAAAAATGGTCGTGACATACCGTGACATTTGAATACCCTATGTCACGGTATGTCACGTTAAAGTTTTAATCACCAATTTTAAGGGCGTAAGTGAAGAAAAAAATATTTTTAAAAAAGGCGTGACGTTGCGTGACAAGTATATTAATGTCACGGAATGTCACGCCTTTTAGAACCGTTAAAACGATGAATATTTAAAAGTACTTAAAAAAGGTACATTGGCGGTACAATAAATGTACCTTCAATGTACCTTTTTTGTTCTTTAAAACGTTCGTTAAGTTTCCTAAATAGTCCCCTTAAAGGTAGCCTACACTAATTTGAGCTAGTTATTTTTCAAATAACAGTAAGTCGTCATATACGGGGTAGTACCAGCGAAGCTGATACAGCCCGCAAACGTATGGTTTAAATTGGAAATTTGTTTATAACCTCGTTATATTCTTGTTGGGCATCTGTGATAGCTAATCTCGAATATACCTCAAGAGATTTTCGGCTTTCATGACCAGAATACGGTTGAATAAGAGCGTCATCAATACCTTGCTTTTTCAACCAGGTTAACAAAAAGTGCCGTAATTTATGCGGAGATAGAATCTGTGATAGCCCGGCTTCTTCTGAATACTTAGCCAGAATTTTTCGTATACCTCGGTCTGTATATTTCTTTTTCCAGGAGGATTCAAACAGGTAAACGGCTTGCTTTTTAGCCATTGAATCAGCGTGCATGGCCAGTAATTCCTTAAATGACTGGGGGAACGGGACGATGCGATCTTTGTTCCCTTTCCCTTTATTTATCCGTATTTGGCAGTAATGAAAATCAACGTCTGTTAGTTTGATGTTTATTAACTCACTAACCCTTGCGCCGGTATAGAGTAGCGTTTTAACTATCATCATGTCCTGAAAGTTCTTAGCTTTCCAAACCACATCATAGTATCGCTTTAATTCTTCTTCCGTTGGGACATAAGGTAACTTCTTAGACGTTTTAGGTATTTCTATTTCTAATTCAGCTCTCAGGTGTTGAAATAAGCTTTTAAGATAGGCATAATCAGGCCGTTCCCCTCGTAGATACTTGGCTAACTCCTTAGCTTTCTTTTTAGCCGAAGTTCTTTTTTCTGTCATGCGATCACACCTTCTTCCAGCGGAAGGCGTTCACTCATATTCAGTTTGAACATTCCATACGGGTTGATATGGGTGTATACAAGAGGTGTTAAAGCACGGAAGTCTTCTGGAGTCATAAGATTAAACCATTTGGGATTTGACAAGATGTTTTGGAGCATAATCGTGTTGATATACACCAAACAATTCTGTAATAAATGTAATGACAGAACAGCTATTTCCTGATCCTCTAATCTATTTGTAGATATTTCTCCACCCTTACCGTAAAAAATAAAGCCATTTGCGCTGTTCCAGTTTTCTACAACGTTTAATCCGCCATGAATCTCTTGGCGTAGTTCTTCAGAGTGCAGATAATCACAAAGAAAAATAGTTTTTACGGCTTTCCCAAGCTCTCCTAAAGCCTGATAGGTAGGATGTTTAAGGTTGTTCCGGGTGAATCGTTTTAAGATAGCTTCCGTTTCAGCAGTACCTAAACGTAATGCGGTAGCATATTTCACCATTTGATCATACTGCTGGCGGATTAGATCCCAGTTGATAGGACGTGTAAGTACCGGGTGAAGATTTGGATAGGCTTCAGCCATTCCGGATTCCGGCCGGTATAGTTTTTGAGAGTGAATGGCCTTTAGGCGCGGCATTAACTGGTATCCTAGCAAATGACAGAAGGCAAACGCCACCTCGCTTTGGCCGTGGGAATCAACGTAATTTTTCTCGACTTCCATTTCAGTACAATGCCGCAGTAAGCCCTCGATCATGGCGGCAACTTCGGATGAGGAACAAGATTTTAGCTGCGAATAAATACATGTCGAATTCTTTTCAACATGCCAATAGATCATGACGCCCCGGCCCCTGTACCGGATATGCCATTCAGTCATAAGGTTTTGGTCCCAAGCACCAAATTTCTTAGAATCGGAAGCGCATGAAGTGGTACCGTCACCCCATATTTCCTGCATTCGGACCCTAAAGATTGCGTTCACTACTTCAGCAATAGCATTCCGCAGGTTATCCCGGTGTATAAACTTGCGCCGTACATAAAGTAAATCCTTATAGGATTCTTCATGTTCACCGGAGCTAATCCGTTTTAAGCCAGTGTTGGTGCCAAGGCCGTACAGTGATAAAATCAAGCGCCTCTGTAAAGTTTCCCGGCCCAAAGCTTCCCGGACTGCCGTTGTTTTAAATTTATCAGTAAAGGATATCCGAAGATCGGTTTCCTTCAGAACATCGAGGAGGCTGGTCATTGGCCAGCGACGCAGTAATTCGGCCTTAATTCGGGTTAAATTAGCTGGTTCTGGTTGTGGTTCCAAAGGCGATAAGGTTATCCATCCGTTTCCTTTGTCAGTAATCCGAACTTTGGGATTTTTGGGAAGTCCAACATTAAGGCGTTCCAAGCCCTCAGTCATAGCTTGTTTCAATGCGTTGATGAATGCTTCGGCATCCATAGGTTGATTAAGGGCTTTGTAGTTTTCTTCTCGCCGTATCTCGAAGTCCGCGGGCAGGTCTTCATCTGGGTTGCGGTATCGGTCGGCACCTTTTACCCATACTTCTTTACAGCGCAGACGATCCCTTAAAGCTTGAAGTGCGCTGATCTCATAATTGATACGGTTAATCCGTTCCTGTCCATTATCATCTTTTTCTATGATAATCTCTTTGTATACGGAACGAATAACGCCATCAACCGGAATATCTTCGGTTGCGGGAAAATAATGCAACCCAGATTGAGCATACTTTTTAATCAGTTCAAGAGCTTTAATGACAGGCCGGTGAACCTCGTTATTAGACCGGAATTGAAGAATGCCTAAGATTTCGGGAATCATCCGGCGATAGTGGCTGCTATAGGATGCACGTATTACAGTATGTATTTTTTCCCGGTAAGCTGGACCCGTACTTTTAAACTCTTTAACCAGGTCTTTCAACGTTTGTTCGCTAACTATCGGATAAAGTACGTCTTTAATAATTCCGTCCGGAAATTCCAAAGCTGTTTGCGCAAGGTTGAAGAGAATACCTTGTTTATTGCTAACCCTCCGCAGATCGTTAAGTATTTCCTTTTCTACTCTTCGTTCGGCCCTTACTCCGATACGGTGAATGATTTGGATAAGCAGTTCTATAAGGTTATCGGTGATTTCCAATCTGCGGAGGTAAAAGAAAGTGGATAACAAGGTGTAGCGTATTGGTTCCGGATGCCGTCGAAGTTCACGGATATCCTCGGTGGCCACACGCTGCTTATATTTTTTCAATACTTTATACGGAACATCCCGGTAAAAATTATCCGGAAGATCTAAATTCCGAATCGTTTTAAGCTTATTAATCTCTTTAAAGACGCTCTCTAATCCTGGTCGGCCTGGATCTGACCTTAACTCATGAAAAGATAGTTGATCAGCATTTTCGCCGGATGGTTCGTCATTCTCCTCATCCAGGGATGAGATGCTATCTACCAGGGCATCTAACTTTGCTAAAGATGCTTTAGGTATTTTATCGTAGGAGGCTTGAAAGAATTGATCTTCAAAGGTTGAGACAGCAGATCGTATAAGGCGATCAATGCGCTCCGGGGTAGGGGGAACAATCTTCAGCTCTCGAAACCGTTTATATACCAGATCTTTGATATGTTCAAATTCCTGGTCGTGATACAAGACGTTCTTGCACAACCAGTCTGTTATTTCCTGAGCATCCTGGACGGTATCCTCTCTGAACCCAAAGAATTCCCGGATCTGCGTCCGATGATATGTAATTGAGCGTCCGCCCCAATCATATTGTGCATATAATGCTGATTCCGTATAAATTTGCTTTGCAATATAAGCAATCACAACTTTCGGAACTTCGTATTTTTGGATTGGAAATCTAGCCTCATTCTGGAAAAACTTAAGTAATACCGCAAAGCCTAACCGGGTTTCTCCCGTCTTGTTCTCAATTAACTTCATTTCACTTGGCATAATTGT
>NZ_LDZY01000032.1 GCF_001029285.1 Desulfosporosinus acididurans
CCTCCTTAGGTACCGTCATGTCACTCCCATATTCCTGAAGTGACCGTTCTTCCCTAAAAACAGTACTTTACAATCCGAAGACCTTCATCATACACGCGGCGTTGCTCCGTCAGACTTTCGTCCATTGCGGAAGATTCCCCACTGCTGCCTCCCGTAGGAGTCTGGGCCGTGTCTCAGTCCCAGTGTGGCCGTTCACCCTCTCAGGCCGGCTACTGATCGTCGCCTTGGTAGGCCTTTACCCCACCAACTAGCTAATCAGACGCGGGTCCATCCATCATCGGCAGCATATTCAGAGGCCGCCTTTCCTTATACGTTGATGCCAACCTATAAGCGTATCCGGTATTAGCCCTCGTTTCCAAGGGTTGTCCCGGGTTGTTGGGTAGGTTACCCACGCGTTACTCACCCGTCCGCCACTAAGATCCTTCTAAGTAAACTTAGAATTCTCTCCGTTCGACTTGCATGTGTTAAGCACGCCGCCAGCGTTCGTCCTGAGCCAGGATCAAACTCTCCAAAAAAGTTATTTCAACTTCTTTAAAGAAGATGATGACTTGCTCATGATTCCATGATTCTTTTTGAAACTCTTGCGAGTTTCTCTCATTGGCTGTCCTTGTTGTTTAGTTTTCAAAGACCAAGGAATTTCATTTTAACACTCTTTCTTAATGCTGTCAACAACTTTTTCATCAAACAACAGGTTTGAGAGGTATTTAGAAGCGCTGTTCTTGAGCGCTTTGTTATAATACCACTTCTTCCTTAACTATGTCAACACTTTTATTTAGTCTTTTTTGCTTTTATCCAGTTTTTAAGACCCCCACCTCTATAAGTGAGGCCACTGAAAATCTAGGAAAATCTATTGCTTGGGTATCCAAAGCCACCATATACCGTAGGTAAAATAGAAAGTCAGCACTATATATGGTACTGACCTTCTCGAAGATAAAGTTTTTCAGTGGCCTCCTATAAGTGGGGGTGGGCCCTTCGTTAACTTCAGGTGGGGTAGAGTCCCTCATTCCACAAAGCTCACGGTAAATTTAACATATTACTTTTGAAGAAAATAACTATTTGAGTTATTCCGGGTATTATTTAATCCATTATAATAAGTTCACTAGTCATCAGAGGTATGGAGAGTGTGGGCAAGCTCTGAAAGAAGTTAGATAAGACTTTTCTATCAAATAAGTCTAGTTTTGATTGACCGTCTTGGGAAAAAATATGGCTAAACCAAAACTCAAAACAGAAAATATCAGTAGACCCCAAAAAACATTATGCAATGATAAGGCAAGCCCTGAAGTAAGTAATTTCAATTCACTTTGTGGTAAAGCTCCTCTTTTAACTGGGTCAAGCAGGATGTTGATGACATCTAATTGCAGGCCCCCGCCTTTACCGCTGCTCCGTAGAAAATTGAGCAATTTCAGATTCAAGATGCCGCCTAAAAGTGCCGCCCCCATAGTGTTGCCTAATATATTCATAAACATATTCGAAGCCGTAGCTACACCGCGCATTTTCCAATCAACACTGTTTTGAATTCCTACAATAAAAACGGTTCTTGCCAGGCCCATACCTATCCCTATAATTGCCGAACCCGCTCCAGCCCATAGCCAACCTTTATCTGGTCGCAGCGTTACAAAAAACATTGAACCGATCAGGGCCCAAATTGAACCGACGATAACAATATTACGAAACCCATATTTAAACATTATTCTTCCTGAAAAAGTCGCCGCCACAACCCAGCCCATGGACATAAAAGCAAGTGCAAAACCCGCAATTAAGGGAGTTTTATTCATGACTCCTTGTATATAGGTTGGTAAAAAAGATGATAATCCGATAATGACAACACCTGTTGTTAACGTGGCTAAATTTGATACAAGTATCAGTGAATGTTTCCAAATCCACAAAGGCATAATGGGTTCAATAGCCCTCTTCTCTTGCAAAACAAATAACAAGATGCCAAAAATGGCAATTCCGCTTAATATTAGAATCGGTGCTGAGGTCATTGGCCAAACTGTTCCTGCTTGGATAAAAATAACCATTAAGGCGCTGATTGAAATAAATATCAAAGCCGATCCTAAATAATCAATTTTATGTTCTTGAGTATGTACAGTCTCTTTAAGGAAAAACCATATTCCTATCATAGAAAAAAGGCCTATCGGAATATTAATCCAAAATATCCAAGACCAACGTACATATTGCACAAAAAAAGCACCTAAAGCTGGCCCAATAATTGAGGACACCCCCCAAACACTTGAAAGATACCCTTGAATACGAGCGCGCTCTGAGATATCAAAAATGTCCCCAACAATAGTCGTGGCAATTGGTTGAACAGCACCTGCCCCAACACCCTGGATTAAACGAAAGAGAATGAGCATATTCATATTTTGGGCTAACCCACAAAGTAATGAACCTATCAAAAATACAATAACTCCAAATGAAAAGATAGGTTTTCGACCATACAAATCAGCCAATTTCCCATAGATAGGGATTGTTACCGCTTGTGCTAAGAGAAACGCCGAAAACACCCAGCTGAACTTTGAAAACCCACCTAAATCACCTACAATACTTGGAATCGCTGTAGCTACTATCGTCGCTTCAATGGCTGCCATAAACATCGCTAACATAATACAAGCTAACGTAACTTTGCGATTTGTCTTAGCATTTTCTCTTGCGTGATTTTGTTCCGAACTGTGCATTAAGAAATAACTCCTTCTGGAACCGAACCGTATAAAATTTAGTTTCAAAGACCTTCAACAGTTCAATTCTTAATTCAATTCTCTATGTTTCTCCAAGACTGCCCTTATCGTAAACCATTCAATATCATCGGAAAGCAACTCTTTTATTGGACGTAATTTTTCGCGTCCAGCTTTATGGGCTGCTTCTAAAATTAAAGGTTCCTGTTCAACAGGAATAAAGTCGTCCCAAGGTACAGCATGTCCCTCCTGAGCACAACGCACAAGGTGATTTTGTACCGTTAATTCTGTTATTTTCCTAACCTTCCCGATTTCTTCAACTGAATACCCTTCTTGATATAAGATCAGCGTTTGGACGTGACTAGGAAGTTTGTCCTTTGCCATATCCGTCAGCGCTAAATTAATATTCGTTGCCTTACTGGATTGTTTTGTCGTTGAATCCATGCTGCTTTCTACGGGCAAGGAAAATGAGCCGCTCCTTTTGAATTTTGCAGTTCCCATAAAATCAGCAATTGCATTCAAGAATTCATCTCCATACTTTTCTAATTTCCGTTCTCCGACACCACTAATCCGAATCATCTCCCTAGAATTTTCCGGGCAAACCTGGGACATTTCCCGTAAGGTGCTATCAGCGAAAATCATATAGGGAGGCAAGTTCTCCTGTGCTGCTAATTCTTTTCGCAGTGCCCGGAGCCGATCGAAGAGACTGACCTCTTCCACAACATCGCGTGAAGGTTGTGGAGACACTTTTTTCATAACTTTCGTCTCACTTTTGATAACAGAAACAGCGGAAGGCATAAGCTTCAATACCGGATACTCTCCGGTTGATAATTGCAAATAACTCTCAGCGACTAAATAATTAATGAGATCCTTTATTTCCTGAAGTGACATATCCTTTAAAAGTCCATGCGTAGAAAGCCTATCAAAATTTTGTTCGATTATCTTCGCTTTACGTGATCCCTTTAGTACTTCAGCAACCATGCCAATCCCAAAGCGTTCTCTCATCCGATAAATACAAGAAAATATTTTCTGAGCATCTAATGTAATATCAACTATCTCACGTGTATCATTACAATTACTACAGTTTTCACAATGATTCGGAACCTCTTCTTCCCCGAAATACTCTAAAATAGTTTTCCTTAAACAACGAGGGGTATGACAATAATCCACCATTCCTTGAAGCTTTTTATGCTCATTTAATTTCCGCTCCGGATTTAATACACTTTGTTCGATGAGAAATCTTTGCAGAACAACATCTTGAGGTGAAAAAAGTAAAATACACTCCCCCGGTTCTCCGTCACGTCCCGCACGTCCAGCCTCTTGATAATAGGCCTCCATATTCTTCGGCATATTGTAATGGATTACATATCGAACATTAGATTTATCAATACCCATTCCAAAAGCGTTAGTAGCCACCATAATCAGAGTTTCATCAAAAAGAAAATCCTCTTGGCTCTTTTTACGCTCGTCGTCACTCATCCCGGCATGATATTTTCCGACCATTAACCTATGTTTCGTTAAAAAAGCCTGGAGATGATCAACTTCTTTTCGAGTCCCGGCATAAATGATTCCTGATTGATCCCTATGTGCCTGTACATAGTCTAAAATAAATGCCTTTTTGTTCTCTCCTCGAAGAGTTGTAAAGGACAAATTAGGCCGATCAAAGCCCGTCACATAAACATTAGGGTTATCAAGCTGGAGCAAACGAACAATATCTCTCTGAACCTCCTCGGTTGCAGTTGCCGTAAAGGCACCAATCAGCGGCTTTTGGGGCAGAGAGTTTACAAAAGATCCCAATTGAATGTAGCTTGGCCGGAAATCATGTCCCCATTGTGAAACACAATGGGCCTCATCAATTGCCAAAAAAGAAACATTCAGAGATTTTAAGAGCATACGGAAATTCTCCGATTCTAATCGTTCCGGAGCAATATAGAGGAGCTTATAGTCTCCGCGAAGGACTCGCTCAATTCGGACCCTTACTTCTCCGAGGGATAGGGAACTATTTATAAAGGTCGCTGAAACTCCAAATTGCTGAAGAGCATCAACCTGATCCTTCATTAAAGAAATTAACGGTGAGATAACTAATGTTGTTCCCTGAAAAATTAAAGCAGGAACTTGATAGGCTAAGGATTTACCTGCCCCTGTGGGCATTATTGCCAGCGTATCCCTGCCCTTAAGCAAACTCTCTATCACTTTTTGCTGACCATCCCGAAATTGAGTATAGCCAAAATACTTCTGCAATACTTTAAGCGCCGTTTCTATGAGCACTTTGAACAACTCCTTAAAAGGATAACTCTTCTACCTATTATAGCAAAAAAATAAGATTGAGGCCTTATTCCCGAAACCTTAAAGAACATTCTGTACTAAAATTCTGTACTAAAGATGACCAATAATTATGCCACGACCTTCATATACTCATAATTTGTAATCTAAGACATTGGGGTAAATGTCCCCCAACAACAAGAAACCTCCAACATTTCTTTAGCGTTGGAGGAGATAACCAATGAACTTAGTATGTTCATTTAAAAATATGCTAACAAATTCTAGGACAAACATTAAGGCTCAAAAGATCTGATAGCTTGTTTACTCAGATTTTGCTGTTTCTCACTAACATTATATAATTCCTCATCTTTTCCCAATTCAGTCAATTGTCCCCAATACCTCTTCGGCATTAGTGTCATACGGCATTTCGGATTATATCGCTCTTCAATAGCAATGGTTTGATAAAATTGCTTCCAAAGACGGCGATATTCAACTTCCGATTTATCAACCTCAGGTAACGTTAATTCATCGATATCAATCAGCTTCGCTTCCTGCCCCTGATATACTAAAGCCATCTTATGTGTTTTATCATAAATCATAAAGGACTCATTGCGAAACCTATCACAGAAATGATCCGCAATAAGAGGCAATACGAAATTTTTAGGTTCAATTACCGCCACCATAACCTTATCATATACAGAAAATCGTACAAACCCCTTGAACTTATGGCTTTCGGACGTCAAATGATGTACGGCTTTTTGCAAAGTGCTGACAGTATCATCTGTAAGCATCGACATAACCTTGCTCCCGTGCTTATAACCTAAGCGTAAAAAATAATAGATTAATAGTTCCTTCTGGGGGGAATTTGTCCAAAAACCCAGCGTAACTAATTCCTGCGCTTGAACTGAGATTTTTGCTGCGATTGATTTATAGACCCGATCTGACTTGATAATGTCCGTTTCAATCCATTTCGCCGTATCAAAAAGGCTTTGCTGATCACTAGGAGTTCTGATAGCACTTGGAATCTCCTTGAGAGCAAAGCTTTCAAAAACACAGCACATTAACCCTTCAAAACTCCCATCATATTCATAAACTATCTCTGCTCTGTCAAACACTGACTCACGTCCTCTCTCGTCATAGGAGGATCCGGAAAAAGAGAGAGCTGCTCCGCAAAACCGGTTAACAATTTATGCTGATCGGACATCAGCGTTTTCAAAGTAATGTCGGATGGTATTTTTAGCTGATTCATGACTTTTCCCTTACAAGTAATAAAAAATTGTGCTCGTTTTAGCACAACACCCATCTTCTTGAGCCCAGCAAAATCAATTAGACTGCTTTTCCTTGCCGTTAGAATACGCATGGCGCTGGTTACCCCTATCCCCGGAACACGCAAAAGCATCTCATAAGGCGCTTTATTTATTTCAATAGGGAATTGTTCCAGATGGTTAATTGCCCAATTACACTTAGGGTCAACTTGCAGATTGAAATTTGGGGTTTGCTCATCAAGCAATTCATTGGCTTTAAAACCATAAAATCTCAACAGCCAATCAGCCTGGTAAAGGCGATGTTCACGTAGAAGAGGAGGTTTTGTGTCTACAGATGGTAACAGAGTATGTTCCGCTACCGGTATATACGCAGAATAAAAAACCCTTTTCAGACGATATTTTTGATAGAGTCCTTCGCTTAAGGTTAGGATTTTTTGATCCGTATCAGGCGTCGCACCAACAATCAGCTGTGTGCTCTGCCCTGCGGGTACAAACTTTGAAGCATGTCGAAATTTTACAAGATCTGAGCTATTCTCCTGGATCTTATGACTAATAAACCCCATAGGCCGTAATATAGAATCTTTTGTCTTATTCGGGGCTAAAAGCTTCAAACTTTCTTGGGAGGGCAATTCGATATTAACGCTCATGCGATCAGCTAAAAGCCCTAAGCGAGTGACTAACTCACTATCCGCTCCAGGAATAGTTTTAACATGGATATATCCATTAAAATGATAAACTTCACGCAGCAGCGTTAATGCCTTGATCATTTGCTCCATAGTATAATTTGGGCTTTTAATTACTCCGGAGCTAAGAAACAATCCCTCAATATAGTTCCTTCGATAAAAATTGACCGTTAGTTCTGCCAGCTCACTAGGAGTAAATGCCGTTCTTTTTGTATCATTTGAGGTGCGATTTATACAATATTTGCAATCATAAATACAGATATTCGTCATCAAAACTTTTAGTAACGAAATACAACGCCCATCAGCCGCAAAACTATGACAAATACCTGCTTTTGCAGCACTTCCTATGCTCCCTTGTTTCCCTCGTCTATCTACACCACTGGAGGTACAAGCTACATCATATTTGGCTGAGTCTGATAAAATCATCAATTTGTCATAAATATCGATGCCAATCCCCTCCATATTTTAGTTTATCTTATACCTCGTCAACACTATAATGCAAAACATATGTTCTTGTCAAAGAAAAAAAAGCAAACATACGTAAGAGGTTTGTGTTAAGACTTGTATCAATATTTTTCCATTTAAAACATTAAATTTAAAGATTTTATGCTGTCTTAAAGATCACATTTTAAAGAACCTTCAGGAATATCCATCGCAATATCCTCCCGTTGGTATTGTTATTTATAGATAAAAGGAATTATTTATATGCTATATATGTATTTCACACATAGAACTCGTCGCTATATACTTGTTACATAAATTTACTCAACCACAAGCAAATGAAAAAAGAGGTTGTTAGCGATGAAAAAAGCACTTCAAATAACTAGGATGTTCAAACCAAGGCGGATTTTTCTAGCATTAATTCAAATAGGTATTCTCTATATCTTTTCGTTTGTTGGAAGTTTCTTAGGTAAACTATTGCACCTAAACTTCCCCGGAAGTCTAATCGGTATGGGCATATTATTTATCCTTTTGCGCCTCGAGATCTTTCCGTATAACTGGGTTGTTATCGGTGGTAACTGGCTGCTTGCTGAATTGCTTTTGTTCTTTATTCCATCAGTCGTAGCAATAATGCAATACATACAGTTTCTCCACCAGGACGGCCTTGATCTATTCATCATCATCTTAATTAGCACAGTCGCTGTCATGGTTAGCAGTGGCCTTACCGCGGAAATGATAACTAGAAAAGGAGGAAAGGCATTATGAGTGAATTTGTTGGCTTCATAAGTGTAGTCCTCACCATTATCTTCTATTATAGTTCAAAGGCTTTATATGGCCGTATTCGCTTTGTGCTATTCTCACCCTTATTAATAGCGCCTGCGGCATTAGTAATTGGTTTACTAACACTTCATATTTCCTATTCAAGCTATATTATCGGCGGAAAATGGCTGAGTGTACTTTTACAACCCGCAATAGTTGCCTTCGCTTTACCATTGTATAAACACTATGAATTATTAAAAAAGTATTTCCCAGAAATCATTCTCAGTGTCTTAGTGGGTACTCTCTCTGCATTTTTGTCTTCTGCCCTGCTGGGGCTGGGTGCTAATTTTGAACCTCAGATTATACTTAGCTTAGCACCACGTTCGGTTACAACTCCAATTGCTATTGATGTTTCCAATAACTTAGGTGGTATCCCTTCCCTTACAGCAGTCTTTGTTATCTTTACAGGCTTAATGGGGCTTGTTATCGGCCCACTGGTAATCCGTTTTCTCCACCTTCGCTCACCAATAGCTAAGGGGGTCTTATTGGGAACAGGAGCACACGGCTGCGGAACATCCGCTGCCTTATCATTAGGTTCTCTCGAGGGCACGATTGCAAGTCTCGCCATGATCTTTGCAGGATTAGCAACCATCATTCTTGCTCCGGTCATTTTTCCGTTACTTCTAAAGTTATAATAAGTTTCCGCTTTAACTTTTTGACACTCCCACGGCTGAAGCCGGTGGGATTCTTGGGTGATTAAACCGAAATCTATTTCTAGTATCGGAGTATGACCCCAAGTTCAGGGCTATGCCATTAGCCCGTCCTAGAGCAGTACACAACGGTACTCTAGGCTGATAGCCTGTTACCAGCTACCACAGTTGCAGAGATTATATTTATCGCCCCAACTCGATCTCGATGAGCCTTAAATCCACATTCACATTGATACTTTCTGTCTTTAGCATGGTTACGTTTACCACAAGACGGGCATGTTTGGCTCGTGTATTTAGGATTGACGTATTCAACTCGAATACCTTCCAAAAAGGCCTTGTACTCGATAAACGATGCTAGGCGATAGAAGCTCCAAGTATGTAGATTCTTCTCGTTTTTACGGCTTGTTCTTGCCGTCTGGCGTATACCAGAAAGTTTTTCTAATCGAATGACTCCCACATTGTTTTCTTTCGCGAAATTCACGATCTGTCGGCTCACTTTATGGTCAGTATCGTTCATCCAACGTTGTTCTTTATCATGGCGTTTTCGTATAGCTTTGAGTTTCTTCAGTTTGCCAAGTTTTCTACGAACTGACCGATGTTTACGCTTGATAAACTTATTTTGTCTGCCATTACCGAAGAATTTGGTTTTACCAGATTCAGTTGTAGTCACAGCAGGAACTTTAAGCCCCAAATCAACACCCATAACCTTATCGGCTATATTGAGTTGTTTAGTAACTTCGACAGCGATTTGAGCCATATAGTTACCTGACTTTTGCGTTATTCTAAGGCTGCCCAATTTACCGATCAGCCGTTCTTGCTGATAATTCGTTAGGATAGCTTCAATCTCAAGACGCTGTGATTTGCCGTCAATACTTACAGGAAACGAGAGTATATTGCCTTTAACCGCATAGTTTTGATTGTTCCAGATAGCTACCGCTTTTTTGAGTATAGGGACTTTAATTTCTTTCTGTTCTTCAGGTTTTAGTTTGGCGTTTGCTTTAACCGTTTTTTTGTACTTCGTGAAAACACTCTTGGCCTCTCGAAGGGCTTGATTTTTAACGGCACTGGGTAGGATCGCCACTACGTCTTTACTTGAATAGTTGAGATGCGCGTCTGCTGAAACGAAGTCTGAAACAACCTGATTGACCAAGCGTATGTACTCTTCCATTAAACCTTCAATTGATTAAATAACTAATTACCGACTTATTCATTAATCTTAACCGTCCAGGGAATTCATCATGTCTCTCTGATAAAAGTGCAAAGTACCCTTCTTCCTCAAAGTTTTCTTGAATCCTAGCATTATTAAAACCCAACCCTAGTATTAATTCATTATAAAAACCTTTATGATTAACTACATCCTCTGCTCCCAGATGAAAAATCCCCTTTAACTTATTCTCAATAATGTAATATAATTGCTTTGCTATCAAAAAATCTGTATTTGCATTATATAATAATTTTGGATATACAACGATTTCTTCGTTATTGATCAGCGAATTTAATAGATATTTCATTCTCGGAGAGTCTTTTCCCCAAACTTGAGGAAGCCTTAATATACATACATTATCATGTAAAATTTCTATCATTCTGTTTTCACATGCTATTTTATATTGCCCATAGTCAGTACAAGAATCAGGTAAATCATGTTCATAATGATATTTACTTAAATCATTATCAAAGACGTTTAGAGTAGAGAAAAAGTATAATCTACCCTCGGTTTCCTTTAAATGTTCAGCAATTTTTGTATGTAAAATCAACTGTTTATTATAATCTCCGCTTAAACATGATATGACACTTTGAGGCTTTAAAGTATTTAGTATACTACTAATATTAGCCGAATCCTCAATGTTCAGTTTAAAAATTCTGTCTTGATTAAAAGGTAATGGACTTTTAAAGTAGGTTGCATAAATCTGAAATTCCCGATATTTGTCCAGTTCTCTAATTATTGCTTTCCCTACAAGTCCACTTCCACCCAAGATCAAAACATTGTGCATAAAAATTATTCCTCCGATAGATTATTTCGTAGTTTTCTACGAATCCTCACAGTTTAAGAAATAAAGTCTTCTAATACCAATCGGAATTATTCATTTATACCTTTTGAGTCAATGGTAATGGGAATATCTCCAAAGGTTTACTCCATTGATTTTAATCCCCTAGGTCTTGCTACTGTTACGGTATGTGATCGAACGGGTGGAACCTGGTGGAGCCCTGGTAGATATCTTTCATTTCTTTCATAAAACAAGCAACAGACTACCAAATATGGCAGTCTGTTGCTTGTTTTACCTGGCGATGACCTACTTTCCCAGGGGCCTGCGCCCCAAGTATCCTTGGCCCTGGAACGAAAGGCGGATGAGCCTTTCGCCACACTGCGTCCCCATACGCATACTCCTGCAGTGTGGATCCTTAACTTCCGTGTTCGTGTATACGAAAACCACGAAAGCCTCCGGTGGAGGGTTTCGCCGAGCCACCAACCCCAGAGAATCACTTCGTGGCGAAGTACGAGGTTTTCGCCACATTGCAACCGGAGACGCACACTCCTGCAATGTGGATCGAACGGGTGGAACCCCGGTAGACATCTTTCACTTCTTTCATAAACACAAACAGACTGCCATATTGGCAGTCTGTTGCTTGTTCACCTGGCGATGACCTACTTTCCCAGGGGCCTGCGCCCCAAGTATTATTGGCCCTGGAACGAAAGGCGGATGAGCCTTTCGCCACACTGCGTCCCCATACGCATACTCCTGCAGTGTGGATCCTTAACTTCCGTGTTCGTGTATACGAAAACCACGAAAGCCTCCGGTGGAGGGTTTCGCCGAGCCACCAACCCCAGAGAATCACTTCGTGGCGAAGTACGAGGTTTTCGCCACATTGCAACCGGAGACGCACACTCCTGCAATGTAGATCGAACGGGTGAAGCCCCGGTAGCTATCTTTCATTTCTTTCACAAAACATAGATAGACTGCCAAATTGGCAGTCTATCGCTTGTTACCTGGCGATGACCTACTTTCCCAGGGGCCTGCGCCCCAAGTATTATTGGCCCTGGAGGTCTTAACTTCCGTGTTCGAGATGGGAACGGGTGGAACCCCTCCGGCATGATCACCAGATCTCTGAGATTCAGTTGTCCTTTCGAACTCTGTTCTCTCAAAACTACATAGAGTCTCTTTCTAGCTTTGTCTTCTCGGAACCATTTGAGCCACGTTCCCTTTGCTAACGTATCTTTTTAGGTCAAGCCCTCGACCGATTAGTACCGGTCAGCTCCACACCTCACGGTGCTTCCACATCCGGCCTATCAACCTGATCTTCCTTCAGGGGTCTTACCAGCTTACACTGTGGGAAATCTCATCTTGAGGCCGGTTTCGCGCTTAGATGCTTTCAGCGCTTATCCGATCCGAATATAGCCACCCAGCTGTGCCTCTGGCGAGACAACTGGTACACCAGTGATTCGTCCATCCCGGTCCTCTCGTACTAGGGACAGATCCTCTCAAATTTCCTGCGCCTGCGACGGATAGGGACCGAACTGTCTCACGACGTTCTGAACCCAGCTCACGTACCGCTTTAATGGGCGAACAGCCCAACCCTTGGGACCTACTACAGCCCCAGGATGCGATGAGCCGACATCGAGGTGCCAAACCTCCCCGTCGATATGGACTCTTGGGGGAGATAAGCCTGTTATCCCCAGGGTAGCTTTTATCCGTTGAGCGATGGCCCTTCCACTCGGTACCACCGGATCACTAAGCCCGACTTTCGTCCCTGCTCGACTTGTGGGTCTCGCAGTCAAGCTCCCTTTTGCCTTTACACTCTGCGCGCGATTTCCAACCGCGCTGAGGGAACCTTTGGGCGCCTCCGTTACTCTTTAGGAGGCGACCGCCCCAGTCAAACTGCCCGCCTGATACTGTCCTAATCCCCGATTCAGGGGACCTAGTTAGAACTTCAGTACAAAAAGAGTGGTATCCCACCGTCGACTCCACCAAGGCTGGCGCCCTAGCTTCTCTGTCTCCCACCTATCCTGTACATTTTATACCAAAATCCAATGTCAAGCTGCAGTAAAGCTCCATGGGGTCTTTCTGTCCTGTCGCAGGTAACCCGCATCTTCACGGGTATTACAATTTCGCCGAGTCCCTCGTTGAGACAGTGTCCAGATCGTTACACCTTTCGTGCGGGTCAGAACTTACCTGACAAGGAATTTCGCTACCTTAGGACCGTTATAGTTACGGCCGCCGTTTACTGGGGCTTCAATTCAAAGCTTCGCCTTGCGGCTAACCTCTCCTCTTAACCTTCCAGCACCGGGCAGGTGTCAGCCCCTATACATCTCCTTGCGGATTAGCAGGGACCTGTGTTTTTGTTAAACAGTCGCCTGGACCTTTTCTCTGCGGCTCATCTTGCAATGAGCGCCCCTTCTCCCGAAGTTACGGGGCCATTTTGCCGAGTTCCTTAACGAGGGTTTTCTCGCGCGCCTTAGGTTTCTCACCCCATCTACCTGTGTCGGTTTGCGGTACGGGCACCAAGCCAGCTCGCTAGAGGCTTTTCTTGACAGCCTGGAGTCGGTTACTTCGCTACTAATTTTCGCTCCCCATCACGTCTCAGAGTTATCGCAGGGCGGATTTACCTGCCCTACCTCCTACTCGCTTGGGCGTGCTCAACCAACGGCACGCTTAACCTATCCTTCTGTGTCTCCCCATTGCTGATAACGCTTCTCGGTGGTACTGGAATTTCAACCAGTTGTCCATCACCTACGCCTTTCGGCCTCGGCTTAGGTCCCGACTTACCCTGGGCGGACGAGCCTTCCCCAGGAACCCTTAGATTTTCGGCGGACAAGATTCTCACTTGTCTTTTCGCATACTCATACCGGCATTCTCACTTCT
>NZ_LDZY01000033.1 GCF_001029285.1 Desulfosporosinus acididurans
CAGAACCAGCATGCTACTTGTCGCATCAAACTTTCCAAACACCGTTTCATGCTCGGGAAAGTAGATTTTCAGCCACCTCTGAATGCGATTTTTTATACTGCTCATTTCCTTTTGGATGCGCATTCTGCAAGCCATCGCTATTCGCAGTTCTGCATAGATCCCCTCCGGGATATAGGGCTCATTGTATCTCCCCTCGATGACCAGCTTAGCAATTGTTTTGGGGTCCTTAGCATCCGTTTTGCTGGGGTGGTTGTCATCAAGCTCCTTACTACGCTTTACATGGAATGGGTTTACGAGGACTAGCTTAATGCTTTGCTCTTTTAGATATGATGCCAGGCCGAACCAGTAATGGCCGGTTGGCTCTGCGCCTACCACTATGCAGTCCTTTTGTGCTTGACCTTTTAAACGTTCAATCCATGCATAGAAATCCCTGAATCCTTCAGCACTGTTTTCAAACTTGAATACTTTGCCCAGCTCTACTCCTCGCCAGTCGAAAGCCCTGGCGTAATGAAGCTCGCTGGCGATGTCCACTCCGATAACAATACTTCTTTCAGAAAGTTGCTTTAGTTTCTCGTTTTGTGTAAAATTCATTTGGGATGACCTCCGTTATTTTGATTGGATTCTGTTGGCCAACAGTCCTTTCAAATTGTAACGTGAGGTCTTCTTTTTGACAAAGCTCATTTTTTCCTACTACAGGAATGCTCCTCTTTTATTAACATTTGAGTCAACTTGTTATTGATAGGATAATCATAAAATATATCTCGCGTTAAAGATAAACTAATATAAGCAGAACAGAAATTCCGTATTAGCTACATTAATTATTCTCAACTCATTTGCATGTTTTGATTCATTTTTAAATTCGGCAGCTAAACAGTTCAGATCTAACTGTTATCGGCAGATTTCGCATCCTGAGGCAGGTAATATTGTGAAATGACTTTATGACCAATATCAGGATGTGTATAACGCGCTCTATCCTGTGTCTTATTCTCGTAATTGATGGCTCGTTCTGGGCAGTGTTGAATGCAGGCCATACAGCATTCACATTGGTTGTGGAATACAGGCATTCCATCCTCTAATGTTATATTCTTTGCCGGACAAACATCCCGGCATATCCCGCAGGAGATACAATCGTTATTTACATCATAGCTATTCGTGCTATTGCGAATGAAAGCTATAAATGTATCATATCGCTCTTTATCAGACAATTCTATGGGTGGAATGGGTATGTGCTGTTTTGCAACAATACTATCAATTACTGGTTTGGTATTGATTTCAGCCTTTTTTAGAATGTCGTTGACTTCTAAAGGCATAGGGTATGCTGTTACCGCATTTGGATACGAAATAATTTTGGCACCATAGTTCAGATGTAAACCCCTCTGTTGAAGCAAATTGTCCATTTGTGAAATAACAGCACCATTGTTTCCTGCGTATGTCGCTACACAAAAAATGTAGGTATCACTTTGAGACGAAAACTTCATTTTGCGGATAAAGTTTGCTACCATTGATGGTGGACCTCCGGCATAATTAGGAAAGACAAATCCTACACGCTCATAACCAGATGGTATCTCTAATAGAGTGTCTTTGTAAATTGCAACAAGCTCACAATTGGGTAATGCTTTTGCAATATCTTTTGCAACCTTAAGACTATTTCCTGTACCTGTAAAAAAATAAATCCTATTTTTCATGAAGATTTCTCTTGGGCTGCTCGCTTTTATATTTTGTATAGTCATTGAATACCCACCTTTCACAATCTACATAAGCGGAATTTAAACTCCGTTTATATGGATATTATACGGAACCGTTATTCCGTCGTCAATGCTTAAATTTTGGAGTAAAATCAAAATGAAAGGTGGTTATTTTAATGTTGGAGGACTCTCCGAACAAGACGACCCATATTCCGAAGCCTGATGGTTCGAATTTTGCCGATAATACAAAATCATTGCGGGCGGACGCAAAACAAAATAGAGAGCAGATACTGAAAGCGGCCCAAAAGATTTTCGCTGAAAAAGGACTATCAATTCCAATTAGTGAAATTGCCAGCCAAGCCGGGGTAGGTATCGGTACAATATATCGCCATTTTCCAACCAAAGAAGCATTGTTTGAGGCAGTTAATATCAGTTACAAGATGCAGCTTACAGAAGAGGCTAAGTCATACTTATAAATTTGCGACTTGATTTTCTTTTTGATCACATTGGAAATCTAGCAGAAGTTCAAGAGTCCGCAATCCGATTACAGTTGGCATCATATTTCACAAAGCATATAAACAATGACTTTTTGGCGGTATTAGCCGAAACGAAAGACAGTGTAATTTCTACTGCATTTCTTGTAGTAGATGAAAGACCGGCAAATCCAATATTCACACCTGGCAAAACAGGAACTTTGCTTAATGTATTTACATATCCCAAATGTCGTAGAATGGGGTTCGCAAAAAAAGTAATAGAAAGTATAATTGAAGAAGCAAAACAATTAGGAGTCTCATCCATTGATCTTTTGACTACACAGGACGGGAAACCATTGTATGAAAAACTCGGTTTTACAACATATCAGCTTATTTGTAGGAGGGTTATATTTCAGCATGCATAATAAGCCTATTATTGGAATTACCGGTGCCTACGTTAAACATAATTCTTATATGGAAGGTGTTTATGTACATCAAGATTATCATAAATCTGTAATATTATGCGGAGGAATTCCAATTATCCTTCCGTATGTTAGCCCAGAAATAACCATTGAAATGCTAAAACTGTGTGACGGAATTATCCTAAGCGGAGGTGAAGATGTAGACCCAAAATTTTATGGACAAGACCCGCGTATTGGTTTAGGGCATACAATTCCGGAACGAGATCAAGTGGAGATTAGTATCGTAAATTATGCACTTAAACATCAAGTTCCATTATTAGCGATTTGTAGAGGTGTGCAACTATTAAATGTAGCATTAGGGGGAACATTAATTCAGGATATTCCAAGTACTGTTAGTAAAGCTCTGCAACATTCTCAAACTGCCGAAAGAAATCGTGATACGCACTGGGTGACAGTCGAAAAAAATAGCAAATTATATGAGATTTTTCAAGAAGACAGAGTTAGAGTAAACAGTTTACATCACCAAGCGATAGATGTATTGGCCCCTGATTTGAGAGCTGTAGCCAAAGCGTCTGACGGGATTATTGAAGCTGTTGAGTATACCAAAGTTTCCTCTTTTTTCATCGCGGTTCAATGGCATCCAGAATCCTTGGCAAGCACCAATCCATTAATGAGAAGATTAATTTCGCAGTTCATTGCAAGTACTCAGAAAATATAATGGACCCGACAGTAGTGGCTAGATGGTAAATAATCATAACTTCCACACAATCCTGCGATGTGCGAAGAGATTTCATATGAAGATGTACGTTGGGATTACCGATTATGACAATGAAATGGGGAAAGGAGAATGAATGCTTACCAAAGAGGTACAAAATTTGTCCAATTTTAGTTTTGAATTAATCTGTATACTTTATTGTCTTAGTTAACAAATCTTTTCCAACTATTGTATTTGCAAAAATTGCCCTCACAGCCTCAATATGTTCTTCAGGTTTTGTTAAGGATGGGCTATAGTGTGTAAGCCAAAGTTCTTTTACTTTTCCTCGCTTTGCGAGTAATCCTGCTTCAGCAAACATCATATGCTTTTTCTGCACAGCTTTGACCCAATTGTTTTCATTCGCATACATTCCTTCACAAATAAAAAGGTCTGAGTCTTTAATAAATTCAACTAAGTCTTCTGTCGGCCTTGTATCTGTACAATAGCAAATTTTGAGGCCTTTTCTTCTTTCACCAAGAACCATTTCAGGGCTTATCGTCTTGTCTTCAAATTTTATTGTCATACCTTTCTGAAGGATATTCCAATAATTTATAGGTATATTTAGCTTTTTAGCAAATGCAACATCAAATTTACCTTGCCTTTTAAGCTCAATACAATATGATAAGCAAGGAAGAGTATGATCAACGGGAGTACTCTTAATATCAATATTACATATGCATGTTTCGGAACAGTCAATGTTTGATAGTTCGATTAGTCTTAACTCATAGGGTAATTCAGGGGAAATGATAGTTATGCCATCGACAATTTTTAATAGTCCTGGAGGCCCCATCAGAGTTAACGGTTCTTCCCTTCCTGAATTACCTATCGTGAGAAGCAGTCCGGGTAGTCCAGCTATATGATCCGCATGATAATGGGTAAATAGAATGGCATCAAGAGTTTTAAAACCCCACCCAGCCATTTTTAACGGGATCTGAGTTCCTTCACCACAATCTATTAAAATCAATCTTCCATTATGTCTTAACAGGAGGGATGCTAGCCACCTATTAGGCAGTGGCATCATACCCCCTGTTCCCAACAAAAAAACATCAAGCATTGATATCTCCTCAATAACGAATACTTAAAAACTTTTAGTAGTACCAAGTCACTCTCTTTAAGTCGGCTTTTTCTTTCTACTTAAGTTATACCCAATAATATGGCTTTAAACGCAGATTTTCAACGAATATTTGATGAACTCTATCCCTAAGGAGTTCCCAAAGGACCGACACCTTGAGGGTAACTCCGCCGCTTACTCGAAAGCCAGCAAAGCCCCCCCAGTCCAACCCCTCATTATCCCTAAAAAGCCCCAAATATGACGTGCGTGAATGATCGCCGGATCAATTAAAGAAGGGTATTGACAAAATAGGGGTCTGTAGTAAACACGAATTCTGATCACCCATAGATAAAGTGAGGGATAATAATGAATATTGCAGTAGCCGCAGACGGCAAAAGCATGGACAGTATGGTATCTAAAGAATTTGAGCGATGTTTATATCTACTAATTGTTAACATGAATGATTTACGTATTACAGTTATTAAAAATGATAAATATTTGGAATGCTCATCTACAGAAAGCCTAGCAAGTGAAGTGTTAAAGCATGATTGTGAGGCTTTAATAACTGGTAAAATAGAGCCTTTAGCATTTAATATATTGGCAGATGCATATGTAACAAGATTTTTTAGCGCTGGTAGTTCAGTTAAAAATGCTCTCGATTTAATGGAGAAAAATGCCTTAATAATTATTAAAAACTCCGATGGAACAGAGGATTGCAGTGGGCATCATCATTAATGATAAGGATATTCGGTATGCTATTAAGTGCTTAAGCAATATGTAACCAGAATATAGCTCGTATGACTTTTAAAAGTGGTTTCCATCCAGTAAGATGTGCAGGTTCTGCGACAACGAAAATAAAGAACTAGCTCTATCAGATAGGACCTGGACTTGTAGTCATTGCGGAGCAGAATTAGACCGCGACATAAACGCTGCTATCAATATCAAAAATGAGGGCTGCCGCTTGCTTGGCATAGCCTAATCCATAACTGCTAGAGGGCACAGAGATTGAATGTGAAATTGACTAGGAATTAAGTAAGCCGTTTAGGGTAGAGTAATTCAACCCTAAACGGCTTTTTTGCAATGAATACCATCTACTTAAATTATACATAATTATTTGAACTAAGCATTTCAAGATAATCAAAAGTAAATTGGTGAAATAATTTTGTTGCCCGTGGCAGGGCGTTACATCTCTATGCATGAAATTTTTGAGGACTTTTTCGACTTAAAAACTAAACTTGCAGGAGAAATTTTGCAGAAGTTTGTTAATTACCATGTTAGGATTGCTATAGTCGGCGATTTTTCTGGGTATAAAAGCAAAAGCTTGAAAGATTTTATTTACGAAAGTAACAATGGAAAGGATGTGTTTTTCGACCTTATCGAGAGGAATGGGCTTGAGAAAAGTGGATCTGACCACAGTAGCCTGTGATACTTGTTTTAACAAAAATTAATTTACGGTAAGGCTCTATTTTGTTTGGGGAATTGGAAAATACACCATAAAATTAGTCCCACAGGGGCTACTCTCTACTCTAATTTTAGCTTGATGCCGCTCAGCTATACTGTAACAGGTAGCTAAACCTAATCCAGTTCCAGTATCTTTTGTAGTAAAAAAGGGAGTGCCCAGTTTGTCTATATATTCTAAAGGAATTCCAGGCCCCTCATCTTGAATAGCTAGAACTACGTGAACATCCTCAACATATGTACGTATGGTTAGAGTACCGTTCTCATGCATGGCTTCTAGACCGTTTCGAAAAAGATTGAGAATTAGCTGAGATGTCTCTTTATAGTCTAGGAGGATATACGGTGTTGGCTGTGTTGCTAATACTATTTGCTTGTTTTGAGTGAAGGTATCTGCCTGAAGAAGAGGGTATAAGTTTAGCAGAATGCTGTTTATGTTTTGGTTTTGTAGTTCTGACGATTTGTGCTTAGCTAGAGAAAGAAACTCAGTTATGATTGAGTTAGCACGATCAATTTCACTAATCATCGTCTCTATTTTGGAAAAATGCGGTTCGAGTTCTGGTTTGGATCCCATCAGTTGGAGGTAACCTTTCACTACGGTCAAAGGATTCCTGATTTCGTGGCCAATACCAGCAGCCATTTGACCAATAAGGTTAAAACGATCAAGTCGGGCAATATCTGACTGTATTTTTTTTAACTCGGTAATGTCATTGTAAGATATCAAGATGCATTCTTGGTCGCCAAGTTGGATTTGTTGAGCAGAGAGCAAGACAGTGCCCTTCGAACTATTTTTTGCAATCATTGATCCCTCAAAGTTATCAACTAAGCCATTTTTTTGAAGAAGATTAATAACTTCTTCAAATTCACTTTCGGGAATGCCAAGCTGAGGTGGGGTTTTGCCAATTACATCTTCTAGTAATAAACCTCTTATCTCTAAAAAACGACGATTGACAGCAATGTATTGATGGCTATATTTACTTATTATCGACATCATGAGAGGACTATAGTAAAAAACTTTTGAGAAACGTTCCTCAGATGTTCTAAGATTATCTATTTCTAGCTGCTTCTTTTCAGTTATGTTCCGGTATATAACGACTACCCCGTCGCCCATTTTTATTGTTCTGTTATCATAAGCTCCCTGAACATTCTTGTTATCAGTGTTATAATAAATTGATTCTCGCGAAAAGGGTAGGTTTGTCTCAACAACTTTGCAATAAGCATCAAAAAGCCCTGCTTTAGCCACATCATAAGAAAATGCTAGCAAACTATGGCCGATTAGTTCTTCTCTGGATTTATTAGCGTTTTTACAAGCCGCTTGATTAATATAGTCAAGAGTAAAGTCAACTATCTTACCGTCGTTGTTTCGTATTGCAGAAAAGACTGTAACACAATCCATCATATTTTCTACAATATTGTAAAAGAGCTCTTTGCTTTGCTCAAGTTCTACATTTCTTTTTTTTAGTTTTCTTGCTAAAAAAACCAGATCAGAGATGTTTTCTTTGGAGAACTCATCCAGGAAAGTGTCTGATATTTGGGATTTTACTAAAACTTTTTGCAGGTTGGTATTGTTGTCCAAACTGTTCATTAGATCGATTTTCCTCCAATAACTTATAAATAAATTTCATATAAGATATTTCTACATAATTTGCATGATTCCTTTCGAATCATCCGGCCACTTGCCACTTGGCAAGTTAAAGAAACCGCCTCGACAGCAACTTCATTAATTTATCCTGTAATTATATGGCCCTCATTACCGAGTAAAATTCCGGCTCATTACAATACACAGGGCCAAGTTGATCGATGGGGGTCGAAAGGAGAAATATTCCTATTAGTTGCAGTGGTCGTTCTAATGTACATATTTTTAACGTATTAAATCGTTATCCACATAGGTTCAATCCCTTTGATATTACTGAGCAAAACGCGGAGATACAATATAAATCGGCCAGGTTAATGGTCCAAGCTTTAAAGATAAAAGTAATTTGGATTTTCGCTTATATTCAATGGAGAACTATTGAGGCTGCAATGTGTAAGGAGCTAGGCCTTGGAATAGGTTTCATCTCAATATCTATATTGCAACCGTTAGTTACACTGATTTTCTACATTTGGCGGGCATTTAAGGCTAAATAGTGTGAGAACCTTAACAAGGTGTTCTTACCTTTCCAAAAGGGCGTTCACTGAACTCGTAAAAGACAATGAAATAGTTTATACAAATGAAAATCAGATATATACTGCAACTGACCCGACATTTCACGCTGTAGCCAGATTAATTCGGAAGTTTTGCAATGAAACACATATTGTGGATTTGCATGAATATACGCTATATTCAAGCTGTGAACCATGTTTCATGTGCTGTGGAGCAATGGTCTGGAAATTGCAAAATCATGCAACTGCGGTAAAACAACGGTTTCGGAAGTGCTCAACCACCAGATTTTCACGTTCGCTCTCCAACGTATGATAGACCTGATAGCCATCTGTCATAATCCGATATATAAATTTCAATCGTTGTAGGCACTGGATTTTTCCAGTGCCTACGATTATTTTATCGGATGGCAAGCTGCTGGATAAGTTTGATGGAGATTTGTTTCGAAGATTGATAGAGAAAGTTAGGATCCAGTCGATGGTAGAGGTAGAGTTTGTGTTTAAGGTGGGAATTGTAGGGAGGGTGATTTTGGAATGAATATTTGTATACCCAAATATGTTGAGGAGTACTTTCTCCTTGTTTTTTCATAATTCGCTAGGACAATTTAAATAATGATATAAATAATCCATATTACGACAAAATTTCTTCGCAATATATGGTAATATTATTTTTAAGTAAAAAGCAAACCCGCCGAAAGACGGGATACGCAAAGCTATGGGTCTAAGGCTAAATGCTATGATTGCCAGGTTACCGAAATATTAAAAGACTAAGTAGTTTTCTAATGCTTCGGTAAAGGAAAGTTACTTAGTCTTTTTATTATTAGGATATAAAGGAGGAATGGAGTACTAATTACATTGTATTATTGCCAATAATTTTGAGACACAAATGGAAATAACTTTTCAGATGCACTTCCATTGCATCATGGGCGGCTCAGAATGGAGTTCCTATTCTCATGACTGAATCAAATAGTTTACCTGAAGCTACATGACAAACGTTGAAGGATTTGAAAGTCTACAAAACAATTATAATCGGGGGAATAGGAGTAGTATCTTCAAATGTCATAGGCCAGTTACCATCTCCCCAAAGAATTTATGGCTTTAGTTGTTTTGAGTTATCTGCAAATATCGCTGAAATATTAAATGCTAATCGAGACTTTGTCTATGTAGTTTCAGCTAAAAACTTCCAAGACGCTCTTTCTGGAAGTGCCAAGGCGGCATTGGAAAGTGCACAAATTTTGCTCGTTGACAATTCCAATCCTTCAAGTTTAAGTGTGTATGATCATTATCTTAGCACCATATGTCCAAAGTTCATTAACATTTAACTCATAAAATTTGACAAGGATGAAGTGTTTCTTTCTCTGACTCTTATTTTAAAATGGAAGATGATTTTATCCGAAGAGATTAAAAGGTTTTCCTAATAAAGTTTTTCGAATAGAAAGAGGAGCATTCCTGTAGTAGGAAAAAATGAGCTTTGTCAAAAAGAAGACCTCACGTTACAATTTGAAAGGACTGTTGGCCAACAGAATCCAATCAAAATAACGGAGGTCATCCCAAATGAATTTTACACAAAACGAGAAACTAAAGCAACTTTCTGAAAGAAGTATTGTTATCGGAGTGGACATCGCCAGCGAGCTTCATTACGCCAGGGCTTTCGACTGGCGAGGAGTAGAGCTGGGCAAAGTATTCAAGTTTGAAAACAGTGCTGAAGGATTCAGGGATTTCTATGCATGGATTGAACGTTTAAAAGGTCAAGCACAAAAGGACTGCATAGTGGTAGGCGCAGAGCCAACCGGCCATTACTGGTTCGGCCTGGCATCATATCTAAAAGAGCAAAGCATTAAGCTAGTCCTCGTAAACCCATTCCATGTAAAGCGTAGTAAGGAGCTTGATGACAACCACCCCAGCAAAACGGATGCTAAGGACCCCAAAACAATTGCTAAGCTGGTCATCGAGGGGAGATACAATGAGCCCTATATCCCGGAGGGGATCTATGCAGAACTGCGAATAGCGATGGCTTGCAGAATGCGCATCCAAAAGGAAATGAGCAGTATAAAAAATCGCATTCAGAGGTGGCTGAAAATCTACTTTCCCGAGCATGAAACGGTGTTTGGAAAGTTTGATGCGACAAGTAGCATGCTGGTTCTGCAAGTTGCCCCGCAACCTAGGGATATCAAAAGACTTGGAGTAGAAGGAATAAACCGAATTTTGGAGAGACAACAAGTTGAGAGCAGTCGGAATG
>NZ_LDZY01000034.1 GCF_001029285.1 Desulfosporosinus acididurans
AAAAAAACGCAGAGTTTGCAGAGATACACAACTACTACACAACAAGGATCAAGAATACCCCTGAAGAAGAAACAATCACTAATTGCCCTTAAAGCTGTAAACTAATTCGGGTGTTCTATGCAATATTAACAAAAGGTACAGAATACGATCCAGAAAAGCTAATTAAGGACATTCATCGTCCAGTTGAGCATTTAGCAGCGTAATTAGAATAGCAGCGAAACCATAAGAAACAAACGATCTGTGGGTTAAAGCGTCACCACAGAAGCGAGCAATCCAGGTAACCTAGCAAAACAAAAGAGCTGGTAGTCAGTCGCATATTTTTCCATTAGAGCAAGGACTCGGTAGAGGAGCATAACTGACACCCAATCATGGATAGGTGGAACGAAGGAATTTAGGGCAGATTTATAATCTTGACCCTGTTAGACATGGGAGGTTTACCACCGTGAGAATCATGGGTTTACAACGGCCAACATATCCACAAATAGTAGACGTTGGCTTTGCCATATCCAATTTCTCCGAATTAGACATTTTATGCGAATTCTATCCGTGGTGAGCTAATTTGGTTAGCTAGGAATTCTATGAAAATACGAGATATCTAAAGAAAATATCAAGATATTATAGGGAGGCATTATTTAAATGAACTTACTTAAAGAGGGCATTGAAAACAGATTTGTTTTTCCAACAACATCGACAAAAAAGCTTTCGGTAGATAATCACATGCAAACTTATACCGTATATAAAATTCGGCTGGATCAGCTGTATTATAATGATCAGAACGATCGCATTGCTACTTGGATTAGTCAGTATAAAGCGGAAAATGGGATTATGCATATGGACACAGACGATAAAAAACAATATAACCGGATCATTCAAAGCTTTATTACCGAAAGCAATCCAGAAGCATTGAAAAAAACGCAAAACAATATCGAGCTCATTGGACAGCAAGAGTCTGGAGTCGTTTTGACCGACGGCAGAATCATTGATGGTAACCGGCGCTTCACTTGCTTGCGCAATTTGGAACAGAAGACCGGAAAAACACAATACTTTGAAGCTGTTATTTTAGAGCACGATATTGCTCACAATGCTAAACAAATCAAAATGCTCGAATTATTGCTTCAGCATGGTGTGGACAAGCCTGTTGACTATAATCCGATTGATCGACTGGTGGGTATATATAATGATATTGTAGAAAATAAACTTCTTACAGTACGGGAATATGCTAGCAGCGTTAATCAAACGGAAGCGGATATCAAGCGAGAGGTGGAAAAGGCAAAATTAATGGTAGAATTTTTGGAGTTCATCAACGCCCCGAAACAGTTCTACTTAGCTCGCACCATGAATCTCTCCGAATCACTAAAAGACCTATACAGTATGTTAAGCAAAGTGAAAAATGAAGATAGCCGTGAGGACTTGAAAAATAATGTGTTTGCTCAATTACTTATGGCTCCAGTTGGAGATACAAATAGATATATAAGAAAAATAGGTAAAATTGCATCAAACACCAGACTTCTGGATGAATATCTTGCTGAACAATCAGATTTGACAGAAAAAGTTTGCGATGCTGTAGAGCAGTACCCAGTTACGACTGAAAAAGTAATCAATGAACATATTCGTGCAAAGAAAGAAATTCAATCAGAGTTTGCCAGATCCACTGAAAAGTGGGTCAGTAAAGCTGACGGTGATGCCAGCCGAAATCGTCCTGCGCAGCAAGCTGAAAAGGCTTATGAAATGCTTGATACCATTGACATAAATATCTTCAAGAAAATGTCAGATGAGCAAAAAGATGATATCCGCGAAAAGCTGGATTTGGTCCAACAAATATTAGATAGCATTAGGGGAGAACTCGATGTTTAAGGATCTTTCGTTAAAAGCAACATATTCTTCTTATGAAGATGATGTTGGCGCTTTATTCTATACCCCAACTTTGCGTGAGTGCATCAGTTATGACAGGGCTACTGCGTATTTTTCAGCTAAAGCACTTGCCAACTATGCAAAAGGTCTGGAAGTGTTTGCACGTCGAGGAAACAAGTATCGCATGATTGCTTCTGCGGAACTATCAGAATATGACTATCGGCAAATCAAAGAGGGATACCAGTTGCGGGAAGAGGTCAATCAAGGACTGTTAGGAAAGCTGAGAGAAACTCTTTCTCTTGAGGAAGAGCGTAATATCTCTAATCTTGCCTATTTGATCTCACTTGAGATTATTGACATTAAGATTGCCTTTACTCGCGAGGGGATCTTTCACGACAAATTCGGCGTCATGGAAGATGAAGTAGGCGATGTGATCTGCTTTCGAGGATCAAACAATGAGACTACGGCGGCTTATAATACTAACTACGAAGCGTTTGACATTACCTGCAGTTGGCAGGCATCAGCTTTCGATTACTCCAAAATCACCAAAAGCACAGAAACATTTGAAAAGCTTTGGAATAACAAAGTCGAAAATATCCTCGTCTGTGATATGAGCCAAGCCATTCACCAAGAAATTGTTTCGCACAGCAAAGGGATGGTCATTATCGACAGTGCGCAGCTTGAGCCAAATTGTCTCCTTTTGGATTATGACGATGGATTAAAGCTTGACATCAAGGTTGAACCTTCGCTTCTTTTAAATAATGCAGTTTATAAGTTGCGTCTCAAGGGTCGATATGTTGATTTAGAACGGAGTAACGACCATATTATTCGTTTTAAAAGCAATTTAACTTATCCAGCTTACAAGAGAATCATTCGCATTTTGGAGCAAGATGCCCAAAGGCGAGTCTATCGCTTTTTTACCACGCAACGGCTGCGTGATTATATCGCCAGCCGAGAAATGTATATTGAAAGGCGAGCCAATGTTGGACTTTCCATAAAACATCAAGATCCTATTGTGCGAGCACAGTTTGCTGAATACAAAATGGTTGTCGATTGCGCTTTTTATAGACAACTTCGAGACAAGCAAATGTGGGATTCGTTTTTCATGTGTACCATGAAAAAATCCAGCAACTTCTCTGTCCCTGGATCAGGAAAAACGGCATCCGTTTTAGGTGTATACGCATACTTGCAAGCAAAAGGTCGGGTTAAAAGAATTGTTATGGTTGGGCCCAAAAATTCTTTTGGCTCTTGGGTTGATGAATTCAAATCCTGCTTCGGCACGAAGCAGCAGGTTCAACTATTTAGTATACAAGATCCAAGTTATCGATCTACCAAAGAGAAACAGCAAGCCATTCTATATGATACGGGAAATAAAAATCTTTTGTTGTTTAACTATGAGAGTATAGGGACTTACTTGACAGAAATTAAAAAACTAATTGATACAGAAACATTGCTGGTGTTTGACGAAGTACATAAAGTGAAAGCTTTGAATGGCAGGCGCGCTTCTGATGCACTTGAAATATCAAAGGATGCTTGCTATATAGTTGCACTTACAGGAACTCCTATACCTAACTCATACACCGACATAAGGAACCTATTGGACATTCTTTATCACGATGAATATGCTGATTTTTTTGGATTTACCGTTCCACAATTGAAAGACCCAAGTCCAGAGGATATTTCCGTTATTAACCAGAAACTACAGCCCTTCTTTTGCCGCACTACAAAACAGCAATTACAAGTGCCAGCTACAAATCCAGATGCTTTTATCCAAGTATTGGCCAGCAGACCTGAAAACGAATTGTTTCATATACTGCTGATAAAGTACGCAAAGAATAAACTTGCCCTAATCATTCGTCTTTTGCAATTGGAGTCCAATCCACAAATGCTATTAAAGTCACTTGACTTGTCGGAGTTTTCGGATATTCTAGATATTTCTGGCGAGATAGAGCAATTTGATTATGTGGATTTTTCCGATGATGTGGTTTCTCTCATTAATAAAATCGAAACCACAAAGAAATTTGATGCCTGTATAGAAGTCGCATTACAGCTTCATAGAGAGCACAAATTGGCAATAATTTGGTGCATTTTCGTTGATTCTATGATGAATATTAAGGGGGCTTTGGAGACAGCGGGGGTTCGAGCGGCCTGCCTCTATGGGGCAATCAGTATGGAAGATCGTCAGGAAATTTTATCAGCATTTCGCAAAGGCAAGCTTGATTTCTTAATTACTAACCCACACACCTTGGCAGAGTCTGTTTCTTTGCACAGTGTTTGCCATGATGCAATATATTTTGAGTACAGCTATAATCTTGTACATCTCCTGCAGTCGAAAGATCGTATCCATCGATTGGGGCTGCCAAACAATCAGTACACCCAATACTTTTTCGCACAGGAGATATTCTCTACCAAAGATGGAGATCTATATTCGTTGGATGAAAAGATATATCTCCGTCTAAAGGAAAAAGAGCAGATTATGTTGGACGCGATTGAAAACAACACGCTTGAACGAGGTAATACACCGGAAGAAGATTTAGATATTATTTTTTCTACCTACCATGCTTAAGGCTTTATGACATTCAGGTTTTACAAGATCTTACCGAACGGGGCTTGTATATTTAGAAGTATGATTTGGCGATGTCGAGTCAATGTTTAAGGATTTCTGTGGATTTCGGATAGCCTATATTGAACGAAGGTTAGCTCTTGGTATGGGGATAGTTATGTCTAGGCCTAGTAAGTATTTGCTCATAGTAAAGGTGCGGTGTTTGGGATGGCCTATTTTGATATCGTTAGAAGAACGTTACCTGCTGGATTGTCCGATCTGGTTGATTGGGTTAAAGGGATGACCTTTTGGAATGATAAAGAACTTAAGTACGATATTCGTGAATGGTCGTCGGATCATTCGAAGATGGGGAAGGGAGTAACATTGACTTCAGAAGAACTAAAGACTTTGAGGGATATGCAGGTTGGACTTTTGATTTAAAATAATATAATTTAGAGCATTGCAATTATTGTATGCCAAGTATGGATGTTAATTGATCTAGCCTTGGCTTTTCTTTATATTGAGATTATTTTACGCCCAGGAAGGAATATAATGGATCAAGTCGAAATCAGATGGAAATAGAAGATAGTGATAATTTGTTTTAGCGTGTCTAAATTACTGAGTTTCTTCTGGAGGTTTGATATGAGTGATAGTGCATCTGCTGCAAAACGAGAATTTTTCAATTGGGTAGCCTCTCTCGATGGAGAAACTTTAGTAGGTTATGAGAAGAAGCTACTAAATATCCTTGTCACAAACTTCGATGAATTGTATGTTCTGGGAAAATCAGGTGGCCAAAGGGCAAAAAGGCTAGCTCAAATTATTGAGTCAACTGGATTTTCACAAGGTGAAGATATACCGGAAAATGTTAGATTATCTGGTGATGCATCATCATTGATTAAAACTATTTATGAAATGAAGATTGGTCCTTTTCGGGGCTTTAATACTGAAGAGACCTTTGAGTTTGATAAAAAGTATACTTTCATATATGGACCCAATGGTTCAGGGAAGTCCAGTTTCTGTGAGGGGCTTGAGTATGGGCTACTAGGAGAAATCGAAGAATCTCAGGTCAAAAGAATAGGTATTGCTAACTATATCAAAAATGCTCAATCAGGTATTGGACATCGCCCCATAATATATGGGATAAAGTCAGATAATACCAAATGTGAAGTAACGGTGAATACATCAGCCTATAGGTTCAGTTTCATTGAAAAAAACCGTATTGATGCATTTGCTAGAATTTCAGCGACAACCCCAAAAGACCAGCTTTCTCGAATATCATCCCTTTTTGGTTTGGATACTTTTAATGATTTTGTGAATGGATTCACGGATGAGTTTGATGGTCGATACATTAAACTTGAGAACATAAAACAAAAAGAATTTGATGAGGAGACTAGGAAACAAGAGGTCAGTAAAAATCGTCTTAGGGAAATAGAAGAAATGATTACTAAAATTCCCGAAGAAGTTAAGCCATTAATTGAGGATATTGGGGACGATCAGATTATAGATCTGAACATGCTAATTAAGTACTTGTCAGGAGAAGATGGCTCATCCGGCGTCATTGGCGAGCTACAGCAGGCTAAAGCGGAAAAAATTATGTTAGATCTTGATATAAAGCCTATTAATAGATTAAAAGAGACATATGGTAAATTAGTAGAGGATATGTCTGAGCTCCATAGACTGCGTGAAAAATTTGCAGCGCTTTCATCCGAGGTTAATTATAAAGATCTTTACAATGCCATCTCGCTCATCAGTATAGATGACACTGCTGATAAATCTAAATGCCCAGCATGTAAGACCCCTATTAGTGAAGTGCAAGTAAATCCTTTTGAAAACGCAAAAGTAGAATTAAAAAAAATGGAGCGCCTCGGAGTTTTGCAGGATGATATTTCCAAGTTGTGCAGAGGGATAAGTAGTCTTGTTAGAAAGATAAATCTAGAAATTATTCAATCAAATGCATTAAAGATTACTGTTGCGGACAATTCATCTCACTTTATTCAACTTACAGAGTTTGATTTTACGGATATATCCTGCATAGCAACTTGGAAAGATAAACTCTCCCTTGAACTTGATAGAATTACAGCTTCTTTGCCCTCATTAACACAGTTGACTACACTGATTGAAGCATATAACGAGGAACTTAAAAACAAACGTAGTAGAAAGGCAAATGTAGATAGTCAACTCCTGAAAATCCAAATAATTAAGAACAAAGCAGATAATATTATCGCGCGACTGACAATGCTAAATGAAGAAAAGGTTAAAATAAATGAAAGTAATCGGGAGTTTTTAGCTCAAAATGAAGGTAGACTTCAGGAAATTAAACAGTTCCAAAATTCAATTGAAATGAATTTATCGTATAAAAAAGCATATGATAGTCTTCTTCAAAAGCTAAGAGACTATAGAGATAATTTACCAATAAAATTAGTAAACGGATTAAATGAAAGAACTTTAAGTTTTTATAATATCATTAATGATCATGATCCATCTTTTGAAAAGTTTGAGTCACTCCAATTACCCATCAAGCCGAATGAGAAAATATATATCAAATTTGTAGGTGATTCAAGAACATTTGATGCTCTTCAAATTCTAAGTGAAGGACATATTAAGACGTTGGGATTATCTCTATTATTAGCAAAAGCTGTTTCTGATGACTTGGGTTTCATAATCTTTGATGATATTGTCAATGCGGTCGACGACGATCACCGTTCAGGAATCGCACGTTTGTTGCTTGAATGTCCAGATATAAAGCATCGACAACAAATAATAACTTGTCATGGTGAAGAATTCATAAAGAAACTATCTCATATACTAGGGGCTTCCGCGGCTTCTAAGATGGTAAAGTATTATAAATTTGAACCTTTAGACAATGTCGATGAACGGGGAATAGTAATTTCTGTTGGCGATTCTAAGCACTATTTAGTTCGAGCTGAAGAAGCCTGTCTGAAAAACAATTTAAAGGATTCCTTAACATACTGCAGAAAAGCAGTAGAGATTCTTTCTACACAACTGTGGAGGAAATTGGGAAAATCTTTTTCTGTGAATTTGTCTGTGAAGATGCGGCAACCAAACAGTATGCCTGACTTAGCATCTGTGGTCGATGCTCTAAACAGTGAAATTAAAAAAATAGCCTTGGAACCGGAATCGAGACTTAATGAAAATATGAAGTCGCTGAAAGAGCAATTTAACTGGGCTCTATTAAATAAAGGTACACATGAACAAGAGAATTTACCAGAATTTGAACGTAACGATGTAAAAGCATTAATCATTCTTTTAAAGGAGATTGAACAAGAAATATTGACATTAAAGGTTCAAGTTTCAGCTACTACTGACGCAACAAATTTGATTGAAGAGCCTCATACCAGGAGTGGAGCTGGAACTGAATCGTATGCCAAAACAAAAGAAAGTTTCGTATTACACGACGAAACTTCTTCTAAATCAGAAGACAGTCTTCCTGCTGGCCATGAGAAAAGAAAATCTGATTCAAAGGTCCCTGAGGCAAAAGTACTCAAAGAGTTATCTGATCTGATGAAAAATAAGAATGAACCATTTGATGTCATTAGATATTTTGAAGGGCAGGGATTAGAGTTGACAGATAAGCGTGCAAACGGGGGAGCATTATGGGTGGTGGGTGGTTTTGAATTAAACGAACAGATGAAAGAAGTGGGCAAGAAAGGTTATAGATTTATCTATTTAGAGAAGGGTGGTAGAGCTACTAAGCATCGACCAGCTTGGTATTGTAAATAGAAAAGACATAAAAGCTTAATTCAAACTATCCCTATTTTACCTAGAATCCCTAAAATCAAATATTTCGGACGACCATTTTAGGTATTGTAGGTATTTTAGGGATAGGGTAGGGTCTGATTAAAAGAAGTTCATTGAAGTAAAAACGTATTCATTTGTTTCGAAATTGTCTATAATGCGAATGTGAAGATTATAGGGAATCGACGAAAACGAGAGTAAAACGGACTTTTGCATTTTAGTTAAAACACGCTTCCAGCGTGTAAAAAAGTACGAATCGAAAACACTTAGATTGTCACATTACATCTGTTTATTAATATCAAGAAGGAGTGAAATGAATGGTTCTAAATAATATAAAAGCTTTTTTACTGCATTTAGGCTTAGACGTCATGGTACTGTTCTTTTTTTCCCCTATAATGGGCAAGTTTTTTTCTTCGTCCACAGTGGTACCAAGATTATTTGGGCTATTATCCGTAGTGTTATGTATTTGCCTAGGATTGTTATTAACTCCAAAAGGTACAAAATATAAGAACTTTTTATCCTGTATATTACCAGCTATTATTGGGCTTTTGGTATGGCTTTATTGTTATGTCAATTGGCCGGACAGTTTTAATAGCAACGATCCATCAGGATGGCGACTGGTGTATGCTTACTACACATGTGACTCAAATTGGATGGTTGGTTTCTTGGACAATACCGGCCGCCTATTTTATAATGCAAACTTAGCACCCCTTTTCTCATTTATACCGTCTTTCTTGTTATTTATTGGTTTAGAATTAAAGGCTAGAATTATCAAAAGGTGATGTAATTTATGATAATTCGGTTGTCTACTTTACGGAACCTTTTTTATAAGACTCTAATCGCACGGATCTTCGCTATGATGTTTTCGCTAGCATAAAATGACTGAAAGCTGACGGTATTGCCTGTCCATAAGTTGACGGATATAATGACCATATCTATAGAAAGGAAAAGGATGCCTTTGTTAACGTAAGCCTGCGCCAACAGGTTTACCAAAGGCATCCCCCCAAAAATAGCATGGTTATTGTATCAAATTATGAGCTCATTGAAAACCCTCAAACTGGAGTTTTTTGTTAGGTGTACAGAATCTGTTCCTTGTCCTTGCTGTGGAGAACAATTGAGCGTGATCGGAAGTCGGATGCGGAAAGTAAAGAACAGTAACGCACAACCCAGAGTATTGATCATCCGTAGAATGCGTTGTGTAAACTGTCGGCGAATCCATCATGAGTTACCAGATTGCCTGGTACCCTACAAACGCTATGAATCGGCCTGTATCGAAAGCGTTGTTTCAGATCGCCCTGGTCTTTCCGACGTTGCAGCAGATAATTCAACCTTGTATCGATTACGGTTCTGGTTTGCCGCTATTTACCCGTACTTTCTCAATTGTTTAAATACCATTGCAATTCGTCTTGCACAAGGCCGAGTGAAGGAGCCGTCCGTCCCAACACTTTCTGTACATCAAAAAAATTCGGATGTTACGTTGAACCGACACCCGGTTGGCTGGCGAGAATTGTCCGCCCTATCGTCAATGCAANTTATGGATACATACCCGTTTGGCATTTTTGTCCGT
>NZ_LDZY01000035.1 GCF_001029285.1 Desulfosporosinus acididurans
CGCAGCGACTGTCACAACAGGCGAAAAAAGTGACGGGAAAGAATTAGTTACACTGATTGAAAAAAGTGTGGCTGCTGGCATGGAAATTGAGACAGTCATTGGAGATGCAGCCTATTCAGAAAAGGAAAATATTAAATATAGTAAGACCAACAACATCAAATTAGTTACTAAATTAAATCCTTCGATTACTCAAGGGAATCGGAAAAAGGAAGATGAATTTAATTTTAATAAAGATGCCGGAATGTATGTGTGTAAAGCAGGTCATATGGCAATTCGGAAGGCCCGACAAGGTAAAAAAGGTCAAGGCAGAAATCAAACAGATACATATCACTTTGACATCGAAAAGTGCAAGAGATGTTTATTTAAAGATGGTTGTTATAAGGAAGGGGCTAAAAATAAAACTTATTCTGTATCTATTAAATCAAATGAACATACGGAACAGGCAAATTTTCAAGAAAGCGATTATTTTAAAGGAAAATCTAAAGAACGATATAAAATTGAAGCTAAAAATAGTGAACTAAAGCACAGGCACGGGTATGATGTTGCATCATCCTCGGGTCTTATTGGCATGGAATTACAAGGGGCGATGGCCATATTCAGCGTAAATTTGAAAAGGATATTAAAACTAATGGAATAAAAAAACACATACCCGCATACAAAGGTTATAAAAAGACGATCTTCATTCGAATAAAGAATGAGGACCGTCTCTTTTATTTGATTACTTAACTACCAAGAAGAAAAACGTAGGTTTTTCAGTGGCCTCGCATCAACGTGGGAGTATTTCTTTTTTTCATGGTTTATTCCTAAAGGCCGAACATAAATTGCTATATGTTGCATTTAATATAAGTAGACGGAATCCCTCGTTGCTTTCGGACGACTAAGGGGGAACGAAATGATAGTACGATGGGAAAGCGAAGATTTGACGGAACTTATAAAGAAGTTATTGCCTGCCCATATTGAGTTGGAGACGTTAACAGGAAAACGTATATATTTTTCACCGAATTTGGAGAATTCACGTGGTTTTGTTGAGGCAGTTTGTTCGATACTAATGACATTTTTTCTGAATAATAAGTATTGTTCTTTGATTTTAATTCAAGAAGATGAAGATTCAAAAATTTCGTTCAAAATTTCAGGCTTTTTAATAACTGCTCAAACAGTTGAACAGGAAATAGTTTTGAGTTACAAAGTGCTTCCCGATGATTTCCTCTCACAATATTTAATAATTTAGGCTTTTGGAATATTAAATCTGCATTACCTACTTCAACTACTCTTCTCAATTGATCTAGTTTTTAGGACCCCCACTTCTTAAGTGGGGGTAGGACCTTCGTTAACTTCAGGTGGGGTAAAGTCCCCATCTGAAGCCTCGATGTTCAGCTTTAGCAGAACGAGTTCACTAACCGCAGCTCTAAAAGTTAGATTTATATGATAAGATGCGAATTATATGCTATACAATTCAATATTTGACAATTATTACAAATTAAATTATAATTTTTATAATTAAATTGCAATAATTTTTGTGCTTATTTGGTAAACGATAAGCTAAAATAAGGGAGCAAGAAGACATGGCTGAAAATGAAACCATTTTAACGGCAGAAGGTTTAAAGCAACTTGAAGAAGAGTTAGAAGTGTATAAGACCGTGAAACGGAAGGAAGTTGCAGGCCGCATAAAACAGGCCATTGATTTTGGGGATATCAGCGAAAATTCGGAGTATGATGACGCTAAGGATGAACAAGCCTTTATTGAAACAAGGATTATTGCTCTAGAGAAAATGCTCGGTAATGTAAAGGTTATTCGCGATGTTAAGGAAACTGACGTTGTAACTCTGGGGGCTAAAGTTCTTTTGAGAGATGTCGAGTTTGATGATGAAGAAGAGTATTACATAGTAGGTTCTGTCGAGGCAGACCCTGATACCAATAAAATTTCTAATGAATCTCCTGTCGGGAGAGCAGTTCTTGGCAAATCAAAGGGATCTATTGTAAATGTGTCAGCTCCCTCAGGTTTTGTGCAATATCAGATTTTAGATATTTCCTAAGACTTACAGACTTAAAGGATTAATAGAAACTTATAAAATTCCCAAAATGTATAGGGATAGGGACGGATTATGAAAATTTGGACTCTCGAAACAATATCTGAGGACACTGCCCATAAAAGAATATAAGGTTAAATAAGGGGATAGCAAGGAGCTATCCCTTTTGAGTCCATAGTTTTTAGTATCGTTTTTTAGAAGTCTAGGCTAGAACAGCATATACAACTGATCCTTGACATGAGAATTTAGTGAAAAAGTAAATGCGTTGTGTCCAAGGATGTAGGCTGAAGGCGAAACAATTTTTGGAAAACATTGGTTTGACAGATGTCGAAATCTAAGATAAATTAGACAATAATAATAAAATTATAAATTAAATAACGAATTAAGTCGAACTTATAAGTAAATGTTGAGATTCCAAAAGTTTGAGAGATTGATACTAGGCCTCTAGCGGTTTTATTACCGGAAAAGTTATCAGTATATTCAAAAGATGTAGAAAAGGTTCAAGTTGTTAAGATTATTTAGGGAGGAAATGAAAAATGGTACAAAAGGAAATAATAAGTAATCTGACTCTCTCTCAACATGATCTGTCCCAAATAAAAATTACTGATGTTATTGACCTTGATTTCCTACAACAGTTTCAGGATGACTTTGCAAAGGGATGCGGATTAGCTAGTGTGACGGTAGATTTAGAGGGAAATCCAGTCACCAATCCGAGCAGTTATACAAGATTTTGTAGTCATTATACCCATTCAACAGAACGGGGAGATAAAAGGTGTGCGGAATCCCATAGAAAAGGCGGTGAGGAAGCTGCTCGAACTGGGAAACCGGTAGTCTACGAATGTCATGCAGGGCTTATAGATTTTGCGGCCCCGATTATGCTTGAAGGGCATCAAATCGGAACTATTTTGGGTGGACAAGTGTTAACCTCTGCTCCTGAGGAAGCTAAATACCTTCGTATCGCTGGGGAGATTGGCGTTGATCCTGATGGATATGTCGAATCTGTTCACGAAGTTACACAGTTATCACGTGAAAGGATTGAGTCGGCTGCCAATGTCCTCTTTATCGTAGCTAATACCTTGTCCAAAACTGCATTTCAACAGCGAAAATTGAAAGCAACCGCTGCAACACTTAATGATAGTCTTCATCAGATATCTGCTACTATGCAACAATTAGCGGCTTCATCAACCGTTGTCAATGACAATCAATTAAATCTCAACGCAGAAATCAAGAATGTTAATGCCGTGACAGGGCAAATCAATAATGTCATGGACTTCATTAAGGAAATTGCCGATGAAACTCGTCTGCTCGGCTTAAATGCTGCGATTGAAGCAGCAAGAGCAGGAGAAGCTGGCTTAGGGTTTGGCGTTGTAGCTCAAGAGATTCGTAAATTATCGGAGGATTCCAAACAAACTGTTGGAAAGATCAAGGAACTTACAACTTCAATCATTGATTCGGTTCATAAAACAGTTGATATGGGAAATGAAACTACTGCAACTGTAGAACAGCAAGCTGCGGCGATTCAAGAGGTTACTTCTAGTGTTGAGGAAATTTCTGCGTTAACTGAACAGCTAAATGCATTAGCTTCTGAAATGTAGAATTTATACTCTGAAAGGGGGAGGACCAAATGGCTATTAATCAGTTGGTGATTTTTGCACTTGATGGTGAAGAATATGGCGTAGATGTGACCACTGTAAATGGGATTTTGCGATCGAGTAAGTTTAAAATCCAAACTGTTCCCGGATTACCTCATGCAATCGAAGGGATCATCAATTTGCGGGGTAGAGTTAATTATATCTTTAATCTGCGTAAGAAATTCAATTTAACGGTTAACGAATATCCCGAGGATAGTAAGTTTATGATGCTGAATATTAACGGCACAGTTGCTGGATGTATTGTGGATGAAGTAACGGACATTGTTAAATTCAATGAAGACGATATTCAACCTGCACCTGAGTTCGTTTCCCAAAATAATGGTTATCTAAAAGGAATTGCAAAAATTAATGACCGAATGGTAATCTTCCTTGATCCTGAAAAGTTGTTGGTAACCGAAGAATATAAGTTATTAGAAGTTACTGATTAAAGATTTTAAAAGGTATGCAAAAAGGCCCTCAGTAAGGGGCCCTTTTTGCGTTGGTTATACGTTACTCTTGGTTGAAAAACTGCACTTAATTGTAAAGAAAATGCATGGATGCATTGATATGTTGAGGATCATTTCACGTTAGTATGAAACAAGGCGCAGGAAGTAGAAAAAATCTACTCCTTACCATTCGAAAAGTTTAATGAATTAATAATCATTTTTCCCCCAAAACTTGCCTAACCAAACAGCGCCGGCGATACCAATTGTATGGATAATTAACGAACGAGGACTTAGTAAATTCCCTTTCTTTTTCATTAATCCCATGTCATCAAACCCTTTCTCCTTATAGATTTTAAAGTTAGTTTTTCATATTTCCTAAGGAATGATACTAGCCAAAATTTGCAAGTGCTTAACAGAAGGCGAAAAGGCTGTTTGTTTTGAGCAATTAGGTCAATTTGATAATAGATAATAGATAATAGTTCAGATTAACTAGGGGTTATACCCTATATAATCAAGAAGTATTATACAAAAAGCAGTTTTAAATTTATACTGATTAATTAGGCAATTCAACACTCGCAGAGCAAAAGTGTGCCTAAAGTTGTACTACGACAGACTTTAATAAAACATCTCTTTTATCCAATGTAAGACTCCCACTTCTATAAGTGGGAGTGGGTCCCCGTACTCTGCTTCGGTGGGGGTAGAGTCCCCCACCGAAGTCTCGATGTTCAGCTTTAGCTAAACGAGTTCGCTGACAGGAAAAGATTTTTGTTGCCATGGGAGGAAATAGAGAGGACTCCTTCTCAGGGAGAGATGTGTTATTGCAGTTTAGCGATGAGTCTTGATTTGTTGACGTCTTTTTTTCTTCGAAATGAATAGGTCAAAATAGTGAAAGGAGATTATCAATGTTTTTGAGGGATTTAAGGATAAGAAACAAAATATTATTATCAACAGGCTTAGTTGTTGTGCTTTCATTTGTTTGCGTAATTTTCTTAGTGTCATTAAGATCAGTTGAAATGGCTAAGACATCTTCTTTTGAAATGGCATCACATATGGCAGATGAATATAGTAATCAAGTTAAAAACGAGCTAAATGTTCCTATGGATACGGTCAGAACATTGGCATCATCTTTTGAAGGAATGAAAGAGACAAATAACACAAATCGCACTACTATGAACGCAATGATCGTCAACGTTTTACAAGGCAATCCTTCATTTTTGGCAAACTGGTCTGTATGGGAACCCAATGCACTCGATGGGAATGATGCTAACTATGAAAATCAACCAGGATATGATGCAACGGGGCGCTTTATACCCTATTGGAATAGAGGGAATGGAAATATTAAGTTAGCACCACTAACGGGTTATGATACACCAGGTGCAGGAGATTATTACTTAATTCCTAAAAAGACGCATAAAGAGACTATTCTCGATCCTCTCTCATACAAAGTGAATGGTAAAGATGTTCTTATGACCAGCTTGGTAGCACCTATAATGGTCAATAATAATAGTACTTTCGTGGGAGTTGTCGGAGCAGATATTGCATTAGATACGATACAAAAAATGATTTCTAATATAAAGCCTTTAAACACAGGCTATGCTTGCCTTGTTTCCAATAATGGCAAGTACGTTTCCAACCCGGACTCTAAAGAGATAGGCAAGGTTCTCGATAATCAAGCAGTTATAGCGAGTATCAAAAATGGTAAGACGTATACTTTATCCAATAATGAGTATTACAGACTGTATGAACCAATAACCATTGGTCATACTACGACACCATGGTCGCTGGAAATCACAGTTCCGATGGCGACAATTCTAGCACAGGCGAACGCCATTCGGAATTTTTCGATTATCGTAGCTTTAATTGCTATTTTAGTAATTGGCTTAGTTATCTATTTAGTTTCCGGAGGGATAACAAAACCGATCATACAAACAACTGAAGTGTTAAAAGATATATCGCAAGGGGATGGAGACTTAACCAAACGGCTCAATGTAGTATCTAATGACGAGGTCGGGAAGCTTGCACAGCACTTCAATCGATTTATTGGAGATATACATAGCATAGTGAAGGAAGTTACTGATACTGCCAGTACTTTGGGTGCCACGAGTGAAGAACTATCGGCTGCGGCTCAAGAAGCTACCGTTACTAGTGAACAAGTCGCTGGGACGCTGGGGCAGCTTGCTTCGGGAGCAACTGAGCAAGCTAGAACAGTTGAAGAAATAAGTGAGGTTATTAAGCGACTGGCAGTACATACACAACAGGTTGCTGAGAATGCGGAAATAGCCAGTTCAAGTGGCAATAAGGCAGCCCTAGCCGCAGAAACAGGTGCTCTTCAAGCAGAAGATGCGGTGCAGAAGATTGGGGAAATTAGTAAAATTACGGATCAAACAGCGGAAGTTATTGCCCAGTTAGGAGACCAATCAAGCCAAATCGGTCAAATTGTCGATGTAATTACAGGCATCGCATCTCAAACGAATTTACTGGCCTTAAATGCTGCAATAGAAGCGGCACGTGCCGGGGAACAAGGAAGAGGTTTTGCAGTTGTTGCTGAGGAGGTGCGGAAACTAGCTGAACAGTCTTCAACGTCTGCTGCTCAAATCTCTACCTTGATTAGTAATATTCAAAATGAAGCGAAAAGTGCTGTAGGAATTATGGAAAAGGGTAAAGCAGAGGTTGCAGCTGGAGTGGAAACTGTTAATCTTGCGGGGAATTCGTTTAAAGCCATTGTGACTGAGGTCAAAACGGTCGTTGAACAGATTCATCAAGTTACTGAAGCAACGAAACAAATAGCCGAAGGGAGTTCGCAAGCAGTTAAATCTGTGGAAAATATCGGAGTCATTGCAGAAGAGGCTGCAGCTAATACCCAAGAAGTTTCGGCTTCATCTGAAGAACAGTCAGCTACAATGACCTCGGTGAGTCAATCTGCTGAATCATTGGCGAAAATTGGGGAAACTCTCACCCAATTAGTGGGTAAATTTAAATTGTAATAAGGTCCCGTGATTATAGTGACCAATGAGCAGAGGAAAATTAGCAACTGAACTCAAACCGAGTTAGTCGTAATGTTCTTAGGAAGGATACGATCTTTGCGGCTGGCTTAATAGCCTAATAGTTTATAATAGTTTGGGAGAACCTAAATTATCAAGGAATACAAGTGATTAAAAAATGACATTTAGCTGTTATGTATAAGACACATTATATACAAAGAACGCCTTAAACGAAGGGCGTTCTTTGTATTGCGGGGCTGTTCTTTAGTTGGGAGTCTAACAAAGTCAAGTCCTGCACGAACCGCCAATGCGCGGTTATTTTTATGTATCAAGCTACCAAAAGTATCATAAAATGTAGCATTAATAAATAAAGGAAGACGATCCTTATGGTAGTAGGGATATTTATTCTCGTTCTCCTTGTCATTGCTAATTTATTAATGGTTCATTATGAATCCAAAAGATAAATTTTAAACGCCTTGAATGGCGTTATTTTTATGCCCAAAATGAGGGATCACACTTCAGAGCAGAACAGGGATTCGTTCTTATGGCAGCCATCAAAGAGTATTTTCACGTTGCACAAACAGTGTTAACGGGTAAATTTTTGGTAGGGGATTATCATCCATACGCTCTTATGAATGTCTGAAAGGAGCAGATTACCCGACGACAGATCGCTATTTCCAGACATAACGCTTGGTCCTCTATGACAGAAAGGCTCCTAACCACATGTGCCAAGATAGTAACAGTGTTCAAGTGGCTTTGATATGTACAAATGTACTAAGTTTAATTTGTCTGCATAAAATAGTTGAGGTATGGTATCTATCTTAAACCGGGAGGGAAATTATACAAACCGCAGTGGGCTGGGTTACTAACTTAAAGTAAGATGATATTAATGAGAGGAGAAGAAACTAGTGAAAATTCTAAAAAAATGTAACATTGTTTTTTCAATAAGTCTTATAACAATCATGATAATTACATTGTGTAACTACAATCAAGCATTAGCGGCTTCAATATCGGAGAGAGATTATATAAGAGTTGAGGATAAGGTAAATAATGGCTTGGAGGGGACGCTAGGTATTACGGTTAGCCCGAGTAAGAATGGAAATGAAATGTCCAGCGGAGCGAGCAATTTAACGGAAGCCTATGATAAGAATGATACGACCTCGGCAAATATCTTTGATGGCGGTTATATTATTTATAAGCTGTCTGATCTTGGTTTGACGAGTTTGACGAAGGGAAGTCAGGTCAAATACACGATTGGGAGTAATGAAGCGAAAACTCAAAGGCTCAAGCTGGAATACCTGGACAGTAAATTTTCTCCGATCTCCTCCTCCTCCAGTAATTACTTGACAATAAAGCCGGGGGCCAAAAACGAGTATACCGCAGGAATTTCGAGTGATACAACGGTAAGGTATCTAAAAATAAATGGAATTAAGGGGACAGCCGTCTATATATACGAAATTGCAAAGGCGACAACGATCCCGTCAGCAAGTAATGTAGAAATGTCCAGCGGAGCGAGTAATTTAAAGGAAGCCTATGATAAGAATGATACGACCTCGGCAAATATCTTTGATGGCGGTTATATTATTTACAAGCTGTCTGATCTTGGTTTGACGATAGG
>NZ_LDZY01000036.1 GCF_001029285.1 Desulfosporosinus acididurans
AAACCCTCCACCGGAGGCTTTCGTGCTTTTCGTATACACGAACACGGAAGTTAAGGATCCACACTGCAGGAGTATGCGTATGGGGACGCAGTGTGGCGAAAGGCTCATCCGCCTTTCGTTCCAGGGCTGATAATACTTGGGGCGCAGGCCCCTGGGAAAGTAGGTCATCGCCAGGTGAACAAGCAACAGACTGCCATAATGGTAGTCTGTTTGTGTTTTATGAAAGAAGTGTTAGATATTGGGTCCCACACTGCAGGAGAAGGCGTCACTTGACGCAAGGTGGCAATAAGCTCGTACTTCGCCACGAAGTGATTCTCTGGAGGGTAGTGGATACAATTTGAAGTGATGAAAAGGATATTAGGAATACAAGTTTATTCCTGGGCATCGAGTAAAAAAATGATCTATACTGATCTTTTTGTATTAATGACAAGCCATTTTTAGCAGTTTTATAGATAAGCTTCTAACGGACTAAATAATAATCATTTGTGTGCTAGGATGTAAGGGTGATCAGATATGAACGAAGATGAATTGAAATATCTGCAATATCCTGAGAAAGTAGGTAATGTTCAAATATAATTTCTAGTATCTTTTAATAGAAGTGTGTTAAACTGTTATTGTATGGGGGAATAATGATATGGAAAATATTAATTACGACGCTTTAGCTTTTGATGAGCACGAGAAAAAACTCATTAGAGAATATGGTACACTCAATCATTATCAAAAGGGTCAGATTATTTTCTCCGCTGGGGATACTGCTGATAGAATTTATTTAATTGAGAAGGGGTTCGTTAAGATTTACCGAATTACCCCGGACGGCAGGAAAGTCACAGTAGGAAGCATGCGGAGTCCAGGTCAGCTAATGGGGCTCGCTGAAACCTTGTATCACGGAGAACGCACCTGTTTTGCTGGAGCGATCAGTGATTCAACTTTAGTTGTTCTACGTAAATCGCGCTTTGAGGAATTGCTTGAAAAACAACCGTCCATAGCAATAAAAGTTGCTACTACTCTAGGTATAAGAATGAGAGAGGCAGAGGCTATTATTCAGGAAATGGTATGTTGGCAAGTACCTGGCAGACTTGCGATGTTATTATTGAAAATGTCTGAGAGAGCAGGGATTGAAACTGAAGCAGGGACTAAGATTGCATTACGCTTAACACATGAAGAGATAGCCTGTATGATAGGAACTACAAGACAAACTGTAACCTCGCTGCTCAATACGTTTAAGCAAGAAAACAGTATATCTATTGAAGGGCGAGAAATGTACATTCTTGATGCGGATAAATTAATAAAATGGATAGTTTAGAGAGAGGCTAGCCAAAATGCTAGTCTATTTTTTTGTTTTTAAGGGCAATTTTTAGCCACTATATATAGCAACACTTAACCAAAATGTTAGCTCTATATAGTGGCTGTTGATTTTTTCCGGATTTTAAGGCCCCCACATCTATAAGTGGTGGTGGATCCTTTGTTAACTTCAGGTGGGCTAGAGTCCTCCTTCGCCGCTAAGTATTCCTGTTGGGAAAGGCGGCTCGGCAATAATGTCCTTTGGACATTATTGTATCTGAAGCCCCAATGTTCAGCTTTAGCGTAAGCGAGCTCACTCTCTATTTTCAGCTTATTTGGAACTCTAAAATAGCCCTTTGAAATTCAGTATAGTTCAAACTTGGTTTTAGACGAGGTTTTAGTCTTAGTTATTACAGAAACGTAGCCGAAAGCCCACGGTTTCAATCGTGGGATGAAGGCCGGCTTCGTAATTTCATGTAAATGTAAATGTCTTAGCTCTATGATAAACTAACATTAGTTTGATCTTTGAAAACTGGATAGAGTAAGAGGTTCTGATAGCTAATGCGTCTATCAGGTAAAACTTTATGTGTCGTCAAGAAAAAGACGTTAAAACGATCGTTTTCAAAGAAACTGTGGTAGCTGGTAACAGGCTATCAGCCTAGAGTACCATTGTGTACTGCTCTAGGACGGGCTAATGGCATAGCCCTTAACTTGGGGTCACACTCCGATAGCAGAAATGCACTTCGGTTTAATCACCCAAGAATCCCATCGGCTTTAGCCGTGGGAGTGTCAATACTAGACGCCGAGCTTTCTTCAATAGGATCTAAGAAAACAAGGATTCCCCATAGACCTAAATCACAAAATAAAAGCGGAGCTAAGCCCGGAGCTTGATAAAAGACTCTTGACCATTGAATGACACCACGCCCTGCTAAATCAGAAGTAAGGTGAAAAGAGAATCCCATTAATCCCACGATAAAACTTATTACCATGGTAACACCTAAAAGGACAGATAACCTTCGTTCGTAATAACTATAGCTTTGAAAAAACAAAACTAAGGCTGCAAAGATTCCAACATAAAATGGGAACCATGTGTAGAGATTTTCGAAACCTGTGCGGGCATGGTCAAAGTAGGCGACTAAGGCTGTGGCCAGAAACCAGAATGAGGTTGCCAGAAGCAGCCAACGGGTTTTTTGAGTAAGGTTATACTTTCGATGGGCCGGATGATCATCGAGGGAAGTTATTATGCCAATGATCCCTAAAGCAACAAAAGCTAAGGGAGCAAAGACGGGGTTCCCGCTTATCAATCCCGCATAAGTGACGTTATCCCCCGCCGAAACGGCTTGAAGATGAAAGCCAAAGCCCATGATCCCGATCAAAGCTCCCATAGAGTGAATTAAAATGTTAAGATACTTAGGGAATCCTGATTTGGGCTTTAGAAGCAAATAGATAGTGCTAAGAGCCGCTAGCGGGGAGAAAATTATTGGAATCCATTCGTAGCTGGGAAAAAAACGGTTTTCAGCATGAGCAATTAAAACATCAACAAAAACAATCAGATAGTTAATACATAGGAAAAAAAGGAGGAGGCGCGTTTTGTCAATTGGTATCTGGAGGGCTTGCCGGGTGATCCATTGATAGGAATAGCGCCTCATAGATATGGATTTCATAGACGATTCTCCTTTTTAATGACCTTCTGCTTTAGTCGATTTACTCGTATTTTGGGTCGAGGTCGTATTAAATGTTCCTTTATTTCTCAGAGCGGCATCTTGTTCTTTAAGCTCGGTCAGGTCGATTAGTTGTTCATAGATTCCATGCCATTGTACGTAATCCGGACCGTTCATGAAGGCACCAAATCTCATCCGACGACCTTCATGGTGCCAAATTTCAAATCCTTTAAAGTCAATAGAACTTGAAAAGGGAGCTGCGGGAATTAACCCGTCGTCCTTCAAACCTTTAATGATATCCTGAGCGGTTTTAATATTTTCGTTGCCTTTTAAAACTACTTTGTCAGCATTGTCATATAAAGTTTTAATCGAAGATTCTGCGTGGCATTCTAAACAAACTGTTTGCATATTAACTCGATGTGTTTCCCAATCAGTTCGTTTTTGAGCTTGAGCTGGAGTTAACATCCAACTAAGACGTTGACCAACGTCATGAGTTCCTTGTGCAGCGCCAAAAGAAGCCATATGGCAAATAGCGCATGTTGGAGCATCAAAGTTTTTACTGGACAGAGTTCCGACCGGTGCATTCCAGGCCCAGGTAGAGCCCTTATTGGCATAAATCGTTCCATGAATTGATTCCTCGTAAATCTCCTTCTGAGGGTGATCGGGCCCTAGGTGGCAAGACCCACATATTTCTGGCTTACGGACTTGCGCTAAGGAAAAGGAATGTCCTTGGTGGCATTTAGCACAGTCGCCGAATGACCCATCAGCGTTCGGCTTACCGATACCATGGCACACTTCACAAGCCATTTTAGTAATATCAGGCCCTTCCATATGATAAAGATCGTTATACTTTCCTGTCGACGATAGACCGTAACGTTTAAGTTGTTGATCAGTAAAAGCGGAAGCACCGGTTTGGGCATACCAAGCAGCTGCACTATGCCTACTATGGTCAAATTGAGCAGCTTGAGCAGGATGACAGCGGGAACAGCTTTGAGGTGTTGGGTGGAGGACAATATTATTATCGTAGTGGTTTACTGTCTGTTTCCCACCCGGATCTCCGCGATGACAATCAATACAAGCCACTTTATTAGCAGCATGTTTGCTCACGCCGTATTGTTTAACAACTCCGGGAGTTGTTTGGTTATGACAGGAAAGACAACTTCCACCGTTCCCCGCAAAGGAAGGAGAGGTGGGATTAATCCTATTGGAATTAGAAGTATTCCATATTGAAAATAAGTAGCCTAATCCAATAGTAATAATCAAAGCTAAAATTAGATTTCTCCAGAATTTATTGTGGCTCATATAGCTCGGTTTTACCGGAGCACCTCCTTTAATGGGTGTTTAGTTGCTGGTAGTATTTCTTTTGCCGTGGAGAATATACACTTTTGATAGGCTTGAAAAGCATAGATATAAACTTCTAAAAAAAAAATCTTGAAAAGTTGTTGACATTTTTATCAGCTTCGGCTATACTAAAAAAGTTCCAAAAAACAGTGGCCCGTTGGTCAAGCGGTCTAAGACATCGCCCTTTCACGGCGGCTACACGGGTTCGAATCCCGTACGGGTCACCAAATTGTATCATAGTTTCGGGTGATTAGCTCAGCTGGTAGAGCGCCTGCCTTACAAGCAGGATGTCGGCAGTTCGAACCTGTCATCGCCCACCAAAATTAGTGGCCCCGTGGTGTAGCGGTTAACATGCCTGCCTGTCACGCAGGAGATCGTCGGTTCAATTCCGATCGGGGTCGCCATATTTAACTGAATAAATAATGGGTAGGTGGCCGAGTGGTTAAAGGCGACAGACTGTAAATCTGTTCCGCGAGGTACGATGGTTCGAATCCATCCCTGCCCACCATTTATTATCACTCTCGACGCGGGGTGGAGCAGCGGTAGCTCGTCGGGCTCATAACCCGAAGGTCGTCGGTTCAAATCCGGCCCCCGCAACCAAGCTATTGAGCCTGGGTAATCCAGACTTAATAATATACTGGGGTGTCGCCAAGCGGTAAGGCACCAGACTTTGACTCTGGCATTCGTTGGTTCGAATCCAGCCACCCCAGCCATGATGAGCCATTAGCTCAGTCGGTAGAGCACCTGACTTTTAATCAGGGTGTCCCGCGTTCGAGTCGCGGATGGCTCACCAACACTCGCGGGTGTAACTCAGTGGTAGAGTGTCACCTTGCCAAGGTGAAAGTCGCGAGTTCGAATCTCGTCACCCGCTCCAAATGTGCGCTCGTAGCCCAGCTGGATAGAGCGTCTGACTACGAATCAGAAGGCCGGGAGTTCGAATCTCTCCGAGCGCACCATTCATTAAGAATTTGCCGTTGTAGCTCAGTTGGTAGAGCGTATCCTTGGTAAGGATAAGGTCACCGGTTCAATCCCGGTCAATGGCTCCATTTATTGCGGGAGTGGCGTAACTGGCAGACGCGCACGTTTGAGGGGCGTGTGGGTAACACCGTACGGGTTCAAGTCCCGTCTTCCGCACCAACCACGTAAATACTATGGAGAAGTACTCAAGTGGCTGAAGAGGACGGTTTGCTAAACCGTTAGGGTGGGTAACTGCCGCGAGGGTTCAAATCCCTCCTTCTCCGCCATATATTTTCCTCGATAGCTCAATGGTGGAGCAACCGGCTGTTAACCGGTAGGTTGTAGGTTCGAGTCCTACTCGGGGAGCCATGGCAGGGTAGCCAAGAGGTCTAAGGCAAGCGGTTCATACCCGCTCATCCGAGGGTTCAAATCCCCCCCCTGCTACCAAATATGCGGGTGTAGCTCAATGGTAGAGCACTAGCCTTCCAAGCTAGCTACGTGGGTCCGATTCCCATCACCCGCTCCAAAAGAGAAATACCGCACTATGATAGTGCGGTTTTATATTGTATAGGAAAGTATATATTTTGGACCTGTGGATAAGTATAAGTGTGCATCAGCACACTTTTTTTGTCACACAGAACAGAAAAGAAAAGAAAAGAAAAGAAAAGAAAAGAAAAGAAATATATCGTAACTGTTGATAACTTGGTAAAATATTAATGGGCTCTTCATGGCACAGGGATAATTAAACAGATATTTACAGGACAATGGGGAAAAGGTTCATTTTTGGTATGAGCAGCATCAAGATGGTAAATGAAAAGAACAAGCACAAACGTTCACGTAAACATAATCAAAAAATGTCTCAGTGGCATTTTGGACGAACCATTACCTACCTAAACTATAAATTGGCTATACAACACAAACATGTCCTGTTTGTGGGAGAAGAAAGAAAATCTCCTCTGGAAATTACAGGTGTACTTGTAGATATCGAGAACATCGGGATATACACGGAGCCAAGAATATCTTGAGCAATTACAAATATGGAGTGTTTTGAGAAGTATATGTAGAAGAGCCAAAGTATCTACGGATTGCCTAAGGTGAGAAGTAGTAGATGCTATGAACCTGGCCTGTATGCGGCAAATGCATAGAGTTGCCGGTCTTACCGAAATGATGGACTCACGCCTATCGGGCGAGGCATCTCTAACGAGATACCCTTGAGACATGCATTATGGGATCGCCGGAAGCCCCTAGAACGTCATTTTAAAATAGTACGATACTACTTAGTCGTCACGTTTTTTCGTTCCAAACAAAGTGCAGGTGAGGGAAATTCACCAACCAGCAATTAAAAAATGATTAACACAAAAAAATATATTGCATATAATAGTTGACAAAGAGACTTTAAAAATGCTATTATAGTTAAGCGCCGCAGGACATGGTAATAAGTATTTAAGATACAACAAAGCACGTCGGCGGATTCCTACACTAAAATTCTTCTGGATTTTAAGTTAGGGTAACACTGGTCTTTGAAAACTAAACAACAAGGACAGCCAATGAGAGAAACTCGGAAGAGTTTCAAAAGAATCATGGAATCATGAGCAAGTCATCATCTTCTTTAAGGAAGTTGAAATAACTTTTTTGGAGAGTTTGATCCTGGCTCAGGACGAACGCTGGCGGCGTGCTTAACACATGCAAGTCGAACGGAGAGAATTCTAAGTTTACTTAGAAGGATCTTAGTGGCGGACGGGTGAGTAACGCGTGGGTAACCTACCCAACAAACCGGGACAACCCTTGGAAACGAGGGCTAATACCGGATACGCTTATAGGTTGGCATCAACGTATAAGGAAAGGCGGCCTCTGAATATGCTGTCGATGATGGATGGACCCGCGTCTGATTAGCTAGTTGGTGGGGTAAAGGCCTACCAAGGCGACGATCAGTAGCCGGCCTGAGAGGGTGAACGGCCACACTGGGACTGAGACACGGCCCAGACTCCTACGGGAGGCAGCAGTGGGGAATCTTCCGCAATGGACGAAAGTCTGACGGAGCAACGCCGCGTGTATGATGAAGGTCTTCGGATTGTAAAGTACTGTTTTTAGGGAAGAACGGTTTCTTCAGGAATATGGAGGAGACATGACGGTACCTAAGGAGGAAGCCCCGGCTAACTACGTGCCAGCAGCCGCGGTAATACGTAGGGGGCGAGCGTTGTCCGGAATTATTGGGCGTAAAGGGCGCGTAGGCGGGTATTTAAGTCCGGTGTGAAAGATCAGGGCTCAACCCTGAGAGTGCATCGGAAACTGGGTATCTTGAGGACAGGAGAGGAAAGTGGAATTCCACGTGTAGCGGTGAAATGCGTAGATATGTGGAGGAACACCAGTGGCGAAGGCGACTTTCTGGACTGTAACTGACGCTGAGGCGCGAAAGCGTGGGGAGCAAACAGGATTAGATACCCTGGTAGTCCACGCCGTAAACGATGAGTGCTAGGTGTAGGGGGTATCGACCCCTCCTGTGCCGGAGTTAACACA
>NZ_LDZY01000037.1 GCF_001029285.1 Desulfosporosinus acididurans
GGCACCTCGATGTCGGCTCATCGCATCCTGGGGCTGTAGTAGGTCCCAAGGGGTTGGGCTGTTCGCCCATTAAAGCGGTACGTGAGCTGGGTTCAGAACGTCGTGAGACAGTTCGGTCCCTATCCGTCGCAGGCGCAGGAAATTTGAGAGGATCTGTCCCTAGTACGAGAGGACCGGGATGGACGAATCACTGGTGTACCAGTTGTCTCGCCAGAGGCACAGCTGGGTGGCTATATTCGGATCGGATAAGCGCTGAAAGCATCTAAGCGCGAAACCGGCCTCAAGATGAGATTTCCCACGAGTGAAAGCTCGGTAAGACCCCTGAAGGAAGATCAGGTTGATAGGCCGGATGTGGAAGCACCGTGAGGTGTGGAGCTGACCGGTACTAATCGGTCGAGGGCTTGACCTAATAAGATACGAAAGCAAAGGGAACGTGGCTCAAATGGTTCCGAGAAGACGAAGCTAGAAAGAGACTCTATGTAGTTTTGAGAGAACAGAGTTCGAAAAGGACAACTGAATCTCAGAGATCTGGTGATCATGCCGGAGGGGTTCCACCCGTTTCCATACCGAACACGGAAGTTAAGACCTCCAGGGCCGATAATACTTGGGGCGCAGGCCCCTGGGAAAGTAGGTCATCGCCAGGTAAAACAAGCAACAGACTGCCATAATGGTAGTCTGTTTGTGTTTCATGAAAGAAATGAAAGATATCTACCGGGGCTCCACCCGTTCGATCCACATTGCAGGAGAATGCGTTGCGGGACGCAATGTGGCGAAAAGCTCGTACTTCGCCACGAAGTGATTCTCTGGGGTTGGTGGCTCGGCGAAACCCTCCACCGGAGGCTTTCGTGCTTTTCGTGTTCGGGTCCACATTGCAGGAGAATGCGTCACAAGTCGCAATGTGGCGAAAACCTCGTCCGGTTTTCGTCACGCTGCAGGAGTCTGCGTAGCGGGGCGCAGCGTGGCGAAAGGCTCATCCGCCTTTCGTTCCAGGGCCGATAATACTTGGGGTGCAATCCCCTGGGAAAGTAGGTCATCGCAGGTAGCAAACGACAGTGTGCTAAATTGGCAGTCTGTTTTGTTAACTGCAAGAATTGAAGTAATGCATAAAATAACCAACTGGGAGTAATGTTGTTATTGAAGTATGTGATATGCAAATGGATTTGGCTTAAGTGAGGTGATCTGCCTGAGAAGATCTGTTAAACGATACATGGTTTTGTTGTTCAGGCTAATAGGATTAGTCTTGATATCATGGGTTGGTATTAATTTGTTCCAGACATTAAATAAGCCGTTTGGACAGTCACTTAAGATTGCAAATATTTCTTGCCCAAGTGATAAGGACAGCGATGGCGTCACTGATTTACAAGACATTGTTAAAGGGGCTAAAGCGGAAGTGAGCAGAAAACCTTATTATCGCAGCGCATATTATCAAGGGGGATTTCCCCCTGACAATGAAGGCGTGTGTACAGATGTTGTGTGGAGGGCTATGCGTGATGCGGGTTATGATTTAAAGGTATTAGTGGATAAAGATATCCGAGAAAATCCTGAAAAATATCCTCGGATTGGGGGAAATCCTGATCCGAATATAGATTTTCGCCGGGTACCTAACTTAATTGTTTTCTTTCGTAGGAACGGAACAGAACTTACGAAGGATGTGAAACCCGGCGACGTTGAAAATTTATATCAATGGCAGCCTGGAGACATTGTTACTTTTGATAATCCACATGAACATATTGCAATTATTTCAGATAAACGGAGAAAAGATGGTGTTCCATACATTCTACATAATGCAGGACCAACGGCGAACGAAACGGATCAACTTCAAAGCTGGCCATCTAAAATAACCGGCCATTTCCGATTTCCCAAGTTTTAGCATAATGAACTCGTTCAAGCATTGCGTTAGCCGAGGTTGCGTTCAGTTCAGAAGACCTCTGACACTACTGACATATTCATATTTCCTATCAGCAATAAAGCAACATTTTGTTTTGCGCAAAAAATGATGTTATTTTGGGGTTGACAAGTTTAAAGAATATGAATAGACTGAATTGAAATGATAGAGGTGCATTTTACAATCAGTACCCGAAGTTGTTAAGGTTACGTACGACCGTAGCTTCGGTGAAAGGTGTAGATGCCGAAGTCGGTTCCATTACGTGGGGACTGGGCTGGTTGGGCAAAATAAGATTTGTTCAACTGTCGCATTTGCGGAGAGCTATCTATATTACCATATGATTCAGAAATTCATGTGGGTAATTTAGTAGCTGATTCCGTATCAGCTATTTATTTTTTGTATGAACAGAGAAGGAGAATTAACATGAAAAAGAACACTATTTTCAAAGGTATCGCCACTGCCCTCATCACTCCTCTTGACGAAACAGGAATTAATTATGAGCAGTTTGGAAAATTGATCGATTGGCAAATTGCAGAGGGAATTGATGCTCTGGTGATTTGTGGAACGACAGGTGAAGCTTCAACCCTAACTGATGAAGAGCACAGAGCAGCAATAACCTTTGCAGTTCAGCGTGCGGGAGGCAGAGTACCGATCATTGCAGGCACAGGCAGTAATGACACCGAATATGCGCATGACCTCACTCGTTTTGCCTGTGAAGCAGGTGCGGATGCAATGCTTGTAGTTACCCCTTATTACAATAAGGCTACGCAAAAGGGTCTAATTAAAATGTATTCTCAAATTGCCGACAAGAGTACAAAGCCTATCATTATCTATAATGTGCCATCAAGAACGGGGGTAAATATTGAGTCAGCAACCTACGAAGCATTGGCTGAACACGAAAATATTGTCGGGATTAAAGAAGCAAACGGCAACATTTCCAAAATTGTTGAAACGATGGCGCGTGTACGAGGTAAGCTCGATTTGTATTCAGGCAATGACGACCAGATAGTTCCGCTTATGGCGCTTGGTGGAATTGGATGCATCTCTGTGCTTTCCAACATTATGCCGGCCCAAACACGCGAGATTTGCACACGTTTCTTTAACGGCGATATTGCCGGCAGCGCGGAGCAACAATGTAAACTTTACCCCCTTATAAACGCACTGTTTTGTGAAGTAAACCCTATCCCGGTCAAAGCTGCTATGGCAGCTATGGGTTTCTGCAAGGATTATCTCAGGTTACCCCTCACTTCAATGGAGGATACAAATCGTGAAAAGTTGCTTTCACAAATGAGAGCACAGGAATTAAACGTTTGAGGAAGGTCTATAGAGAAAAATGAAGAGGTTATACCAGAAAAAGAAATAGCCGGCACCAGTTTCCTATCATGAAATGCAGGGATGGAATAGTGGTCCAAGGTTAAGTGATTAAGAGTTACAAATAAAAATATGGCGTTGGTTTCTGATTGAAAAAGAACAAGCCTAGTCCGCCGATGCCCAAATGGCTGCCTAATACACACCCAATTTTGCTGATAATAAAGTTGTTCGTGTTGAGTTTTTCCGCAAGAAGATTCTTTAGATCTTCTGCGCCCGGCAAATTATCTGAATGGGCGATGCCGATGATCTGTTCAGGAAAGCCTTCGATTCTATCTGCCAGTGTATCAGATACAAAGTTAAGCGCCTTTTGACTTCCTCGGGCCTTCTTACTGAGGTGTAATAAGCCATTTTTTACCTCCAGAATGGGCCTGACATCCAAGAGAGATCCAAGCATTCCTTGTAATTTGCTGATTCGTCCTCCCTTTACCAACCAACCGATATCAGCGATGGTAAACACATGCTCTATGTGTTCCGTCAAGTAAGATATGTGCCGGGTAACAGCGTCAAAGCCATACCCGGCTTCAATCATTTTCGCCGCCTGTAAAGCGATAAGGCCAATTGCCACTGATCCTGACTTAGAATCAATAACTTGCATGTTCCGATCCGGATACTTTGATTGAAATTCTAATAAGATGGTTTCTGCCAACTGATACGTTCCTGAAAGGGCTGCAGAAAAGGCGAGATAGATAAAGTCTTCTCCGCGGTCACAGCATACCTGGAAAGTTTGATAGACATCGGAGGGATTGACTTGGGATGTTTTTGGTAAGGCACCTGATCGCATTGCTTGGAAAACCTCATCGGTAGTAATTTCTACCTTATCTTTATAATCGTTTCCGTTGAGTATCACATGCAGAGGTATCATAAGAATACCGTATTTTTCCATGATTTCGTTTGGTAAGTCGCACGTGCTGTCTACAATTAATCTGAACAAAATATTCACCTCGAGTATTTACATGCAATCATTAATGAAATCTTGATCATGAATTTTGCAGTTGCAGTATTTACTAAATGCTGAAGATGAAATAGTTACCATTATTCGTATTATGTATCCTGGGGTCATACTATTACCATTGGTCCCTGAGGCAATGTATTTGACAGATGGAGGATACACTAATGAACTTGACTTAGATGTAATAGATCGGGTTCGCCTCAGTTGCCCCTATTGAATCATAGGAGAACGGATATGTATTCAGAGCAAAATAGGATCTACTATGGGGCTATCCGTTATGCGTTCCTAATGTGTTCTCTTTATTTTTGCGTAAGGCAAGCCACATCGAAACCCCGCCAATTCCAGCGACGATGATTACAACGAGAATTACTCCTATATTGATCGAATCTAAATTGTGAACTCTAATTCCTGTGTTCACGCCCCAGTCTGAAATAGAAGGATCAATAAGCCCTAAAATTCCAGCCAGCATGAACAGCAGGCCCCCATATTGAAGGGTATTTCCTGATACAAATTGACCTATATTTGCCTTGCTTGATTGACTAATATTTCTACTCTGTATCCACCATCCAAACAATGCACCAATGATAACCTGCATCGAAAGTGTTCCTAATCCAAACAGTAAGCCAGGAACAAAACCAACCCACACTGAAGGCATTGTTGGTGAAATTACAGTATAGATGATTGTAGCAAAAGCTCCCGTTCCGCAACCCGCAATAATACCATGCAAAAACGCTAACCGAATTGGTACAGGCTTACTATCATCTGTTTGAGGCAGTAACTTTTCTAACCACGGTATGAGATGAAAAGACCGTCCTTTATGCAGTATGTAATATCCTGATATTGCCATAACAATTCCCACGATAATATAAACAATGTTTTCGCTGGAACTGCTCATTAGAAATCCAGTTAAAGCCATAAATGCCAGTTCTGAAGCAATCGCCCGTTGAAGTGTAAATCCTGTGGAAAAGACTAATCCGCTGAGCATACCTTTTTTAGAGCTATAACTACCAATGGAATAACTAAATGTAATGGGCCAGGTGTGTTCATCTGGCGTGATTCCGTGAATCATTCCGAGTATAAAAGCAGTAATTAGGCCAACGGATAATGATAGATGACTAGGGTTCCAAAGATTTAACATTTATGTTCTTCCTCTCGCAGTTCTTACAATGCCCATATAAATCCATACGATGATAATTGACGGTGCCCACGTCATCATACTTGTGAGTCATTTCCAAACATTCGTAGATGTCTTTAACTTTGTGGCAATCAAGACAGACAAAATGGTGATGATGGTGATCCGAGCAGAAGGTATAATAAATTTCACCATCAATAAGAAAAGGTGTAGCTAACCCTAACTTCGTGAGCACTTCTATGAGCCGATAAACTGTTGTAAGTCCTACGCTGTTATATTCTTTTTTTACACAGTCATGCAATTGTGCAGGAGTTAACATTTGCCCCGAATTCATGAAAGTCGTTAAAACCACTTCTCGTTCTTGAGTGAGACGGAAATTACTCTCATGTAGTTTGCTTTTAATCAGTTCAAGTTCCATTGTGCTATCCCTCATGTTAAAGAAAATCATTTTCTATAATGCATCATGTACTTGGTCTTGTCAAGGTTATTGATAGATGCTTCGAACGTGTACCAAGAAGACCCTGCCTCTGAGCGTTAGCGTAGGTGCTAGGAGTATGTCATTTCTATTCTTATACCGTTTAGCTTTAAAACTTAAGATTTCAAAGTTGAGAAGCCCTCATCAATTTTTTGTCGATGAGGGTTGATATAATTTTGTGTAAGAAAAGATTGATATTAAAACAGTGAATGAATATAATAAGAACATGAGTTCGACGCAAACAAATATATGTACTGAGAGGCGATTAAAATGAGAGATGTCTGTGCTGAGTGTGATAGCAAATCCTATTGTATAGAACCTTGTGAAGAGTGGTTAATTGCCCACGATCAATGTCCAGTGTGCCGGAATAAACTCATACATATTGGCGGATGTACCGAGTGCATCACGGGCGATTGGGCGAAGTGTGGTTAGGATGAAAGTCGTTATGGCTCCTATAGAAATGATTGCATGGTTTGATATCCCCGGCACACCGCGCCCGATTCGCTTTCGACATGACGGTAATGTTGTGAAGGTTGAAATAATTAAAAGAATATCTGACGAGAAGATTGCTGGTAATCGAATGAAGGTCTATGAATGTCAGAGCGAGGTTCATGGGTTGATGAAGCAATTTCAGCTAAAGTATGAGGTGAATACGTGCAAGTGGTTTTTGTATAAAATTTAACCTCGTGCGACAAGAAGTCCCCCACCTCTTAGCCTTCCATACTCGCGATAGCGAGAGCGAAGGTGGGAGATGAATTGTCGCTCTTTGTTTTGTTATTGTTATACAAATACTGCCATGATATAATCAGTAGTATAGTTATGTATTGCGGTGAACACAATGGAATTAGACAATAATAATCATTCAGTATTCTTGATGTATTATCACCTCGTTTTGGTTATAAAATATCGCCGGAAAGTAATTGATGATAAGATTTCCAATCGTCTCAAAGAGATTTTTGAGTACATAGCACCAAATTACAATGTTGTTTTGCAGGAATGGAACCATGATAAAGACCATGTGCATATTCTGTTCAAAGCGCAACCCAATAGCGAATTATCAAAGTTCATCAATGCCTATAAAAGCGCATCCTCTCGACTAACCAAGAAAGAATATCCTATCGTCAAAAAATCACTATGGAAAGACTATTTCTGGTCAAGAAGTTTTTGCTTATTAACCACTGGCGGCGCCCCTATTGAAGTTATCAAACGCTATATTGAAAGCCAAGGTGAGAAATTATGAACAAGGCATTCAAATATCGTATATATCCTTCTCCTGAACAAGAAATTCTCATCAATAAAACGTTCGGCTGTGTGCGGTTTGTCTACAACAAAATGCTTGCTAACCGTAAAGCGGTTTATGAGCAGTTCAAGGATGATAAAGAAGCGTTGAAACAACAGAAATACTTATTACCCGCTGAATTCAAGAAAGAATTTGAATGGCTCAAAGAAGTTGACAGTTTGGCTTTGGCTAATGCTCAACTGAATTTGCAGACCGCATACAAAAACTTCTTTCGGGATAAATCAATAGGCTTTCCGAAGTTCAAAAACAAGCATCGTGACAAGAAATCCTATACTACCAACAATCAAGGTGGAACAATCAGGCTTATTGACAGTAAGATAATTCGATTGCCAAAATTAAAAGATGTACGGATTAAGCTACACCGACAATTACCTAAAGAAGCCGTTATAAAGTCTGCGACTATAAGCAAAACTCCTACAGGGAACTACTATATT
>NZ_LDZY01000038.1 GCF_001029285.1 Desulfosporosinus acididurans
CTACGCATTTCACCGCTACACGTGGAATTCCACTTTCCTCTCCTGTCCATCAAGACTATCCCAGCTTTCCGGATGCACTCTCCAGGGTTGAGCCCTGATCACCTTTCAACACCCGGACTTAAATACCCGCCNCGNGCCCTTACGCCAATCATCGACACGCTCGCCCCTACGTATTACCGCGGCTGCTGGCACGTAGTTAGCCGGGGCTTCCTCCTTAGGTACCGTCATGTCTCCTCCATATTCCTGAAGAAACCGTTCTTCCCTAAAAACAGTACTTTACAATCCGAAGACCTTCATCATACACGCGGCGTTGCTCCGTCAGACTTTCGTCCATTGCGGAAGATTCCCCACTGCTGCCTCCCGTAGGAGTCTGGGCCGTGTCTCAGTCCCAGTGTGGCCGTTCACCCTCTTAGGCCGGCTACTGATCGTCGCCTTGGTAGGCCTTTACCCCACCAACTAGCTAATCAGACGCGGGTCCATCCATCATCGGCAGCATATTCAGAGGCCGCCTTTCCTTATACGTTGATGCCAACCTATAAGCGTATCCGGTATTAGCCCTCGTTTCCAAGGGTTGTCCCGGTTTGTTGGGTAGGTTACCCACGCGTTACTCACCCGTCCGCCACTAAGATCCTTCTAAGTAAACTTAGAATTCTCTCCGTTCGACTTGCATGTGTTAAGCACGCCGCCAGCGTTCGTCCTGAGCCAGGATCAAACTCTCCAAAAAAGTTATTTCAACTTCCTTAAAGAAGATGATGACTTGCTCATGATTCCATGATTCTTTTGAAACTCTTCCGAGTTTCTCTCATTGGCTGTCCTTGTTGTTTAGTTTTCAAAGACCACAGCTTTTGGGGCCGGAACTGTATACTATCATTTTAAACTTTTGTTGTCAATAACCAATTCAGATTGTTATCCTTAACCAATCGCTTGGCTAAATTTAGCTGGGGATACATAGTAGCATGTTCGGCTTACGTTGTCAACAGCTATTTAACGTCGTTTGGCGCTCAAGTAGAATTTCACAAATTAGTTCGTTATGTCGCTAAGATCCCTCACTCTTCTTTCGCCCTCTAAAACTCCCATGTGGGCCACAGCAAAACCCTTCTGTTTCTTTAGCATCATAAAAACTACCGGTTAAAATCAACCACCCTTTGAACTGTCCAGTAGCGACAGATACTAATTACTACCCTCATCATATCATCCTCAATAGACATTCTTTTGTTAACCTATCCCTCGGAGTATTGAGAATCCTTCTCTAAAAAACAAAACACGCCAGACCTTCCATAAAATATGGTACAATCTGACGATTACTGTTTTCTAATTTTCACAATCGGCCCCAGTAAATTGTTACACAACCCTTTAAAATTTGCATGTGGAGATATCGCTTTTATGATGAGTAATCAGCTTAACTACATAATTCAAACCTGTCATCAGAACGCATTTAAAGACAGGAAAAATAAGTAGCAGTGATCTAATATAGAAATAGAGGAGGGGCTTTATGGATTGGCTTGACGCAATGAACAAGGCTGTAGAATATCTAGAAGCTAACATTACTGAAAAGTTGGATATTGAGAAGGTAGCGAAAATCACCTTATCATCTTCGTTTCATTTTCAGCGTATGTATCATACGATTCAGCACCACAGGCGGCTTTTAGAGTGTCTGTTTTCTTAATCGAACCACGGTCTCAACATGGGATGATGTTACTTCATTGTTACTTCATTGTTAATTCATCAGGGGTAAAAATCCCCTCATCTCGTTTGTGTTTTTTCGGTAAGATACTAATAGTGTTCAAAATAGAAGTTTTAGTGAGATGTCTACACTCCCCTATATCAATAGAATATAGTTTTGCGCTCCATAGAAAAACCTATAAATAATTACAATTTTTTTCATCTCATCCACCTTATAAACCAGAACATAGTTATTAATTGTCACCTTGCGATAACCGTCTGCTTCTAAACGAACGTCATGACATCTTTCATACATAAACGGTTTACTATTTAAAAACCCGTAGCATCTTTCAACATCATCTAAGAATGTTGCTGCAGCCATGGGATTATCGAGTTGAATAGCGATATACGAAATGATATTGTCTAGGTCTTCATTAGCAAGTTCAGTAACTACAAGCCTATACACAAAAAAGCGACCTCAGCACTTGAAGGTCACTTTACTTTACTTTACTTTACTTTACTTTATTTATTTATATTAATTCATCGAACCATTGAAAATACTCATTTTCTAACTGTCCTACGGTAAACTTATTTCTTGCATCCATTAATTCAGGGTTAATTTCGCATTTATCGGTATCACGAAGTAAGATTATTCGCTCTGGTGCGTCCATAAGTCTCCCCCCTAACACATGATCATATTAAGTATGTATGATAACTTTTATAAAACTATTCTCAACTTAAGCAACATCTCTCATGCTATAGTACACATTTAATAATAAATCGAGCCTCTGGCTAAGTTGAACAACTTCAGGGTCGACGAGTGGTTTATTTGACCCCAAAGTATTTAATTTTCCTCGTAAAATCTCAATAGACTTCAGTATTTCTACAACACTCATTCATCGTCTCACTCCAAATGGTTAATTTAGACATTATCTTAACACAATTGCTATTATATTCCGGGTGTTGATTAGAATCAATCCATCCGACAATATCTGCCATCTTATTATATTTAAGGAAAATTATGAAACGATAATAAATTTCAATCGTTTTTGTACTAAAATTCATCACATGAAACCTTTGATGCGAAAGATCCCTGTAAAGCCCAAAACAGAATCTTTTCCTCTCTCAAGAGAAAGGATTTCAGAATCTTACGAAGAATATTCTTAACATTATGTAAAACATGCCACTTATTCCCTAAATCATAGTACCGATTAGAAAAGAAACAACTCACCCAACAAGGACTATCTAAGAAATCTTTTGTCATGAAGATGATAAAAACGAAAGAGAGATGGATGCCTTTTGAAACAGAGAGTTCTTTACTAGTGGTTGATGACAATCCGGGAATTCGAATACTTCAGCAATATCTCTTTTTTCCCTTAAATAGACTAATATTTTCCCATTCAGTCAAAATAAGGTGTGTCTGAACTCATTGCGATTAAAATTTTTGTTGTAATTTGTAGAAGATATGATTACAATATAGGAAATAAGTCCTACTCCTTTTAGGACTATACGGTTTTTAGAGCAAATTGTTCGAAAGTACAGACGCAAAGCCATAGGGTCTAACTTCCATGGGAATATGACAGCCTGGCTGCAAACTGTGAAATGTAAGCAGCTTTTTCGTTGCTTACATTTTTATTTTCGAGAAGTTACTATTTATTAGTCTAGGATTAAATCTCACTATCCCAATAAACGATGTTGGTAAAAACACTCATCGAGAGGGAGATGGATTTACTTGAGTCGGCGTTCTTTACTAATTGTTGATGACAGTCTTGGGATTCGAAGTCTCTTAAAAGCCCTTTTTTCTTCTAAAGGGTACATTGTACATACTTCGAGTACAGGACTCGAAGCACTGGAATTGGCTAAAAAACAGTTACCGGATCTAATTATATCGGACATTAAAATGCCGGGTATCAGCGGCATAGAGCTTCGGGAGAGATTACTTAGTGCCAATCCTGACATCAAGGTCATCTTAATGTCTGCATATGCAGATCAACAAGAAATGGAGGAATTAGCTCGTCATTACAAAATCGATTACGTTTTAGATAAACCGTTTGATTTGGAACATTTAAGTGTTGTTGTTGATGGCCTATTGAATGAGACGATACTCCAATAAAGCTCTATATTTATAGTTAAATTTACCCATACCTACCAGCATTGCTGTGGGGCGGTTTTAAATTTAAAGGTATTTGTAGATGGTCTAGGGTATAGCATTTATTGGCAGATCCTTTAATCTTCTTATAACTTCTATCACTATGCTGAGGGTTTTCCCTTTTACAGTGACGAAATTAAACAAGTGACTTCTACTAGCACTGCAAATGAAGTCACTTCATAATTTTAATTTCTACCGGAAATAAATGGATATAGCAAAGGATGGAAGAACGTAAAAACTCAGGCAGTAACAGGAAAGCGTACAAAAAATGTTGTTTTGCCAGAGCTACTTTTAAAATCGATTTTCGCTTTATGTCGATCAGCAATATTATAACAAGTGACTAATCCTAATCCAGTCCCATTTTCTTTGGTCGTAAAAAACGGTGTCCCCAGTTTTTCAGAAGCTTCTCCACTGATACCAGACCCTTCATCTTCAACAGAAAATACAACCTGCTGGTCCGCAATGTATGTGCTTAATTTAAGCGTTCCACCGGCTTGCATTGCCTCCAATCCGTTGCGGCATAAATTGAGAATTAATTGTGAAATCTCTTTGGAGTTTAAGAGAATATCCGGTGTTTCCCCCGCTTCATACTTGATTTTCTTATTCTGACTGTATGCGTCGGCTTCCAGTAATGGATACAAATTTCGAAGTATATCGTTAATGTTTTGGTAATGGCTCTCCATGGGACTATTTCTGACAAACGACAAGAATTCCGTGATAATCGAGTTCGCACGATCAAGTTCTTCAACCATAAGGTCAAGCGTTGTTCTAAGAGCTTGAAACTCCATTTTTTCTCCTAACAATTGGAGATATCCGCGTACCGTTGTCATTGGATTCCTGATTTCATGGGCTATACCCGCTGCCATTTGCCCCACAATATTCAGACGCTCAAGACGCGACATCTCTGAATGCAACCGCGATAATTCTTGCTCGGCCTCTTTACGTTCTGTGATATCATATAGAGTTCTTATCACAAGCATTGAACCATCAATATCGCGAAATGGCTGGAACGTAACATCATAAAACCTATTATTAAGAAATACTTCCTCTCTGCTAAAGGGTAGTTCACATGTAAACGACTTTTTTACTAAACAATCATTACAAGGGCTTTTTTTATTGCCTACCTCATAACAGTATTTTCCTTCGCACTCTCCATATTTCATAATATAATTTCGATTTGCAAATCGAATTTTAAACTCTTCATCTAGAACAATCATTAGACCCGGAAGACTATTAAGTAGGGCATGTAAACGATTTTTTTCTTCGATTCCTAACTCTTGTTGTCTTTTCTGTTCGTTAAATGTTTTTTTTAGAAGATGCCCAATAACGCCCCCAAATATCATATAGGACAAAATGACGATAGTCCATGAATATAAAAATGGATAGTTATTGGTATCTTGCCAACGATCAAATAAAAAGGTAATGATTCCAAGTACTAATCCGAAAACTATGAATAGGTGAGTAAACATTTTTTTCTCAATCATAACATTTCCCCGCTATCCAAAATTACATTTCCCAGAAATATTCCTAATTTAGGACTATTTCTACATTTATCATCATAACCCTTCATTAAACTGTAATTTTCTAGAATTTTAATTAAAAAAGACCCTCCTCACGAAAAGCAAGACAGGGACTTTTAGACTTATGGGATAGACATTTAATCCACAATCCCGCTCAGTTTTGTATACTAAAAGTTAGCAAGCAACAAATAATTATCTCCAATAATTCAACATTTTTTCCAGACATCACTTCTAATCTTAGGTAGAAAATTATCTTTCTTTACTGAAAAACAAAAACGCGCCAAACCTTCCATACAAATATGGAACAATCTGGAGATTTGGGCATCTGTTTTTAGTGAATTAATAAGAGTAATCCTCTTATATGGCATCCGTCACTCTTTCCTATAATTCAAACCTTCGAAGCTATCCCTCATATAACAACTCCCCATAGGTAAAGGCATCCGTCCTGCAGGATTGAAAGAGTACGCCAGCTGACCGACGGCTAGCGTTTATGACATGGCAGGTATTTGGGCTTGAGGGTAGCGAGGGGCGTGAGTGAATTCGGTATTGGAGAAGTTTTAAATATTTCCGAATAATTGGTTGTGGGTTAGCCTCTATTCTGCTATACTATGAGGTGCTCGTTAGAAAATGTGGATATCCAAAACCTTCTTAATTGCCTAAAGCTATGGGAAGATTACATCCCACACCTGCGGGCAGAAAATTTAGGAGGTTTTTTTATGTTTAACGACAAAACCCTTGTTTGCAGAGATTGTGGTCAAGAATTCGTTTTTTCGGCCAATGAACAAGAATTCTATGCTGAAAAAGGATTCACTAATGAACCTGGTCGTTGCCCATCCTGTCGTGCAGCCCGAAAGCAACAAACTCGTGGTAATGGTGGCGGATACGGCCGCCAGCAACGAGAAATGTTCCCAGCAGTTTGCGCTGAATGCGGAAAAGAGACCATGGTTCCTTTCCAACCATCCGGTGACAAACCAGTTTATTGCCGTGACTGCTTTCAATCACAGCGACGCAATAATTGGTAAATCGTTCAAAAAAACTTCCCTAGCTTAGAGCGAGGCCACTGAAAAAGTCCTTATAGTAAAAAGGTATAACACCTCATAATATAGAGGAAGTTATACCTTTTTTGTTTTATAATTATAGTATCAATTTCATGTAGGTGAGTTCTATGATTCAAAAACAACAATCAATGATCCTCAGTCCATTTATGGATATATATAATATAGTCGTACCAAAGGATAATCTATTGAGAAAAATGAACGAACTGGTTGACTTCTCCTTTTTTGTATGACGAACTTAAAGATAAATATTGTCTTGATAACGGTCGAAATGCCATCGACCCTATTCGGATGTTCAAATATTTATTGTTGAAGACTATCTATGACTTGTCGGATGTTGATGTAGTTGAGCGTTCAAAATATGACATGTCTTTTAAGTATTTTCTTCATATGGCACCAGAAGAGGCAGTTATTGAGCCGAGTTCATTGACCAAATTTCGCAAACTGCGTTTGAAAGATCTCAACCTTTTGGATATGTTGATCAATAAAACCGTAAAAATTGCGATCGAAAAGGAAATCATCAAAAGCAAAGCTATTATCGTTGATGCCACT
>NZ_LDZY01000039.1 GCF_001029285.1 Desulfosporosinus acididurans
CGCATTCTGCAAGCCATCGCTATTCGCAGTTCTGCATAGATCCCCTCCGGGATATAGGGCTCATTGTATCTCCCCTCGATGACCAGCTTAGCAATTGTTTTGGGGTCCTTAGCATCCGTTTTGCTGGGGTGGTTGTCATCAAGCTCCTTACTACGCTTTACATGGAATGGGTTTACGAGGACTAGCTTAATGCTTTGCTCTTTTAGATATGATGCCAGGCCGAACCAGTAATGGCCGGTTGGCTCTGCGCCTACCACTATGCAGTCCTTTTGTGCTTGACCTTTTAAACGTTCAATCCATGCATAGAAATCCCTGAATCCTTCAGCACTGTTTTCAAACTTGAATACTTTGCCCAGCTCTACTCCTCGCCAGTCGAAAGCCCTGGCGTAATGAAGCTCGCTGGCGATGTCCACTCCGATAACAATACTTCTTTCAGAAAGTTGCTTTAGTTTCTCGTTTTGTGTAAAATTCATTTGGGATGACCTCCGTTATTTTGATTGGATTCTGTTGGCCAACAGTCCTTTCAAATTGTAACGTGAGGTCTTCTTTTTGACAAAGCTCATTTTTTCCTACTACAGGAATGCTCCTTAAATCATTAATTATGGTCTTAGATTAATGGCAACAGCCTTGTAATAATGCTGAGGCTTATTACCAAAAACATCGAGGCAATTAAGACAACATCGTAATACTTTAGGACAATTTCCGATGAAAACGTTCGGTTTTTAGTCCGTCCGTAACCTCTTAACTCCATAGCTAAGGCTATTTCCGTTGAGCGACGAACAGCGCGATACAAAAAGGGCAGGAAGGTTGGAATAATTGCTTTCAGATCATCCCAAACGCTATCCATTTTAAGGCCCCGGGTTCGCTGGCTGTCGATAATCGACTGGTATTCTTCTTTCATAAGGGGCAAAAAACGAACACCTAATCCCACCAGCATGGCAAAACGATAAGGAATTTTAAATTTTATGAGCATCAGGGTAAAGTCTTGAGCTGAAGCAGAGGTAAAGAACTGTAGACTGGCATAGAAAATAAGTGTCGCTTTCAGTATGCCGGTAATCGCCAGCGGCAGAGCATCACTGTAGATTTTAAAGATACCCCATTGATAGACCAAAGTACCTTCCCGGCAAAACAGTAACTGAATAATCAAGATCTGAAGTCCCAAAAGCAAAAGAATGATGACCATAGCCTTAGAGTGTTTAAATGAACCACTAAGAATTAACGAGGACATAATACACACCAGTAACGTGATTCCTAATTGAGCTGCAGTTTGACTGAGCAGTGCAAAGTAAATCATCAAACTATACCAGACAAGCTTAGTGCGGGGATCAAACTTCGGAAGTGCCTGTGTCATCATAACCCTCCTTGAAAGTAACAGTGTTTGGGAAATCCAGACCAATCGCCTTCAGTTCCTCACGATGTCGCTCTATGTCTTTTGTCTCAATATCCAGCCTGATACGATGCTTATATAGCGCAACTAAGCGGTTTGAATAGTCTTTTGCCATGGCCAGATCATGGGTAATCAACAGAATGGTTTTGCCGTTATTCGATAAGTCATAGAGTTTCTCCATGATCATGTAACCTTGGTTCTCATCCAGGCCAGATGTAGGCTCATCAGTAATAATGAACTCCGGATCACCGGCAAGTATCGAGGCTAATGCCAGAAGTTGACGCTGACCACGGCTTAGACGCTGGGGATGCATTTCCTTGTAATCCGCCAGTCCTACGAATTGCAAACATTGATCAACTTTCTGATTTAGATTATCATTTCGTTCACCCCTTAGCTTTAAGGAAAAGCCCACCTCTTCCTCCACTGTGCTGGCAAAGATCTGATGGTCTGGGTTTTGAAATAAAAATCCGACACGTGCCAAAATCTTGCTCAAGTTTCTTTTAGCAATTATCTGATCAAACAAGCGAATTTCACCCATAGCAGGCTTTAGCAAACCGATAAGCAATTTCGCCAACGTCGATTTGCCTGAACCATTTAAACCGACGACTGATAAAAAATCGCCCTTATAAACTTCTAAATTAATATCTTCACAACCAGGCAATTGATTATTGTACAGAAAAGAAACATTACTGATTTTAGCTATGCTCTCCCTGGGTTTATTACTGTCAAGAGTATAATGCCTGCTATCTCTGAACAGTTCTTTCTGATACTTGATTTGGGCCCAGTAATATTCCCTGGGCGAGTAATCTTTACTAATTTCACCGTCTTTAAGCATTAAAACTCGGTTAGCATAATTAAGCACTTCTTCAACCCGGTCCATAACCATAATAATTGTGAGATTTTGAGTATTATTTAACTCCCCCAGCCTCTTATATATCTCCTGGCGGCCCTGCGGGTCCAGTTCGGCAGTCGGTTGATCGAGAATTAGAATTGGAACTTTGAGGGCTAATACTCCCGCTAAAACAACGCGCTGGGCCTGCCCGCCTGAAAGAGACGAAGTTTGCCGTTCTTCGTAACCACGCAAGCCCACAAACTCCAGCGTATTTTTAACAACCTGATTAATTTGTTCATATGGAAGTTCTTGATTTTCGAGTCCGAAGGCAACGTTCTCGTAGACATTTAAACTTATGATTTGATTATCGGGTTCCTGCATCATGTACCCCATATAGTCTGACATTCTATTGAGAGGCATGTCTTTAATGTCCTGTCCCATGATTATTACTGTTCCGGTTAATTCTGCGTTATGGTAATGGGGAATCGCACCTGTTATGACGTGTAATAATGCTGATTTTCCCGAAGCCACCCCCCCGGTAATGACGATGAAATCTCCTTGCTTAATTTCAAAATTAATGTTTTTAAGTACCGGCTTCTCGTTATTCGGAAATTTGAGTTTCTCAATTATAATTTTGGCAATTACTTTCATAGCAATCTCCCCGTAATTTTGACTAAGAACAAAAAAGTTCTAGCTTAAAAAAAGCTAGAACTTTACCTTTGTCCTCTTTGCATTATTTTATAGGCAGGTCTCCTGACTTATAGACTCCAATGAACGCCTTCCCAGTTACCCAGTGGCATATGTACATTTTCAACGTCTAACTACAGTGGTGGGTCCGTCCAGGACTTTTACCTGGTTCCCTATTATCCCCGATTAGGGGCACCTATAAAAAATTGTATGTAATTTGTTAACTATTAAAATAATAGAGTAGTTTGTTTAGTTTGTCAAATGAATTTCTACATCATATGCCTGACTTCCAGATGCCTCAATTTGACAATTCACTTCGCAAAAAGAATGATTTATTATCGATCGCTCTCATCGTAGCCAAGATCCCGTCGAGGTGGTCATACTCATGTTGTAATAACTCTGACAAATCACCCTCAAGCATCATTTTTTGAGGTTTCCATTGCAGGTCTAAGTATTCAATCATACATCTTCTATACCTCTTTACCCTAACCAGGAGTTGCGGAAAGCTCATACAATCGTCAATAATCTCCATCATTTCAGCATCGATAAACTCTAACGTTGGATTGATGAAAATGACAGGTTCATCAATATACATATATAATAGTCGTTTAAATATGCCTATCTGAGGAGCCGCAATGGCTCTACCTACGCCGTATTTATTTCTAAAATCGATCAGTGTATCATGCAAATCATTGACAATCGCCGCTAACTCTTTGAGTTCGCTTTCTTGTACTGTTTCACTAACTTTATATAACTTGGGATTACCGAGTAGTAGAATCTCTCTGATTGCCATCTCTAAATTTTCACCTTTCTTTCAGTCTGCCAACATTTAATCTTTGCAACGCACTCCAGGTACGAATTTCCCACTTCGGAACTAAACTACCACCAAGACTATATCGCAGCAGTAATTCTTTCTTGAATATAAAATCTTCTTCTGTATAAACCCTAATACCGTTTTCCAATAATAATTCGGCAGTGAATCCATAGCCATTTAACAGAGTTCCGCTAAACGTCTCATCATAAATCAGACCAGATCCACATGAGGGACTCCTTGCTTTTAAGATGTTACCCCCCATTTTTGATAATATTTTCTAAAGCCTAAGACGCTTGCCCGAGTCCCGAGACGTAAAAACCCTCAGCAAACGCCCCCAGCTTGTAAACCGCCTGCAATGCCCCTGACTCTACACAACACTCCTCACTCGAGCATCAGCTAACCTTTATCGAGACGGTTACTTCGTCTTAAAGTTAACGGGGCGCGGATAGCATGGAGTGAGAGGAAAGAATGGAAAATTTAACTACTAATTAAGCTTATGTTTTTTGCTAATCCTAAAGATAATTCGTAATCTAGTCAGACAAACAGCTGAACATTAAATTTTCAAGGGGGGCTCCATGACGATAAATAGCAAAATTAATCCTAAAGTTGAGGAATTTTTGAGTAAAGCCCAAAAGTGGCAAGATGAATATGAGCAGTTGAGAAACATCGTTCTTAACTGTGGGTTGACCGAAGAATTTAAGTGGATGCATCCTTGTTACACATTTGAGGAAAAAAACATAGTTTTAATCCATGGATTTAAAGAATACTGTGCTCTTCTGTTTCCCAAAGGTGCCTTGTTAAAAGATCCAAATGGTATCCTAATCCAACAAACGGAAAATGTTCAGCAAGGGCGCCAGATTCGCTTCAACAATGTTCAGGAAATAGTCGCTTTGGAAGCCATCTTGAAAGCCTATATTTATGAAGCTATTGAGGTGGAAAAGGCCGGCTTGAAGGTGATTAAAAAAGAGACTTCGGATTTCACGATTCCTGAAGAATTTCAAAAAAATTTAGATGAAAATCCTGCCTTAAAAGCTGCTTTTGAAACATTGACCCCTGGACGGCAAAGGGCATACATTTTTTACTTTGCTCAACCTAAACAATCTAAAACTCGGGAGTCAAGAGTTGAAAAATATATCCCGCAAATTCTCAATGGAAAGGGATTAAATGATTGACCACCAGCGAGGCTTTAGGAAAGTGGCTATTCTTTACCTTAATTAGAAAAATAATGAACTAATTTGCTCCTCTATTGTCCGAAATGACTTGATTTATAATTCTATGATAGCGTTTCGCCTTCTCTTCCATAAATTCAACTCTTCTTATTGCCTCCTCCAATTGCTCCCGTGCAATTTCCTTGTATTTTAAAATAATTTCATAACGAAGAGGAATTGAAGAATCTCCTTCTAGGTACAGATCAACAAAGTGTTTGATGTCCTTTATCGACATACCGCAATCCTTAAGATACTTCACCCTTATCAGCCAATTAAGCGATTCTTCGTCAAAAAGGCGATTGTTATGTTTGTCGCGTTGTATGTTTGGTACCAAACCCTTGTCAGTATAATATCTGATGGTATGCTCGGTAAGATTTGTTTTCTGAGCTATTTCTTTGACTGTGTACAATGCTCTCTGACTCCTCTTTGAAAAAAGCCTTGACTTCGTGTTACTCGAAGGCGCTATAGTAACCTTATCAAGAAAAGGAGGCGAAGTAAAGTACCCGACTACCCTCAAATTAGAGTACTTCACAATAATGATAAATTATCAGAGGAGCATTCCTGTAGTAGGAAAAAATGAGCTTTGTCAAAAAGAAGACCTCACGTTACAATTTGAAAGGACTGTTGGCCAACAGAATCCAATCAAAATAACGGAGGTCATCCCAAATGAATTTTACACAAAACGAGAAACTAAAGCAACTTTCTGAAAGAAGTATTGTTATCGGAGTGGACATCGCCAGCGAGCTTCATTACGCCAGGGCTTTCGACTGGCGAGGAGTAGAGCTGGGCAAAGTATTCAAGTTTGAAAACAGTGCTGAAGGATTCAGGGATTTCTATGCATGGATTGAACGTTTAAAAGGTCAAGCACAAAAGGACTGCATAGTGGTAGGCGCAGAGCCAACNGGCCATTACTGGTTCGGC
>NZ_LDZY01000040.1 GCF_001029285.1 Desulfosporosinus acididurans
TATTCGAAAACGGATACAGACGCCACCTTCATGCGAATGAAAGAAGATGCTATGAAGAACGGGGCAATTAAAAGCCGGGGTTACAAATGTCCCAAAATAGGAACAGGAAAAATCAATTTTGTCGTAGGATATAGTATCCCATCAATCAGCAGGCGATACCAATTGCATGAAAGAACATCTGGAAGAATTGAAGGAAAAACTTACGGGGGGGAAACTCCCTGCCAACATTGTTGCCGATGCGGGATATGGCAGTGAAGAGAATTACGAATATCTGACTCAAAAGAACCTTGGGAACTATGTAAAATATAATACCTTTCATAAGGAAGCAACGGCCAAGTGGAAATCCGATCCGACGCTGGTTCAGAATTGGCTCTATGATAAGGAGAAGGATGAATACACGTGCGGGTTTGGGAGGGTTCTAAGGTTCAAGCACATAAAAACTCAGAAAAGCAAAAGGGGCTATCAAAGTACAATCCGAGTCTATCAAAGTGATGATTGTCAAGATTGTCCCTACCGCAAACGTTGTATTAAGCAAAGTAATAATGCGAATTTTAAGAAGCAGATCAACATTAACCCTAAAGGCAATGAACTAAAAGCAGAGGCAAGGGCTAATCTGACCAGCGAATATGGGATAAAAATGCGTAGCTTAAGACCTATAGAGGTGGAAAGTGTCTTTGGAGATATCAAAGGCAATTTTGGTGTGCGACGATTTATCCTAAAGGGATTGGAAAAGGTCAAGCTGGAGTGGGGATTACATTGTATTGCCCATAACATGAGAAAACTGACTGTCGTCTTAGGATAGACGGTCAGTCAGTTTAGCCTTCCCCATTCGAAACCTATTGAGGGGCTGTGAGAAACAAAGTTTCAACACAGCCCCATGATAACCTAAACTTTATATAATTGATCTTCTAATTGATCTTCCTTATTGAAGAACGTACGGTAACCTAACTGCAACATTATAATGACAGTTAGTGCCACAGCGCCAAGGATTCCGAACATTATAGCAATCTGGTAAGCTATTGCAGTTGTCGGAGATGTACCGGAAAGGATTTGACCCGTCATCATCCCCGGTAAGAAGACTATTCCCATTCCTACCATAGATTGAATTGTCGGCAAAATAGCAGCATCAAAAGTACTATTAATTATGCTTCTTGTCGCAACCTGAGGTGTTGCTCCAAGTATTAATGCTTCTTCCACTAATGCTTTTTGTGTTGTCATTCCTTCAATCAAGCTTTTGATTCCAAGAGATATTCCCGTCATCGAGTTACCAATGAGCATTCCGGCTATTGGTACAAAATATTGCGGATTATACCAAGGAGTAATCCGAACTACCACCAATAAGAAATACAAAAGGCAAGATAAAGTGCCTATACTCATTGAAATTACAACAACTTTCTTTAGCGAAGCAGATAATTTACCTTTAAATTTTTTGAATATAGTATAGACTGAGAATGCCTCCATCAAAAAAATAATACCTCCGGTAATGAACGGATTAGGATAGCGAAATACATACACCAGAATATAGCCAGTCAAAATTAACTGTAAAGTCATTCTTAAAGAAGAAATTACGATTTCTTTTTCTCTATTTATCCCTCGTAATCTTACAATCACAAGAACAATAATTACAAATAGATACGCAAGTACAACCCGGAAAGCAGATAAATCAATTATTCCGTTCATCATTGCACCTCCAGGTTAAGCATCTGCCTTTCGATATCTCGATGATAGTGTCGGAATACTTCTCAGCAATCGCTTTTGAATGTGTTACCATTACAATTGTCTTCTTTTCTCTCTTTACATGTTCTGTCAGCATTTGAATAATCATTTCCTCAGTTTCATCATCCAGTGCTGATGATGGCTCGTCAAGAAGATACACTTTCGAATTAAGAAGAAGTATTCGGCCTAAGGCAAGCCTTTGTTTTTCCCCTCCCGAAAGGGTATTGGCAGAAGCTTCCAAAGGCTTGTTTAATTTAACTTGTTCTAAGATGTGATTCAAATCTTTATCTCTTGCCAATTCCCTTTCCTGAAATCTTAATCCTACATTTAAGTTGTCTCTAATGCTCCCATCAAATATAGCAGGACTTTGGGAAAGCATACTGACAGTTCTACGATGGGCAACAGAATTTATCTGCCTTAAATCGGTACCGTTAAAAATAATCCTGCCCTGGGTAGGAGAAATTAACTTATTTAGCATCCTTAAAATTGTTGTTTTCCCACTGCCGCTTGCACCTATAAAAGTTGTAATTTCCTCCTGTTTTATTTCAAGCTTCGGAAGATCTAGTACATCCTTGTATTTTACATCATAAAATTCAAACATTGTCATCAACCTTTACAATTCCAATCTCACCGACCAACTCAGCCAGATAGTTCTTAGACACAATCAACTCGTGTTTAGCTGCTTCTGTTACAAAATTTTCAAAAGGGGAAACATCAACTTTCCCCTCGTACTTAATTCTTTTAACCTAAGTGTCAATATTATATAAATCTTTTAACAAAAAATGCACCTCATTTTGCTTTATTCGTTATTATAACATAAGATTTGTCGAGATATTTTATATATCTCTTCGCTTACAAAATACAAATGACAGATAGCGCATAAGTACAAATTGAAACTATAAGTTTTCTAATGCAGTGAATAATATTATTTACTCAGATTAAGCCCAAAGTATCTCGATAGCATATTCATTGAGATTGACCGAATAAAATCGGATCGGTTTTTAACTTTCCTAATTAATTTGATGTTTTAGGGAATTACTATCTTCAGACCAAGCCATAACAGAGAAAGGAGCCATAAGTGTGTCTGTCATTTATCAAGATTTACACCAATTTAGCACGTACATTCCGCCAATTAACCTTACATTCCATCAATATCTTCTATTAACCAACGAGCCAATTTTGTTTCACACGGGCAATGTTCAACAAGCAACTGAAATGGTGCCTAAGCTGAAAAGCATTCTAGGGGATAATAACCTAAACTATATCTTTGTTTCTCATTTTGAAGCAGATGAATGCGGCGGATTATCATACCTACTCGAACATTTTCCCCAAGCTATACCAATATGCCCCGAAGTGACAGCCCGTCAGCTAACCGGATTTGGACTTGTCCAAGAGTTTATTAGCAAAAAACCCGGTGAGAAACTGACAACGGAAAGTTACGATCTAGAGTTCTTTAGTTACCCTTCTGAAATGCATCTTTGGGAGGGCCTGCTGGTCTTAGAAAAAAGACGCGGTATCTTTTTTAGTAGTGACCTGATGATTCGCTTCGGAGAAGCAAACAATGCTATTCTAGAATCCAATTGGGAGACTGAAATAGACGATATCAGTAAGGAACAAGTACCTGACCAAGAACGCCGCATAAAATTACAACAAACATTAAAACAATTAAACCCCAATTTTGTGGCAACCGGCCACGGCCCCTGTCTAAAAGTTTAATAGAAAATTAAAATATCACATTTCTCAGCTTAGTACTTAATTTTAAGGAGGTACTCTAAATGTCTATCGAAAAGCTTAAAGAAGTTCTAACTCACCCTTCCGATGGAGCAGTCGCAATTGTAACTCAAGGGATAAATGAGCCTCACGTGGTCAATACATGGAACAGCTACATTAACATCACAAACGATGGAAAATTACTTATCCCGGTTGGCGGAATGAACGAAACCGAGAATAATATAGCAAGAAATAATAAAGTTAAACTCACTGTTGCTAATCGTGAAGTACAAGGCAAAATGTATAAAGGAACAGGTTTTTTGATTAAGGGGACCGCCGGTTTTCTTAAAGAAGGTTCGGAATTTGAGTTGATGAAAACTAAATTTCCTTGGGCCAGAGCAGTACTGGAAATAACGATCGAGTCAGCAGACCAAACTCTGTAGACTCAGAAATTCATATAAGTCCGGTTTATCCATCCCATTTTCCAGCGCAGATACAAAATACGTCCTAAAATATTTACGTTGTTTTCATTGTTCATGCATAGAGAAAAAAGATCAGGTCTCCTGATCTTTTTTGTTGATTCTTTAGTCATTAGGTTATCCAGTTATATATTAAATGTGAACACTCCTTCGTAAGACAAATTTCGGAATATCCATTTATTTCATATTATGTAGCAGAAATGGTTAAGGAGGAAATAACAATGACATTAGGTACAGGCGTTGCTAGTTCTTATGGCACAGGTTTTGGTGCTGGAATTGCTATCATTGTTGTAATTATACTTCTTCTTATCGCACTTGGTATAGTATTCTAATTAATTGGAGGGGTTAATATGTACGGAATGAGTTATGGTGGAATGAGCGGAGCAAGTTGTCATCCCCCTGTCACTGCTTATGGTTTTGGTGCAGGCATGGGTATTGGAATAATCGCGATTGCAATTCTAATTCTTATCGCTTTAGGCGTAATCTTCTAGAAATTCTATTAAGGCTACCATCGACTAAGGTGGTAGCCTTATTAAACACAAAAAGGAGTTGATCTTATGTTTGGTTTTGGGTTTCTTCCCTTTGCTCTGGGCTTAGGTTTGGGAGCTACAATGGCTAGACCTCGCTATTACCCATCTGTGTACCCCTATGCTTATCCCCCATATCCCTACGGGTGGTATTAATATGTAAGTATAGGGGCTGCAATCACCGGTAGTGTATTATCGGCCCTGGAACGAAAGGCGGATTAGCCTTTCGCCACACTGCGTCCCCATACGCATACTCCTGCAGTGTGGATCCTTAACTTCCGTGTTCGTGTATACGAAAAGCACGAAAGCCTCCGGTGGAGGGTTTCGCCGAACCACCAACCCTAGAGATTCACTTCGTGGCGAAGTACGAGCTTATCGCCACACTGCGTCCAGTGACGCCTTCTCCTGCAGTGTGGGACCCAATATCTTTCACTTCTTTCATGAGACACAAACAGACTACCATTATGGCAGTCTGTTGCTTGTTTTACCTGGCGATGACCTACTTTCCCAGGAGCCTGCGCCCCAAGTATTATCGGCCCTGGAGGTCTTAACTTCCGTGTTCGGTATGGAAACGGGTGGAACCCCTCCGGCATGATCACCAGATCTCTGAGATTCAGTTGTCCTTTTCGAACTCTGTTCTCTCAAAACTACATAGAGTCTTTTTCTAGCTTCGTCTTCTCGGAACCATTTGAGCCACGTTCCCTTTGCTTTCGTATCTTATTAGGTCAAGCCCTCGACCGATTAGTACCGGTCAGCTCCACACCTCACGGTGCTTCCACATCCGGCCTATCAACCTGATCTTCCTTCAGGGGTCTTACCGAGCTTTCACTCGTGGGAAATCTCATCTTGAGGCCGGTTTCGCGCTTAGATGCTTTCAGCGCTTATCCGATCCGAATATAGCCACCCAGCTGTGCCTCTGGCGAGACAACTGGTACACCAGTGATTCGTCCATCCCGGTCCTCTCGTACTAGGGACAGATCCTCTCAAATTTCCTGCGCCTGCGACGGATAGGGACCGAACTGTCTCACGACGTTCTGAACCCAGCTCACGTACCGCTTTAATGGGCGAACAGCCCAACCCTTGGGACCTACTACAGCCCCAGGATGCGATGAGCCGACATCGAGGTGCCAAACCTCCCCGTCGATATGGACTCTTGGGGGAGATAAGCCTGTTATCCCCAGGGTAGCTTTTATCCGTTGAGCGATGGCCC
>NZ_LDZY01000041.1 GCF_001029285.1 Desulfosporosinus acididurans
CAAGCAGTGATGCCGCTAGTCGNAAAAAACGCAGAGTTTGCAGAGATACACAACTACTACACAACAAGGATCAAGAATACCCCTGAAGAAGAAACAATCACTAATTGCCTTAAGCTGTAAACTAATTCGGGTGTTCTATGCAATATTAACAAAAGGTACAGAATACGATCCAGAAAAGCTAATTAAGGACATTCATCGTCCAGTTGAGCATTTAGCAGCGTAATTAGAATAGCAGCGAAACCATAAGAAACAAACGATCTGTGGGTTAAAGCGTCACCACAGAAGCGAGCAATCCAGGTAACCTAGCAAAACAAAAGAGCTGGTAGTCAGTCGCATAATTTTTCCATTAGAGCAAGGACTCGGTAGAGGAGCATAACTGACACCCAATCATGGATAGGTGGAACGAAGGAATTTAGGGCAGATTTATAATCTTGACCCTGTTAGACATGGGAGGTTTACCACCGTGAGAATCATGGGTTTACAACGGCCAACATATCCACAAATAGTAGACGTTGGCTTTGCCATATCCAATTTCTCCGAATTAGACATTTTATGCGAATTCTATCCGTGGTGAGCTAATTTGGTTAGCTAGGAATTCTATGAAAATACGAGATATCTAAAGAAAATATCAAGATATTATAGGGAGGTTCAATATGAAAGCAGCAATTATTAATAAATTAGGAGATATTCCAAGATATGAAGATTTCCCTGATCCTATTTTAAATGATGGTGATGTTACTGTGAAGGTAGAGGCTGTAATATTAGATTATGCAGTCAAAACCCTTGAAGCAGGTACTCACTTTGCCAGTAAACAATTCTATCCAAATTTTCCAGCTGTTGTTGGCCATGGCGGTATAGGTTCTCTAGAAGATGGAACACTTGTGAGTTTTCGAGGCATAAAGTCTCCATATGGTTCTATGGCAGAAAAGGTAGTGGTACCAAAGGCATTCACCACTCCAATTCCACAAGGAGTAACTGCAGAGCAGGCAGCAGTTATCCCGTCTGCTGCATTAAGTTCTCTCGGGCCTCTTAAATATATCGCAAAGCTTCAATTGGGTGAAACTGTACTGATTAACGGTGCTACCAGTGTTTCAGGGATGATTGCCGTACAAATTGCAAAGTATCTTGGAGCAGGAAGGATTATCGGAACAGGAAGAAATCCAGAATCAGGAGAAAAGCTGAGGGAGTTAGGCGCAGATGCTTTTATTAACCTTAACCAGCCGGATGAGAAAGTAGTGGAAGCCTTAAAAAGAGAAGCTGAAAACGGATACGATGTGATACTTGATTATCTCTGGGGTCACCCGGCAGAAATTATAATAAACTCCTTTACTCCAACTGCGCTCGGAATGCCAATTAAAAGAACCCGTTTTGTTCTAATCGGAGGATTAGCAGGATGGACTGCACAACTCCCCGGTCAAAGCTTAATAACTTCAGGCCTTGAGATTTATGGAATGGTGGGTGCACAGACCCCACCTGATGCTCTTGTTGAGGGTACCAAGCTTGTATGGGATATGATAAAACAAGGTAAATTAAGTATGGACATTGTAAAGTACCCACTTAAAGACATTGAAAAAGTTTGGAACATGGAGGAACATGGCAAGAGGATTGTTATTGTCCCATAAAATGTGTAAAGCCTAAAGTATGCGTCATCAAATTTTCATCGACACATTGTCGGATCAGCTCTGTAACCAGTGTAAGCTCGTGATGCAAATCTTCAGATTGAACATCCAAAGAAGCGGTATCCGTCAAAACCTGCTTTATTATTTTACAGTTCTCTATAATCTTATCTTTATTGCTAATCAATTGGTTCATGGAATTCAAAAATAATTGTTTCAGGATGTCTTCATAAACATGTGGGATCAAAACCAAATCAAATCTTCGCACATCGCAGGCTTGTGTGGAAGTTATGATTGTTTTACCATTCGGCAGTTTGAGAATGTTGCAGAGCTTTACTAACAATACTTGGAATATCCTGAATTAATGTTCCCCCTAATGCTACATTTAATAGTTGTACACCTCTACATGTAGACTCCCATCTTCTCCCACCTTCCTGTATCTGGGTGCATAACCGAAATGCATACATCCCATCCAACCCAATCCCTTCAGCTTTCCGGTTCGAAGAACGACTCTGGATAGGTAAGGACATCCCGCAGTATTAGCTGGTTAGCGGAGGCGAGGAATAGGTGTTTGTTGAATAAATGAACCATTTTTATTTCGAATGGAGTCCGTCCAGGTTCATTTTCTTTTGAAAAAATGCCAACTGCAACGTAAGATATTCCTCATTAGAACATTTATCTTTAATGCTATCTGCATATTTTTGGCTTTGTATAAACGTTTTTGAGCTTATTTCACAAGGATAGCTTGGACACATTCCACAGTCATCAACTTCTTTTGAACTCGCGCACTGTTGTATTCCATACCTGCAAAAATTTGAAGTTAAACACCCATAACATTTAATTTCTTCAGGAGATACAACTGTATCACGCCATCCGGCCCGAAACCATAAGTCTGCTGCCCCCTTAAGTTGAGAAATATCACCTTTTTCGGTAGCTGTGTACCTCGGACATACAGAACAATTATTTCCACAATAAGACAGCTTATTCATATGAGACTCCTTTCCCCCATACTGATATGACACATCCCACCAGCTTTTCAGCTCGGTGAACACCTTTGGTTAGGTAAGGACATAACGCAGCATTAGCAGTTTAGGGTTCCTTTTCTCCGGATAGATGGGCCACCCCTGACCCCACACTCATGACTGCTGGCTAACCTTTACATAAAGCGGCTTCTTGAAGCTCTAGTGATTATATCCGATAAATATAGTAACCCCATTTTCTCCTGTTCCCCTCTTTCCAGAAAAGAACCTTCATGATGAACAGATCACAACGGAAGATTTTATGCTATTAAAGTATTTACCATGGCCATTCCTAAATCCTTTAAAGGGATGGCCAAATTCATTACTTCCTATTGAAACAGTGCAAAATATAAGAAAAAAAACACCTCCTTTATCACAGAAGGTGCCCTAATCATTAGTTAATCCAGGGCAATTAACAAGTTACAATAATTTTCATAGCTTTGCCGATTTTAAATTATAGTCCATTTCACTAAGCCTTTTTCTGCAAATATCCCTTTCAGTATCGGTAAATAGTTCTTGATATTCATCCTTTATCACATGTGTTTCCACGGTTAAATCTAAACGTCCGTATTCACATAATACTGAAAACCATAGGTCCCTCCATCCTTAGAGATTAATTCTTTTGCCGCTTGAACTCCACATTTTTCAGATACCAATTGTAAGAAGCGCGTTGCGTTGTACTTTAGTTCTTTCTTAGCAGTGTTATATATATTTTGCATATCGGAAATGAATTTCGTTCCTATAGCATTCATCAAACTCCACCAATTCTTTCTATATTTGAGAACGTCCCAATTATTTAGATGATCAGTAACATCGACAGCATCCTCCCGAACTTCTTTTGCTGTTCCATTATTAACAACGAAGTAAAGGTGTAGAACGCCATTATCTCTAGATCGATTTTTATCTCGATACATTCCTAATTCCTCTGGTCGATATAAAAAGAAGTTCCACTTATCATCTTTGTCAACTACAGAGAAAAGGCACAATAGGAATACATTTTGTTGATTATTTCATCTAAATAAATGGTATGCCACGCATGGTCAATCCTTGGTGTCCATTATATGGGGTACATTTTATTCTTCTGTAACGAGATACTTGTAATACTCCCTTGGAGCTAATCTTGCCAAATCCCATTGGTATCGCTCGTTGTTGTAATAATCAGTCCAATCGCTGATCACTTGGTGAATTCCTTCAAATGTTGTGCATTGAGAAATGTCAATTTCATCTTTCATGTGACCGTAAAAGGATTCCTGCGGAGCGTTATCCCAACAATTTGCCTTTCGGGACATAGACTGCCTCAGTTCACTGTCCTTTATCAGTTGGATAAACTTTATACTTGTGTAGTGTGACCCTTGATCCGAATTAATCAGGGTCTCAGCTGTCAAAGAGATACCATAATTCTTGACGAGCTGGTTCACAGTTTCCAGAACAAAATCAATTTCGAGAGATTCACTCAGTACCCAAGCGAGCAACTCTTTTGTACAGGCGTCAATGATAGTAGACATATAGCACCGTGGCGCCTTTCCATTAATTATGTAGGTAATATCCGTCAGCAGAACAGCGCGGGGGCCGTGTGTTTCAAATTCCCGGTTCAGTAGGTTGGGAGCCACATTGTTGGTTTTCAGTGCTTTGGCCATTCTCCGGTACGGATTTGCTTTGCGAATAGGACAGAAAAGTCGATATTTGTTCATCAAACGTCGGATTTTCTTAATGTTCATGTGCACCGGAGGAGCCATATGAAGAAGCCGCATGTAAATACCGCGGGCTCCCTTATTGTAACCACGAAATCGGTAAGCTTCCACAATTATTAGGAAATCCTTTTGGTCTTGTTCTTCACGTTGTCGTCTGAGGTCTTTCGTTTCAAGGTAATGGTAGTATCCGGACCGCGAAACACCAGCAGCAGCGCATAGCCAGGCAATATTCAGCAAATTGTTGTCTCGCTGAGTCATCTCGCGAATGACTGCGTACTTAGCAGATGCGGGAATATTCATGATTCCGAATCCTCCCGGCCTAAAGATACAATTTTTTTTAGAAACTCTATTTCCTGATTTTTATAGGCCAGTTGCTGCTCAAGGTATTTTACTTTTGCTTCTGGATCTGTGCAGTCTTTGACATATGACCCGTACGTTTTTAAGTCTCTGAACCCTTTTCCCGCTCGGACTTCATTTCGGATCATACCCTTCAATCCAGTTAGACGACATTCGCCAAGAATATCAGGATCGATGCCGAGCTCGATAACAATATCTCGCGGCTCCTTTTCTTCTTGTATTGAATTCCAAAACAGTTCCTTAAATTTGGCTGAGAAATGCACAATACTAGGACTGACATCCAAAACATAAGGACTTGATCGGAGATGATTCATTTCTTCTTGAGTAAATTTTTTGTTAGCCATGCGGCATTCCTCCAATTCAGTCCAGTTTTATTGTTACCTGTTTGAACTGGAATCAAAACCGCTAGTTGTCCGAGGTTAAGGGTTTCAAAAACCCTTCTGTCCAAAATAAAGGGTTTTTAAAACCCTTGCTGTCCATTTTATAGGGTGCATTTTA
>NZ_LDZY01000042.1 GCF_001029285.1 Desulfosporosinus acididurans
TTCTCGTAGAGTGTAAAAGCCAATATATTTTAAAATCCTTGCTTTCCTCGGGAAATGTCAATGATGGCCAAAATGGCGATTCCTCTACTCAAGGCTCTCCATGAACTTCATCCCCAGCTGAAACCTTCCTATTCGCTTTTGGATGCTGGTTACGATTACAGCCCAATTTACCAACAAGCAAAGGCCATAGGATCAAAGGCCCTAATTGATTACAATTCACGAAATGAAGAACTACCAGAAGACAAGGACAAATACTTTCGCCCCAAGTGTCAACAGGGTCATTCTTACCGATATGATAGCTATGATTCCCAATACGACACGTTGAAATATACTCAACCCAAGGAGTGCAAAGAGTGCCCTCTGAAAGAAAGCAACCAGTGTCAAAAAGTATTCAAGGTTAAGGTTTCATCAGACCCCAGAAAATACACCGTTCCGGCCAGAGGAAGTGAGAGCTACTTTGAACTTTATAAACAAAGAACAGCCGTAGAACGTGTTAATGCTTATCTCAAAGAGTACTTTCAGTTAAACAACATTCGCCATCGAGGAAACTTAGCCAAAGTCGATTTCGACTTTTCTATCCTGACATACACTCTCTGCAAATTAGCCGTAGACCGATTGAACAAGTCTAAACGTGTAGCTGCATAAATCTTTAAAAAAATGTTAAAAGAAGAAATTCTGAAGGCCTGAGCTTATACAAATAAACATTATGAAATTGACTCAATTATAAGTCTTTCATCAAATGAAGTTTTTGTTGACTGCGGTGCATATACTGGAGATACAATTTTGTCCTTTATTAATAAAGTAGGCAAGTTTAAATATATTTACGCTTTTGAGCCTGATGAAGAGAATTTTAAAACTTTAAATAAAGAACTAGAAGAACTATCGGTGAATGCTTGTAACGATCAAATAATTGCCTTTAACGCTGGGGTATTTGATAAAAATGAAAGAGTCTTATTTCAACCAAATTCAAATGGCGGAGGATCTCAAATTAATGAAAATGGGTTACAAACTATAGAAGTTTTAGCATTAGACTCTGTTTTATGTGAAAAAGAAGTGACGTTTATTAAGATGGATATTGAAGGAGCTGAAAAGGAGGCTCTTTTGGGGGCAAAAGAAATTATAACTTCACAGAGGCCCAAATTGGCTATATGTGTTTATCATAAACCAGAAGATCTTTGGGAAATTCCCTTACTTATTAAATCTTGGGTTCCAGAATATAAACTTTATTTGCGTCATCATTGTCATGATATAACCGAAACTGTTTGCTATGCAGTATTAGATTAAGGTTAAATTCCTCCAATACTCAATGTTATGGAAAGGAAAGAACTTTAGTTCTAAAATCCAAACAAAGCTTGAGAGTTAAGTTTGTGTTTATCAGTTACTGATATGAAAAATATAAATGCTTTATACGGGGTATTAATGGGTACCTTGATATTTGCACAAATGCTGAGGTGGATAATGAGTACAATACAAGTGACTCAATCTTCAATGCCAGACTTTCAAGAATACATCAGAGAAATTGAAGATTTGTGGGAAAGCCATTGGCTAACGAATATGGGTATAAAGCATAAAAAATTAGAGTCTTTGCTAATAAAGTATTTGCAAACGCCTAATATTACACTTTTTACAAATGGTCATCTGGCTTTAGAAAGTGCAATTGTTGCTTTAGGTTTGACTGGTGAAATTATTACAACTCCTTTTACCTTCGCATCAACAACTCATGCCATAGTAAGAAACGCCTTAACCCCTGTGTTTTGTGATATTAACCCGCACACCTATACGATAGATGAAGAAAAGATCGAAAGTTTGATCACAGAAAGGACATCAGCAATTCTTCCAGTACACGTTTATGGGAATATTTGCAATGTTGATGCTATCGATGCTATTGCCCAAGAATATAAGTTAAAAGTAATCTACGATGCGGCCCATGCCTTTGGCGTAACGGTAAATGGCCAAGGTATCGCAACTTTCGGAGACGCTTCTATATTTAGTTTTCATGCTACAAAAGTATTCAATACCATTGAAGGCGGAGCGGTTACATATCTTAATTCGGACTTGGCTAGAACTTTGAATAACTTGAAGAATTTTGGCATTACTGGGCCAGAATCGGTTGAAAGCGTTGGCGGTAACGCCAAAATGAACGAGTTTCAAGCAGCAATGGGAATTTGCAATTTGAGACATGTCGATTTTGAAATAGAGAAGAGAAAAGCAATCGCCCAGCGGTATGTTATGAGATTAGATGGCATTAATGGCCTAAAATTAAGCCGGCAACCGGAAATCAAAAGCAATTACGCATATTTACCTGTTGTTTTTGACGGCTATAAAATGAACCGGGATCAAGTGTATGAAGCCTTAAAAAAAGAAGATATTTTTGCCCGAAAATATTTTTATCCTTTAATCAATGACTTTTTATGTTATAGAGATAAATTCGATAGTCAAGATACTCCTGTTGCGAAATATATTTCTGAAAGAATTTTAACTCTTCCGCTCTATGCCAACTTATCCTTGGACGATGTTGACAGAATTTGCGATATTATTTTAGGTAAATAGGTAGCAGAGGGGAATTAGTTAAGGCATGCTAAACAATTAGTTTGATTTTAATTGGCAACTGCCAAGATTTTAAAAGGAAGTGACTTTTATTGAATAGTTTCTATACTGAAGAAGAATTAAAGAACATTGGATTAAAATCAATAGGAGAAAATGTTTTAATAAGCGAGTCAATTTCATAATGTTTAATTGTTAAAGCTCAGACCTTCAGAATTTCGTTAGTAACATTTTTTGAAAATTTATGCTGCAGCTATACGTTTGAACTTGTTCAATCGGTCTACGGCTAATTTGCAGAGGGTATAGGTCAGGATAGAAAACTCGAAGTCTACTTTGGCTACGTTTCCTCGATGTCGAATGTTGTTTAACTGAAAGTACTCTTTGAGATAAGCATTAACACGTTCTACGGCTGTTCTCTGTTTATAGAGTTCAAAGTAACGCCCACTTCCTTTGGCTGGAACGGTGTATTTTCTGGGGTCTGATGAAACCTTAACCTTGAATACCTTTTGACACTGGTTGTTTTCTTTCAGAGGGCACTCTTTGCACTCCTTGGGGTTGAGTATATTTCAACGTGTCATATTGGGAATCATAGCTATCATATTGGTAGGAAATGACCTTCTTGACACTTGGGGCAAAAGTATTTGTCCTTGTCTTCGGGTAGCTGTTCGTTG
>NZ_LDZY01000043.1 GCF_001029285.1 Desulfosporosinus acididurans
AAATCGAGGTTCGAAGTTCGATGCACGAGGTGCGAATTGTATAGTCGTTCCTCGGACAGAGGATTAAGAAACTCGATAAATGGAAACTCACTCAAGCAGGATTGGGTAAGATAGTTGTAATGCTTGACTACTGGTCCTAATATTTTTGAGCGAACGTGAAATAGAAGAATGACAACGATCACTTTTAGCCGCAAGGCTAAATTTGATTCGAACATCGTACCTCGAACTTCGCGCATCGCACTTGTTCTTTGAAAACTACATAGAGAAATAATTTCTAGTAAGTCAAAGGAAACATCACCTCAAAACCGAGTGCAAACAAGGTTTTGAGAAACCCTAAATGTAGTAAAGATTTAGGTCAAGCTACTAAGGGCGTACGGTGAATGCCTAGGCGCTAAGAGTCGAAGAAGGGCGCGGTTAACAGCGAAATGCCACGGGGAGTCGTAAGCAGGCTTTGATCCGTGGATACCCGAATGGGGCAACCCAACTGGAGTCATATCCAGTTATCGTTAACTGAATACATAGGTTAATGAAGACAACCCGGGGAACTGAAACATCTAAGTACCCGGAGGAAGAGAAAGAATCATCGATTCCCTAAGTAGCGGCGAGCGAACGGGGAAGAGCCCAAACCCTACTCGATATTCGTGGTTCGCTATTCGTAGTTCGAACAAAGTGATTCTATAGGGTCAAAAAGACCCGAAAGAATAGCATAATCGAACCACGAACAACGTATTTCGAATATCGAGTAGGGGGTTGTAGGACCCTCTTTTAAGGATGGATCTCTAGCTGAACAGGACTGGAAAGTCCGGGCAGAGAAGGTAACACCCCTGTAAGTGAAAGGGAGACATTCTGTGAGGGAATCCTGAGTACCGCGGGACACGAGAAACCCCGTGGGAAGCAGGGAGGACCACCTCCCAAGGCTAAATACTCCTTAGCGACCGATAGTGAACCAGTACCGTGAGGGAAAGGTGAAAAGCACCTCGGAAGAGGAGTGAAAAAGAACCTGAAACCGTACGCTTACAAGCAGTCGTAGATCGTGGTTCGTGGTTCGTGGTTCGTAGTTCGAGTGAACGTGTAATTTTAAGCGGTTAACGATAAAACGACGAAGTCGTTTATAAGTCAAGACCGCAGAGAAATACAGCGATTCGAACAACGTGCATCGAACCACGAACTACGATTGGC
>NZ_LDZY01000044.1 GCF_001029285.1 Desulfosporosinus acididurans
CCTGAGCTTGAATCATAGAAAAATCTTGTACTAGTTTAATTTTAGCCGTTTCGGAAAGATGCGTTTCTGCTATTGGATAAAGAATATTATTTTCTTTGTCAATATGCGCATACATAAGGGTTGTATAGCCAGAAGCATTCGCTGCAAACTCATTAAGTGCTTCTTTATCTCCATGTTTGAACTTTTCAAAGGCCTTCCGCATTCCACCGATGTATCTTCGTCCATTGTCATGTTCATAGAGCATTACGCCAACAGGTCCACCCTCTTTTGGAATACCCACAGATTCCATGGCTTCGAACAGAATTTTTTCTTCCTTACCGTGATGACAGCGATCAACAAATACTTTCATAACCTCAAGTAAGGTTTCTATATCATTGATGCTTATATCTTTTCCTTCAGTAATTCGTTGACTAATCTTATCAAGAATCTGCAAAACCGTGAGGACAGCTTCATGTTCAATTTTTAGTTCTTTAGTTGGCTGCATTTTTTCCACTCCTTTATAGTTGCTTAGTCATGTCATCGCGCCCAACATTAAGGTTTCCCATACAAGGCAAGGAACGTTTGAAAATCTTTCCTTTGGATGACTTAATTTTATATAAATCGGCAAAATAGATCTGTGATTCAAATCAAATTATTTTATGATTTTAATCATCGCTTATTATATTGCTAAATTTTGTCCTAACAATGTGAGCAGCTGGCGCGAGGGAGGGAG
>NZ_LDZY01000045.1 GCF_001029285.1 Desulfosporosinus acididurans
GGCGTGCCTTTTGTAGAATGAACCGGCGAGTTACGGTATGCAGCGAGGTTAAGGCGAAGAGCCGGAGCCGAAGCGAAAGCGAGTCTGAAGAGGGCGGCTAGTTGCATGCTGTAGACCCGAAACCGTGTGATCTACCCATGGCCAGGGTGAAGGTGGGGTAAAACCTACTGGAGGCCCGAACTCACTGTCGTTGAAAAGGCAGGGGATGAGCTGTGGGTAGGGGTGAAATGCCAATCGAACACGGAGATAGCTGGTTCTCCCCGAAATAGCTTTAGGGCTAGCCTCAATTGATGACGTATGGCGGTAGAGCACTGAATAGGCTAGGGGCCTTACCAGGTTACCGAACCTTATCAAACTCCGAATGCCATAAGCTTAAGATTGGGAGTCAGACTATGGGTGATAAGATTCATGGTCAAAAGGGAAACAGCCCAGACCATCAGCTAAGGTCCCAAAGTATACACTAAGTGGGAAAGGATGTGGAATTGCACAGACAACCAGGATGTTGGCTCAGAAGCAGCCACCATTTAAAGAGTGCGTAATAGCTCACTGGTCGAGTGGTTCTGCGCCGAAAATGTAACGGGGCTCAAGTGTATCACCGAAGCTATGGC
>NZ_LDZY01000046.1 GCF_001029285.1 Desulfosporosinus acididurans
AAGCAACGTTTTGAGAAACCCTAAATGTAGTAAAGATTTAGGTCAAGCTACTAAGGGCGTACGGTGGATGCCTAGGCGCTAAGAGTCGAAGAAGGGCGCGGTTAACAGCGAAATGCCACGGGGAGTCGTAAGCAGGCTTTGATCCGTGGATACCCGAATGGGGCAACCCAACTGGAGTCATATCCAGTTATCGTTAACTGAATACATAGGTTAATGAAGACAACCCGGGGAACTGAAACATCTAAGTACCCGGAGGAAGAGAAAGAATCATCGATTCCCTAAGTAGCGGCGAGCGAACGGGGAAGAGCCCAAACCAATCCCCTTGGGGATTGGGGTTGTAGGACCCTCTTTTAGGCACAACGTTCTAGCTGAAGAAATCTGGAAAGGTTCAGCAAAGAAGGTAACACTCCTGTAAGCGAAAGAGCAGAGTGCTGTGAGGGAATCCTGAGTACCGCGGGACACGAGAAACCCCGTGGGAAGCAGGGAGGACCACCTCCCAAGGCTAAATACTCCTTAGCGACCGATAGTGAACCAGTACCGTGAGGGAAAGGTGAAAAGCACCTCGGAAGAGGAGTGAAAAAGAACCTGAAACCGTACGCTTACAAGCAGTCACAGCACTTCGGTGTGGT
>NZ_LDZY01000047.1 GCF_001029285.1 Desulfosporosinus acididurans
TTTATCGTGGTTCGATATTCGTGGTTCGTAGTTCGAAAGAGGGAAAGCGATGTTAAAAAGCTATAAAGATCTTGAAGTATACAAGATATCTTACAAGACAGCTTTGAGTTTACATCAAATGACCCTAGAATTTCCAAAGCATGAGCAGTATGAATTAGGAAGTCAAATGCGTAGAGCAGCTACCTCCATACCATTGAATATAGTAGAAGGGTTTGGACGAAGAAGTTCGAGTACAGATTTCAAAAATTTCCTAAGAATTGCCTTAGGATCATGCAATGAAGTAATGGTCCTGTTAGAAATGATCAAAGATCTTGGTTACCTGGAAAACAAAGTTTTCCAAGAGCTGAATGAAACGTATGATCATCTTGCAAGACAAATCTATCGCTTATTAGAGAGCTGGAAATAATCGAACAACGTGCATCGAATATCGAACTACGATAAGGGGTAGGGGAGCGTTCTAAAGACAGCGAAGTTATTCTGTAAGGGATAGTGGAGTTTTT